>NZ_JBEHVP010000001.1:695495-959100 GCF_040227275.1 Coprococcus sp. RTP31081st1_H1_RTP31081_211007
GCATCATACTCTCCCGTCTTTGGATCCAAATGATACAACTCACAGTTGTTGCTGTACCTTACCTCAACTCCATTCTCATAAACGGTTTCATTCCAAAATGACATAATTTTATCCTCCTTAAAATATACTTTTTAGGTTACCGGCCGGCTCCCATGACATACCCAGTAATGTTACTGCCTATGTTTCGATCTGTGCCAAAGATCATCATCAGATGGGAATTTCAAGTCTGTAATTTTTTATTTGCTGAATCATTTTCCCTTGCATATTCGTTATACTATATTTGAAATCAACATTGGCTGATAATAAGTTGAATAAAAGTTGAATTTTTGAACCTTGTACTCATACACAATCTTCACCGAATCAAACACATCCATTCCAGCTATATGTATAGCAATGCTATATCTCATGTGTTATAATATTTGCGTAATTTATTATCTGAATTGCTTTGGAGGTTTTAAAATGTATCTTTGTATCGGTGTTTTGCTCACTCTTATGTCCCAAAAATATTATGGCAAAAGAAACTATGCATATCGGAAAACTGTTTGCGCTAAGACCTTTCAAGAATTTGTTGCCAAAAGAGATTTTGAAGACAGGGGAACAGTTAGTCATCTGTTAAATTGTGACTGTGTTGTTTTGAAAGAAGCTAGAGAGGAATGCCTAGATACAAACGAAGATATACTTATTGACAAACTTGAAAAAACATCTATTGAATTACAGAAAAGTATACTTGATAAAAATCAAATACAGGATTTTGTTTCCTCCGTAATTTATATAATAGAACACGACAGATCGATATCATCAGATATAACCATCGGTTTAACTCAAACTGTTAACATGTATTCTGGATATAAAAGAGAAGAATTACTTACTACTGACTGTATAGACTTAACTGAATTTCTGATTAATATCCTATTTTACGTATTCACAACAGGTGATAATCGTCTAGGAAAGGAAACCATCACTTTCTTAAATACAAGCGTTAACCTCAAATCAGAAATAGCCCAAAGACACATTAAAGTAATTCCATATGAAATGCGATCGCTCGATAAAAGTGATAAGCTAAATGATTGTATATGCCCAAATACTATTTTTCCCCACAAACTTACAGACTATACTGTTGTAGGTGCATCTACAAACACCATACTTTATAGAGAAGCAGAAAATTATAAACTTCCTAAAGAATTAACTAATTCTATGATAATCCATAGCACATCACAAAAGGTGCTTTTCCGTGAAAAGGAATTTAATAATATAACTTATGATCTACGAAGCAATCAAGTTTCTAATATTTTTCTTCACGGAATGGGTGGTTGCGGAAAAACAAGTCTTGCAAGTATGATATATTTTCATTTGAAAGATCAATACGACTGCTATGGATGGATTAACTACTCCGGCAATATTAAGCAAAGTATGATATCTGATATTTCCATCAATTATAGCGATGAAACAATGATTGAAAATGATGCAACGAAAAAATGGGAGACTTTAAAAAAAGCATTCAAAAACAGCTCTCAATCAAAATTGCTTGTGATAGATAATGTCGATAACATTGACAGCATTAATCAACACCCAAGACAAGACAAAGAACTTATAAGAATGTCTTCTTGGAATAATATAACAATTATTATTACATCCAGATTACCAGAATTACCTGGATATGAAACATCATATGAAATAGAAAACCTAGGAAATGCAACTGATGACAAAAAATGTATAGAATTGTTTTATCATTACTCTCCGGAATCAGAAAAATATCGTTCATCCAATGAAGAAACTGTTAGGACATTATGTGCTCTTGCAGGATATAACACAATGGTTATAGAGTTACTTGCCAAAGGCTGCTATCATTCTTCTCACGACCTAAACAAATACTATCAACGTATAAAGAATAACTTCAGTTATGCAGACGATACATTAGTAGAAACTAATCACGACTATACGATTTTAAAAACCGATAAGTCTGACGATGAATATTATGACATAGGAAATGAGACTGTCGCAAGTCAGCTATATAAGCTCTTTAATATTAAGACAAGGAGTCCTCTTCAACAGTTAATATTATGGGATTTTCATTGTCTCCGAGAAAATGAAAGAGTATTCACTCAAGAAGTAACTGATTGGATGGGGTTTAATCTGAAGGACATAACACCACTTGTAAGAGAAGGCTGGATAAAACAGACAAATGATTATTTCTTTATTCATCCCCTGGTGAATCAGGCAATTTCCTGCTCAAAAGAAACAAATTCCACATATTGGGACATAAAGCAAGAAATGATCAGAGAAGGAAAATGCTTAGGTGGAATTATCTCTTCAATCACCGATAATTCATTTTTTAATGAATCTGATAGTTTTGAGACATCATTGAGGAAACTTGTTTTTGTTGATTGTCTGTCTTATAAAGGTGATATATTATCTGCAAATGACTGGATCAATATTGCCGATTTTGCCAGGAAACGCGGAAATATCAATTTGGGTAAATACTATTATAAAAAAGCTCATGATTATTTTTCATCAGTTTCATCCAAGAATGATATCGATATGAAACAGTACTGGAAATGTACATATTATTATGGCTATATGCTTTCATACACAAAGTCTGGCTATAAAGATGCCGAACTCACACTTAAGGAATCACTTGAATTGGCAGAGCAGATTATAGAAGAGGAAGGAAACACTGATAGCAATATTCTCATGTTAGCTACCAGCCTAGACCATTTAGGGTATATATTAAGCAATTCCCTTAATAATGACATATTAAGAATCACTTTGGCTGATATCTATCTTAATGAAGCTGTAAATTATCGTGAAATTCTGTGTTCAGCACATCCTGAACACTATCGATTATTACACGATTATGCATGGAGCCTTGATAACCTTGGCGCATTTTATACGAACATTGATGTTTCAAAAGTTATATTTTCAAAAAATACCAACCCAAATGATATAACTTATCTAACTATGGATGAAATATTAGAAAATAAAAGGCAAACAGAGAAACTCCTCAAGACAGCATTGGATATACGGATATCTCTCGCAAATGCCAGAGGAAATATAGATTCTACTGAGGTAGCATGGACATATTTTAATTTAGCAGAACTGATATATACAAATCTAAACGAAAAGCCTACCTCTAACATTATGGGAATTAATCATTATCTAGATACTGCAATGAGACAATCAAAAATCCAAAATGCAGAAATGTATATAAATAACGCTATAGTAATTTACCAGCGACTTGACCAACGATTCCCTGGACAGCATATGAGTTCAGAGGCTCGCACAACGGCTTTATATGGCAAACTACTGATGTTATGCCCAGAACGTCATGCTGAAGCATTAGAACAATTTGACAAGGCCTTGACATTATATATTACTTTGGATAATGATAATCCTGGTATGTATAAACAGGAAATACACACCTTGCATATTCTTTACCACTTATAGTTTTCATGTATACAGGTGGCAAAAACGTAAATACTCCATAGTAAGAAATTGAACATTCTATGGAGCATTTACGAGTTCTTTCCTAGAACTTTTTGGAAAACAGATGTTCTTGTTGTATAGTGTAAATATCAAAAAAATTTTAATCTTCTTGGGACCACTAGAATCTTAAGGTCTTCCTTCAATATTCCTTCTCTTAGAACTTCAAATCAAATTCAGGCAATTCTTCTTCTTCCACAATGCCAACATCAACACTAAATTCATGCAAGAACTGATATAACGTATCCACCACCGATTCTACATTATTTTTATCTCTAAACATCTCATATAAATATTCAACGCCTCCACAGGCATAAGAATTAAATATCTGCATATTTTTCTTATATACTTCCGGATTTTCAACAGGATCGTCTCTAAAAGCTCTATTCTTGTAATCATCAAGAGTAAATCCTTCCTCTTCCTTTAAAAGCATTATTGTTCTATATATATGTCTTAGATCAATCTTCCTTTTACTCAATTCATTTGTAAAAATTGAGGCAGATTGTACCTTATCTCCTTCATCCTTAGATTCTGTTCTATTGTTTAAATAACCGACGATTGCCCCGATTACATATACTTCTCTGAATGTCTGAAATACACCTACTTCATCTTTTAGAAAACGAGCATATGTAGCATATTTTCCATTAAATTCAACTTCATTTCCAAATAAACCATTATTACCTTTTTCAGAAATACCAGCCATACTACACCTCCACTATTTTCACTTCTGTTTCACTTATTTTTTGTAGCTCATATATTCTTGCAACATGTCCATCAAGCCCTTCCTTTGCATAATTCCAGTCTTTCTCCATAACCGCAAAAATAAGCTGACTAGTAGCAGATGCAAGCTGACGTGCAATATTTTTAGTATGTGTTGAATCTGCATGGGAAAAAGCCGCATCCAAAACAAGAGGATACTGTTCTCCTAACATTTCTCCATTATCACCATCTTCTCTCTCTTTCATTACTTCGTATGCAGTTTTAACCAATGCTCCAACGTACGAAAAATATTTAATTACTCTTAATCCGCCAGTGATATCAACATCCTTGCCATTGAATGTAAGGTTTATATTATATTTTTCATCAATCGAAATATCTCTATGTCCAGTGTACATGTTATCAAATAGTTCTTTTATATGTTTATTCAATTTATCTCTAACTTGCTGTTCTTTCTGTTCGTAATTGTCCTGAACCCAATTATAAATTGCCTCTGCATATTTATAATAAACTTGATATTCCCTCACTTCCTTATTTTTATTCTTGTACATATTGAAATTATTTGTTGCCGTTTCAATTGCCGATCCCAAACTTCCCTTTTCAGAATTCTTTCTTTGTAATTCTTCTCTAAGAGACCTCAATCTTCCTTTATATATAGTTAGATTTTTCTCCGCCTCATTTGTATCAAACTCGCCAATTTCTCTTATCTTGATTAATATTTCTTTGTCTTCTCTTTCAAGTTCATCTATTCTAGTTCTGCAATTTAAAATCTCCGAGTACAAATCTTCCATCTTAGAAACATACTGTTTATTTTTTTCGGAATATTCAGCAATTTTATCCTGCATATCGCTCACTAATACACCTATAGACCTAGGGGGAACATATTCAATGTATTTTTCTACACTCTTATATGCCGCAGAACCTTCTTTTAAATCTGTTCCGCAAAGGCATTCTCCTCTATGCAATAACTCCCGGATTGCCTTTGCTTCAATACCTTTTATCCCCTTATCATTAACATCTAACTCCACTAGCTTATCTGCTGTTTTACCCAAAAGAGGTGTCAAAAACAATGCCAATGATTCTTCACTAAAACATCTTAAAAATGATTTGTTCTTTTTCCGTTCATTTTCCTCTGCAGATTTTATCTCTCTTGCAATCTGGTCACGGCGTCTCTGTAACTCTTTTGACGGCGCGGCTTCTCTAAGCACTTGATTAATCTCCTCAATTTTATCTTCATATTCTACAATTTCATTATTAATTTCTGTAATACGCTTTAGTACATTGCCAATTTTTTTCTCTGCTGCAACTTTTTCAGCAAATGCTTTTTTTGCAGCATCCCCACTTGCATCCTTCTGTTTTTCCCAATAATATCCCATAACGCTTGCGGCAGTTGGTGAATCCTGAGTTTGAGGGCCATGAAGGTGTTTTCTCATATTATCAAAAGCCTCCAGTCCAATTAATATTTTTACCGCACCGCTAAGATCCTTTTTTGATATTTCATTATCTTTTTCACCCTCAAAAAAGAAAAATGAAGATAAATCATATGGTAAAATAGATTTAATAGCAACATTTATATCACTTTGCATTTTACCAACTGTTTTCTGTTCATTATTTTCTATATATGTCAAATTTGCGATACTATCTTCTGCTTTCAACACGCCATTATTTTGCATGAAAAATCGCTGAGTACGTTTCATCGTATATATTTTACCATCATCTTCAAATTCAATCTGAACATACGCCTTTCCTTGTTCCCCCGGTCGCATATCATTTTCAACATTCTCATTTAATATTTTAGGCTTATTAAATTTACTCACTCCGTAAAAACACCAAATGAACGATAATACGAAAGTGGATTTTCCGTGTGTGTTATCCCCCAAGATAACTGTTACATTTTCCTTTTCATTTGAAGCAGAAAACTCTATTCTCTGTTTTCCAAGAAAAGGGCGGAAATTAAAATATTCAATCGATTTTAATAACATTTTTTTACCTCCCCCTCTATAATAGACTTTATAAGATCTTTCATTTCACGCTCACCATATTTAGCTGTTTTCGTGTTTGATCGCTCTGCAGTATATATCCTGATTATCATACGTTTCAAGCGCTCCTCGTCCACTTCTATTTTTTCATATTCGATCAGTTCATTATCCTCTGTAATAAAATCATTCATTCGCTCTCCTCCTTAAATGCACGCTTATTAATGCGATATGTTTCTTGTATTTTTGCTATTAGAAAATCTGATTTTGTTGGATTACTTGATGTATTAGCAAAATCCATCATTCTCTCAAATTCACGATACACAAGATTTAAATCTCTCTTTCTCTCTTCTTCATCAAGATATTTTACATCCTCTAGTTTTCTTGGAAGAGTAACAAAATCATAAATTTCTGCATATTCCTTCCCTTCAGCCTTCCTTAATACCCTTCCTCTTCTTTGTATATATTCTTTTGGATTACTGCTACTAGCCAAAATAAATGCTCTATTTATCGCCGGAATATTTACACCTTCATCCAAACATTTTATTGCAGTTATAACCTGCAACGATTCATCAACAAACATTTTTTTTATTTCTATCCTTCTTTCAGGATCTTCAGACGAAGTGAATTTACACACTTTCATTCCCAATTGAGTATACAGTCTTCTGTTTACTTCATCAATTTGCCTAACCTGATCATCATCATCCATATCTGTTCTATCGTAGCTTGTTGCGCCACAATAAACTAGCATGTGATAGTCTTCCTTATAAGGTTCAATAACTTCTATCAGTTTATCAATCTTTGATTTACAACCAGCGATTATTCTAGCTCTCCTTATCAGCAATTTTTCAACATAGTCACTCGTTTCGCCTGTTTCTGCAATTCCACCACATCTAATTATTTTTCGCGTCAATTCATTGTAATCTTCTAACTCTTCAGGATCCAAATACACCAGGCACGGATAATAATAATACGGTGTTAAAAAGCCACCATCAATTGCATCTTTCAAAGAAAAGTTAATACAGTCATTTCCAAAATACTGCCTTAAAGCGAGAGTTCCATTCTCATCTCTGTGTCTCTCCAAGGTTGCCGATAATGCAAGGCGATATCTTGCCGTTTTAGGTAGACATTTTCTTGTGTTTTCTGCCCCTAAATTATGAGCCTCATCTGCCACAAAGCAATAATTTTTTCTAAACCCCTTTATTAAATTTTGAAAATCATCAGAAATAAATGTTGAATTCGTCGTAATAATGCAAAAATTTTTTCTAATTCCTCTATTATAAGCTAAAATTGCGTTTTTAAACTCAGATCTCCATCTATTTCCTTGATAACCATATGCTATTATTGGTTTTACATTAAATAACTCAATGTCCTCTACCCATTGTTCAACAAGATGAATATACGGAGCAACTATTACAACAGCAATCTGCTCTTTCATTAGCTGCGATAACTTGGTCAAGCTTCCTAACGCCGTAAATGTTTTTCCAGTTCCCGTTGCCATATCATAAATTCCACAACATCCATTCTTTATCCATGCATCCATTGCATCTTTCTGATAATCATAATATTCAACACCTGAAGGTGTCCTAAAAAAAGTAAGTTCATCTTCGTATATATTTCCCTGATCCTCTGGTTCTTTATATTCAGAATATACTACAGTATCTTTCTTATACCTACTTATAAATTCATCTGTTACCTGTTCAAACTGATAAACCTTTATTCCTGGCTCTGTATCTGCCCACATAGAATCAAATGCCAAATCTTTTTTTATTACACGATCTAAATCCCCAGTCCAACTTTTAAATACATCTATGGTTTCATAGTTAGCAACAAATGCATTGATTGATTCATTCATTGAACCAGAAAAAGCAATTCTATTTCCTTCCGAATCAGAAATAATCCCCATCTTCTCATGATACATTCCTAGCATAGCATTACTCAATGTAACTGCAATCTTTATATCGAGAATTCCATCAGCAATAAGATTAGCCAAATAATTTAATTGCTTTTCTTGATATTGATTTTGTGGTTCAGTCATCTCTCTGTAAAGAGCACATTCAATTACTTTTTCTCTTGCCCTATATCCTTCCCTTATTGACTCAATATCCTCTGATGATAACTTGGGTGATGCAATTAATTGAATACACGGTTTTCCATGAGAACTGCTATTTTTCACTAGCTCACTTATTCCTTTAGATATCTCAACAAGAGAAGAGGATGAAAAGAAGCCAACAGCTCTTTTATAATGACAAGCTTCTTGCAGAATGGGTATGTAAAATTCTTTAGCTACATTATCTATAAGCGATCTATATTCAATTTTTACTTCAACATCTTGCAAACTCATTTATACCATCTCCTCAAGCGCCTCACACAACGCATCAATATCATCAAATGAATTGTATTTTCCCAAGCCAATTCTCACAGTTCCGCTATATTCTAAATCCCCAATAATACCATGAATATATGGTGCGCAATGGAAACCTGTTCTGACTGCAATTCCAAATTCATCATCCAATATTTTTCCAATCTCATCAGCTGATAACCCACTATTTTTTAAATTAAACGAAACAATTCCTATATGACTACTCGTATTAGGCAAGTATAACCTCACACCTGAAGTATCCTTTAACTTTTTTACCAAGTATTCTGTAAGTTCTTTTTCTTTTTTATTATTTTCATTAACATCCAGTCCATCTAGAGCTGCATTAAGTCCAGCGATAGCAACTATATTACTGCTTGCAGATTCATAACGATTTGGACTTTTCTTTGGCATAAGCAAATTTAACGAATCACTCCCTGTACCACCAACTATAATTTGCTTCAATTCAATGTAACTGTTATCAATGAACCCCCCTATTCCAAATGGTCCATATAATGTCTTATGTCCTGCAAATGCAATAAAATCAATATTATCACAATCCTGTTCCACTAATCCAAGCGATTGCGCTGAATCTAATACTGTTATAGCTTGAATTGTTTTTGCAGCACGAAATATATCTTTAGTTGGTAAAATATAACCAGTCACATTGCTTATGCCCGTACAGCAAACACATTTAGGTTTATCTTGAATAAACATATCTTCCAACAACGGAACATTTATTTCATAATTATCATGTAACGGCATTAACTTTACTTCAATCTGATAATCGTTCCTTATTTTTTCAAGAGTCCTAGCTACAGCATTATGTTCATATGGCGATATGTACGCCACATCTCCCTTTTGCCAATCAATTCCCTGAAGAATCATGTTTAAGGCAATAGTAATTGATGGAGTGAACACAACATTTGCAGATGAAGGTGCATTAACTAAATCTAGCAATTGTCTTTTTGTTTTATCTATAATTTTGTTTGCCTCACTAGCGAGCTTATATGCTCCTCTTCCGGCATTAACAGCACATGTCCTATTTACATTATCCATAGCATCATAAACTTGCTTTGGCTTCGGAAATGTTGTCGCTGCGTTATCTAAATAAATACTATCTTCCACTACCATCACCTCTTCTCATTTTTCATCCTTCAATATACGTTCTACCTCGTCAAGTAAAACAGCAATCAGATCATTTTTTCCTAATCCTTCAAAATCTTCTATTGTTCCTGCTAAAACCTCTCTAAACATTTCAGTTTCGTCACTTTCAATAATTTCATAATAAAACTGTTGCCCACTTCTACTTGTGTATACCGCTTTACTATCAGATTTATCTATTGTTTCATCCTTTATTTTCTCAATTTTGTCTTTTAATCCTTCTAGTTTCATAACATATTGAGAAAGAGACGAATCATTCCAATAATCAATATGTACACCAGAGACTGATTTTACAATATCATCTATCACACCCAAATCACTTGTTATCGCCGTGTCTTTTATATTTATTAACTTTGATATAGCTTTCATAAATGTAGCAATAGAATGATCATCTATTGTTCCCTTTGCCATGTCACTTTGATTTTCATACCATTCCGAAAAAATATGAATTAGACTATCCTGCGATTGTTTAAATACCTTCTTTGTTTCTTCAATGGTGCATTCCACAATCCACTTATAGTAACCTTGTAATTTATCTTTATAATTTTCTAATCGCTCTAGGCACTGCGTTAAATTTCCTTCAGTTCTAAGCACCTTTGGTATTTGTTCAAATAATGCTTCATACGGGTTCACCTCATATCTTTGAAGAATATTTCCCATTTTCACTAATGTTCTTTTATAATATGAATCTTCAAAATAATCAGGATTACTTTTTACATTTGTTGTTATTTGCGGCAATGCCCTATACCATTTCTGCATTGAATTAAATATCTGAGCAATACGAGATTCATTACTGTTAATATCAATAGCCACATTAAACATGTCAATCAAACTATCAAGATATGCTTCTCTTTCTGCATCACTTTCAGATACATACAATTCGTACTGTTCCGGAGAATCACACATATTTATTACAGTGTCCGTTGTTAACGGTATCTCCTTATCTCCATAGTAGACTACAACATCTGAAGTTTTTTTACCAAGAACATATGCAAAATAGATTGGCAACAACCCCAAGCGTAAACCGTATGGTTCCTTTGTAAGTACGCTAATAACCTCTGATACTTTATTCCTACGCCCCGTACATTCAGAAATATATGTATCAAATATGTCAATAACATTACTTATCCTTTCCTCTGGAGTTTCCTTGTACAAACCGTTTCTTACAAATAAAGCTCTGAAAATTGTCGAATCTTGACTTGTTCCAGTCATGTAATCATTAACAGATTCATTTTTCAATAATCGCTCCATTATGTTTTTTCTGGCTGTTTTAGTTGCCCCTGTAGTAATATTTTGTTTATTAACAAATTCATTATTAATTACTGGAGTAGCATTGAATATCTTATAACACAGTTCATCTATGCATTCAGTTATATTTCCCGAAGAACTTACTACAACTTCTCCATCATAATAATATGCAACATCATACTCTCCAAATCTGCCATAGCTTGATACCAAATAATCGCTTATCTTATTTTCAAGACTCTCACGGAGTCCATTTATCTCTGGTATAAGCCGACTATTCTTTTCAATAAATCGATAGTCCTCTACTATGTCTATCAGCACTTGGAGTTTCAGTACATCATCTTCTATCTCAAATATTTTGTGAGCATACATTACAACTATCTTGTAGCTTCTAAACTCAAGTAATTTTTTTTGAATTTCCTTACTATAATTTTTTTCATCATTTTGAAATAAGCATATTATTCGTCCATCACAAAATGTTGTATTTTCAAAAAATACGTCTGGGTTTTTAAGTGCCAAAAAAGATCTTACATCACAAAAAGAATATCTGTAAAACCTTGTCATTCCAAATTCATAGTTATATTTCTTAGGAAATACATATTTATTAGGATATATATCCTGTAATACATCTTTTATTCCATTCTCATTAGTAACAAGACGCCACCTCTCCTGTATTACACTTTCTAATTCTTTTCCCTCTATTGTCTTAAACTTATAAAAATTATTTCCATCTATTTCTACAACTCCAATTGATTCTAATCTATCAATAGCATCTGAGAATTTTTCCTTTGCATCTTTGGAATAGTTCAAATTTACTGCAAGTCGTAGCATATCCTCATTCCAAGGAAGTTCTTGACTATTATCTGCTATCATCATTACAGCTAAAGTCTTAATAATTCTATTTAAAATTACATTATCTGAATAAATTTTTGTAATCTCCAGTGCTGCAACTGCTTTCTGGTAAATAGATTTTATATCATCCGCCTCATCCTTGAATAAATTAATAAAGTAATCGAAAATAGTATCTGGCATTATTGACCATATTGAACTCGCTAAACCGTTTTTTGAGCAACTTGACCTAACATACTCAGGCATGCTCCCTGGCTCGTCTTTTGAAATAAATGTAAACAATGTTCTCTCGTTCTGGGCAACTTTCTCACTAATGCTTAACAATAAGTACGCTGCTGTTGGCGTAAGCGGATAACATCCTTTTACTACGATTTTTTCAAAATCTTCTCTTGTAAACTCTGCCTCATAACCAGGAACAGCATAGTTATCACTTATTGTGTTTTCAGAGAAATACATCTTGCTTACATTGGAAGGCAATTTCTCTACTTCAAATCCGTCTTTTATTATGGCATTTTCAATTAACTCATAATTATTTTTAGCAGATGTCTTAAACATAACTTCCGCGTCAATTCTTCCCTCAATTCCGATAAATGAATTGATCGTTTCCTGACTTAATCTAGTGCCATATTCTTTAATTGGCTTATGAGCAACTAAAGTAATATATATCTGTGGATCTTTCGAGTCACTAGCCATCTCACATACATCCTGAACTAATTTCATATTAAGTCCAGAAGAAATTTTATCCTGACCTTCTATAAATTTGCTAAACTCATCAAATACAATGTATATTCCGCGATATCCGTATTCTTCTCTAAGCTTGTCCGCCACACTCATATATACCCTTGTTACATCAGCTTCTGCTAGCGGATTGAAAACACTCCCTGATGTAAGTTGAGGATACATCTCCTTAAAAATGAGTAAATAATCACGATTATACTGCATTAATTCCGCTTTCATGGCATTAAGGCTAATTTTTTTTGTTTTTAACAATTTGTGATACTCATCATATGTATCAGGGAATTTTGCTTTCCAATTATTTATCGCTTCTACGGCATACTGATAATCTGTTTTCGGCGTTAATTCACTTAACCCTTCTCGTTTTAATGCCTTATTCAATCCAAGCAAAAATGCCTGATTCACATCATCTTGGCAATTGATAATAACTGGCATAAAACGACCAATATTATCATTTGTAATTTTGACAATGTATTCTGCAGCGTCCTCATCTATTCTGCGGATTTTCACCAAAAGCTCATCTAAAATTTCTTTTTCTTCTTCAACTGATACGTTTAAAGAGAGTATTGCCAAAAGGACTAATAATAAATGAGATTTGCCCTTTCCATATGGTCCTATTAGCATAGATGAATGCATTTGATTATTAACTACTGCCTTTAAATATCTCTTCAAAATATCTACTGAGGATTTAGTTGGAATGTAACTTTGTAATTTTTCTTTATGATTTAGATTCAAATCCAAATTAATAGCATTTCTAAATCCCGGATTAAAACCTACAAATTCGCTCAATCCTAAATACTTCTTCATCTCATAATCCTACCTTTGCGCATAATATTCTTTAATTACATCTAATGGCTTTGGTATCCCTATATCATAAATAACATCCAACCCAGCTGTCCTATCAACTGTTATAAATCCTAAATTCTGCAATCTATTAAGGAACTGATTAACCGCAATCTTTGAAAGATTATATATATTCCCCAGACTATACATTCCTGTTGCTACTCTATCAATACTAATGCTCCGTTTTTCTCCAATTACTCTTTTGCCATTATATTCATATTCAAACAAGTTGCTAAGTTCAAATAAAACAACCTCATCCGGTAAAGTCCGTAAATCCGGTTGAACTTTTGAATAAACCTCTCCATTAAAACTAATTAGTCCTAACTCAGTCAATGGGCTAACTATCTTATCTTCTGGATCATCATTTACTTTCGTTCTACAGTATGTATTTAGTAATACTGCAACATCGCTCTCAATTGACTTCTCTGGTATTTCAAATTCTTTCCACTTTCGAACAAAAATGGTTGTTAATTGTTCTTTTCCAACAGTTTGGATTTTATCATCATTAAAAAAATCGTGAAATAATGATGCTCTGTCATAATTTTTCACAAGATTCGAATGCATAATCCAAATTGTAAATAAATCTTCCAAATATCTATCGTATTTATACACCAATTCACCAAATTCTGATAAAAAACAACCTTTTGATAGTTTTGCTTCATCTACAAAACCAAACGATTGCACCCAATATCTTAATGCTGTAACCATATTGCTTCCAATCCCAAATATATCAGTAGCATCGGATGCAGTGAATACTCTTTCATTTCCTGATTTTGCCATTTCTGACAATGCTTTATTTATCCATCCATCTCGTAACACAAAGGTTCCATGGCCTTTTACACGAGGTTTTTTCACCATTTCTTTACTCATATTAGTTGCCTCTCTTTATTGTTAGTACCTTTCTCATATAACAACCACCGTTAAAATGATTTATACATTCTCCACAATGAACACATTTAGTTTCATCAATATGATATGATACTTCTCCATTTGAATCTTCGGTTATCCTAATCGCATTCATTCGACAAACGCTCTCACATGCTCTACACGCACAGCACATTTGGAATTTAGTTATCTGACAATTAATTTTTCCCTCAGTAATATTTTTCTTGTCTTTAATTGTTACCTTAAAATTTGTTGTTCCTATCCGTCCCTTTAATATCAAAACAGGATTACCAATTCTATCTACGACATATACTTCTCCAGCAAGTCTATTCCCCAGTGTAAAATTCAAATTTCCAAACGGTTTAAAGAGCTCATACAACTGTTCATTTATCGGCTGCTGTAATTCATAATTATACGTATCATTTTCTACTGCACATGGCTCATATGATAAAATTGATGTTTTAGATGCCTCTAATCCATTTCCGCCTTGTCTTGCTTTCCAATTTCCACTATCTACATACTCTTCTGGATCTGGTTTCCCCACCTGTCTTGCATAATCAATTAGGACTTCCCTCCAATGAACATATTTGTCATACATATATATCTTTGACAAGAACTCTGACCATGAACCATTGTTTGGACAACACCAACATCCTACACGTGAATATCCTAATCTATACGCCTGATTGAAATCTATTTTTTTGGTCAAAATATATAACCAAACATCAAAGTCTGTCCACTCAAAAATAGGTAATACGGTCTTTTGTTTTGCTATTTTTGAGCTATCACTATCACGATCATATTTGCTTCTACTTACAGACTCATATTTTCTTATTCCCTGAAATGATAGTACACTTGTCTGATTCTTAAACGTTTTATTCATCGAATCGGTAATAGCTCCTGTCTTGAAAACAGTACAACACCATCTCATAACTCTAGATGGTGGACCATATACCGAACATAATGCTTCAAAGTTCTTTGTTCTATTCTTTGCCGTTCTAAAATAAGCTGGTCTGATAGTTTTTTTTAATCTTTCCTTATATTTTTCTGTAGTGAGAAATTCCAATGTAGTATCACCGAAAATATGTAACACTTCATTGCTCCCAATTGCATCTACAACTAGTGAAGATACTACCGTAGAATCTTTACCTCCACTAAATGATACAAATCTGCTCTTCTTATCATACTTATCAGCCCACATCTGTATATGTTCAATGGCTTCTTTCTCAATCTGACTAAACCTAACTTTATTTGCATAAACAAAATCTGATATGACCTGATTAAAAGTAGAATAATCTACTTTTGAATTAAATGCTTCCTCATCATTTTCATCATTCAAATAAATATACTGTTCAATCAAATTCTTTATTTCCTTTATTTCTTCTAACGAAAGGGAATTAAGTTCATCGATTGAGAGTCTTACCTTTTCACCATCAACAATATATGAATGTCCATTATACCAAACAGATTTATCAATTAGCGCTATAGGATTTGTTTTATCAAGAGTTATTCCAACCAACAGTTGTTCTTCTGGAAAAACAGGTCTAATATCAGTACCTATATATTCGAATGTGTCTGAATCAAACCTTATGCCATTCAATTCATAATCTCTTTCACAGCAAGCACATCTTTTATCAAATATAGGAATCCTGTGCTTCTTACACCAATAAATCGTGGATGAATCTTTTGGTACTGCCAGACATTCTTCCATCTTTCCAGTCTCTTCATTGAATTCCTTTCTCATACATCTTCCTTCTGGAGTAGGAATACCATGGAATGGGCATACTTTCTCTATCATAACAATCTCCTAGTCTATTCATTCTTCGAATTATCATCTACAACTTCCATAATGTCATCAAAGCTACAATTCAAAGCCTTGCAAATCTTAACCAATACATCAGTTGTAACGTTATCTCCACGGTTCAACTTATTAATTGTGTATGTACTTATTCCTGCTGTTTCGACCAAATCCTTCTTTTTCATATCTTTATCAATCAACAACTTCCACAGTCTTTTGTAGCTTACTGACATATTTTTACCTCTCGAATCACATAACTACCACAATGATACGCCACCATGATATATCAATAAAATTCTACAAAATTATAACATTTTTGTTGTACTCTTTCAACAAAAATAGAGCGAACGCACTATTAAGTAACACCATTCTCAAATCGTTTTCAGATTGCTTTCAGAATCAGCGGTTTCAAGAATTATTCAACCACAATGCTTTTACACACATTTCTTACCAGTCATCCCCCATCTCGTCCATGGCATCATCTACACCATCAGCATAATCCGGATCACTGTTGTATCTATCCCAATCATAATCATCATCGTCATAGATTGCATCGTAGCCATCATCATAAGACTTATATGGACTGCCAGTACTTGATGAGCTGTGTTTATAAGATGACTCCGTTGTCGCACTCACTGTACTTCCAGATGATGTATTATTATATTTACTTTTTGTGATCTCAGTAGTTGCTGAGTGACTATATGAGTTATCTGAATTGTTTGAATAACCATTGTTCCTCTTGTATGGCTTGTGCAGATAACAATAACTGCTGCCTGATGCTTGTTTATTATCGCATCCAGACTTTATGCACTTAGGTTCATTTGCTGAACTTGCTGCACCAATTATGTACAAAACAATGACAACTAACGCAATTATACAAAAACCTGCTACGAATGAATCTTTCTTCATAAATACCACCTGTCCTTTAATAAATTATCTACAATATACTCTGTCAAACTCAGGATTGTTTTCTAGTGTTCTTATCATATAATCATCAATGGATACGCAAAATTGCTCGCATTCTTTTTCAATATTATACGACAATATGATTCTTGATACATTTTCTTCTGAATCTGGTCTGTGCAGTTCTGCATATAAAATCATAATTTGACATCTCCTATTTTGAACTAAAGGCAATTATTGCAATCGCCCCTATTATTATAACAACTATCAACAATGCAGGCTGCGTAAATAGCCACAGCATAACAAACAGAATTATCAAAAATCCTATTCCTTTTCCAATTGCCTCAAGTCCTGAAAAATCTCCTTTGCAAGCTGCGGATATAGAAAACACTATAAACATCAGTAAAAATGCTAGTATATGCATAATCATCGCCTCCACTCATATGATTTACGACACCTATATGTTCTGTCCTTGTATTTTCTTTCTTCTATATGCTAAATTTTAGCATTATGTATGTCCAATAATCTGTACATGTAGCTTATTTTACACGTCTTTCCCCATCCACCGGTCGCATCACCGGCGACAAAAAAGGACGCAGGCAATAATCACTTACCCACGTCCCATAATATATCTATCAGCAGCGTAAAAGTTTCACTATCTTCCCTTGCGCTTATCCATCTGCCCCCGATTTATCATCGTATCCATTACATTCTTTTTCCCATTCTGCTTTGCCATATAGGTCTCAAAAGCATCAGCTCCATATACCGGCTGTTCCTCAGCAACTACAGCTAATCGCCCAGGAGAGAGCTGTGATGTTTCTCTTTCCGATGTTCTATATTTTTCCTTATTTTCTGACTTTGACTCTTTCCTGCGATCTTTTAGTTCCTGCATGCGTCTATCCATGACATCGAGACGAAGATTATCTACCTTGTCTATGGCGACATCGAGGTGAAGTTCTAGCCCAGTATAAACTTTCTTTTGCCACTCCCATGGTTTACGGAGATATGTCTGGTTATCACGGGCTATATCATCCTGCACATAATCTTTTTTCTCCCTGCCAGCAAGCGCGCGGAAGCTGTCTGCGATCTGACGACTCGCGGTTCTCATACCTTCTGAGAATCCATCAATTCTTGCAAGTGTTTGGTCTGTCTCACGGATTCCCTCACGTACTTTCTCACGGATTTCTGACAGCTTCTCCTTTACCCCGAGGAAGTCAGCCACCTTGTTCAGAGCCTCTTTCCCCTTCTGCCTAAAGTCACCTACAATCTCTGCAGCCTTTATCTCCATATCATTTTTCGCCTCAAGAAGTTTCTGTTTCATCTCATTACATCGCGACTGTGCCTTACCGACCACATCTGATAAGACTTCTTTCAGACTCTTTGATACCTGTTCATCACGCATCGCCTGCATTTCCTTGCGCATCTGATTTATTTCCTGCGTCATCTGATCTAAGCGATTGCCGATAATATTAATATAAGCTGCCATCTCAAATACATCTCCAGCCTGACGTCCTCTGTCATTTGATTTTAGCAGCTCGATCAGCTCCATTATCATTTCATCCTTAGTCATTGACGCTTTAGTTGTCTCTTCCATAGTCTACTCCTTTCCACCAGGCAGCACCCAATTTATCAGATGCCGCCTGACCTTTGATTTCTTTTTCTTCTAACGAAATGGCAAAGTTTCTGCACTGGAGGTTTTATTCTTATCTGTATTCTTCACAGTTTCTGTTTTCTGCTGTATACCACCAACCTCCTGTCTCTGCTTTTCCTTTGCCTCCTCATATGCCTTCTCAATCTCACCATAAAGCTTTGCACGAAAGTCCTTCGTCACCGGGTAGCAGATATCCTGATAGATATCCCTACCTTTTTCATCCTTCTGCTTGGTTCTGTACGATGGCATTGATACAAATACCTTCTCCTTGCCCTGAAGAATGTTTACATTGTTGACTATGAAACAGTCCTCAAAATAAATTCTTGCAAGGCCGCGGATATTGCTACCTTCCCTCTCATACGGACTCACTGTCACGGAAAACTGTGGCGGCTCTATCTCCTTTGCGTAACCACGATCAGGCTGCCCCTGATCCTTAACACACTCAAACTCAGCCAGAATACTGCCATAGAGTTCTTCACGAAAATCTGACGTGATCGGATTGCATACATCCTTAAATACTGTCGCCCCATTCTCATCTCTCTCATTTGACTTATATCTCGGCATTGATACAAAGAGCTTCCCGTTCTCCTTGTTCTGGACAATTGCGATATTTGTTATCTTGAAGGAATCCCCGAATACCACAGTTGCGAATCCCTTCACATTACTATCCTGCTTTTTAACTTCATTAACCTTAATTGTATATTTCATACATTTATCCTTGCAGGCATCATATATTCACCTGCATTTTCCTTTCCTTTATTTGTTCATGTTTTCTGTAATAATCTCACATGGAAGATTTGCAATTTCTCCTGCTGTCATTCTTCCACCCAAATAATCATAGAGTGCCCCTTCCATGTTCTCTGCTTCATAGCATATATATCTGTTTCTGTCAGAATCTTCCCTGTAAATAACAGTCACCGCTTCATCTGGCATGAACATCTGCTCCTCTTCGTCAAAATAACAGATAATGCCTTTATGGAGTTTTATTCCAATACTTTCCAGATACACGTAATACCCGCTTATAACAATCTGAATATTATCCTCTGTAATTGCCATATCATCTGCAATCCCAGACATATCCATCTGCTCTATGATTTCTTCTGTTTCTTCAAATCTGCAATTTCTAGTCGTCGCTATCACCTGCCTTTACTGGAGTGCATTTGCAGACAAATCTCTGAGTGCCATAATTTGCACAGGTAAAGAGTGTTAGCCTTTCTTTATCTGCCTGTTCCGTTACTGTGACATCATGCGGTTCTACAATGCTTGTTTCTGCCACCCTGTACACATGCTTATTTCCCTTTTTATCAAGGATTTCAATCTCATCCCCGGTTTTAAGCTGTGATAGATTTGTAAAGAAAATTCCATTTCTACTTCCATTGTGACCGCACAAAACGCAGTTGCCTCTTTCGCCTATATCTGCTGTCTCACTCATATGTCCTATCGCATAAGCGATCGCTCCTTCCACAATCGGATATCTGATATCTATGGCTTTGATGGAAATGATGCCAATGACATCTTCTTCGAATAAAATGGCCTTATCCTCTTTACTAAGACTCTCTTTTTTCTCAGCCTGCTTTTCCTCTTTAGTTTCTACGCCATCTTTTTTCTCCACGGTCTGTTCAAACTGCTTTATCAGCTTATCTGTCTCTACCAGACCATGAGAATGGTAATAAAAAGGGACTGCACATATGGCAATCCCTGTTATGATACAGATAACTGTTATTATATTTTTTCTCACCCTGCAACCTCCCCGGTATCATCTGTCCATAGTCTGACAGTTATTGTTTTTCTATCTTCTTGTGTCCTTATCCTCTATGCCATATATCATTTTACTTTCTGCCACGCTGCTCTCTTTTCTTGTACTATCATTTCTTGCAATGTCCGAATCACATGTCCTGCTGTTTTCAAGATCCAGCATAGCATTTAACTCTTCCTGCCTGGCAAGTTTTGTTCTAAGCTCTTCCTCATAGGCAAATGGTTTTTCATATTCAGTCTTCGATGCTTCAAGGTCACCTTTATACTGCTCTATCTTCTTTTCCAGAAATTCAATATTATCCTGTATTCCATTAAACAGATTCTCCAGCTTTACCATATTTCCTACCGGACTTGTTGACAGCTCAGTCTTGTAATCTGTCTTTCCTCTAAGTACAAGGTAGTTGATATCAAGGAAGTTTTTCTCCACCAAAAGCTCAAAGCCCTTAAACGTTCCTATACTGCTTGTCTCACCTGTCTTACACCTTGATATAGCTTCAAGCATACCTGTACCACCGTCAGCCCGCTCAGTAAATGTGATATTTCCTATTTTTATCGCAAAGTCTACGCTGGCAAGTACAGCCTGATCCCTCATTTCCACATCCTGCTTCACACAGGCAAGCTTCTCCTCTGCAGCTTTGATGAGCTTGGGAAACCGAATTATGAAATTATCCTGAAGGCCATATTTCTGACTGTCATAGGCTGCCTTTAAAAGTTTTAGTCTCTGTACATCATTATCTATCTCCATCTTTTCCTTGATCATGGTATTTCCTGTTGCTACTGCCTTTATCTCTGCGTATGACAACGTCGCCTCATCAATATCTTCACATGTCCTTGAAACAGCCCTGCTTGTCATAACCTGACTTATAAAGCGCTGCTTATTCTCAACCAAGCTCCAGCTGTATGCATCAAATGTTCCCTTTGTCACATAGCGGTAAACTGCAACCGACTCATTCTCATTTCCCTGCCTGAGTCCTCGTCCCTCTCTCTGCTCGATACAGGATGGTTTCCACGGACAATCTACATGATGCATGGCTACAAGATGTGTCTGCACATTTACACCAGTGCCGCATTTATCGGTTGAACCAATCAGAACTTTCTTCTTACCGGTACGCATGTCCTTAAATAGTGTCTCACGCTGTGCATCCGATTTTGCATCGTGTATAAATGCAATCTCATCTGCTGGAATTCCTTTTCTTACAAGTTCTGTTTTCAAGTAGTTGTAAACATCAAATTCACCCGATGCTCTAACCTCATTTCCTGAATGTTTCCAGTAACCCTCCGTCAGCATGGATTCATTCCAGTTTTCCTTTGGTGTACCGATATCAGAGAATATCAGCTGACATCCTATCTTACCTTCATTTTCTGCCTTCTCATATTCCATAAAGACATTATCAGCAACCTTATTGAGCTTGCCACCCGGATTATTGGGAGCCGCTGCCTCTAACAGTCTTGCATCGGTTCCAAGCAGCCTCGCCTCATGAGTAATTTTTAAGAAATTATCAACACTAGGATCAACTCCACCCCCACGAATGCGTTCTGCCCTTGCTACAAATTCCTCCATAACCTGCTTTACGTACCAGTCAGGCTCACTTTCCACAATAACATACTTGCCATCTCTAAGCTCTGGCACAGGCAGATCTAACATATCCTTTGTCTGTACATCTGCCACTTCTCGAAACACATTCATCAGTTCTGGAAGATTTGTGAATTTATTGAATCTGCTCTTAAAGCGGAATCCACTGCCCTCAACTGTCAGCTCCAGTGCCGTCGTCACCTCGCCAAAGTTCGCAGCCCATGCATCAAAGTGATATATTCCCATCTGCTCAAGCTTCTCTCTCTGAAGATAAAGCTGCATGACATACAGCTCACACATGGTATTGCTGATTGGTGTGCCAGTTGCAAATACAATTCCCCTGCCACCATTCAGTTCAGATATATACTGACATTTCATCTGCATATCTGTTGCTTTTTTTGATCCTGTGGAACTTATGCCAGCCACATTATTCATCTTTGAAAATATGGCAAGATTCTTAAACCCATGTGCCTCATCTACCATGATGGAATCAATCCCCAGTTCTTCAAAAGTGATGAGGTCATCTTTTCTGCTTTCATCTGTAAGCTCCCTTATCTGCTCCTCCAGCTTTTTCTTCTGTGCTTCCATCTGTTTGATTGTCCATCGCTCGCCATTTCTCGCTTTCATCTCTGTTATAGAATACGATATTTCCTCTATCTGCCTATCTATCATGGCTTTCTTCCTCTCAGCCGATATAGGTATCTTCTCAAACTGAGAATGACTCATAATAATACAGTCATAATCGCCTGTTGCAATACGCGATATAAACTGCTTTCTTCTGCTCTTTTCAAAGTCTCTTTCTGTAGCAACCAGTATATTCGCTGAGGGGTAAAGTCTCAGGAACTCACTTGCCGTCTGACCGATCAATGATTTTGGAACAACCATCACAGTCTTATTTGCGAGTCCAAGTCTCTTCTGTTCCATACATGCCGACATCATCTCAAATGACTTTCCTGCACCTACACAGTGGGCAAGCAGTGTATTCCCACCCATCAGGATTCTCGCCACAGCATTTTTCTGATGAGGTTTCAGTTCAATCTTGGGATTCATTCCTGGAAACTGCAGGTAACTTCCATCGTACTCACGCAGTCTCACATTGTTAAAAGTCTCATTGTAATATGACACATATTTTGCTCTTCGATCCGGATCAGAAAACAGCCACTCCTTAAATGCGTCCTTCATCAGATTCTGTTTTTCTCTGGCGAGCATCGTCTCATTTTTATTGACTTCATAGTGATATTTACCATCTCCATCATCAATCCGGTCCTTAACAGTAACCGTCCGAAGATTTAATGTGTTCTCAAAAATAGAATAAGCGTCCATGCGGCTTGTACCATAAGTTCTGGTTGCAGCCACTGAACGCTTATCCATGGATTTATTCTCGATAAACCACTCCATATTCAGTTTGTTTAAGTGTATCTGTATTCCGCTGCTATACCACTGGCTTCTTGCAGCCCTTGCTCTTTTAGGTGTGTTAAGCAATTCGTAGATAAACTGTTCGTAATCCTCCGGTTCTATCCATGTGGTTCCTATCTTCACATCTATCTCAGAAGCATCTAGATCTTTCGGCTGCACCTGCATAAGCGCAGATACATTTTTCTGAAATAACTCCCTTTCCTCCGGCAAAATATCTGGAGCATCCACAGCAGCTCTGGCAATTCTAAGCTTATCCCTCACATTACCTGAAAGATATTCATCTGCTGTCTCCCATCCAGAATTCGGATTATTTGGATTATACGCTGACGGATTTAAGAATATCAGTCCAGAAAGTTCATCGATCATGACTGCACGTTTCAGTTCTTTTTCAGCCTCTTCCGAGAACGTAATCTCATCAATGTCCTGTCCTGCTTTCTTTACAAATGAAGCTTTTGCTTTTGTAAGATCCGGCTCATATATACTGAGCATATATGGAATATTGACTGTTCCAAATTCATTGATTGAGACATTCAGTGCCTCCACGGCAGTTGCAACATGATCTATTACCATTTTTGCTTTGATCGTCTGTTTATAGAACATATCAGCCTTTTTCACATGTCCATCCTCATCAACCTCCTCCAGCGAACAAAGAAGCGGATAATCACTGTCATCTCGAAATGCCCGGCTGTTTGGCTGCGATGTGATAGGACCATATTTTTCTACAAATCTGTCATACTTCTCATTTAATTTTCCTTGTTTCTTTTCAAGCTGCTTGTCACTGCATCCTTCTGTCTGTATATCAATCAAATGTCTTGTAGCAGCTCTTATTTCATCCATTGCCCTGATTCTTTCCTCCACTGTATTTGACACCTCCCTTCGGTACATCTGGGAGTTTTCTCTATAATACAGTTTTCCGTCTACAAAACAGAATGAAAAATTTCGAACATCGGGATCTGCTGGAATGATATCCTCGCCTTTCTCCTCTGCCTCTTCTAGACGCTGAAATTCTATAAGTTCTGCATGCATATTCTGCACCGCTTCATTCAATGCCTCATACAGATTAAATTCCGGATCAAGATTGACGCAGGTTGTATATCTGCTGTCTTTTCCATAGATACGGTTATCATATTCCATGTGTCCAAGCACCATCTCCGGGTGCTCTACATAATAAGAATTTATTGGTATTCCATCATCTGTATATCCGAGATGCACCCAGTCCGGCTCCACATCCATCTTGCGCTCTCTTTTCTGAAGGAACAGAATATCGCATGTTACTTCTGTACCGGCATTGTCCTTAAATGCTGTATTTGGAAGTCTCACTGCGCCTATCAGTTCTGCCCGTTGTGCAAGATACTGTCTTATTGCAGGATTGCTCTTGTCTAGCGTGCCCTTTGTTGTGACAAATGCCACAATACCACCAGGTCTCACCTGATCAAGCGCTTTTGCAAGGAAATAGTCATGAATACGAAAGTTGTATTTGTTATATTTTTTATCAAAGACCTTATAATCTCCAAATGGTACATTTCCAACCGCTACATCAAAAAAATTATCAGGATACTCTGTATGCTCAAAACCACCGATAGTGATATTTGCTGTCTGATAAAGCTGCTTTGCAATTCTTCCTGATATCGAATCAAGCTCTACACCATATAAATTTGCACTGCGCATGCTAGCCGGAAGACTCCCAAAGAAGTTACCCGTTCCCATACTGGGCTCTAGCAGATTACCGCCATGAAATCCAAAACTTACAAGTGCTCGATTTATACAGGTGCATATAACAGGCGAAGTATAAAATGCATTGTTTACTGTTGCTCTTGCCGCTGCATATTCTTCATCGTTAAGCAAAGCATGTAACTCAGCATACTCCTTTTCCCATTCAGAATTTTTGTCATCAAATGCCTGTGGTATTCCGCCCCAGCCTGCATACTTTGAAAGCACCTTCTGTTCCTCATATCCGGCAAGTCTTCCTTCTGTTTCCAATGTTTTCAGCAGTTTTATTGCTTCAATATTCCATTTGTATCTTGTCTTTGCACCACCAATAGGAAGATCCCAGAGATTATAATGATAATTTCTTTTTTCAGGAACTGGTCCTCCTGATTTATCAGCTGGAACAACATAGGATACATCCATTTCATCTTTCTGCTTTTCATTCTCAAGCTCTTCACTATATTCTGCCATCGTCACCATTTGGTCTTCTATGGCAAGCTCTTCATCTGTAATCTCATTTTCCAGTATATCTTCATTTTCTAGCGCGTCATACTGTTCCAGTTCATTTCTCCGGACTGAATCGTAGCTTTCCGGTTCATCCGGTATTGCGAAATCATCCAGTATCTGCTCTGACGCTTCCGGACGATATTCTCCTGTCATTATGAGAGCACCAATTTCCTCCTCAACTGTTCTCCAAGAAACATACCCTTCCTTCTCACCCTCTTCATCTCTCCACTGTAAACGAATACCACTTCCTTTGAATGTGTCGTACCCATGCAGTCCATATCCTTCTATTGGCCATCCAGCACCACCCATTCCGTATTCCTTACGAATTTCTTTCGCCCTTGTCCCCGCGTCAAACTCGTTTTCATATATTTTACAAATCCTGCCATTACCGCCTGCAAAGCCTGAACCACGAAGAAGTACCTGCCTTATATAGCCTGCTGGAATCACTGTTTCCTTCTTTGGATTCAAATAATTATATTTACCTGATAGTGCTTCTTTTTTATCTGACTCAAACGGCTTTATATATGAATCATTTGTATTCTGCATATGATTCTGTAAATCAGTGCCAAATTCTGCATCAAAAAAGGAAGCCTGTCTGTATGTGACTGCTTCCTTTCCCATACCAAATGAATCAAGTTCATTCAGTTCTTTATTAAGTTCTTTATTAAGTTCTTCATCATCCTCTAATGATACCTGTAAACTATTTCCGTGAGGACGATCTCTTCCGCCATCATCTTTGCCTGTTCTCTGAGTTTCCACATCTCCATGGTACTGCTCGGATGTACTGGTCTGTGTGATTTCAGATACTGTGTTATCAACTGATCTAACATTTGATTTGCTTCCTCGTCCACTTCCTTCATCTTCTCTGTCATCCTTCCAAACCGCAGCAGGCTCTTGTACCTCGCCTCCTCGTTCTCCTTCAGATAATTCATTGCCAGAAGTCCGTACTTCCCGATCTGAGTCAGGCTCTCCGTCTCGTCCGGCATCTGAAGATCTGGGTACAAAATCCCGTCTACTTCCATGTAGCTCATCTCTACTGCCATATACAATTCTCCTTTCTTTGGTGGCTGCCTCGCAGTCCCTTCCATATGCTCTAAGAACATTACAGGAGACATCGCATATGAGAGAACCAAGACGGTAAATCATATCTTCATCTGTTACGTTTACAATCTGACTGAAGTCCTGTTCTTCTGCAGACAAGTCAAATCCACATCTCGTACCTACAACATACAGAATACTCTTCTTCACTATATCATAAATATCATCTACATGCTGTAAGCTCTCACGTTTTTCGTTTTCTTCAATAATCACACTGCCTGTAATCTGTGAAAATTCGGAAATACGTTCTCCGAATTTCTCTTCCATTATCTCCTGAACCATCTGTTTTGTAAAGTCCTTTAATGCGGTTACTGAGTCTTCTCTTGATAGTCTTTCATACGCTGGATACCTGCCATTTTCTGTCTGATAATCCATGAATTTTTCAAGACTGTCTCCTTCCAAATCCCATGTGAGTTTTGTCTGCCTCCCTCCGGTGTCACTGATATCAAACACATACCGCATATATGGGTTTAACGCTTTTGATGGGTAGATGGCAGCTCCCTTACTGCCACACTTTACGAATCTACCCACCTTTTTCCATGTGTCAAAGTCAGCAACCAGAGTAGCATTCGGCTTCTGGGCATATACCATAAGAATGTTATCAAACTCGTAACGGTATATCTGTCCCGCAAGCCGAAGAACAGATTTCCAGGCATCCTGTGACTGTGTCACCTCATGAATCACCTGTTCATATATCTGCCTTACCTTATTATCTACTCCCATCTATGCTACCTCCGCCTACTCCTTTATAAGATCACGAATCTCCCTATATGCCTTGTACTCCTCACGATCAAGCGGAAGTCTCATAACATCCTCACCAGAACTTTTCAATTTCTCATGTTCTGCAATGATCTTTCTTCCAAGTCTGAGTGTTACATAATTCTGCTTGCAAAACTGCATGCTCTCCTTGAACGAAAGTACATCATCATGCTCAAGCATTTCACCGATATATGTGATATGTTCCTGAAGCTTTGTCCTAACCACCTTTGCCTGATCAACGCTTAGCATAATTGTATGCTTCGTCTCCTTTGACTCATCCCACTCTTTCTGAAGCTCCTTTATCAGATACTCCATATTCTTAAGTACCTTGTCCATCTTGTTTTTCTTAGACATAAATCTGTTCCTCCTTCTTATTCAACACTAGCCATGCAAAATCGCCTTCGGCGCGTGCATCATTGGCTACATATCAAGTTTTCATAGAAGACTTGACACATCTTTTTCTTCACAACAATGGGCAGGGAATAGATCTCCTGCCCTAGCTTCACCTATGGTCTTCCAACAAATACAATACAATCCGGTGCCACAACCTGCCTGAACACCACACCATACGCAGTATCTCTTGCATCAACCATCATTCCATTTCCAACGTATATCGCCACATGACCGATATGCAGATATCCTCCTTCATTTGGATCGAAGCAGTAAAAAATCAGATCCCCTGGCTGTATATCTTCATACCTGACACCTTTCCCTGCCAGATCAAGCCCCTGTGCTTCATATCCCGCTGTGGTTGCACCGCCATAGCTGATATCTACTCCGGCTTCAAGCCAGGCATAGTAAACCAGCGAACTACAATCATAAGCACGCCCGCTGTGTCTGAGTTCCTGACTGTATGGATATCCAACCCTTGTCAGTGCAAATGTTACCGCTTTTTTCTGCTTTGCATCCTTTATATCCTTAACCCAGTCGTCTATCTCTTGCTGAGTTAATGACGACTGCGGTGTGACCCCTGTTGACGAACCAAACATTGACATCATCTGCGCCACAAGTTCTTTGCGGTTATCATCAAAGGCATATTCGGTAATCATATCCGTATAATGCTTCAGCTTTACATTTACATAAAATACTGTCCGATTAACTTTCTTCCCGTCATCCTGTTTTACCTGCTCTGAACCCGTGCTTGTTGTGTAAGAGCACATATCATCAAACACTTCTTTAAGTCTCCTCTTTGAAGTATCATTCATAATAGTTGCAGTATCTTCCACACCATATTTCACCATATACACAGCAACAATATCATTATAGTTTCCTGCCTGCTGTCCTTCCGCACCTACATACACTATCTGTCCTGTGTCACAGCCGGAATGTTTATTTATCAGGTCATTGATCTCCCTGTTGAAATCCTGCATATATGCACTCGTCACCGTCGTAACTGTATCTCCCTCCTCAAGCGGAGGCAGAAAAAATGCAAACGGTGAATTATACAAAACAGCAATCACGCCTACAATCGGAGTCACTGTGACCGCAATGAGCAGAACAAGCATAAGAAAGAATCCCGCTACAGCCGTTGCCATCTTCTTTGCAGGTATTGACAATCTGTTAAGCAAAAGATCTCTTACCATCTTCCCTACACTGTCCTGCTGTTTATCCTTCTCCTTCATTTTATCAAGGAAAAACCTGATCTTTCGGCTCCTGCTGTTAGCTTTCACATTGGCTTTGTCTATTTCTTCACCAACCCTTTTCCCAACTACCTCACCCACAGCAACACCAATTACCGGCGCAAGCGGTCCTGTCTCAGCACCTGCAGCTGTTCCTGCAACTGTAGCAGCGGTCTTTGCTGTCACCTTGGCTGTTTCTTTTGCCGCCAGCTTTGCAGTCTCCTTTGCTGTTTCTTTTGCCGCCTTTTTCGCAGTATTCTTCGCTGTCTTTTTCGCAATCTTTTTACCTGCTTTCGCTTTCTTGATACGCTTCTTCGCAGCTTCAATTGCCTGTTTCTTTGCGATATCAGTTGTGCCACCTGCTATTCTCATAGCAGGCATTCCAACCACATTGGCAATATGAGCGGCATCCCTTATTTCATCTCCACCTTCCATCTGACTAAGCGCGATCTGAACACCGGCTGAACCAGCAATCCTGATACTCCCTGTCTTTGTCTTGACAGACTTCTTTGATTCCATAATAGCTGAACGCAGATGTGCAGACATGCCCTTTCTGCCTCGTTCTGACATCTTTGTCTTTGCCAGCCTGTTCTTTGATATGCCACTTATAGTTCTCCCCTTATCCCCCCTGCTTGATGTCAAAACATTTGCTCCCTTAACCTCCACATGCCTTGCCTTATGTGTATGAAGCTCAGCTTTTTTCTTTGTGTGTATCACCATCGGCTTGTTATCCACCTTTTTGATTTTCATATATCTCACCTACCTTCTACATCCATTGCCCAACGCTTTTTATGATAAAAGGGCAAAAAAATAGCCATCTGGGTGATAAAACCCAAATGGCTTATGTAACATTATTTCATTTATATTTTTTCTATAGAAAATAAATTGCCCCTCGTCCTTGAATGTATAATTCCAGATCCATAACCATAATGGCAAAGATTTTTTCTAATATATTCACATATATCCTCAGCATCCTTTATAGATACTAAGTCAAATTCTTTTTTATACCACTCGTGCACATCCGAAACTTTGACTTCACTACCTCTTTCTTTCATAAATGTAATATACTTATCAGAAATATCTTTTATATATTCATGAAAAAAGTCTCTTCCCGCCTCAGATAAAACATATAAACCTTGATCTGTCTTATATACATATCCAAGATCCACTATCTTTTTTACTTGTGGAGAATTATTCAGTTCTTCTTCAAAATACCCTTCCATAAATGAGTAAAATATCATAATCATATCTATAGCATCACGATATGAAAGTAACGCTAAATCAACCATCTCTTTTCCTCCATTCTTTGCATAATGTTATCTGTATATAATCATTTTAAGACCTTCCAAATTCCATTTTTATTTGCACCTTCACGCTTTATATATCCGTTTTCCCTTAAATAAGTTATATTCTTCTGAACAGCCGTCTTTCCTATATTTAATATTTCCATAAGTTGAGGCTGAGTTATCTGGGAATTTTTTCTCATCTCTGCTAATATTTTCTGCTGTGTATCATTTAATTTCTTTTCATTATCTTCAATCACTTCATCCGTTTCTGCTTTCATAATATCAAATGGAATTGTAACCACTATTGAATTATCTCTAAACTCAAAGGCTTCTCTTCCATATACACTCGTTATCTGCGGAACACCTCTACCAGATCGTTCACTAATATGGAGTTGTAAAAAAATATCTGAAAGTTTTCTATTTACCGGAACGGATACCCCCAAATAAAAACCATTCAAAGTCTGTTTTGGTGCCAAGGTTCCCCTTGATAATATTTCAATTCTATCACTATACACTGTAATCATGGGTGCATTTCCATCTATCCAACTATTATGAACAAAAGCGTTTATCATTGCTTCACGAAATGCATCCTGATTAAACAGTGGAACTTCTTTTCTTTGAACAACTCGATTCTTTTCATCTGCCTGTGGTATATTCAATACATCTCCATATTCAAGGACCTTATCCAGTGAATATAATAAGCAATTATTGCCAAATTCACGAACTGAATAAAGCTGTGATGCTTTATCTTTTCCTCTAAATATAGACACACGAATAGGAATCTGACTGTCATCAGACAACAACTGAGCTAACATATTATACTTTCCATCTTTATTACGAAGTCCCAGATTTTTCTCAAAAGTTGAGTTTTTCAATACTATTCCTTTATCCTCATAATATAAAAAAAGTTTTCTGAATGAAAGCTCCTGGTCATATGCTTCCTCACTCTCCATAGTTGGAAATCCATTTCTTAAAATGTCAAATAACTGTGACTCTCTCTCTGGGTATTTGTTAAGATTTACCTTACTAGATCCGATACGTAAATATCGAACACCATTGAATGCGGTTGGAACTTGTTTTGCCGCTGGGATCACAAGTACAACAACTTTCTTTGATTTAATAGTTAGCTCCTTAAAATAGAAACCGATATCTGGAACCACATTTCTTGCAAGATAATGTTCTAAAGGTTCATTCTTGACATCTCTATGATAAGTGAACGTAGTTCCTGTAAACTCATGTGTGTCATTATTCACGCCCCATACCAAATACGCATTTTCTTTTCCCAGCAATGCCGCAACATTTGACATAGAAGAAATATACTCCCCTATACCATTTTCTTCATACCAGTTTTCCTTAAATTCAAACCACTCTTCCTCAGTGGCATATTCTGTTAATTCCTTAACGATCATCTCAAGATTCTGCATCTTCTCACCCCTTATACATATATTTTATACTTTTATCCCCCACTTTATCCCCCACTTTATCCCCCACTTTTATCAGTTCCAAGGTGGGGGATAAATTATCTATTGAATTTTATCTTACCACAATCGAAAACCTACTGCCATACATATCTTACAAAGTATCTACCATCTTCCTCGCCTTCTGCTCAGCGATACGCTCATGAATATTTGTATTATATAACTTATAAAGACTTGTATCCTTTCCGATCTGATTATCAAATGGTATTACAACATTACCACACTTTAAAAGTCCCATACCAGACTGACTGTTTGTGACAAAACGAAGCTGCGCATCTGACACGCCGATTACTTCTGCCATCTTTGCACTGTCAGTATTTGCCTGTTTCAATAGTGCAACAAACTCAGAGTTGGCAAGCATTGTGGTAGCTGTATAGTTCTGTAAAAGATCAACAACATTCTGTGTGATACCAGTACAGAGTCCACCCTGCTTCCTGACCTTCTTCCAGAGCTGCTGTAAATACTTTGCGGAATACTCTGAATTTAAAAGAACATGAAACTCATCTATATAGAGCCATGTCGCCTTTCCTCTCTTTCCATTTTCCACAATACGCTGCTGTATCAACTCCATCATAACAAGCATAGTAATCGGGCTAAGCTCTGTTCCAAGGTCTCGTATACCATAAACCACAAAGCGGTTATCTACGTCTACATTTGTCTGATGATTAAAGATGTTAAGCGAACCATTGACAAAAAGTTCCAATGATAAGGCTATCTCCTTAGCTTCCTCCTCCGGCTGAGCCATAAGAATCTCATAAAAGTCACTCATGACAGGGATATACTTCTCTCTGCTTCTGGCTATATCTATATACATCTTTCTTACGCATCGGTCGATGATAGACTTCTGACGGGAATTTAACGAATCCCCAATACACTGCTCACAGAGTCCTAGCATGAACTCGCCTTTCTCTCTAACCCATCCCTTTGTATCGTTCTGATCAAGATTCCAAACATCCATGGAAAGCGGATTCACATAATTATCTGTATAAGTAGACATATTTACTACTGTGCCTCCATAGGTATGAGCTACATCAAAATACTCGTTCATAGGATCAATAACGATGATCTCATCATCACCGGATAAGAACACCGAACCCATCTCCATCTTACAGAAAAATGATTTACCTGATCCCGGCACTCCAAAGGTAAATCCATTTCCATTTATCAGCTTCTTCCTGTTACCAATATTGATGTTCTTGCTTACCTGATTTATACCATAATAATTGCCGCCTGCATCATTAAGCTCCTGCACATTAAATGGCATAAGAACCGCAAGCGACTGGGTAAGCATAGTTCTCATTGTCTCAACCTGCCTGACACCAATCGGAAGAGCTGTATTTAATGCCTCCCGCTGCTTTAAGTAATGAACATCAATCGTACAGCTGTTACGCTTGCCTATTGTCTCCACAGTCTCACTGATACTTTCAAGCTCTTTTTTTGAGTCCGCCATGATAATAATTGTGACTCCTACATAAAAAAGGCACTGATCATTTTCTCTGACATCATCCATGATCTCTTCTATTTCCTTTTTCTCTGTTCTCTTTGCATATGAAATCTCTGATGAAAAATCATTATTCTTATTACGAACTCTCTGCTGCTTGATGATGTCGGACTCAATCCCCAAATACTTTTTCTGCAATGTTTTGGTTGTCAGATCTTTGGGAACTGGAATCACATCAATACTTGTGATTGAATGAACCGGAAGTGATGTGATCTCGTTTAAGAAACGATCAGATAATGAACTTGGATATTTCTTTATGAAGAGTGCCTTGCAATATTTGCCTTCATCCTCAAAGCTATCCAGAAAAAACTTCAACATTCCATTACAGAGGTCATTTCTAAAGTCAGCGCCTACCTTCTTTGCCTGCTTTATATCGAAATCAAACTGTCCTTCATTTCCAAGATGATAAAAGTCATGCAGAATCTTAAGTCTCTGATTTCCTGTAAGAGGAACAATATCTGCACCGAGCTCATTAAATGCCTTATGGATAGTTGCCTCAAGTGTTGCAAACTGCGCCTTAGCCTCCTCAAAGTTCTTGCGATCTATCGTAAGCGTCAGATAACGTTCCTGCTCAATTCCCTGTCTGCCTTCTAGTATCTTGTCCTCAATGATCTCATTGTATGCCTTTCTGTATTCATTGAATCCATCATCCTTTTCCTGTAACAAAATGGAGCTGCGCATGGCATCCATATTTTTATTCTTGTTGTTCACTGTGATCTTAAAATTGCAATCCAGTGAATTTAACAGCTTGCAGTATCGCTCAAATATATCGATCTGCTCAGCCTCATTTGTGGTGGTATAGTTAATATCCTGAAACAGATAACATTTGCTGTAACGATTTCTCGCCACCTCGAAAATACCATTTTCTGCCACTGCCAAAATCTCAATTGTCTCCTGAATAGATTTCGGCGTTTTGAAAAGCGGCTCACTTGCCTTTTTGAGCTCCTTAAATCCATCTGTAAATAACCCCATCTGTTTATCCTCCTTATTTTCCAAAAATAAGGCACAACCGGAGTAATTCCGGCTATGCCCAAACTACTCCGACCTGATAAGCAGGTCTCTATTTCTTATTTCCAAGCATCTGCATGAACTTGTCAATATAACCATACTTATATGCAAATGCTATTCCCATAAATACCACAACTGATAAAACGCTGACCTCCAGCAGCTTTTTCATCTTTTTCCTTGTGTCATCAAATGTTTTCTGATTATCCGCTGTACTATTCTCAGCTGCATCATCGTTTGTTACAGACTGCTTCTTACAAAAACCAAATAATCCAGATTTCTTCTCTGATATATTGTTTTCAAACTCATATGCTCTGATTACTGGTTCTCCTTCTGTTGACACATAAGTAAGTGTTCTGTTGCCAAACATAAAATGAATTTTCTTTCCCATAACCTCATAAAAACTCATTCCGTTATACGAATAGAAACCACCAAGAGCAATCGGTGCCACTACTGGTATCGCAACATAAGCAGCTCCTGTAAGCCCTATATATGGATAGAGCAGAAATACCAGTCCTACTCCGCATACAACACTTGCAACAGAAAATATAAGCTGTTTTGCCGAAAGACCCATTGCAACTGACTCCTGATATCGGTCGATATCCTTGTTAATTTCAATTATCATGTTATCTTGCCTCCTTATAATCCAAATGCCTTGCTTGTAAGTGTCTGTGCACCCTTTACGCTTCCAACTGTCAGTGCAATCGTAAATGTCATCTCACATAGGTAAATCAGCGTCTGTGCCCAGTCAGAATAGCTGCCTGTAAATGACGGGAGCCCCGCATTTATAAATGCGTTGCACACAATGATCGCCAGTGCCATTGTCACGGCCTCAAAAGTTACCGATAAAAAATATTTACAGTACGCTGTAACCGTATGATTAACTGTACGATTACCACCCATTGTCGAAAATGCTATTGAACCCATTGGAACAATGATTAGCAGTCTTAGGAATCTGAAATACACTGTATATATCATGAAAAAACCACAGATTATAATGATGATTGCAAGAAGTGCTGCAAGAATCAGCATAATCAGACTTTCTCCAAATCCCAAGTCTTTGATAACATCTGCCTGCGTGCTGTCAATTACAAGCTCTGTATACGATCCTGCCGAAAGCAGATTGACAAGGTTGCCTATTGATGTGAAAAATGCCTTCATGATAGTGACATTGTTTGCCACAAACCACTCAGCAAGCCCCACACGTATCAGCAGTCTCAAAATAACCTCGAATCGCATTTCTTCTCTTATGTCTATGCTTTCACTGCAAAAACCTATAACAAAAAACAAGACAACAAGCGATGATCCAACCGCTACAAATATCGGTTCAATACTTTCAATCACACCCCATGGGCCTCCTCCTTTGAAGCTGACTGGTGACTGTCCGAGCATAGCAAATACAAGCGATACCTGGTTGTTCCAAAATCCAAAAACCATCTCAAGCAATGCGAGGATTTTGTCTCCAAGCTTAAATACATCCATAGTTGATTCACCTCCTGTTACAGATTCCGGAGCAGATATATGGATAGTTATCTGCTCCGGCAATTCTGCTCCTATTCATTACTAAAATCCAAGGAAGGTCAAAACCGTAGATATGCCCGCCATCATTACACCTGCCACAATTCCCTTTAACGCAGAGTTCATTGTTGAAGAATCCTGCTGCTGGTATGCCTGTGCGAACTCCATGACGTTCTTTGCAAGAATGATGACACCAACTGCGCCAATTACCGCAATTATCAATGTCTTCAGGTTGTCAAGCGGCTGTGTTACCGCTGTTGTTCCTGTACCAGACGCGTAACATGTCGTGTTCATAAGCATTACCGCTGTTGCCGCGCCCATGCATGCTATAACAGCCTTATTTCTGATTCGTCTTAACTTATCCTTCGTACTCTTCATCTTTGCAGAATTGCTCATGCCCACATTTTTCTTTATTCTCTGTCCCATACTATTAATCTCCTTCTGATCTGAATTACCAGACGTATTACCCCGTCTGGCATAATTTCAATTCTTATATCCAAACGGGGGATAATCCCGGTAAACAAATTTAAATCAGGCTTTCCCTGAATCGTTTATGCTGCAACCACCTCCTTTTTAGCTGATGCAGGATGATTTCTGGCACAAAAAAACACCAGCTTTTTATGCTGATGGTTTCTCATACCCTTCTCGGACTCTTTTCATCTCCTCGACATCTATATCCGGGTAAAAATATTCTAATATCTTTTTTTCTGGCACTCCTGCAAGCATAGCTTTCTTCGCCTCTTCCTGCTGTGCATCCGAAAACTCCCACTGCGACATTCGGCGGAGAATAGTATCTCTGCCATTTATCTTTGGTCGTTTCTTCTGTACCTCTACACTCTCATCTGAATATTCGAGTTCTTTAGCTTCCTGCTCATCAAACCGATCTTTTCTTTCCTGTTCATCAAGTATCTGGAATCGATTTCCAATCTCATTTTCACTGATAAGCATAAATTCTTCATAAGACAGCTTATCAATATACACATTCTCACCTTTTTCTCTGAGCGTCTTATAATGTTTAAGCGCCTTTTCTGACAAAAGCTCATATGACGGACCTACAATATCCGATGCCTCTAATATGTTATGAATATACGGTTTGCCACCTCCATCTGCTGTCTGGGCAAACTTTGGATGTCCAAACGGAATATACTTATTATCAATAATTGGATCAAACCCACGGATAAAAAGAATACACTTTCTGTTATCCAGCTTTCTCACCTCATCCGGTGTAAACAATTCTCTCCCTAACACGTCATAGTTTCTTGATGAGCTGCCCTGTCTTCCCTTTGTTTCGCCACTTGACTTCTTATCAATTGTACCTTTTCCAAGCAGCTCCGATACATATTTATGGGTACTCTGCTCATTTCCTCCAAGGTAAATGAAGGTATCACAGTTACCTGGTATAGTCTCCCACGTATCTTTAAAGAGTGCCTTAATCTGTGCAAAATTCTGAATAATGATGATGCTTGAAATTTCTCTGCTTCGCATTGTTGATAGCAGGGAACAGAAGTCATCCGGCAGCGCAACATTTGAAAATTCATCTAACATAAATGTCACATGAATAGGAAGTCGCCCTCCGCAGTTGAAATCTGCCTGGTAATAAAGTTCCTGAAATATCTGTGTATAAAGCATGCCTATGATAAAGTTATAGGATTTATCGCTGTCTGGAATCACACAGAATAATGCAGTCTTTGTCTCACCATCGCCATTGACACCAATTCCAAGCTCGGCAAGATTCAGGTCGTCTTTGGACAGGAGCCGCAGCACCTGTTTGTTTTCGAGAAACGCAAGTCTTGAATTTGCACTGATGATAATAGACCTTACGGTATCTCCTGCTCCACGCATACATTTGTTATACTGTTTCACCGCTGGATGATTTGCTCCCATCGGATTATTTTCCTCCAGAAATTTCATACGTGTATCAAGCTTAGATGGTTTTCCCTGCTGTGCAACCTCTGCTTCTCCAAGCAGTTTAAGCACAGTTTCAAAATTTCTCTGATTTGGCTTCACCTCGAGCCATACATAGTAAAATATTGCCTGTAAAAATAATCCCTCTGCCTTTTCCCAGAACGGATCTGATGGCGCAGCTCCCTTGGGTGTGGTATTTGAAATCAGATTTGTTATAAGCTTTACAACATCTGTCTCCTCTCGAATATAGGAAAATGGATTATAACCATCCGACTTATCCATCTCGAGCAAATTAATTACTTTCACGTTATAGCCATTATCCTTTAACATCTGCCCACAGCTCCTAAGTATCTCTCCCTTCGGATCTGTACATATAAAGGAACAGTTCCTTGGCATCTGCATAAGATTAGGCTTTACTTCATAGAATGTCTTTCCTGCCCCAGAACCACCGCATATCAAGATATTTCCATTTAACTTCAACTTACGAAAATCCAGTGACATCTTCACGTTCTGACTAAGGATTCGATTAAAATTTTCATCCTTATCCATCAGTACCTGATTGGCCTTCCGCGGAGATTCAAATCTTGCTGTACCGTATTCCTTGCCAGGCATGTAATTTCTCTGGCTCGTGTAGTACATTAAAATAGCCATTGCATAAATTCCTAATGCAATGGCCGTACTCTTCACTGTATTATCATTGAAATAATTTGCAAATGGTTTCTGACATACCTGGTTGAAACTTTCCATAAATATCATAAGGTTCTGTCCATCACTCCATGCCCCACCGATCAGATATCCGAGATACGCTGCAAGAAGTGCACCAGTTACTATAAATACTGCAGATGGCTTTTTCTTACTTGTCTGCATATCTTCACCTCTTTTTCGGTTTTGACTGTTTCACAGTCTTTGGCATATCCTGAGCCTGTGACTTTTCATAGCGCTTACGAACAGATGCTTCAACCTTATCATAATGATCCGAATATAGTTTATCCCCCTTCATGGTTGATACCACACGGTTATCAACATCATAGATTTTGTACTCCTTATCCCTGTCGATGAAAGTAAGCATGGTCTTTCCATTATAGATATCCATGATATTTTCCTTCTTAATCCACACATATCTGGCTTTCTCTCCCCAGGTGCCGGGTATTCTTGTCTTTACCGCCCTTTCATTTTCTATCTGAATCAACGTCTTTGAAAGAGTTACATCCGATAGATTCATATGCTTAGACGCTGCCACTCTCCGCATTCGTTCTGCCAGATCCTGATATCCTCTGATTCTGTTCTGAAATGCCTCCTTATCCATGACAACCTTATGATTTCCATTTGCATCTGCTTTATCAAGCATTCCTATTGTCTGCAGTTGTCTTATTACATTCTCCGCCTGTTCATGATTGAGGCTGAAGTTTTCTGATACCGAATTTGCATTTATGCTTTTTTTCTCCATTGCATACATGCCTACTTTCTCAATCAGCCCGTCCATCAGCTGATCTGCACGTGCACTTTCTGGTGACGGGCTAATCTCGTTTCCCTTCTTCTGCCACTTCAAAAATTCCATCAGTTTGTTTAGCTGCTTTTCATCACCATTTTTCAGATAATCATCGAAGGTTGCTATTCTTCCACTGCTTATCTTCTGCAAAAGCATGTTGGCCCTTGGAACTGCCTCTGTATGAAATATGATCTCTTTCTTCCCATCTGTTCTTGCTGCATCCGGAAGCACAGAATATAAAATTCCATACTTCTTTGCATACTTCTCCACCTTCTTCGTATCATCACCGGCAAATTCCAAAACCTGAAGATCTCCGCCCTTCATCAGCAGCTTACGCATGGATGTTTTTCCAAGAGATTTCTCATAATCAAGCATTCCCGTTAAGAAGTCTAAAGCCTTCTGCATTGCCGATACACCGCCACTTCCTACTTTCATCGCAATCTCAATTCCATCATATGCCACCTCGATGATCTGTACCGCTTCTCTGATTTCTTCTGACATCACTCAACCCTCCTTCACATAATTCTTGCCTGTTCTTTTACATCCAGAACCATCTCTTTCAGCTCTTCTGTTCCAGTTTTTCTTACACTGTCAGCATCAAGGCTTACTCCGTTTGCCTGTAGAAATTCTGCAATCTTTGTTATCGCTTTCTCCTCTTCTATCCGGTAAAGTTCAAGCGCAACTATGAGATTTTCTATCTGCTCTACCCAGTCGGGCACTTTATAATTTGCCAGCTCATACTTTGCCTTAACCTTATCCAGATCTGCATCACCTTCTGAGAGCTCATCTAGCAGCTTCTCTGTAAGTTCTGCACTTCCTGACTGAAATGCGTATTCAAATACATACTGCTTCTTCTCATCATCTAAATGAACATGCTTTTTCTCCATGAGTTCCATTGTTTCTGTAATCATATTAAGACTCACCGGCCATCACTCCTCCCGCCTTTAAACTGTTCTGCAATGCTGCAAACCCAACAATGCTCCGGATTCTTTCGGCTGACAGATCCTTATTGATAATGAGTTCAAGCTGCTCCTCATCAAGCCCCTTTTCTAATCCCACTTTTATCTCATTTACCTGATCAGCTGTAAGCTCCTTATTTATTACAAGCTCCATCAGATTACGTCTGGACTTCTTTTTACTTGCAAAACGGCTCATAATTGTCGAAAATACAGACTGTCTTCGCTTCGTATACTCAAACTCCTGCCTGTCCACAATTCTGCCATCAGAAACATAGGTCATTGCATAATACACCGGGATACCACTTTTCTGGTGAATCTGTTTCCTCTGGTAGTTCTCCTGCTCCCGATATACTATTTTCTCTGTCCCTGATTGTGCATCCGGCTTATCTGTGTCTATCGTATCCTTAATTGTCTGTTCTTTTTCAGATTTTTCCTGTATATTGTCTCCTGCCTTTGCAAGCAGTGCATTTTTTGATAAAATTGCCTGCCCCTGTTCCCTGACAGTTTCTTCAAGTGTCACTTTTTCCTCTTTCAAGCGATTGATTTCCTCCTGCATTCTCCTCTGTTCCTCCTTCCCATTTTCCACATCATTACGAAGTAAAGACATGGACTGTAACCCTTTTGTGATCTCATCCTGTTTTCCTGAAAGCTGTTCCGAAAGCTCAGCTATCTCTATTTTCTGCTTCTCTATAGTCTCGTTAAGTTCATTATTTTCCGCTTCAAGTTTTAACTGCTTTGCCTGATCACGCCTTACTGTTTCGATCTCCTGAAGCTTCTGATTAATTTCATCACAGCGGTTTTCCTGTATATTTATCTTTTCAACAACTCCCCGGAGAGTTTCGATCAAATTTTCCACATAATCAGGTACATCTCTGTTTTCACGAATATCCTTCTCCATCTGCTCAGCAGGAACAGCAAGCACTGCCTGTACATTCATAAGCGTCTTTGCAAACATCAGCCTCATATCATGGGCAGTCTTACAGCCATCAAGTCCCTGCTCAATCTCATCAATTGATATTCCATTATCATAAAGTTCCAAAGCCAGCCTCATTCTTTCTGCATCAATTCCTGTTGCACCAATTTTAACAATCACATAATTAGGCAACTTCTTTCTATGCATTTCAGATACAATCTGCATCTGCTCATACTCAAGTCCTCTAGTTGTGTAATCATCAATCTCTCTATCGCTAAGCCCATATTCCAAGTCATCCTCAATCAGTTCTATTATTTTCTGATCCGAAAAGTCATGTTTCTTTGATTCTAAATATTTTGTCTTATCCATCTGCTGTTTTTCCATCAAATACCTCCCGAAAAAAATAAAACAGCCTAACGCATCGGCTGTTTATCCTGCATTTCTTCTATAATTTTTTCTTCCTCTATATCCCGTTCCGGCGCATTTGGTCTTAAATAATCCCTGCGTATGGAATCTGCAACCCTAAGTTCCTTTGCCGCCGCACATTCCAGCTCCTTAAGTATCACCAGCTCACCATGATAATGCTCCTTTATGTCAGCTACTTCCTCATAGCTATAACCCATACTATTTAGCTGCTTCGCTAACTCCATATACTTCTCATGCTCATCTGCAAAATAACTATCTCCTGCTATATAAGCATGCTCACACTCAAGTAGTTCTTTCATATCATTATGAATTTTATAGAGTTCATTGTTCTTGCTATCAGCTCTGTAAAGTCTGCCCTTTTCTGCTGACGTCTCCCTTTTCTTATCTGTGAGACAATCTTCCACAAATGCAAGTTCTGCAAATGAATGAATATCATGCCTGACAAGAAAATTATATTGTTCTTGCAATCTATGCATTTTCTTGATTTCATCCCTATACTTCCATGCAGCAGAATACGCTTTCTTCTTCAGCTTTCCCACTCGGTACAATCTTGCATAATATTTTTTCTGAATTCCGGATAGCTTTGCCTTGTTATATTTTTTTACACGGCAGTAAACAATTCTTGGCTTTTCCACTGGTTGATATTCAGATATTGCTTCTTCCCTAATTCTCGCTCTGATTTGCTTCTCTTCATATTCCGTTCCCAGAGTCTTTAACCTGATGAAACGTTTCATTCCCTGTGGTCTAACTGCCAGATATTTTCCTTCATCATTGGCATTTTTTACTTCATATCCTTTATCCGAAAGCATCTCTATAAAGTCATCATAATTCCTTGATTGAAGAATACAGGCATCTACATCTCTTGCTACCATCTTATTCCAGACAAATTTTCCATCACGATACACGTTCCATTCCTGATATGCATCTCTGCTCTTTTGTGTTTTATCCTTAAACTCTATCGTAGATAATCCATACTCCATGCAAAGCCTGTTTGTAATCGGTTGGATTTTTCTTTCCCAGTCACCTTTTTTGTAATGAAACTTCTTTCCCGTTCGAAATGATACACTATTGAAAACTATGTGTGCATGTGGGTGGCTTGTATTGTCATGAACTGCATAAATCACTTCATAATTACTTGCCAGATATTCATCTACAAATCTTCCAGCGAGCTCAAACACAGTATCCGGATCAGTCTCATTCTCCTGAAAGGACAGAATAATATGATACCCCTGTCTCTTATCTATCTTTCCAAATTTCTGTTTTGTTGACTTCATCTGCTCATATGCATATTCTATCTGACAGTTAACCGCTGATACCAGTCTTCCATTCTGTGTTTTCTCTGGAACAGTAATATAAGTAATTGCCGTTTTCAAATGCTTGCCATGAAATGCCTTTCCACAATCCTTCATATGAAGAATCTTACTTATTGCCAAGCTTCACCACCGCCTCTTTAACCAGATTATTCAGTTTTCTCATATAAGCAATGAGCTGTTCCCGGTCTTTGACGGAATACAGCTCATAATTGTGATGGTGAACGATCTGATTGATATTCACCCCGATATGATTAACTTCATTTATCAACTGTTTCATGAGTTTACGAATTTCTGGATAATCATCTGGTTTCTGACTGATAGTAAATCGGATATATTCTGCCTCATTCATGCCTGCCTCTTCCGCTTTTGTCGCCAACTGCCGGCTTTCTTCTGGTGTAAGCCTAACCGTCTTTTTTATACAATGATATTTATCTGCCATCACCTGATTCCCCCTACTGGATTAGCACGAATATTCTGCTTAAGGTCTGAAATTGCCTGCTCCGCCCCGACAATCCCCATTCTGTCCAAAATCGTATGCGCTAACTTATATGCCAGCTTATCAATCTCAGAAGAATAACAGGTCTGCTCAAAAAGCCTGTCCAGTGTCTCTTCCTGTCTCTTTAAGTCTGTCAGCTTTTCATTTAGCAGCTTATGTTCTGATTCATTCGTCTTTTCCTTGATAAGTCGTTCATACTCCTCTATCATTTCATAATTCCATTCACATACCAGATCAATGAGCTCATCCAAACTGTATTCAACTGTCATCCCTTCTGATATATCTACCTTAAGCAGATCTCCACTGTTATCTGTACTCAATCTGTAATAATGCTCTTTCAGATAGTATATAAGCAGTGCTGCATCATCGCAGTTCATATTCTTAAACTCTTCATGCTCTTTCATCCAGTTAAGAAGTTCCTCTGGTTTTGATATAATGTGCATTTTCTCATCCATCGTCCACTTACACCTCCTTATCCGCGTTTTCTAAATTCCTTCTAACAGCTCTTCCATGAACACTCCCTGTCCATGGCAAGATACGCATCAGAGACGGCTCTGCCATCCCTGATGCATCTTGTCAGGGGCATAATCCCCTGAAACCCCTGCAAAATATTTTTCTCTGACAATATTAACGACAAAATCAGAATATAATGACATATTTCATTACAAACTCTATTTTTAAATACAATAATAATGACATTTCAGGTCCTCTATTAAAGCAATTAACATATGTCAGATAAAAATAACGACAAATTTGAAATTCCACTGACATAATTCATGACAAATTGCATTTTCAATTACAAAAATCACGACAGCCTATTACTATAAATAATCTGTACAATTACAAAACCAATGACAAATAACCAACCTGCCGACAAATTCAATGACATATAACAGTTTTACCGACAAATGCATTGGCTATAACTCTGCTGCTGTTTTTTCGCCTTAACAAGCCATTCATTATAATCCTTAAATCCCTCTGGAGGTGGTGCATCTGTAACTTCAAAACCAAGTTTCTGATACTTGCATATCAAGCATCTCGCTGCCTCTCTCCCTGGTTCATCTCCATCAAGGCAGAACCTGATGCTTTTTATCTGAGTATGCTCTTTTATAAAAGTTTCAAGTGGTGCATCACCAAGCATTCCAAGTGCAAGCATATTGGATTCATAGTCATTAAATATGTCCATATAACTCATCATGTCGATTGCTGCTTCAAATACGATCAGCTCACTACTGTTGTCATTTGCAATATTGACTCCATATCTCTTATCATTTCCTGCCACATCACACTTAAAAGGTTTCCCCTGCCTATCAAACACCCCCCGCATACTTGCAAATCTTGTTATGCCACCCTTATCATTTCCTTTAAATACAATGTTGTGATAATGCCTGCTTTCATAAATCAATTCCTTGCATACCATGAAATCAACAACTTCTTTTGAAAGACCACGTTCTTTTGTCAGATAAGAATAAAGATATGAATTGTCATATGCAGGTTCTGGAAGTTCAAATTTTCTATCTGCATAAGTATTTCTATCAAACCGTACCTGATGACTCAGTTCTTTTCTGCTACTCATCACCTGACTTCTTCGATAGCCAGCAAAATCCAACAGCCATGCCACAGCTTCTTTGATGTCCATTCCTGCAAACACCATAAGAAAATCTATCTGTGAACCACCACATTCCCCTTTCTCATATCGCCTTGAAAAGCGGCACCAATGCTTTCTATTGTATATCCTCATCGAATCCATCTCTTTCAAAGTATGATATCTACCGATCCTCTTTGGTGTATATCCAAGTGCTGCAGCAACATCAACAAGGTCCACAGACTTTGCTATTGCAAGTTCCTCTTCGGTAAATCTGTCCATGCTTTCACCTTACCTTTCCATCTTCAGCAATCAGCACTGGTTCCATATCAATTGCACGATAGTCTGTTTCTAAAACAATCTGTGGATTCTTAATCATATCCTTTTCTCTGAAACTGAAATATCTGGAATTATCACCACCCACAATAATGTGATCGATCAGATTTATTCCCATTATTTCACAATTCTTCACCATACGATCCGTAATAATCGTATCCTGTTTACTTGGAAACAGATTGCCGCTTGGATGATTATGAATCAATATCATTGATGCAGCGTTAGACAGTATACTTGCCTTAAAGATTTCTCTCGGATGGGCCATAGCTTCACTTAAGCAGCCTGTACTTACAAAACTACAGTTGATTGGAGTTCCATCGTTTTTCAAATTAACTACACACACAATCTCTCTGTCAAACTCACTCATATATTTGCCTAAAGTACTTACCGCTGTCTCAGGACTTGTGATCGGATGCTCTGACATAATCGGAGCATCCTTCACCAGCCTTACAGAGACAACTTCAAGATGGAACGGATTTTTTCTCATTTATATCACGCTCCTTTGCAGGCTCAACATGGATGATGTACTCACCATCCAATTCATTTATAAGAGAAATCAGTTCCTCTATGGTTATCTCTTTTTCCATGACAGCCTCCTATCTCGACTTACTAGAATCAAACACAAGAGGAGCTTCAGATACAATTCCATCTAATCGCTTATTAGGAGTATCTGTAGCAAGAGTTACTTTTCTCAAATCCTTATCGTAGTGATATACCTGATTGGAAAGTCGATCACCAATAGCTACCGCTGACATATTTACCTCAGAAACCATATCTGCAAGTTCAGTTGGGTTACCCATATCTGCACTGACTGCGATTACTTCATGAATAGAGCTTGGAAGAATATAAAGATCACTGCCAATGTGCTCTGCAAGATTATGAAGTCCATCTTCATAAAGCATGCTTACCGCACCATTGATTCCAACATCATTTGTTATCACATACATCATCTGATTCTCTGAAATTTCTCCCACCATTGCTTCTGCAATCTCAGTCGGCATCCCATCCTTTGAGAATATCTCGCGGATCACATCTGCCATACTTTTTATTACCGGGGGAAACAGCTCCTTGGTATTCTTTGCTGCACACTTAAAAAGGTCTGGTTCTGTAATGCCTTCATGTTCTGCATACTTGTTAGTAACAGCAGTACTATACAAACCCTCATCCGTCATCTTAAGTACTACCTTATATATAATTGAGAGATCCTTAAACTCTCTGTGCGGCATATTTGCTAGCATCTCCTTGTTCTGCTCCGTATTTACCAGCTGGAAAATAACATGCTCCTTTATATCTGTAGTATTGACAAGATCATCCAGTCCTGTTTTCTCGTTGTACCTATCACTATATTCTTTTCCGAACTTACTAAGCACCTTATCAATATCATTTGTCTTCTGATACATATCATACATATCATTGATATAAATAGTCGGAACAACACTGCTGCCTTTGGAATTTCCTATAATGTTAATTGCATCAAGCGTTCTGTTCACCTTGCGCACTTCACTTGTTTCAATCTTCATATCAGAAAATTCATCTGGCAGATAATCCTTAAACTTATCTATTACAACTTCCTTAAAAATCTCATAATCCATCATACTTTTCCTCCATTTCACAAAAACAGGGAACATAAACCATCGGCTTACATTCCCTTTATTATCATTTATCTATATTTATTTATGCTTCTGCTTTGTCATCTTTTCTTTTACGGATAAAGAGAAACAGTCCAAGAGCTATAGACGAAAGCCCAACGCCCGCAAACATCCATGGGTTGAAATCATCACCAGTCTGTGGAAGACCAGGCTTATCTGGCTTATTGGTAAGATCGAGTGTATATACAAGGCTATCTGTGTTCCTGCCGTCTGACTTGAATACTACATCATGCTTTGTATCATCAAGGATATAACCAGCTACAGCCTTTGTTTCAACTACAAAATAATGAATATACTCTTTATACGATCCATCAGAGCCATATATACATACCGGAAGTTCTTTTGACTCCGCATGTCCATCCTTGTCTGTTGTCAGTGTCTCAATTACTTTTCCATCCTTGTCGCGAATTTCGAATTCTACACCCGCAATAGGCTTCTTGGTATTTACATCCTTCTTATCAATCACAATACATCCAGTCATATAGTCATCCTTCATTGTTACCTTCTGTATATCTGACGTTTCAGTTATCTCAAACTTTACATCTCTGGCAATTTTATATCCAAGCGGTGCTGATTCCTCGTGAAGAATATATTTTCCAACTGGAAGTTTTTCAACATAATGAGCTTTTCCTGCCTCGGAAGTCCAGTATTCTATCACCTTGCCTTCCGAATCAATTATAGAAAGATGTGCTCCGGAAAGCTCTTTTTCACCTGTAATGTCTGTCTTTGTAAACTCTGCCTTCGTGGTATCATTTTCAAACTCAGCTTTGACTTCTATCACCTTTACATCAGAGCCCTTGTAAGTCGCATCAACTTCAATAGTCTCATCACTCTTAACATAGCCGGCAGGAGCTTTAATCTCTTTCACATAATACCATCCGAGAGGAAGATCAGATACAAAAGCTGCTGTTCCATCTTCACCAGTAACTATCTTTTCAATCTGAGTTCCGGCAGCAATTACAATCTTCCCATCTGAATTTTTAATATCTTCTTTTGCATAAAGGCCAAACTCTGCTCCAGAAAGGTGCTTCTTTGTTGCATGATCCTTCTTGATAACAGTGACCTGTACCTTCTGTCTTTCATTTGTGACATTCATGCCCGCATAAACAATCTTAGTATCCTGATTCACATAAGAAAGATCTGCATAGATAGGATTGCTGTCAAGCACAAAACCATCAATAGTTGCTGATTCAACAAGATAATATCTGCCAAGTGGAAGATTATCTATCTTGGCAATACCGCTGTTATCTGTAACAATTGTCGCAACGCGATCTCCTGCCTTGTAGTAAGCTGTATTTAATCCATCCAGACTTACAACATCATCCTGTGCATAAACCTCATACGTAACACCTGCAAGTGATTTCTTGAAATACTTGAAAATAAAATCATACCAATGTCCTTTTACGATCGATGCATCTGTTATAAACTCTCCATCTTTGTTGACTACAATAGATCCTGTTGGAACCGCATCCTTCATGACAACCTTCTGTATGCTCTTAGAATCCTCTACTGTGAATTTTACATCCGTAGCCTTAAGATAACCATATGGCGCAAATTCTTCTCGCAAAGTATATGTTTCGCCAACTACAAGTTTCTTTATAACATGTTTCTTTCCAGCCTCTGATGTCCAGGTATCTACTATATTTCCATCCTTGTCAATCACAGAAAGTGTTGCTCCACCAAGCTCTATGCCACTTGTAATGTCTGTTTTTGTAAACTCAAATGAAGTAGGAGTATTTACAAAATCATTCTGTATTGCAAAAGTTGGAACATTCATACCCTGATACTCCGGCACGTAATGGACAATTTCATCCGATGATACATATCCTGCTGGAGCTTTAAGTTCCTTCGCATAATATTTTGCAAATGGATAATCCTTTGTAAATGTTACTACTCCGTAAGCATCTGACACCGCAGTCTCAAGGAGTGTTTCTTTTTCAACTATAACTTTTCCAGCTGCATTTGTAATATCCTGTTCAGCATAAAGACCAAACTCTGCTCCTGGAATCACATCTCCGTTTTCTTCATCAAGCTTTTTAACGATCAATGAGAACTTCTGTCTGTCATCAGAAAATGTTACCTTTTCGCAAACAACAGGTGTGTTTTCATCAACATATCTGAATGTGACTACCTGCTCTGCCGCATTTAATACATAACCAAATGGAGCCTTTGTTTCCACAATCTTGTATTTTCCAAGCGGAAGATCCCTAAGAACAGCTTTTCCATCGCCCCCAGTAATCATAGTTGCAACAAAGTCACCAGCAGAATAATATTTTGTGCGGTTGCCATATTCATCAAGCTGCATATCTGCCGTATAAACATCCTCTGCTGCATATACTTCAAACTCTGCACCAGCAAGATTTTCTTCTTTATATGCAAATGTCTTTTCTTCCGTATCTGCAAATAATCCGCCTTTATAACCATCCAGAATTTCTCCCTGCTTTACTACTGTGAGCTCTCCTTTGGCCGGTGTATCTTCGTACTCGATCGTAATTATTGCCTCATAGGTATCTGAATCTACCTCATAAAAAGTATCAGAATCAACAGCAATCTCCACATAATTCTTGTTTAAGATATACCCTTGTGGTGCTGACACTTCCTCTATCCTGTAATTTCCAACAGAAAGTACATCCGGCAGTATCAGGTCTCCATCATCATCTGTAAAGAAAGACTTGTGTGTTACCTTGGACGGATATGTTGTCACCATCGTCACATATTCCTTTTTGTCCATGTTGTAGATTTTGAACTCAGTATTAGGAATAAGTACTGTTTTTCCTGTATCAGAATCCTTCTTGATGATTCGGAGTTTTGCCGAAAACTCTCTATCAAAAAAAACTCTCCACACCTGTGGCTCACTTGGTTTGTTCTCTCGAATTGTTACCTCAAATGGTCTGATCGTTTCCATGTTGTGAGGCGTCACAGATTCAACTACGACATAAGTTCCATACGGAAGAGGAAGTGAACATGCATATCCTTTTGCATCCGTATAGATTGTAGTTGCTCCGTTCTTTCCAACCACTACTGGCTTTGAGTTGACAAAATCATAGCTTCCATCCGTCTTTTTGCCGAGAGCTGACTTTAAATATGCTGTAAAGCCTGCTCCTGATAAAAGATCCGCTTCTGTATCTTTTCCATCATCAGATACTTTTATCAGCTGGAATGGCTGTTTGATCACACGCTCCCTTGATTTTGCATCACGAAGTACCTGTGGAATCATATCCCCTTCATAATCACAAACAATATCGTACTCAGTTTCATCCAGAAGATATCCCTCTGATGGTGAGATTTCCTTGACATAATATTTACCAAGATAAAGATCTGCGATATCTGCCATACCTTTATCATCTGTCGTCAGTGTAGCAACCAGCTCATTCTTTTTAAAGAGAACTCCTGTAACTCCATCAGGATGAACTATATTTTCTCTTGCATAAAGTCCATATACCGCCCCTTTTAATAAAGCGTCCCCCTGCGGAACCTGCTTTCCAATTTCAGCATCAACCTTAGTAACCCTGATCTTTGCAGTAGTTCTTTTGTTCTTAAAGGTGTGTGAAAAAGTTGCCTTTGCCTTGTCCTGTGTCATGGACTTGAATGTAAAGCTGTACGTTGCTTTACTATTTCTATAATAGTTCGCCGGAGCCTGCGTCTCTTTGATTACAAAATTGTTATTAACCGGAAGATCAAGCGAATAAACTCCCTTTCCTCCAGCTCCAGTTGTAATCTCCTGAAGTATCGTTCCCTTTGTCACTATTACTTTACCATCATAATTTCTGATATTATTATCGGCATACAGTGTATACTTACCACCTGACAGGCCATTCTCTGTATCCTCATCTTTCTTGATCACAGATACTTCTGCTTTCTGTCTGGCATTAAGAATCGTTGTAGATACATACTCTACTGTCTTATCCTGATGTTCATAGACAATGGTGACAGTCTTAGGCTTTCCATTTACTGTATAACCATCAATGCTTCTTGTCTCGGTAACAATATAAGTGCCAATATGAAGATCACTCAGAACAGCATTTCCATCTTTTCCAGTTACCAGGCCCTCACTTACTATATCGCCTTTATTATATGCCTTTGTACCGTCAGCACAGTAAATGTCTGCTCCTGCAGTCACCTTGAACTCTGCACCAGCAAGCTTTCTCTTTTCATAAGTGAAGTTGCTGCCATTCCATCCAATAAGCACCTCACCTTCCTTATAAATGGTAAGAGAGCCTTTCTGCTCTACATCAGTAAGTTCTATTTCCTTAGTCTGTCCTGCCTTTATCATCAGAGTGTGAACCTTATTACTTCTAACATAACCATTTGGCGCATCAATTTCCTTAACATAATAAGTGCCTGCACCAAGCGCCTTAGACTTTGCATATCCATTTTTATCTGTCTTCATCGTATCAACAAGTGTCTTACAACTGCTGTCAGAATAAATACCATAAACAGCCCCAGCCAAATGCTTTCCTGTTGACTTATCTGTCTTTGTGATTTCTCCATAACCGATATTCTCAGTCTTCACCTTTATATAAGCTGTAATGGGATCTGCCTGTGGCTGTTCAGATACAAACTCCTGATATCCTTCCTTACCGGTAAGCCAGTAGACACATCCCGTTGTTGTATCAACCTGTCCGATATTTGAGGTGAATGTTCCTGTAGCTCCTGTTGTATTGACTTTATCTGTATAAACTGTCATAGTATTTCCATTCTTTGTAATACTAAATCCAGAAACATCAAAGTCAAAATTTGACAGGACCTTATTTTCATCTGTGAAAGTATATTCAAATCTAGCTTTACTCTCATTCCACTTCAGCACATAAGTATTTGCGCCGCTCTTTGTCTGTGATGCAAAACTTGGTCTTGCTGCCTCAAAAGACAAAAGCATGTCACTTTTTAACTTCTTATAATATTTATATGCCGCATCAGCATCAGGAGCGCTGTCACACAGTTTCTTTGCCGCTGAATCACCTTCATTAGTATTAAATAGATCTGCCTCTATAATCCATACCATAGACTGTGTAGCGATAAACTGATCATTCTGTGAACTTGATGGTGTATTCGTGTCTGGTGCTGAATACCCAAAGTACATACAGTATGCGAGCAGCTTTTCCTGCTTCGCAGTCATACTTGTACTGGCATTCTCATAACTGTTCATCAACTGTCCTCCATATGCTTGAAGACCAAAGTTCATGCAATATGCTGAATGCCCATCTATCAAACCATAGAGAATTTTCCCATGATAGAAGTCTGGCTTGATCTCACTTACCTCGCCAACATCTTTAGCTGATGCATCCCAGTATGAAAGCGCAGCTTCTGCACTTACAGCCATCGCCGGTGTCACGTTACTAAACACGGCTGTAAATGCTGCAACTATAGCAAGCATGCATGCTAATATACGTTTTATTCTCTGTTTCATAATATTTCCTCCATTTTTTTACACAAAAAAGACAGACATAAGTCAAATCGGCTTATATCTGTCCATCTCTATTTTTCTATCTGTAACAACGAAATTCATAGAAAGTTTCTCCGCCAGTATCATATGTGCCAGTATAACGTATGTTGAATACTGATCCCGATTCTAATGAAATAAGTTCTGCTACATATCCAGCAATTTCATTTTCACTTGATAGAGGACTTCCTGATGTTGTTGCAGCTTTGTTCAGATCTGTGTTTACATATACACTGAAGTAACTGTCATCAAGTCCATCTAACGGATAATACTCATTATACTCATCCCGCGTGATCTGACCGGAAGACAACAGGTTATCAAGATTTTGTTCTGTTGTTATCTTACCGTTAGCGGTGCACTTAGCGATTGCAAGATTTACTACATCTTCCGGACTATACCCGACAAATGATGTTTCTGTCGTATTCGGTTCCTCTGTAATCTCTGTTGTTTCAGATGACTCTTTCTCAGATGTCGTATTCTCTAGCTGATCTGCAGCTATTTCTGGCTGATCATCAGTTATCTGGCTATCTCTATTGGTATCCTGATCCTGCCTAGGCATTTCAGTTTCCACGTTCTTATTTTCTAATGTTCCTCCCGTCTCTATCTTATTATCTTTCTTCACTGGCTTTAACTCTGCCTTGTTCACCAATTCAGTTGTACTGCTTATTTCTTCGGTTATCGTACTTTCTGGCATTTCTTCGGTTATTATCTTCGTGGTTACCTGCTTTTCTTCTAACTTTTCTCCACAACCACTTACACAAACAATCATTACAGATAATATAATTACAATTACTTTCTTCATAATTATCACCCATCCCTTCCGCAAGAGGGATAGGCATTTTATGTCCCGTGACTACCCATCCACTCTTACAATGTGAACTTCATTTTTCTATCACGGGACAAGATTACCGATGGTCTGTCCCGTATCTTATTCATTGCTCCTCCTTACGCATTATTATTCATTTTCATATAGCCGAAATACTTGAAAAAACGTCTGTATTTCAAATAGTTATAATATGGCATTCTCATACACCTCACCTCCTCCCCATTGAACTCCATCCCTGTAAATTAGGCTTTTGCTAATAACTAGTTCTTAATTACATCATAGAGTTGTCCATCCAATGATTGAAAGAAATATCCGAAGTATCATATTCAACAGAAGAAGAAACAATTTTACTATTTCTACTCCTACCCGAAGCATTCCAAGTATCAGCTTCAACAATAATTTTACACATGCCAACATCATTACTCCTATACTTTTCAATACTCTCATAAGCTTACTCCTCTCCAAAACCTCCCTGTGAAAACAGAACTGACATTTCTTCTAAGGCTGCATCCGGCTTTTCCTCTTCTCTTTGTGATTCCTGCTCTGGCTTTTCAGCTGAATTATTCATCATCTGCTGTAATACAGACATGTTGATGACTCTCTGATTATTGATATTCATATCATTTATCATTCTTGCAACTTCCTTGAGTACATCAATCCGAATCTCATTCTTTATTTTATCAATATACTCTTTGGTAATTATTACTTCCTGTCTATCCTTTTCAGCCATCCCGGTATTTGTAAGTTCCGAATCATCAGCACTCTTTATATATGCAAGCAATGCTTTCACTACAAAACTTGATATCGACTTGTGAATATTCAAATTCAAATCCTCCAGCGTTCTATACACACGAAGATGTTCCGGATTGTCCAGGCTTATACGAAAACAGTATTGCCTACTGTGTGATTTCCTTGTCATAAATCCTACCTCCCACTCCTGAGTGCAATTCTCGCCATCATCTCAAAGCCTTTGGCATTTGCTTTGACATCAAGAACATAATGGATATTGTTACCCTGATGCTCTCCGAAATTTCTCATTACTACAGCACCGCCGCCAACAAAATACACTGGGATCATATCGAGATTGTATCCGCATTCCATCTGATAACGATATACCTTATCTACAAATTCCCTTATCTGCTGATCCATGATATTCTTGTAATCCATTGGAAGATTTGTTCTTCCAGTCATCATATACTCCTGTATGTCCGACTCATCAATCTTATGATTCATGATCTGTACTGACTCTCTATTGATTGATCGCATGCATTTGATTAACCCTTCATTTTGAGTATCACATTTACTGTTATCCGGTCTTTTATTCACCACCAGCATACTGTCCACGGTCCATGAACCAACATCCACAACCAACACCTTCTTGCCAAATGTCTGCAGCATTCCTGCTACAGCGGCATAGCACTGCGGATATACCGATACGTTTACTATGTGTACCTTATAAAGTTTCTGTTCGAAACTAAATGCCACATTTTCTTTCTGCGACAAATACTCTATGAATGTCTTTCTCTCCGCAGAGAATCTGGTAAGTGGAAGCCCCGCTGCAATCAAAACATCTGCTTCCAGTTTTCCCCGGCTCTTAAGTTCTTTGGCTATCGCGACCAATGTCAGCAGATAAAAGTTTTCATTGTCCACCTTACTCTCAAGCACTTCCAGTCTGTCCTCTCCAACTGCATAATATCTGCCATTATACTCAAGCACGTTATCATAAAATGCAGGCTCATTTGGAAGCCTCTTAATGGATGTATTGAAACAGTAGCTGCTTGTCTTCATCTGTGACCATCCATGATCGATACCTATAACCTCAATATTTGTATTCATATCAACACCCTTTCTTTGTTTTACTTGTTCCATTCACAAATGAGATGTTTTCATAGCTCTGCTATGTATGTGTGCATTGGTAATAAACCCTGCCTACCCCCGCACACTAGGGAACTATGGATAAGCCGCTTTTGCGTTTACGACGCCCTGACACCTGCCAGCACGATCTTCTCTACCGCCATTTTCGAGAACCGGGAAGTCACTCCTGACACCCTCATAGTTTATTATCCTTCCGCAACAGACGCTTACCCGCTCGCTCCATCTTCATCTTTCGATCCGTCAACACTCTTCGCAAACTACAGTTGATTTATACCAAGTAACTGAACCGGAATTTTCACTATATCCATAACTGTTATTCAGTTGTAAGCCCTTTATCGGCTCGCACGATTATGATATATCTTTTCCAACTTACTTGAACGACTCCTAAAGATGTAATTTGAGCACTTATTCATCTTAATAAGATGAATTTATGTTTGGTTCTCATTTGTGAACCTTTGTTTGTATTATACAGTCCACATTTGTGGTCGTCAATGGCATAAGCGAAAAAAATACCACTTTTGTGAACTTTATGATATATTAATGGACGAGTCATATTTTCATGACATGACGATTGGAGGATATAACATGACAAATACAGATCCTATAGCAGATAAAATCCGCACATTTAGAAAAGAGCAGAACATGTCCCAAGATGATCTTGCGACCAAATCTGGGATTAATGTTTCTACAATAAAGAAATACGAAATTGGAGATCGTAAACCCAAGCTTGATCAGCTATTAAAGATTGCATCCGCACTGGGTGTCAGCATAAATGAATTTCTTACTTTTGAAATCTCTACAATAGGGGATGTCCTGTCTATCCTTATGAGACTGGATGAACAAACTGACATGGACATAACAGGTAAAAAAGACGAAAACGGAGATTACATACCGGACAGCATTTCATTCTCATTTTCAAATGATTCCATCAATAATGCCCTTGCTGCATATCTTGCCTATAAAGATAAGAAGAATGCAGCAATCAAACCAGAAGCTGTCGATGTAGTATATTCTGTTGATGAGCAAAAGATATTGATGGAACATACGCGAAACACACTACTTATTTCTACAGAACATATTTAACATTTCATTATAAAAAATAAAGACGTCCTGCATTTTTTCTATGCTGACGTCTTTATCTTATAATCCTATCTTGGGGCAATCTTATTATATCTACATTACTCAGTTAATTTTTGGTGTACCAGTTAGTGTACCATTTTTTTATTAATTATATAAATTTATACTAGATTTTATGTTTCTAGCAATCACCGAAGAACCCTTGATTTATAAGGCTTTATCGATATTTATGAGGATATATAGAATTATGAAAATAAGGCTGATAAATAACGATTCCTAATTTCATTTTTTCTATTTTCCTTTCTTAAAGCCTTGATTTTGCTTGATATTCTGACTTTGCCGATTATATGGTGTACCATTTAGTGTATCATCTGTTTTCAGGGCGCAAAAAGCCCCAATAGCACGGTAATTGTACTACACCCGTGGCTTAATTTCAATGTTTATAATTATTATCGGAATCCCATAACTATTTTTTACCCAGTGCCTCCTTCAAAACTACAACAGCCAGCCGGGGGTGAACCCCCGGCTGGCTGCTACATTTTATCAGTTCAGATATTTCTCCATCACTGTGTTCAATTTTTCAAAATCAAGCGGTTTCGCTATGTGTTCATCCATCCCCGTGTTCTTTGCAAGCTGCACATCCTCAGCAAATGCATTTGCGGTCATGGCTATGATAGGAATCTGGCCTCTTCTTCCAGGCAGTGCTCTTATAGCGGCGGTGGCCTCATACCCATTCATGACCGGCATCTGAACATCCATAAACACTATGTCATACCAGTTCTCGGAGGCATTCTCTATCCTCTCCACAGCCTCCCTGCCATTCTCAACGATCTCCACACTGGCTCCCGTCATTCCTATGATCTCCGATGCGATCTCACTGTTCAGATCATTGTCCTCCACAAGAAGGACTCTCCTGTCCGAATAATCAGATCTTCTGATATTCTTCAGGTAATCCCTGGCGGAACCATCCGTTTTCTCATTCACTATGCGAACCAGTGTTGCCGTAAGACGTGAACGGAACAACGGCTTGGCAATAAATGCATCCACACCTGCTGCCCTTGCCTCATCCTCTATCTCACTATAATCATATGAAGTGAGCACTATGATGGTCACATCCCTGCCAATACGCTCTCTTATACGTCTCGTTGCCTCAATGCCATCCATCTTTGGCATCTTCCAGTCCATAATGATCGCAAAGTAATCATCATTTCTCTCATGCCTTGCATATGCTCTGGCGACAGCCTCCTCACCCGAGGTTACCCACTCTCCGGCAATTCCTATCTCACCCAGAGTCTGAGCCGTACTCTCACAGCATAACTCATCATCATCCACCACCAGCACAGGCAGATCTGCCAGCTCCTTTATCTGGTCGATCTCCCTCTCCTTAAGCCTTAGAAATATGGTGACTGTGATCTTCGTGCCCCTGTTCAGGACACTGTCAACCTGAATATTGCCATTCATCATGTTTACTATATTCTGTGTGATCGCCATTCCAAGACCTGTGCCCTGGATCTTCGTAGTCCTGTTATCATCAGCACGGGTAAATGGCTGGAACATGATCTTCTGGAAATCCTCATCCATGCCAATGCCATCATCCTCTATGCTGAACACATAGCATCCAAGCTCCGACTGGCCGTTTGGCCGCTCCTCGATGGAGAATACTATATGGCCTCCATCCGGGGTATATTTGACAGAGTTGCTCATAAGGTTCATAAACACCTGCTGTATCCTCAGTGTGTCGACATATACGTCCTCATGCTCGATGTTTTTTATATTCACCTCAAGGCTGTGATGGTGCTCATCCATCTCTGATTTCGCCATGGAGATGAGATTGTCCACAAGCTCTGAGAGATTAAACTCCTCCTCGGCCAGGGATATTCTCCCGCTCTCTATACGTGCCATATCGAGGACTTCATTGACCAATCCCAACAAATGTCTGCTGGCTCTGGTTGTCTTGTCCAGGCATTCAAGCACCTTATCCGGACGATCTATGTTGGCTCCCGCAATAGCCGTCAGGCCAACTATCGCATTCATAGGTGTTCTTATGTCATGCGACATATTCGTGAGGAATTCGGTCTTCGCTCTGTTCGCCCTCTCCGCGGCCTGATACGCGTCCTTAAGAGCCTTGCGTCCCTTAATTTCCTGCTTCTTCTCCTGAGTTATATCCATGGATGCCCACAGCACTCTGGTAAGTACACCTTTCTTCCACTCGATAGGCACAAATGACGCACTCCTGTAGCATTCCTCTTCCATATTGCAATACTCAAACTTATACACATCCGATGCCTTTGTGAGGTTATTTCTCAGATTCTCAGGCTTCAGCAGATCTGTCAGTGAATCAGCAGGAGGCAGTGTCTTATATCTGCTCTCTACACGTCTTATCAGATCACTATAACGTCCCTCTGGCGGATAATCCGATTTTATATTTATCATGAAATATTCATATGTATCATTTTCCAGATCGCATATAGCGAAATGATCCACCAGTCTTGTGACACTCTGGAGGAGATGCCCCATAGCTTCATTGTCTGCAGACATCTGCCTGTGTATCTCAGCCTCCCGTTTTGCCGCGGTGATATCCCTCAGGAATATGATCGCATACTGCGATTGCTCACGATCTCCACGGAGAATGTCATTCCTCGTCCAGTGCTTCTCACCATGTATAGTGATGCCACATTCCAGACTCAGCTCCCCGTCACACTCACCAAGCCTTCTGGCTATATATCTTCTGTCGTAGAACCTGGCAACCTCATGCCTGAACTCCTCGCACACGTAATTGTCTATAAATGCCGATATAAGTTCATCCCATGTATCGCTGCTCTCAAAGATGGTCATAAGCGACGGCTCAACCTTCATGGAGTCAAATGTATTCTCCTCAAGATTCACGTAATACTCACACAGATTGGTCTTCGTAAAGGCATTGTGGAAAGCAGCTGCCCTCTTCTGCTGCATCTCCAGATTCTTCTCCACGTTAATATTGATAAATGTACCTGTTATCCTGCGGGCTGTGCCATCTGTACGCCTTATCACCTCTGCCTTTGCACGGAACCACTGATAATCTCCATCCAGCATCCGCAGCCTGTACTCCACATCGTATTTATATGCATTTGTCTTATCAGTGACCACAGCCTTCAGGCTGTCCAATACCCTGTCCTTATCGGCCGGATGAAGCAGTCTTGTCCATGAAGATATGTCATTCGGGAAATCTATGATGTCGTGATATCCCAGCATAGTTCTGAACGCATGGCTCCAATATACTTCCTGCAGATCTCCAGTCTCATCAAAATCAAAGTACCACATACCTGACTTCATTGCGCCATTGATGAGAGTCACATTCTCATGCTCCCAATCAAGCCTTGCGGACATTATCCATACAGGCGTTCCATCCCTGTCCACGGAATCCTCCTTGAATATCCTGACAGTCACCGGGGTTCCGTCACTTGTCAGCATCTCCCCCTCTCCAAGTCCTCTAATCTGGCGTAAATGATCTGCGTCCAGAAAACTTGTATTCTCTCCATAGAACACAGACCTGAGTGATCCTCCTGTACATCGCTGGAATTCCTCATAGCTGTAACCAAGGTTATACAGCATGAAATCACTGACCGACAGTATCGTCAGTTCGTCATCATAATAGCCGATGATCGTTCCAACGGCATTGTTGTTATTTATCGTTCTCTGTATTGTCCGCGAAGCCTCTTCTCCGATCATGGATGCATTACCCAGGCCCCCAGCCTCACCATACACTCTCTCATCATTCATTCTAACTACACGCTTTCCTCTCTGATAACATGATAAATACATTTCAGTTAACACATCTTAAGCGCTCGGATCACACAAAAAGCGACTGTCAAAGAATACACTCCGACAGTCGCTTTTAATAAATATAATTATACTCCTCATTGTACATACTAGTTCCAACAGGGAAATTATACTGCAACCGGCTGTCATAGTCCGAAACAGTTCTCTGTTTTCAGACCTTAGACCCATATGGCTTTGTGTCACCGCTTTTCAACGGGTTTACTAAATATTTATTTTTCAAATTCTTTACATATAGATTACAATTCTCTGATTAAAGTATTATAATCATTTGTTTTATTTGTCAAGCATTTATTTAATTATTTTCATGTCTTTTCCGTTTTCCACTTCTTTGACATAACGATGTAGAATATGACGTTGAGCACGATGCCGACACATGTGGCTATAGGTGCTGCAAGTCCAATATTCGTAAGGCTTGCATCCGGCTGGATACTCATGTAATACGCCAGTGGAAGTCTCACAAGCAGAGTCTGTATAAGTCCCTGGATCATGACCCACAGCGACTTCTCATGCCCATTGAAATATCCTATCATACTGAACAGCACCGCCGTGACTATAGTCTCAGGCGCAAATCCCCTCAGATACTCGAAGCCCCTCTGGATAACAGACGCATCGGTGGTGAAAATTGATGTCAGTTTGTCACCAAAGAACCACACACCAATGAATACCACCACGCCTACAGATAGTCCTATGCCCATACCGGTAAGCATCGCTTTTCTCGCTCTGTCCTCTTTTCCAGCTCCGACATTCTGCGATACAAATGAAGCCATAGACTGCATAAGCGAACTTGGTACCAGCATGGCAAAGCTGACTATCTTGCAGGCAACTCCATATCCGGATGATGCCTCCAAGCCAAGTCTGTTGATAAATGCACACAGCGCTAGAAATGACATCTGCGTGAGAAATTCCTGCATCGCCAGCGGAAGCCCAACTGAGAGCAATCTTCTGCACTGTCTGTTTAATCTGAAATCTTTTCTTGATATCTTAAATGGAAGCTCTCTCTTCTTCAGCAGCACAAGCGCAAGGACAACACTGACCGCCTGGGCAACCACTGTTGCTATGGCTGCACCCGCAGCATCCAGATGACATCCCGCAACCAGTATAAGGTCACCGACAACATTTACTATACATGCCACAAACACAAATATAAGAGGTGATTTGCTGTCTCCAAAACCTCTGAATATCGCGGTGAGCACATTGTAGGCCATAATGAAAAATATTCCGCCTCCGCATATCCTCACATACGACGATGTAAGAGTGACCGCCTCAGCCGGTGCCTGCATCAACACTGACAAAGGTCTTGCAAACGTCACCATGACAACTGCCAGCACCACCGCAAGTATTGCAAATATGGTCGTGGCACCTCCGAGAAGCTCTCCTATCTGATCCGTGTTCTTCTCGCCTATATATCTGGCAATAAGCACTGTGACACCCATAGCAAGTGCTATTATCACAAATGTAACCAGATTGAGCACCTGGCTGCCTGTAGATACGGCTGAAAGTCCCGCCGTCGAACCGAATCTTCCAACCACCAGCAGATCAACCGCACCATATGCAGCCTGAAGTATCAGTGCTCCAAGAATCGGTCCCATGAATGGGAGCATTTTTCTAATTATACTTCCTTGTGTAAAATCTGTTTTATCCTGTACACTCATCTTATGTCTTGACTCCTTTTGCTCATAACATCATAAATTTTTTCAATGGTCGCTATCATAATATCTGCATCTTCATCTGTGATATCGGTAAGAGACTCCCCCAGTCCTGTGAAATACTCATCAACATATTTGCCAACCAGATCTCTGCCAGCCTGAGTGCTCCTGATATACACAAAACGTCCATCCGCCTCTGAAGCCTTCTTTTCCACAAATCCCAAGCGTTCCATATCCTTTATCGTCTTTGTCACGCCCGGTCTTGGGAGCCCCAGCTCATCACTTATATCACTGACCTTTACATCAGTCTCAGACCTCTCAAATCTCGTTATCACATCAAGATAATGTATATGAGTCGGTGTGACTCCATTTGGCAGCTTTGGCATCATATCTCTGACTCTCTTAGCTTGATAGCAGGCATCCATCACCTGTTTTATCTTTTCCTTTGTCATAGCATTCCTTCCTGTAAATTTATCAAATATTATTTTATTGTTATTTCGTATAATTACTTTAGGTAATTATCATTGGTAAGTATATTCATATTTTTCTTTTTGTCAAGGGGTATACAAACTCTTCATATGCCCGTTTAATACATTAACCACCATGCAAAAAAAATGCTCCACCTGATTCTCTCACAGATGAAGCATTTAATTATTCAATCCTTTTTACTAACTACCTTTACTATCCCTATAACCGATTCGATCAATACCACCGCCACAAATGGTATTCCCGCAAGCGTAATAGCAAACATCATATATTCGATTCCATTCAGCAGATGCTCCCATCCTCCTGTAGCCTGCGGCACTATCCACATTTCATTGATAACCAGAGCACCGATCAGGAATCCCAGTATCAATCCACTGATCATCCACGCCGCACAGATTATGGCGACATCTTTCAGCCGCACAATCTGATTATCGTATATCCATTTTCTGAATATAATATACAGAATTACGCATATCAGGGGTACAGCAAATACAACGACCAGATTATAACTATCATTATATGTTTCTTCCATGTAATCAGACAGCGTCATAATGCTCCAGCATATGAGTTGTACTACCAGACATATCAATATTTTCTTCTTCATATGCAAACTCCCCACTACATCTACTTTTTACATACTATAATAAAGTTCTTCACATTACAATTTAATTAAAATTATAATATGCTTTCACTCAGATCAGATATCTGCCAGCAAGCCCCACGATCACCTGCATCCCGCCGGAAAGCAGCATCACCCACACAGGATTCAGTTTGAATTTTCTAAGCAGAACAACACTTACCGCAAATATCACCACGAGATTCCACTTAGTTCCAGCGATACTTATCATGTCAATCCCAGACCAGACCGCCGTGACAAATATCGAAACACCCGCTGATGCGATCATCGCCACAACCGCAGGTCTTATTCCTCCGAGCAGTTCCTGAAGGATGTCCTGTTTGCGGTATTTCAGATAAAGTCTTACTATGACTGTGACTATGATACATGAAGGAAGTATACATCCGAGCGTGGCAACCACCGCGCCGACATATCCAGCCACTCGAAGGCCCACAAATGTCGCCGAATTGACAGCTATAGGTCCCGGTGTCATCTGGGATATAGTGATCAGATCTGTAAACTCTGACATGGTCATCCACCCATGTATCTTCACTATCTGTCCCTGTATAAGCGGCATGGCGGCATAACCTCCTCCGAAACTGAAGAGTCCTATCTGGAAGAAACTTAGGAATAACTGCAAATAGATCATTATTCCATCCCCCCTTTGTCGGGATGTTTTTCAGGATTTCCGTCAGAGGTATCCTCTGTCTTTTTATGCCCACGCCCTCTTCTTTTCTCAAGCTGTCCTCTACAAACACCGACAAGTCCACAGACAATTACTATGAACACGACATTTATCTCCAATATGTAGGATGCAACAAATGCAGCTATCATGATCAATATCTCCAGATCATCCTTCTGCTTTACTATGTCTGCTCCCATATCATATGTGACGGATGCGATAACCGCAGCTACACCGGCCTGCATTCCCTCCAGCATCTCACTGATCACCCAGTTAGTCCTGAACGCGCTGTAACAGTAAGATATGATGGATATGATGACAAATGGCGGTATGATCGTTCCGATTATGGCCACCAGTGCCCCTGCCATGCCGCACAGTTTATAGCCCACCGCTATCGCTCCATTTATCGCGATCGGTCCCGGTGACGACTGGGCTATGGCCACAAGATCAAGCATTTCGTCCTGCTCTATCCAGTGGTTTTCATCCACAAACTTTTTCTTCATAAGAGATACGATGACGTATCCTCCCCCGAAGGTAAAGGCGCTCAGATATAATGTTGTTATGAATATCTTCAGAAGAGTCTTACTCTTTTTTCCTCTTTCCATAATATACCTTTCTCGTGAAAACGTTTTCACGCTCCAGGTACAAGTATATGCCTATTCGAGAAATTTAGGAAACATTTTTTATACAAACATTTTATTTTATCAGTCTGAACTTCTTCGCAAACCTCACAATAAGACCTCCCTTAGGCATATTGAGAAGTTCCTCCTCCGTATATCCTCCGGCTTTGAGTATAGCCACCGCATAGAATATGATCGCCACAAATACTGCAACAAACATCGCGATCACCCAGTTGCCGAGAAGCTTCCTGCAGCACTCATATACAATGATCGTAACAACACCCATGAAGATAGATGCTATAGTAGGTGCAACGTATATTCGCCTGTTGTCCATCTTGCCGGTCTTGTACTTTGTGAGCGAACGCTGGTTGAATATACATATGAGCAGTGAGTTCACTATCGAACCAAATACCAGTGCATAAAGTGCCCAGTCTGTGCAGTACAGCATAACAACAAGAACCACCACATGTATCACCAGTGCAAGGGTGGCATTGATAACCGGTGCCATCACCTTACCCATGGCCTGAAGCACACTGTTGGTTACAGTTGACTGTGCAAAGAACACTATGGATATGAATCCAAGATACATACATTTGGCTGCCATCGGATCCGCACCTGAGAACAGGAGCTGTATTATAGGCTTAGCCAGGACTCCCATTCCAACCGCACACGGTATGGTGACCAGCATGGACATGCTGAGCGCCTGATTCAGGAGTTTATTGGTTTTCTGCATGTCATTTCTTGCATACGCACCGGATATTCCCGGAATATATGCGATTCCAACTGAAGCTGCTATGGCAAGCGGAAGGTTCGTGAGAACTGTATACTGTCCTGAGTAAATTCCATACAGCTTTGCCATCTCCAGGGAATCCATGCCCTTCATCTTCATGACCACATAGAATACCTTCATGTCTATAGGTGTGAGCACGTTATACACCACTGCTGCCACCACGATAGGTGTGACTGTGGCAATGATTATTCTGAATAACTTTCCATAGGATTCGGTGTCTGGACTTGTATCGTTCTTCACAGACTCCATGATACCCTTTCTTCTTCTCGCATAAGCGAACAGTATGAATATCAATCCTCCAAGGACTCCGGCACCTGTACCCATGGCACTTCCGGCAGAACCATACTTTGCATGCTCGGTTGTTCCAGCGGCAAATGGCTTTGCAAGCATATACGCAGCGACGATACTGACTACTGCATTTGCAAGCTGCTCTATGATCTGTGATATAGATGTAGGCACCATCGTGTTGTATGCCTGCAGATATCCTCTGAATATTGCAAGAAAGCCCGATATAAATATAGTAGGGGCAAGTATCTTAAGACTTAAGACTGCATTTGGCTGGTCACTTACAAACCATTTGGCTCCAAAGTACGTGATCAGTGCCGCCACAGCACCCGCTATGACTACATATATAAATGTACAGTAGTATATACGTCTGGCACTCTTGTACTGTCCCATAGCTATCTTACCGGCAACAAGCTTCGACACTGCTGTAGGAATACTGTATGTGGCGATCATTATGACCATGGCGTATATTGCATACGCTGAACCATAATATCCATTTCCCTCATCTCCAAGTATCTGATACAGAGGTGATCTGTACAGAAGGCCGATGATCCTCGACACGATTCCGGCTCCCGCCAGGATTCCTGCCTGAAGCGCCAGATTACTTCCCTTTCCTGATAGCTTTCCTTTCTTTGCCGTACCGGTATTTGTACTCATATCTAACTCCTTATTGCCATTTCTAAATCACTGTTGTAAAATTCAATTTGTATCTTTGATATATATCACAAACTATATATATACCAATTTTATGCAGTTAATTCAACCATAATATTTATAAACACGATGCATATTATGACCCAATATACCACAAGGAGGAACTTTAACAATGGAATACTCTTCACTTCCAAAGGATCCTATGGTGCTTCTCAGCTTCATCAACACGAAGCTCAGAGATGACTATCCAAGTCTTGACGAGCTCTGCAGCTCACTATGTGTAAATGCAGATGATATCAAGAGTAAGCTCGCATCCATCGACTATTCATACGATGCAGAAAAGAACAGATTTGTGTAAAAGCAAATCTGTTCTTTTCTCTTTTGTCAGACAGGGACAGCATCTGCTTTCCCCGTGCTGATATTATGTTTTATTTATCCTGATTCCCGGAAATTTTTTTATCACTCTCCGGTTTTGCCTGACCATTTCCAACTTCTTCAGCGTCATCTTTGCTGTCAGCTTCCTTATCAGGCTCTGCATCACTTCCTACTATATTATTTGCAAGCTTTTCAGCGTCCGCCCTGCTGGCCACGCTCTTCATAACATGCATGAATTTATCAAATATACTGATAGGATCATCATCCGAATCATCGTCATCCTGAGACTGATCATCTGCATGCGCAGTGCCAGACTTCACATATTCATCATCTGGAAGATCTGATGGGTACTGAAGCATATGCTGCTTCTGCTTGAGCTTCCTTTTGTTCTCACGCTCCGCAAGCTTCTGCTCCGGCGTCTTCTTCTTGAACCTTACATCCTCTTCTTCCTCAGTTATATATATCGGCTCTCCCGTCTCCTCATCTATCCTGCGAATCTTCTCATACTCGGATGTCTTGAACGCAAGATTCTTCTCCTGCAGCTTTGCAGTGCATGTCCTGTTGATGTACATGTAACAGCAGGCAAATACAGGAACTCCGAGAAGCATTCCAAAGAATCCGAACAAACCGCCGCCAACTATGACCGCTGTGAGCACCCAGAAGCTTGAAAGTCCTGTGGTATCTCCGATGATCTTCGGTCCGAGGATATTTCCATCAAACTGCTGCAGTACAAGTATAACAATGAGCAGCACAAGACTCTTTATAGGATCTGCAATGAGCACGATGAAGAAACATGGCACAGCTCCTATGATAGGTCCGAAGAACGGTATGACATTTGTCACTCCAACGATAACACTTATCAGAACCGCATATGGCAGATTGAGTATCGTTGATACTATGAACATGATCATTCCTATAATAAGTGAATCAAGTATCTTTCCGTTTATAAACTGACCAAATATCCTGTTCATCTCTGAAAGTCCGTCAAGGATAGTATTTGCATTCTTCACCTTGAATACCGCATATATTATCTTCTTTCCCCTTGAAGCAAGATATTCCTTGTTTGCCATCACATATATCGAAGCAACAATGCCTATAAGGAAATTGTACAGGAACTTAAGTCCTGAGAACACTCCACTTCCTATGTTCACCACGATCTTGTCCACATTTGGCATGATCTTGGTATTCAGCATATCCTGAACCTTGAGATATGCATTGTTCATATACTTGTTGATCTGATCCTCAGGTATATTGAGCTTCTGGAACTTCTCATTTATATTCTCCACCATCGTCTGAAGGTTGGAATAATAGGTATCCATGTTGCCCACAAGCTGCTTGATACTGTCGTAGAGCTGAGGAACCACCAGCCACACTATTCCGGTTATGATTCCAAGGAACACTATGGTAGTTAAAATAACCGACAAAGTTCTCGAAACCTTGAACAATTTTTTCTTATCCGATATGACTCTCTCCTGGAATATCGTATGAAATAATCTGTCGAAAAAAACAAGTATCGGGTTCATGAGAAACGCAATGACTGCGCCCACTATGATCGGTGCAAATGCACTCGATATCTTGTCAAGTATCGCACGAAATCCCGACCATTGCTCCAGTATCTTATTAAAAAGGAGTCCGACAACGATTATTCCTATGACCGCCAGACTTATGTTGAGAATTCTTTTCTTCTTATTATTAACAGCCAACTTCTTCTCTCCCATTCTTTAGCATGTGTTTATTATATTAGTTTTTCCAAACCTGTTCAATACAGCTTACGCAAAATTAACCATACATTTATCACTTAATCTCATAAATTTTATAATTCGTGCATATAATGCACTTTAGGGGATAGTATGTTCAGAAAATTTATGTTGTTTACCCTACTGTTTTTTAGTAAAATGAGAACTAGCCAAGGGCAAATGCGAAAAGTATCGCATACCAGGATTTCCTAAACGAGGGAGGTGTTCTATATGAATTGGGAGATTGCAACCTGGCTTATCATATTTGCCGTATGTCTCATTGCTGAGATCATATCGCTTGGACTTACAACCATCTGGGCATGTGGAGGAGCCCTGGTGGCAATGATCATCGCTTTTTTCAGCGGATCGCTGCCACTACAGATCGTTGCATTTCTTGTTGTCACCACTATTCTTTTCTTCACGACAAGACCGATTGCCAAGAAGCATCTTGACAACCAACTGGTGAAGACAAACGTAGAAAGTCTTATCGGCAAACACGTTATCGTATCTGCTGACATAGACAATCTCAAGTCCACCGGTCAGGTCTTGATCAACGGAGTTGAGTGGACAGCAAGATCCAAACATGGCGATACCATTGAAACCGGAACCGAGGTCGTGATCGACGAGATATCCGGAGTCAAAGCAATCGTAGAAAAGGCAGGAAAGCCGGCAATATAAAGCTAAGGGCTTATCAGCTTAAGACACACACATTTTTAATTAAGGAGATTATTATGGACGGAGCAGGAATTTCACTTATTATCATTTTATGTCTGATCGTAATCGTTATTATTTGCAGTACGATCAAGATCGTGCCACAGGCACACGCTTATGTAATTGAGAGACTTGGAACATATCAGGCAACATGGTCTGTTGGACTTCACATGAAGATGCCTGTTATCGATAAGGTAGCCAAGAAGGTTACACTCAAGGAGCAGGTTGTTGACTTCGCTCCACAGCCGGTTATCACAAAGGATAACGTAACAATGAGGATCGACACAGTCGTATTCTTCCAGATCACAGATCCTAAGCTTTTCAGCTACGGAGTTGAGAATCCTATCATGGCCATCGAGAACCTGACAGCTACCACACTTCGTAACATCATCGGTGATCTCGAGCTTGACCAGACACTTACATCAAGAGAGACCATCAACACCAAGATGAGAGCAACACTTGACGAGGCTACTGATCCTTGGGGAATCAAGGTCAACAGAGTAGAGCTCAAGAACATCATCCCTCCTGCAGCTATTCAGGATGCCATGGAGAAGCAGATGAAGGCAGAGCGTGAGAGACGTGAGCAGATCCTCCGTGCTGAAGGTGAGAAGAAGTCAGCCATCCTCATCGCAGAAGGTAACAAGCAGTCAGTCATCCTTGAGGCCGAGGCTGAGAAGGCTTCTCAGATTCTCCGTGCTGAGGCTAAGAAGGAAGCAACTATCAAGGAAGCCGAAGGTCAGGCACAGGCTATCCTCGCTGTACAGCAGGCAAATGCAGATGGTATCAGAGCACTGAATGAGTCAATGCCTACAAATCAGGTCATCACTCTCAAGAGCCTGGAAGCATTTACAAAGGCTGCAGACGGCAAGGCTACCAAGATCATCATCCCATCAGAGATACAGGGAATCGCAGGTCTCACCTCTTCTATTGTAGAGGTTGCCAAGAGCACTGAAGCTGCTGCCATATCAAAGCAGTAACATATCAGACTATTACAAATAAATAAGACAGATATTAAAAGACGTGCATGAAAGTTCTTTTTGAAGAATCTTTCGTGCACGTCTTTGTAATTACTATTTGTATTTTTCTGTCATCATGATCACTGCGGAAGTTCTATCCACACAGATTTGATATTCTCTCCTGACTCAACATCATTCAACTGATATACGATCTGCACCTTTCCAGTCCTGCCCTTTTCTACCGATACGATCATATAGCTGTTCACCATAGACATTGGAGCCAGCGAGCCCTCGCAGTTTCCACCTTCTGTATGTACCCTCCATCCTCAACTGAATATACCCCATCAGTCATTCTTGCTCACATTGTTATACTGGAAGAAATCAATCCTGTGATCCTTGAAATAATATTTTGCATCACGCTCATTCACTTCCCTGAGTACCTTACACGGATTACCCACAGCTACAACATTCGATGGGATATCTGTGGCAACCATACTTCCAGCTCCTATGACGGTGTTATCACCTATAGTTACCCCCGGAAGTATCGTAACTCCTGCACCTATCCAGCAGTTCTTGCCTATTGTTATAGGTGCATTGTACTGATATCCCTGTTTTCTGAGATCTGCGTCTATCGGATGTCCCGCCGTAGCCAGTGTGACATTCGGACCAAACATTGTATAGTCTCCAACATATATGTGCGTGTCATCCACCATTGTCAGGTTGAAGTTGGCATATATGTTATTTCCAAAATGCACAAACTTTCCGCCCCAGTTTGCATGGAGTGGTGGCTCTATATAGCAGTTGTCTCCTATCTCCTCAAACATCTCCTTGAGCATCTGCTGACGCTTGACCATCTCTGTTGGTCTGGTCATATTGAAGTCATATAATCTGTCCAGACACTTTATCTGCTCTCTGGCGATATCCTCATCGCCCGGAAGATAAAGCTCACATGTGTGCATCTTTTCCAGCTCTGATTTTCCCATTGTAAATACCTCCTGTATTTTATTTTTGTCTTCATAAACCCGCCATGTTGTAAATCCTTTTCTTTTTGACATCGTGGATTATCACATCATGATCACACTGGCTATATGAAAGCAACAGGCACCACCAAGCCGCACTAAAGCGCCCATGATGATGCCTGTTATATCGTCGTATATACATTATATTCAAATGTACATACATGGCGCACTCGGCACCATATATATCATTTAGTTGTACTTGTAGTAATTGATGAGGCAGCCATCTGTTATGATCTGTCTCTCATCGTCTGTGAGTTCTCCAAGTCTCAGCTCTATCTCAGCAAAATCCTTGTTCACAACATATGCCTTGATGACCTCTGTCTTGTTCTTCACCGCATCCTTGATTCCCGGGATGAATACATAGTCGTCATTGTCAAAGTCGAAATCCTTGTCGATCACAAATGGAAGCATACCCCAGTTGATAAGGTTTGATCTGTATCTCTTTGTAGCGTACTCCTTTGCAATGTTTGCCCATCCACCGAGAACCTTCTGGCATGATGCAGCCTGCTCACGGGCTGAACCGTCACCTGGCTTAACAGCATAAATGGTACTTCCAACACCTGTGTTGCTTCCGCATACGTCCTCAAACTTCTCCTTGATGGCATGCATAACTTCCTTGACCTCTGGGAATGCCTTACCCATGCACTCACCTGCCTCACGAACCTTCTCTACAGCCTGGATAGCCTTCGCTCTTCCAACGTACTCAGGATCCTTTCTTGACAGAGTGAACTCTGCAAGTCCAAGAGGATTTGATCTGTATGATGAAGTCTCTCCTGATGGGATAAGCTCATCTGTTGTTGTTACAGGATCATGTATAACTGACGCCACCTTGAGGAGAAGGTTGTCTGTAAGAGGAACCATCTCAGGCCAGTCCTTGATGTTTGGACCAAACTTGATCTCAACCGAAGGATCAGCCTTTCCAACACCGTTGTAAACTCTTCTGTCGTATATAGCCTTGTCGAAGAAATACTTTGGATGTGTGTACTCTATATCTGCAAGGTCTGTTGCTGATGTCAGATAGCCCTTGTTGGCTGCAGTTGCTGCGATAGAACGCGCATCCATAAGCGCAACAGATGAGATCTGACCATTCTGTATCTTTGAGCCCTCTCTGTTAGGGAAGTTTCTTGTTGAATGTCTGATGGAGAATGCATTGTTGGCAGGTGTATCACCGGCACCAAAGCAAGGTCCACAAAATGCTGTCTTAACGATAGAACCTGTCTCGATGAGATCAGCCAGAACACCGTTCTTTGCAAGCTGCATATATATAGGTGTACTTGCAGGATATACTGACAGTGTGAACTCGTCAGCGCCTATGCTCTTGCCTCTGAGGATATCAGCCGCATCGCAGATATTCTCATATCCACCACCGGCACATCCGGCGATGATTCCCTGCTCAACATACAGCTTGCCATCTCTTACCTTATCCTTGAGTGTAAAGTCGACCTTGCCGTCAAGGCTTACAAGTGCACGCTTCTCAACATCATCAAGGATAGCCATGAGGTTTGCATTCAGCTCGTCGATGGTGTATGTGTTGCTTGGGTGGAATGGCATAGCTATCATTGGCTTAACTGTTGACAGATCTACATATACGACTCCGTCATAGTAAGCCACATCGCCAGGATTCATCTCCTTGTATGCCTCACTTCTTCCGTGAATGTCATACCAATCCTTTATCTTGTCATCTGTCTTCCATATTGATGACAGACATGTTGTCTCTGTTGTCATAACATCAATACCGATACGGAAATCTGCTGAGAGCTTGTCAACACCAGGACCAACGAACTCCATGACCTTATTCTTGACATATCCGCAGCCAAATGTTGCTCCGATGATGGCAAGTGCCACATCCTGAGGACCAACCCCCTTCTGTACCTCTCCGTCGAGATAGATTGCGATAACGCCCGGCTTTGCAACATCGTATGTCTTACACAGGAGCTGCTTTGCGAGCTCACCGCCGCCCTCTCCAATAGCCATAGTACCAAGAGCACCGTAACGTGTATGTGAGTCTGATCCAAGTATCATGGCGCCACACTCTGCCAGCATCTCTCTTGCAAACTGATGGATGACCGCCTGATGAGGTGGTACATACACGCCGCCATACTTCTTCGCACATGAGAGGCCAAACATATGGTCATCCTCATTGATGGTTCCACCTACGGCACACAGTGAGTTGTGACAGTTTGTAAGTACATATGGTATAGGGAACTCCTTAAGACCTGATGCTCTTGCTGTCTGGATGATTCCTACAAATGTTATATCATGTGAAGTCATCTTATCGAATTTGATCTTAAGATTCTCCATATTGTCAGATGTGTTATGCTTAGCCAATATTCCGTAAGCAAGTGTGTTCTTTGATGCCTCTTCCTTTGATGGAGCACTGCCAAGCTTTGATGCGAGAACCGCACCTGCCTCAGCATTATCCTCAACCAGCTCTGTACCATGTAACAGATAAGCACCGTTGTCAAATAATTTAATCATACTCTTCCTCCTGGTAATAGCTTTTTGTCATTTATGGAATTGCACACAGATGTATACAAAACCCCATGTTTCTCTACATCATACCATATTATTTTCAAATTTTAAATAGTATTATATTACAGCTTAACGCAAAAAATCTGCCATACATGCTCAGGCACATATGGCAGATCCTATGCATCAAATTGAATATACTGTACAGATACCCTTAACCGAAATACCTGTACCTGATACATCCTATCTGACACTATATAATCAATCTCCCCTCAGAGTTAATTATCCTCTGTTACATACACTATACTATTTGTATAATTTTTCCAATAGTTTTGGCAAAAATCGACACAAACGACGCGTATAACAACCTGAACGACATAAATTTTCGTGTACAACACACATATACTTTAATTATACCTATTGTAGAAATTCCCATTTGTATGATAGAATGTTCCTGATATGTTAATAATTTAAGAGTTTTGTTTATCTATCAATTTTTCACAGGAGTGTTTGATTATGAATTTTCTGATTGTTGAGGATGACAATATCCAGCTTACCGGCTTAAAACATATAATTGAAGAAGAGTACGCAGACGCTGTTGTCAACACTGCATCAACTTACAACGATGCCATAACAATAATAGATTCATTTGATATTGATATCTTTTTACTGGACATTGATCTCGGTGGAGGAAAGACCGGATTGGATGTATGTGGTTATCTCCGAAGAATTCCCAAATACAATGACACACCTGTCATCTTCATCACCGACATCACCGTTCCAAACCTTGATGTCATCAACAAGTATCATTGCCAGTATTATTTCTCAAAGCCTTATGACAGAATCGATGTCGTAGGAGGGATCAACTCGGTGCTCACACAGCCTGACGACCAGACATCAAGGATCCGCGTAAAGGATATCCAGGGAATACTTTTCCATATAAGCATGGATGAAATAATTTATGTATGTGCATCCGGCCACCACAAGCACATTTTCACATCCGACGGCGATTTTATCGTCACCAACCCGACCTTCGAGTCAATTTTGCAGGCTGCTGGTGATGTACCTCTGGTCAGATGCCACAAAAGCTATTACTTCAATCCCGACTACATACAGAGCTACGACAGATCCAATTCACTTATAACGCTGAAACTGGCTCAAGAATCCATACCGGTCGGGCGCAAATACAAAACTATTATAGAAACTTACCAGGAGAACAGATAATGGCTGCATATTTTGATTTTCTTTCCAAGATACTGTTTGATACCTTTGTATTTTTAGTATTCTTGATGGCGATATATAATGTAAAATTTTCCCAGATAGCAAAGAGACTTCCACCTTTGCTTCTGCTGACTTTACCAGTCTCTCTGATTGCCACAGTTACAGACTCCATGTTAATATTCACACTGATAACATACATATACTGCTTTGTATTCTACTCTCTGGTATTCCGATATCCGCCGATGAAGATCATAACGGGATACGCAATTACACTTATCATCATGACTATACTGAACCTCATCCAGATGGTTGTCATCATGCAGTTTACGGACAATCCCTTCACCAACACTTCAACATATATAACCGAAGCCATGGCTTTCATCATAGCTATACTTTTATACAAATTCGGACATATGGATAAGCTGTACGATGCTCTTATAGTGAAAAATCAGGTATCCAGGAATATAATACTCGCAGTATTTGCCCTCATGGTATCTATGGTTTTATACCAGCGTATATCCCCTAAGGACTTCATGAATATATTTATGACTTTCCTGTTTATAGTCATACTTATCCTCATTTTATACTCGGGAATGTACAAGAACTATATGAGCCTCAGAGAATCCCGGAAGCAACTACAGTCATATGAACAGTATCTTCCTATTATAGAGGATCTGATAGATCAGGTGCGCATGAGACAGCATGACTACAACAATGAGCTTCAGGCCATCAGCATGCTGCCGATCAGTTACACTGATTATGATTCCCTCGCTGCTGCCCTTTCAAATGAGCTGGATACCTCCTGCAATGACCATGTCATCAAGAATTCGTATCTTCTGAGGATCAACATGAAACTGATCGCAGGTTTTCTGTTCAGCAAGATGAACCTTGCGCAGGAGCATAATATTAATCTGGATATAGATGTCAAAAATTCCACACTCACATCCAAGGCAGCGGAATTTGAGCTTCTGGATGTCATGAGCATTCTGGTGGACAATGCATTTGACGCAACTGAGGACGGAGGTATGATAAAAGTCATCATAGACTCTGACGGCAAGACTACCACCGTTGAAACCTTCAATGCCGGATCGCAGCTCACCGCGGAAATGCGCAAGAACTTCTTCGCAAAGGGCTACTCGACCAAGCCTCTGAAGGATGGAGCTTATTCCAGAGGTATCGGACTTTACAAGCTGAAACAGCTCACATCCAAGTACCATGGTGAAATACTGCTGGACAATCAGACGGTGGATGGACAGAACTGTATCCACTTTGTCGTCAGCATATAATAAATTTTATGATCCCAAATGCTTTTTTATAGTTTTCAGATAACTTATCCCATCGTTAAATCCAACATTTTTAGGTATTTCTGTTATCCGCGTTAAATTTTTTTGTTTTTCGACTTATTTCCTTAATTTTATTCTTTACTTATTATCTATAAATGGTATAATCAAAAGGATTATTTTTCCTAATAAACGGAACTTAATGAGAAATTTTTGACAGGAGATGTGAAAGTGAAAGATACTATCGAAATCAGATGGCACGGACGTGGTGGTCAGGGTGCCAAGACTGCTGCCCTGCTCCTCGCAGATGTGGCATTCAAAACAGGTAAATATGTTCAAGGATTCCCTGAGTATGGTCCAGAGAGAATGGGCGCACCTATCACTGCCTACAACAGGATCAGCAGTGAGCCTATCAGAGTACATTCCAACATTTACGAGCCACAGTATGTGGTTGTAGTTGACGAATCTCTAATCGAACCTGTACATGTGACTGCAGGTCTCGCCGAGGATGGCGCCATCATTATAAATACACCTAAGACTCCGGACGAGGTCCGTCCACTGCTCAAGGGTTACAAGGGCAGGGTATACACACTTGATGCCAAGGAGATCTCCATGAAGACTCTCGGCAAGAATTTTCCTAACTCTCCTATGCTTGCAGCCATCGTTGCTGTCAGCGGAATCATGGAGGAGGGACCTTTCCTCGAAGATATGAGACAGTCATATCAGCACAAATTTGCCAAGAAACCAGAGGTTATCGAGGGCAACATGGAAGCATTAAAGCTCGCCTTCAGGGAGGTAATGAAATAATGAGAACAGATATAAGCAAGATACATGACAATAGCAAATGGACAGAGCTCACACCTGGAAACCACGTATACGGCGGTGGCACATCCAAGGCATTTAACACAGGTGAGTGGAGGACTTCAACACCTGTCCTAGACGAGAGCAAATGCGTACACTGTCTTCTGTGCGCACCTGTCTGTCCGGATTCATGCATTCCGGTCGTATCAGGCAAGCGTCTCGCATTTGACCTGGAGCACTGCAAGGGCTGCGGTATATGCGCATACCAGTGCAAATTCGGAGCAATCACTATGAAGGAGGGCAAATAAATGGCTATAAGAGAACGTCTTTCAGGAAATGAGGCTGTGGCACATGCTATAAAGCAGATCAATCCGGATGTTATGCCTGCATTTCCTATAACACCTTCAACTGAGATACCTCAGTTCGTTTCAACATTTATCTCCAATGGAGAGATCGATACAGAATTTATACCGGTAGAGAGTGAGCACAGTGCCATGAGTGCAGCGATCGGCGCAGAGGCTGCCGGCTGCCGTACACTCACAGCCACATCATCATGTGGTATGGCTCTCATGTGGGAGGAGCTCTACGTGGCAGCGTCCAATCGTCTTCCACTTGCCCTCGCACTTGTAAACAGAGCACTCTCCGGCCCTATCAACATCAACTGTGACCACTCAGACAGTATGGGCGCACGTGATACAGGCTGGCTTCAGATATACGCAGAGAACAACCAGGAGGCATATGACAACTTTGTTCAGGCATACAGAATATCTGAGCACAAGGATGTCAGACTTCCTATCATGATATGTCAGGATGGTTTCATCACAAGCCATGCCGTTGAAAACATCACCCTCATCGAGGATGATCTCGTAAAGAAGTTTGTAGGTGAATACACCCCTGAGCAGTATCTGTTAAATCCTGAGATGCCTATGGCTGTCGGTCCTTACGCCACATCTCCTTACTATATGGAGACTAAGATGGCTCAGAACACTGCCATGAAGAATGCAAAGCAGGTTATTCTTGACGTTGCAAAGGAATTCGAGGAGATGACAGGCCGTCACTACGGATTCTTTGAGGAGTACAGACTTGACGACGCTGACTACGCCATCGTTATGATCGGTTCTGCTGCCGGAACAACAAAGGAAGCTATAGATGAGCTGAGAAACGAAGGCAAGAAGGTCGGACTCTTGAAGATCAGAGTGTTCAGACCATTCCCTGGTGAGGAGATTGCAAAGGCTCTCGCCCACACCAAGGCTGTGGCAATCCTTGACAGATCGGAAGGATTCAGAGCAGGCGGCGGGCCTCTCTCAGCAGAGGTCAAGGAGCACCTGTATGACATTCAGGCAACCACAAAGGCTGTCAGCTACATCTACGGTCTCGGCGGACGTGACTACACTGTGGACAGCGCCAAGGGCGTATTTGCACAGCTTGAAGACATGATAGAGAACGGTGCTGAGATTCCTCAGTATCAGTACATAGGACTTAGACAGTAGGAGGTAAGATGAAATGGCATATAATTTTAAAGAAATAATGAACAAGCCTGAGCGTCTTGCTCCAGGTCATAGAATGTGTGCAGGCTGCGGTGGTACGATCACTGTCAGAACTGTACTCCGCGCCCTTCACGAAGGCGACAAGGCGGTCATCGGTAACGCCACAGGATGTCTTGAGGTTTCAACCTTCATGTATCCTTACACAGCTTACGAGGACAGCTACATACACAACGCATTTGAGAACGCAGGCGCAACCCTCTCCGGTGTTGAGACAGCGTACAACGTTCTGAAGAAAAAAGGCAAGATAGATGACACATACAAATTCATCACATTTGGCGGTGATGGCGGAACTTATGACATCGGACTTCAGTCACTGTCAGGTGCCATGGAGCGTGGACATGACATGGTATATGTGTGCTATGACAACGGAGCATACATGAACACCGGTATCCAGCGTTCATCAGCTACTCCTATGTATGCTGACACCACAACCACACCAGTAGGCTCACAGTCAAATGGTAAGATGCAGAACAGAAAGGATCTCGCACAGGTCATGGCTGCCCACGACATCCCATATGTTGGACAGTCTACTCTTCTCGGCAACATGCGTGATCTCTATGAGAAGGCTGAGAAGGCCATATACACACCTGGCGCAGCTTTCCTCAACGTCATGTCACCATGTCCTAGAGGATGGAGATACCCTACAGAGAAGATCATGGACATCTGCAAGCTGGCAGTCGAGACATGTTACTGGCCTCTGTTCGAGGTTATTGAGGGCAAATGGATCCTCTCCTACTCTCCTAAGAAGAAGCTTCCTATCGAGGACTTCCTGAGAACGCAGGGAAGGTTCAAGCACCTGTTCAAGCCTGAGAACGAGCACCTTCTCGTTCAGTATCAGCAGGAGGTTGACCGCCGTTGGGAGGATCTGCTGTATAGATGTTCTAAGAATTAAATTGTATGACGGACAAAAGAAAGCCCACCCGGGGTATATAATCGATCACGTTTGTCTTCCTTCGTTTCAGCTTGTTTCTATCTGCATGCGGCTACGCACGCGATAAGGGCGTTTGCGTGCTTCGCCTTAGCAAGAAGCGCTGAAACTCAGTCGACTGCACTACCAATCGCTATATATACCCCGGGTGGGCTTTCTTTCTGTTTCCGTATATATTCTAATTATTAGAACGTCAAATCATATTTTTAATTTAATTCTGAACTGCTGATTGATACATGTTACACCATATGTATTTAAATGTCAGTTAAATGGCACCTCGTAGAAATCATTGAGAGTATATTGCGCATCTTCGCCATCTTCATCTTCGGTTGTTGTTTTCCAGAACATTTTAACCTTGGAGAAAGCCCTTCTTTCCCTCAGAGTCAAGAAGAATATGATATTCCATGCTGCCATCCTCGAGCACATAGTTCTGAACCAGTTCATCATCTCTGAACACTAGCTGTCCATTTTCATCAAGAACATTCCTGGCATAAAAGCTGCTGAGATTGCTAACCTCTTTTCCATCCAAAGTGCAATACATCATCACCTCCTTGACCTGCATATTAACAAACCGATATGACTTTCATATGTCCATTATAACAATTTACTACAAATATGTGCTATAGTGATATACATACATTACATGGAGGTAGAAAACCATTTGAATTGGACCGAAGGACTTATTAACGCAATTGATTATATTGAGACTCACCTTATTGACGGTGAAGTATTGGACCAAAATACAATAGCCATGCAGGCTTACTCTTCTCCCGACAACTTCAGAAAAGTATTTCATCTAATCACGGGATATACTATAGGGGAATATATCAGAAACCGCCGGCTTTCCCTGGCTGGAGAAGAACTCATTTCATCCAACCGCACGGTGACTGATATTGCACTTGAATACGGATATGACACACCCGAAAGCTTCACGAAGGCTTTCACACGCTTTCATGGAAACTCTCCAACTTATGTTCGAAATAACAAGTCCGGTCTCCATAATTTCACCCGGATTGTATTAAGGGTCACAGCAGATGGGGGATCTATGCTCAACTACAGAATCGTTAAGATCAACAACATGTGTATTGCCGGTTATTCCAGGGTTTTCACAAGCCTCGATACCGCGAAAAATAATGTTCTGATTCCAAAATTTACAAGAGAATGCTGCAGTCACAGCTGGGATAAACTAATGGAAATTAAATCCACTGATGAAAAACCAAATAACTGCTTATTCGGTTACAGATCAAATGATTTTATAAATATTGATAAGTTCAATAATGAAATTTCATGCTTTAATTACACATTTGGACGAATGATCACAAAACAAGAAATTTCCGGATTAAATATATCCGATTATTCGATAACAAGCATTCCTGACGGCGAATGGATCTGTTTTGACTGTTCAGATACTACTCCTGCCGGGCAGCAGTCACTTTGGTATAAAATTTACACAGAATTTCTACCATTTTCTCATTATAACATAGCGCCTGACATAACCTTAGAGTGTAGCAATGTATCATTAAAAAAGGAACAAAATTACCTTCTCCTGCAAATCCGCCCCGACAAGGTTTAACCATTGCTGACAGGTCATAATGCAACTCCTGTGATATTGTTTTTATAGTATTTCTCACTTATGTGATAATTACTAAATACAATCAAAGGAGGCCTTTTATGAAAAAGGAATTAACAATTTTGACCACATTCAGCATAGCTATTATATTAGTTGTCACCGGGTGTCAGCACTCGTCAGCATCTAAGAATGACTCTACTGTCACCCAATCGGTCACCAGCTATTCTTCATCCGAAGATACGTCAATCGAAGAAGCAACAACAAGTGAAACCTCAGTCAAAGAAATCACAACTGAGGAGCTTACTAAAGAAGCGCCAACTCCAACAGGTTTACTTCCAGAGGAACGTGCCAGCATAACCATGGGAAAACTCTCTCCCGAGCACATGTATTATAACGAGGTGACAACTCTTGATCCCGCCTGTGCAGACTATATCAACGAATTATCCATTTATGATGCTGAGATAGATGACACTTTTGTTGTCCATATATCTCTTCCACCTGATTATAACAAAGCAAGCTCATATCCAATGGTTGTTATGACCGATGGAGTCTGGAGACTCAGTGATCACCCTGAACTCAGACCTCTTATGACATCTGGCCAGATACAGGACGTTATCCTTGTCAGCATAGGGTATCCAAACACTTACAATTATGATGTCATCAGAAAAAGAGATCTCCAGACTAACCCTGATTCATTCCTGCATTTTATTGTAGATAACCTGATTCCTTACCTGGAAGAAATATACTCTGTAAACCCTGAAAATATGACTCTCACAGGACATTCCCTGGGTGGATACTGGGCTTACTACGCTCTGTTCCATAATGACACTATAGGAAAAAATACATTTGCAAATTATTATATTGGCAGTCCTTCCATGTGGGCAAATACTGACGGCAAATTCATGTCTACGTACGAAGAAGAATATTACAACAGAACACAGACTCTAAATGCTAATGTCTATGTAACCGTAGGTGCAGATGAGGATAAAAACTTCATATCTTCTATCGAGGATTTCTACAATGATTTACAAGAGAGAAATTATTCTGGCTTAAACCTAACCTACGAAAAAATAGAAGGCTATGACCATAACACAGTCTTTAAGCCTTCTATCAAAAATACTCTTCTTATGTTCTATAAAAAAGATTCCGAATAACTATCTGTAGAACCACCAGCATCCATATCTAGGCATGACTGCTCCAAGCTCGCGGAGTGTCTTGCCTGATATGAGATCGGTATATATGTCAGCCTGATCATCAGGCATAGTCCAGATGAGCTGATCCATGTTACTGAAGTTGAAAAATGCCCTCAGCTCATGTCCTGCATATTCCCTCACTATTCCGAGGACGCTTGCACATCCTGTCTCTATGGTGTAGACATTTGCATTACATGAAAATACATCATGCGATGCTCTTATATCCTCCATGTGGCGCAGCGCGTCAAATATCTTCATGGCTACAGGATCTTTATTTTCAACCTTGTCCCATGGGAAGTTTCCTCTGTGCAGATATCTGCTGTCCGCACATTTGTCCGGATCATTCTTATAAGTATAATCATTTGTCTGTCCTATCTCATCACCGCTGTACAGAACCGGGATTCCGCTCTGTGCCAGCAGGTATCCATGAAGCATGAGATCACAGGCAATGGCCTGTTCGATCTTGTCTGCATTTGCCTCGTACTGGCCGGCCTCAAGGCCTGACAGGGATGCTGTTGTTCCACACAGACGGGCATCTCCGAGTCTAGGATCATCGTTATAGAGCTCACCTCTGGAATCACTGTTGTATCCCTTTCCTGTGAAATAGTCATTCAGGAACTTCTTGTGTGCCACCTCATCTATGCCGAACTGTGCCAGCCAGTCATAGTCAAGTCCCCAGCCAATATCATCGTGGCATCTGAGGTAATTCAGGAACACATAATCCTTTGGAAGTGCACACACCTGATCCATCTGGCGCTTTAAGAGTCCCACATTCTTCGTGGCTATCGTATTCCACGTGGATGCCATGGTTGTCACGTTGTAGAGCATATGGCACTCTGGCTTGTCAACTGTTCCAAAGTATGGAACTACCTTGGAAGGCTCCATAACGACCTCTCCGAGAAGAAGGACTCCCGGACATACTATCTCACTGATTATCCTCATCATACGGACAAGAGTGTGAACCTGTGGAAGGTTACGGCAGTTTGTGCCTATCTGCTTCCATATATACGGAACAGCGTCGAGTCTGATGACATCTATACCTCGGTTTGCCATATAGAGCATGTTGCCGACCATGTCGTTGAACACCATAGGATTTGCATAGTTCAGATCCCACTGGTATGGGTAAAATGTAGTCATGACCACCTGATTGCAGTCATTTATCCATGTGAAGTTACCAGGCGCCGTAGTTGGGAATACCTCAGGCACAGTCTCCTCATATATGTTAGGAACGAACCAATCATCATAGAAGAAATATCTGGATCTTGCAACAGGATCTCCATTTCTCGCTGCCCTTGCCCACTCATGATCCTCACTTGTATGGTTCATTACGAAATCCAGACAGCAGCTTATACCCTGTCTGTGACACTCTGCAGTGAGGTCCTCCAGATCCTCCATGGTTCCAAGCTCAGGCTTTACCTTTCTGAAATCCGCAACAGCATATCCGCCGTCATCTCTGCCCTTAGGGCTTTCCAGCAGCGGCATAAAATGAAGATAATTCACACCACATGACTTCACATATGGAAGCTTTTCTTTTACACCCTTCAGCGTTCCCGCGAATGCATTTGTGTACATCATCATACCTAACAGATCATTCTGCTTATACCAGTCCGGATTCTTGACACGGCTTCTGTCCAGCTTCTTGAGATCAGCATTTCTCTCCTGATAATAACCATACAGAGAATCGCACAGCCAGTCAAATGCCTCCATATTGTTGTTATAGAGCTCGCAGTAGAGCCACTTGAGCTCGTCATATCTCTCATCAAATCTCTTTGTATATTCTGCAGTCTTTTTCACTGTCTTTGAACCTGCCATTTATCTTCTCCTTTTCTGACTATAGTCAATTAACTTATCATTCTCATTTTATTTACATAATCTGTATCATTACCGTACACAACCTGTTTTAATCTGTTGCCGTATTTTTATCTATTACTGTCTCTCGGCAATGAGCTTCTCAACCTCGGATCTCTCCGGCATAACCTTGAGTGCTCCCTTGCGTGTTGTGATGATCGATGCAGCAGCATTTGCGAATACAAGCATCTCTGTAAGCTTATCAGTGTCAAGATCTTCAAGTCCATTATCAAGTACATAATTCAGCACGCATGCACAGAAAGTGTCCCCGGCGCCTGTGGTCTCTATAGTATTCTCCTGGATAAACGGCTTTGCCTCAGCGACTACATCCCCGTAGTATGCACGGCTTCCATCTCTTCCCATGGAGAGAAGTATCAAAGGTATATTGTATGTGTCCTGAAGTATCTTTATACCCTCGTCAAAATCCTCTCTTCCTGTGAACCACTGTATCTCATTATCTGATATCTTGAGCACATCACACTGTCTCATACCCCAGTCAATCTGATCATGGGCCTCGTCCAGTGTCTTCCACAGAGGCTCCCTGAGGTTCGGGTCAAATGTGACGATGCATCCAGCCTCCTTTGCAGCAGCCACAGCCTTCTGTGTTGCAGCACGTGACACTTCATATGTCAGTGAGAGTGATCCGAAATGGAACAGCCTGGCATCCTTTATGATACTCTCATCCACCTCATCTGCGCTTAACATAATATCCGCTCCCGGATTCCTGTAAAATGAAAAGTCTCTGTCTCCGTCCTCGTATGTATGCACAAATGCAAGTGTTGTGTGTACATCCCTGTCAAACTTCAGATTGTCAGTGTTGATCCCGGCATCAGCCACAACACCGGCAAGCATTTTTCCAAGGAAATCATCCCCTACTTTTCCAACAAATGCAGTCTTCTTGCCAAGCTTCTGCAGCATAGCGAGAACATTACATGGTGCTCCGCCTGGATTGGCCTCCATCATCATATTGCCCTGGCCGCTGAGCCCGTTCTGTGTAAAGTCTATGAGCAGTTCTCCAAGTGCCACAACATCAAATCTCTTCATGGTACATATCCCCCTTATAATCTAAAATAAATACGTGCCTGTTTATTTAACTGTTTATCAGCAACAACAAATGTATGAAACATGTTTCACCATATATGTGTATTCTACATTTTATCATCGCCAGCCGTCAAGATGATTTTTAAAGATGTGTTGTTTTTATTATAGCAGACATACAATTTTAGCATATGGCGACATCTATAATATTCTTGTATTTATGTAACACGAGGCCTTGTAGATATTCATCTCAGTTCTACGCAATAGCATGCTCCAATTCGTTGCTCATAAAAAACATCCCCTGATCATCTGTAATCATAACCCGGGGATGTTCTCCTAATTCAACATGTATTCGCTTTAAATATATGGCTGTTTTGACATATACCGCATTGTATTTACAGTTTTGTCACATTTGCCGCCTGTGGACCCTTTTCACCGTCCACAACCTCATACTCTACTGTATCTCCCTCTTCAAGAACCTTGAAGCCCTCCATATTCAGTGCTGAGAAATGTACAAATACATCTGCTCCATCCTCATCACATATAAAGCCGTAGCCTTTCTTTGCATTAAACCATTTTACTTTTCCTGTCTTCATACTGCTTCCTCCTTAAAAACTACCTGGATTCTTATGATCTGGCTGGTCGTCACCCGCCTGATGTACAAAAAAGGGGCACAGAACGATATCGTTCTGTGCCCCTTTGCACTTACACTGACATTATATGACCTGTTGTCTCATATTGCAAGTTTATTTTTTGCGTGCTTTTATATCTTTCTTGATGTCATCAGCAACAGCCACCACTGACTTTTCTATATCTGCTATATCATCCTTTACCTCTTCTGAGATCTCAGATGCCTCCTTTTTCAACTCAGCAGTCTTCTTCTCGGCTTCCTTTTTCAGCTCATCTGCCTTCTTCTCCGCCTCTTTCTTCAGCTCAGCCGCTTTCTTCTCGGCATCCTTCTTTATCTCCTCAGCCTTCTTCTGTGCCGCTGCAGCCTTTCTCTTTGCTGCGTCCACACGCTTCTTTGCAGCAGCCTTGGCCTCAGCTTCCTTCTTCTCAAGCTCAGGTGTCATATCCGTGTAATCGTACTCAAACACAACTGTTGAGAGTGGCGGAACCGTGATGTCTATACTGTAAGGAGTTCTGGCATTCTTCTTGTCCACTGCCTTGACCGGCTTGCCGTTGAGTCTGCCCTTTCCGCCAAACTGTACATCATCTGAGTTGAGTATCTCCTTGTATGTCGTGTAGCACGGAACCGGTATACTGTAATTATCTCTCTCAACCGGAGTGAAGTTACATACGAAAAGCAGCTGCTTCTTCGGAGTTGAGCCTCGTCTTACAAATGAAAGTATGCTCATGTCTGGGTGATCGCAATCTGTCCACTCAAATCCCATTGGATCTGTGTCATTCGCATACATCGCATCATTGGTATTGTAAAGCTTATTGAGCGCTTTGACATACCTCTCCATGCCCTGATTGAGCGGATTGTCTAAGACGAACCAGTCAAGGCTTCTCGCCTCACTCCACTCTCTAGGCTGTGCAAATTCCTGCCCCATAAAGAGCAGCTTCTTGCCCGGATGTCCATACATGAATCCGTACGCAGTTCTGAGATTTGCGAATTTGTCCTCCTCGCTGCCAGGCATCTTTTCTATCATTGAACGCTTGAGATGAACTACCTCGTCATGGGATATGACGAGAACATAGTTCTCAGCATACGCATACGAAAGACTGAAAGTCAGCATGTTCTGGTTGTTCTGTCTGAAATATGGATCCATCTGCATATACTCAAGGAAGTCATTCATCCATCCCATATTCCACTTGAACAGGAAACCAAGTCCGTCCATGGATGCCGGAGCAGTTACACCTGCCCACGCTGTTGACTCCTCTGCTATTAGATATGCCCCCGGATTTCTCTCCTCCATGATGCTGTTTATATTCTGCATAAGTGCTATTGCCTCAAGGTTCTCGTTTCCACCATGTTCATTTGGCAGCCACTGTCCATCCTGCTTGCCATAGTCGAGATACAACATGGATGCCACAGCATCCACGCGGAGTCCGTCTATATGGAACTTCTCGACCCAGAACAGAGCATTTGCCGTGAGGAAGTTTGCCACCTCATTGCGGCCATAGTCAAATATATATGTGCCCCAGTCAGGATGCTCTCCTCTTCTTGGATCCGGATGCTCATAGAGAGGCATCCCATCAAAACGTCCAAGTCCGTGCGCATCCCTAGGAAAGTGTGCTGGCACCCAGTCTAGGATAACACTGATTCCCTTGCTGTGCATATAATCAACGAAATACATAAAATCTACTGCATCACCATATCTGCTGGTCGGTGCATAATAATTGGTAACCTGGTAGCCCCATGAGCCGTCAAATGGATACTCTGATATACCCATGAGCTCTACGTGCGTATATCCCATCTCATTGAGATAGTCTGCCACCATAGGAGCGAGCTCCCTGTATGTGTAGAAGCCTGCATCATCATCCTCAACCTTCTTGTGCCATGAGCCGAGATGCATCTCGTATATGGACATAGGCATGCGCATTCTGTCAGTACGGCTGATCTTGCTTCTATCCTTCATCCATGATGTATCCTTCCACTTATAGCTGCTTATGTCTGCAACCACTGAGGCATTTTCCGGTCTCATCTGACACTGGTTGCCATATGGATCAGCTTTGTACAGTATCTCACCATATCTGGTCATGATCTGATACTTGTACACAGCGCCCGGCTCCACGCCCGGCAGGAACAGTTCGTATATTCCCTCATTTGCCGTGATCTGCATAGGATTTACATTACCATCCCAGAGATTGAAATCACCGACTACACTGACACGTCTTGCATGAGGAGCCCACACTGCAAAGTAGGTTCCACGTACACCGTCTATAGTCATAGGGTGTGCGCCAAGCTTCTCATATATATTATAATGCCTGCCCTCCGCAAAAAGGTATGTGTCAAAATCCGTGATAAGCGATTCAAATGAATATGGATCTGCACTGTTTATAATGGTGCCATCCTCATATGTGGTGACAACATTGTACTTGTTGCCATCGTACTCCTTCTTATCAAAATAAATGGCGAACAGTCCTTCATTTGTCATCTGTTCCATGGTGTGTATCTTCTTACCTGTGCGCGATGTAACCTCTACCCTGATCGCCCCCGGCTTGTACACAACGATTATCTGACCTTCACCATAATCATGGATTCCCAGCAAATGCTTTGGCGCATTGATCTTGCTGGCAATGAGCTCATCATAGAGCACCCAGTTTATCCACTCCTCGATTCTTTTTCTCATAACTACCTCCCATTATGTAACCTTCTATCTGAATTTGTGTGGACGTGATTTCTTATAGCTTATAACCCTGACTATGATAGTAACCACAAGTCCAACAAATATCGTTCCAACATACACCCAAAGAACCTTCGTTCCCGTACCGGCCGGTATTATATCCGGCAGGACATCGTGTCCCGGAAAAAGCTCCGCATAGCTTTCTCCAAACACCATTCTTCTTATGCCATACATGATTCCGCTGCCAGATACCGCCATGGCTATGAAGCTGATTATTCCTATTATAACGCCTGCAGCGCCGCCCCATACAACACACTCATACAGTCTCCTTCTCCTTATGACTACAAAGCATGCCACCAGAAGCACAATGGATATGAACACACCATTGCTTGCCTTGGATTTGATGTCTGCAAGCTGTTCAAGCCTCATCACATTCTCAGTGGACAGATATACGTTGCCAAGCCTGTACTCCTGCTCGCTGTCCCCATCCAGAGCATCCAGCACGATACTGTATTCCACCCACGCATCAAATTCTGATAATTCCTCAGTCTGTCCGTTATTCATGACTGAACTTATCGTGCCGCTATTACTCGGCTTGTAGCTCTTCTCCGCAACCCTGCAAACGCTGAACGAACACATTATCGCCGTGGAGATGATCAGCAAGACCAGCGAAAGTGCCATTATCACCTGAAAAAATCTATATTTAAACATCTGTATATTTCTCTGCTTTTCCTGTATTATAATATGTATGGATCATTAAGACCCATTGCATATATGATACCATTTACCCCTTTTTATGTAAAGGAAAGTAACATGTTGTTTTACTTCATTTTTCTTAGGAAACAACATGAAAATAATCTGCGAAAATGCGCATTTTTTTGTTTTTTAGTCTTGACAACGAATTGCGTTTCATCTATTATATGTGAGTATGTTTACATTGAATTGTCCGTGTCCGGTTTTAATGTAAAACCTTATTATATTTAATTAGATTTTATGGAGGTAAGAATTTTGGCTAATATCAAATCTGCAAAGAAGAGAATCAATGTTATCGAGAAGAAGACACTTAGAAACAAGATGATCAGGTCTAAGGTTAAGACAGTTATCAAGAAGGTTGAGGCTGCTATCGCTGCTGGTGATAAGGTTGCTGCTCAGCAGGCACTTGTTGTTGCTACATCAGAGATCAACAAGGCTGCTTCAAAGGGCATCTACCACAAGAACAACGCTGCTCGTAAGGTATCACGTCTTGCAGTTGCAGTTAACAAGATGGCTTAAGCATCTGGCTGATAACTACATAACTTTGACACAAGGATTTGGATATATTAAACGGCTGCATATATTTGAACCAATCATAGTTATATAAAAAATAACCACTGTTTTCACAGTGGTTATTTTTTTGCCTCAATATCTAATATCATCACCAGTCTCCTACTGCATCTCACACAGCTCCACGATCATGACCTCCATCGCCGCGTTATCCATAACCTGTCCGGTCTTGAGCTTGTAGTCCATGTCCTGACAGTTCTCCACTATGTCTTTAAGCTGTGCCATGCTGTAGCCCCTGCACTGAGCCTTGTAATTCTTCACCGCCCACACCGGGCATCCTGCGATCTTCGCCAGGCTGGCGTCCTGCGCGCCATCTGATAATGCCATCTTTACCAGAAGGAGCTTGTTGAACTGTCTCATGATACATGCGTTTATCATGATCGCCGATTCCTTATTCTCAAGAAGATCGTGATACATACTGCAAGCCTTCTCCTTCTGCTTTGCAATGATGAAGTCTATCATCTGATACACCTTGCTCTCCGCATCCTGACTGCACAGAAGATCCACATCATGCTCGCTGACCTGCTTCGTGTCTCCGGCGTAGCTTATCATCTTGTCAACCTCATTCTTGATACAGTTCATATCCATGTTAGCAGCTTCGATTATCTTGTATATCGCCGTGTCTGTGGTGGCAACACCATCGGCACGGAACAGTGACTTCACCCACGTGACCATCATCTTCTCATCAGGGGTCGCAAAATCCAGAGCCTCTCCATTCTTGTCCACAGCCTTGAACAGCTTATACCTGGTGTCCACATCCATCTCTACAAATATGGCAACTGATGTATCCTCTATCTCCACCAGCTTCTTTGCAAAATCCTCGTTGCTGCTCTTGAACAGACCACTGTTCTCCACAAGGACAACTCTTCTGTCCGCAAAAAATGGCATCTCGTTGCAGAATGCAAGAAGCTCAGATGTATCGATCCCATTTCCGGCAAATTTCATAAAATTCAGATTATCGTCCTTATCAGTCAGAGCCGACAGCAGCTTATCTCTGTACTGGTTCACGAGATACCTCTCCTCCCCATACAGAAGATATATCTTGGCAAACTCCCCCGTCTTTATATGTTGGTTTATGACCGCCATCGCGTTCTTTTTTTCCTTTTTCTTTGTTGCAGCCATTACGTTTCTCCTTCATCAAGCTTATGTCTCACAATATGATTTTCAAAATACAGTACCAGTTTCTACCATAATTATATCTTATATGGCAAATTTGACCTGTTTTTCTATGTATTTTGATAATATCAGAGGTTATCTGACCTGTTTTTATAATCACATATTGATTATTTCTATAATGTCACTTTGGTTTTATAATCACCTACAGATTGTGAGTTTATGTACACTCACTCCAATAAACACAAATCTAATTATAACGGAGGTTCAACATGGAGACAACAGAAAGATATAAGTTAAATAAGGAACTTGCCCAGATGCTTAAGGGCGGAGTTATCATGGACGTTACAACACCTGAGCAGGCTAAGATCGCTGAGGCTGCCGGCGCTTGTGCAGTTATGGCACTTGAGAGAATCCCAGCAGATATCAGAGCTGCCGGTGGTGTATCACGTATGAGTGACCCACAGATGATCAAGGGAATCCAGAACGCTGTATCAATCCCTGTTATGGCTAAGTGCCGTATCGGACATTTCGCAGAGGCTCAGATCCTTCAGGCCATCGAGATCGACTACATCGACGAGAGCGAGGTTCTCTCACCAGCAGATGACGTATACCATATTGACAAGAGACAGTTCAAGGTTCCATTTGTATGTGGTGCCAAGGATCTCGGCGAGGCCCTCAGAAGAATCAACGAGGGTGCTTCAATGATCAGAACTAAGGGAGAGCCTGGTACAGGTGATATCGTTCAGGCCGTAAGACATATGAGAAAGATGAACAGCCAGATCGCTGAGATCGTCAGCATGAGAACAGATGAGCTGTATGAGGCAGCTAAGAAGCTTGAGGTTCCTTACGATCTCGTTCAGTACGTACATGAGAATCACCGTCTCCCAGTTGTAAACTTCGCAGCCGGCGGTGTTGCTACTCCTGCCGACGCAGCTCTCATGATGCAGCTCGGTGCTGAGGGTGTATTCGTAGGTTCAGGTATCTTCAAGTCAGGAGACCCTGCTAAGCGTGCTGCTGCCATCGTTCAGGCAACAACAAACTACAATGACGCTGACCTCGTCGCAAAGCTTTCAGAGGGACTTGGTGAAGCTATGGTTGGTATCAACGAGCAGGAGATCGCAATCCTCATGGCAGAAAGGGGTAAGTAATATGCAGGTTGGTGTATTGGCAGTACAGGGAGCTTTCGCAGAGCATGAGCATGTACTTTCCGAGCTCGGCGTATCATGCTTAGAACTTAGAAATGCCGGAGATCTGAACAAGCCTTATGACGCCCTGATCCTTCCTGGCGGTGAAAGCACAGTCCAAGGAAAGCTTCTCAGAGACAGCGACATGTTCGACACTATAAAGTCTCAGATCGAGGGTGGCATGCCGGTTCTTGCCACATGTGCAGGACTTATTCTTCTGGCACAGCACATCGAAGGTGATGACACTGTACACCTTGGCACTCTCCCTGTCACAGTAAAGAGAAATGCCTACGGAAGACAGCTTGGAAGCTTCCACACAGAGGCCGAGCTTAAAGGTATCGGTGAGGTTCCTATGACTTTCATCCGTGCACCTTATGTGGCTGAGGCTTCACCTGAGGTTGATGTCCTTGCAACAGTTGATGACAAGATCGTGGCGGTTAAGTACGGCAACCAGTTTGCCCTCTCCTTCCACCCTGAGCTTGACAGCGACTACAGGATCCACAAGGCATTTGTAGACAGTATCCAGTAATATATTGACTACAGTCTAAAACATATATCAATAAAGAAAAGCCTGTGACATATACAGCAGTTATCTGCCGGTATATGTCACAGGCTTTTTCTAATCTATTTTTCCAGTATGCTCCAGGCCATCAAAGTCCGTCATACTCTCATGCTCAGGAAGCTTTGTGAGCGGTTCTTCCTTCTCCTCTATCTTCTCAAGGATCTCCTTGTACTCATTGTCCTTGATGTGGTTTCCTATGATCTCCGCCACATCCGTAACTGTGACAAATGCGGAGGTATCTATGGAATTGATGATGTTCTTCAGCTCACCGATCTCAAATCTCGTGATAACACAGTAGAGCACTGTCTTGTTACCGCTTATCATTCCCTTGCCCTGCATGATGGTAACTGTTCTTCCAAGCTTCTTGTATATCTTGTCTGCCACCTCTCTGGCATCATCAGTTATGATCATGGCTGCCTTCGCCTGCTCAAGACCGGTCTCAACCATATCAAGCACCTTTGATGTTATAAAGTATGTAAGAAGACTGTACATCGCCCTGTCCAGACCAAAGAGCATTCCCGCAATAGAATATATGATCAGATTCATGCCCAGAACAACTCTTCCAACCGGCCAGTCTTTTTTCTTGTTCAGCATGATGGCCACGGTCTCCGTTCCATCCAAGCACCCGCCGAACTTGATGATGATACCAACTCCAAGTCCAAGTATCACACCGCCGAAGCACACCGCAAGTATGGTCTCTGAGGTTGCATTTTCAAGGGGTTTGAATATCTCCACAAATACTGAGAATACAGCCATGGAATAACCGGACTTCACCATGAACATCTTACCAAGCTGTCTTGAACCTATTATAAGAAACGGAACATTAAGAACGATCGTCAGAATACTCAGGGACACTTCTGTGAGATTATTGATCATGATACCTATACCGATGACTCCTCCGTCAAGTATGGTGTTCGGCACGAGAAATTCTTCGATAGCAAATGCAGCTATAACTGCGCCAAGTGTCAGCATTACAAATTCCAGCAGTAATTTTAGTTTTTTTGTCATACTCATCTTCCTTTCCACATCATAGTCGTTTCTTCCTTCCCCTGTTCTCCTTTCAGAATTCCTATTCTCATAACTCCCTGATCATCTGTATCCGGTTACCGAAATTCCACCATCCGTTATCTCTACACATATAGCTCCATAGTCTATGGTACTCATTACATCAGCTCCACAGGCATCCAAACGCTCCAGTGTCTCCCCGTGCGGATGACCATATCGGTTATTCTCCCCCGCCGATATGATCGCAAGATCCGGGTCGACTGCTCTCAGGAACTCCCCACTCGTAGAATATCTGCTGCCGTGATGTCCGACCTTCAACACATCAGCACTCAGATCACCGCCCTCCGAGATAAGCTCCCGTTCTCCATCTTCTCCCAGGTCTCCCGTAAATAAAACACTGTACCCTCGATACTCCAGACGGATAACCGCAGAAAGATCATTTGCATCTTTTATATCAGTTTTTTCGGACGGATGCAAGAAATTTAACCACACCTTAGCTGCATCCTTGCCACAGGACATTTGAGAACCGCCGTCCATATATATGATATTTACGCCTCTTTTCTCTGCCAGCTCAAGCAGTTCACCCATATTTTCAATATCACCATACATCGGAACCACAAGATTATCTATTCTGATACCGGAGTTCGTATCGCTTAGAAGATATTGGATACCGGACACATGATCCTTATCTCCGTGTGTCACAAATGCATAATCTACATGAGCTGCACCATAAAACTTTAGAACAGGCACCATCACGTACTCACCAACCTTATTGCTACTCGACGAGCCCCCATCTATCAATATATTTACTCCCATGCCAGACCTTATAAGTATGCCGTCTCCCTGACCAACATCCATAAATACAACTCTGAACTCCCGGTCAAATGAAGCTGCTTCGTAACACACGCAGCACAAGGTCATGATCACAGCAGCGCACAGACAGACCATCCGCCTCCTCACCCTGGCGCAGTCTGCACTCTTTGCTCTTACAAGCAGGATCAGCACTCCAACCATAGCCATATAAAATACTACGATCATCATAACCGACACATGGCCTGTATTTATACTGTAAAATGGAAGCTTCATCGCCCATTCGCAAAGCTGCCTGTATATTGCAAGTATCAGCTTCACAGGAAACGCTCCTATGCCCACCGCCATCTCATTGCCCTGTAGTATCCCGGGAAAAATAAGCATAGCCGCAATCACGACGATACTCACAAATATTATCACAGAAACCAATGGCACTATGAGCAGATTCAGAAAGATCGAATACAGCGGAAACTGGTAATAATAGAATATAACAAGCGGTCCGGTGGCAAGTGTTATCGCCAGATTCATTACAAGTGTACTGACTACCTTATTCTTAGTTGGAATAAGCTTTTTCATAAGTGCTCCAGGCACCGCCATCCCCAGCACTGCGGCAAAAGACAACTGAAATCCGGCATCAAGGATGATACCCGGATCAATCAGCGCCTGTATGACTGACGCGGTTCCCGCGGATGTAAGCATATCAGGGCTTCGCCCCTTTACCTGACCGATCACAGATATCACCATCATTATCATGGCTCTTACAGTTGAACTCGCCATCCCAGTCATAACTCCGTAAAGTACGATCACAGATATAGCCATTATACCAGATGCCATATATGACCCTGTAAGCCTTCGCAGCACGCCGAATAATGTCATTCCTATTATTGCTATGTGCACACCGGATATCGCCAGAATATGAGCTATTCCATTCATCTGAAACAGCTTCTTCGTATCCCTGTCAATGCCGCTCTTATCCCCCAGTAGCATTGCCTTTATCACCGAGCCATCCGTCTCTCCAAACACACTGTCTGTGATCTCCCCGGACTTTATACGCAGCCTGAACAGACTGTCTCCTATACGGCTGTAGTCCTCTCCACACTCCAGAATGGAGATATCCTTTCCTACTATATATATTCCCTTGTGCGAATAATATTCCCGCGCATCGAATTCGCCCGGATTATCTGCAGAGTCCGGCCTTGACAGACTGCAGCTTAAGGTCAGCTTCATTCCGGTCTTCAGGCTTCCCACGTCTTCCATGTACAGCAATACCTTTGATCTTCCCCGGTATTCCACAGTTTCTTCTGAGTCGCCTCCGCCAAATGTTATCCATTCCGCATACACATATACCCGCCATTCATCGCCGGACTGCCTGATCTCGTACACCTTTCCTTCTATACCGCCCGGCTGCTGCCCATCGAGCTCTTCTGCGAGTCTCTCCTGCTTTGACATAGCACAACCATTCATATAACCGGTCAACAAGATCATTCCAAATATCATCATACTCAGAACGCATCTGACGATCCTGTTCTTTCTGTCTTTATCACCATGAGCTTTGCCACTATAAAAAAACATGGCTGTACCGGCTTTGTCCATGTAAACCGACAATACCGGTGCAGCCAATATGATCAGACCAATTATAAGCACTGAACTGTCAGCAGCCTCTTTATACGCCTCTCCAAGCGCAAAGCATACTGCTATCCAGAATAATGGTCTCTTTATATTCGTATCCTCCTGTTTTGTTCAAACTTCTGTTTATATCTCAAGCTTTGAATAATCAGCAGTAAATTTCCTGCTGAGATCGATGTTGTTCAATCTGTTATTTGTATTATCCACATTTATCTGTACACTCTTGACATCTTCAAGCTCCATGAGGGAATCCACAACAGAATACACAAGTATCTCATCGTCCACACCTGCTGTTCCATCCGCAAAGCTCTCATTAAATGTTATCGTACACACATCGTCAGCATCATCCACAGTGACACTCTTAACCACAGTTTTCTCATTGAGCGGTACAACTGTTCCATCGTAACTCATTCTCAGTCCTGCAACCATCTGTTCCTCCAGTGATTCAGGCGCTGATCTGTCCAGATCTATGGTCTTCTGAACCAGCTTCTGTCCTGTGCTGTCCGGCATATATATGTTGTACTCTTCATGTGGATTCATGAAGTTGTCCATATCTGAAAATGAATCATTTGTGAGCTCCTCACGCACGATACTGTTCTCATTTGCAATGTCAGTGTATTCATACACAACCTTCTTCACCGATTCGATCTGTGTCAGAGTTCTCACAAATGCCGCCTTGCTTAGCACCATCTCATATGTGTCAGTGGCCTCCCAGTCAACGTTGAACATAAGATTGATCGTCGCCTGACCGTCATATGTATATCTCTGGTACGTAACGCCCTGGGGAACCGGAACCTGTTTATCCGTCATTTCCCCACTGTCCATCAATGCGTTCATCACAGTGTCGATAAGATTCTCCGTCGTGACGAGCTGGTCTCGGGTGAAAACCTCCGGGAACAGATCAGTCCACGTTGAGTTTGCGTAGTACAGAGTCAGATTTTCATCTGAATTGTCTGCTGAATTTTTCTTTCTGCCATTCTTGCTGTCGCTTCCACACGCCACAAGAATCACCACTGCAGCCATGACCACGGCAGTGAGCATAATTCTTTTTTTCGTCGTCATATTAATCCCTTACTCGTGAGCCTGTAATGGAACCTTTACCGTAAATGTAGTTCCTTTTCCCGGTTCACTATACACATTTATAGTTCCTTTGTGCATGATAATTATATTCTTCGTGATGGCTAGTCCCAGACCGGTTCCACCAGTGTCTCGACTTCTCGCCTTGTCTACTCTGTAGAATCTCTCAAAAATATGATTTATGCAATCCTCCGGTATTCCTACACCGGAGTCTGCTACCTTGATATAGAAGTTCCTGTGGTCTGAATTGAGCGAAACCTTTATCCAACCGCCATCAACGTTATACTTTATTCCATTCTCTATCAGATTCGAGATCGCAAGAGTAAACTTCACCTTGTCTATCTCTGCCTTTATGTCTCCAAAGCTCTCAAATGAAAGCTGTATACTTCTCTTCTCCGCCAGAGGCTTAAGTCTCTTGAGTATGAGATCCATAAATTCATTCATATCCACAGGCTCTTTATTCAGGCTGTCAGGGCCTTTGTCAGTCTTAACGAGTGTAAGCAGATCACTTATGATCTCTGCCTCCCTGTCTATCTCCTGAACTATATCCTCCATGAATTCTCTGTACATCTCCGCCGGCACATCACTCTGGGTGAGCAGCGACTCTGACAGAACCTTCATGGATGTTATCGGTGTCTTTAACTCATGTGAGACATTTGACACGAATTCCTGACGGGACTCCTCAAGAAGCTGTGCCTTGTTGAATATATCGTTTATATCCTTTGTCAGCTCCTGTGTCTCCCTGAACATACCGTCCACGCTCATCGGTTCAAGGCTGCCGCCTTTCATTCCCTCTATCTCGTTTCTGACATGGTTCACATCCCTGACTGATAACTTAGCCGCAAAATAAGCAGCTATCAATCCAAGTATCAACGATATCGCAAACAGATAAGTTGCATTTCTCTTCATATATATTGACAGGTTCTCGAGAGCATCGGTCTCAAGAGATATCAGTGCCACCGCATCTGTATAGCCCTCACTGTTGATCACTGGAACTATGCGCCTGTACACATTTTCCTCTGTCTCTGATATATACTTCTGCTGCCCCTTCATTACGCTGAACACGTTCTCATCCACCAGATATCTTCCGGTGTCTTTTCCATAGGAGTCCACCACGACCTTGTAATCAGTATCCACTATAACTATACGGGCAGAGAGAGAATAAGCCATGGTCTTTATCTCGTCCACGGCTCTCCCTATATCATCCTCCGCCTTGTGTTCATTCACTATATGGGCAATGTATTCTGCACACTCCTGTGCGTGTCTGTCAAGATTTCTCTCACTCTTCGAATTCACAGTGCCCGCCAGTATCCACAGTGCTGCATAGGCGATCACTGCCACACTGACTGCCACTATAAGCGATATGATCGTTCTCTGCCCCACTCTGATACTGACTCTGGATCTCTCCTGGGCGGTATTCTTCTCTTCAATTTTTTCTGTTTCAACTGTTGCACGTTTCTTTTTTTTCATATCAGCCCTTGAAGAAATATCCTACTCCCCATTTTGTATGAATGTATACCGGCTCACCCGGATTAGCTTCTATCTTCTCACGAAGTCTTCTAACATGCACATCAACTGTTCTCGCATCTCCCGGGTAGGAATCTCCCCAGATCGTATTCAGGAGTTCATTTCTTGAATATACCTTGTTTGGATGCGCCATGAGCAGCTCAAGAAGGTCAAACTCTTTGGCTGTCAAATTAAGCTCCTTACCACCGACAAATACACGTCTGCTGTCAAGCTCAACCTTCATTCCGTTGATCTCCATTACATTTGACGGTTTTGCAGGTGCCTGCTTGCGGTTGCTTCTTCTAAGTATAGCCTTGATCCTGGCCTTCACCTCAAGAATATTAAATGGCTTTGTTATATAGTCATCTGCACCATACTCGAGTCCCATGATCTTATCCATGTCCTCACCCTTTGCAGTGAGCATGATAATAGGAACATTGGAAAACTCTCTGACCATCTGGCAAACCTCTATTCCTGTGTATACAGGTATCATTATATCCAGCAGAACTATATCGTAATCATTTGCCTTTATCTTCTCTATAGCTTCACCGCCATCGTAGGCTGTATCCACTTCCATATCGTCCTGTTCCAGGCTGAACTTCAGCCCCTTAACGATCAACTTCTCATCATCCACAACAAGAACTTTCTTCATCTTAACATCCTTTCTACCCCGAGACTCATTTACTCTGTCGATATATATGTCTCCAGTTTCTCATATATACTGTCTCCTATGCCGCTGACATTCTTAAGGTCATCTTTGCAGGCAAATGCTCCATTCTTCCGTCTGTACTCAACAATCTGCGAGGCCTTCGTCTCGCCTATTCCCGGTAACGTCATAAGTTCCGCAGCATCTGCACTGTTGATGTTGACCAGTCTCTGTTCCGACGCATCTGTCCCGGCTTCGCTCTCATCCGGAAGCTGTTCACCTCCGACAGGAAAGTACAGCTTCTGACCATCCTCAAGCACATCTGCAAGATTCACCGCAACGGTATCTGCGTCATCGGAGAATCCTCCCGCCGCCTCAAGGCCATCATTCGCCCTGGATCCGGCTTCGAGCTCATATACGCCCTCATTCTTCACTGCTCCGCATACAAAAACTGTTATGTATTCTGGAGTTTCTGAATGTATCGTTACACTGTCGTCTGCTCCGGCTTCTTCCGCGCCTTGCTGCGAAGCTTTCTCCGTAACATTCTCTTCTGAATTACCGGATATAGTTACCTGTTCTTCTCCACAGCCGGAACACAATAATGTCATTGTCAGCACGCATAAATATGCTAAATTTTTAATTATTTTCTTCATCGTGCGACACCTCCTGTGTCAGCACAGAATTACACAGGTTTATTGTATCTAAACACCTCTGAATTTACAACAATATATTTCTATTTTATTTCATTTTTGTTACTTTTTTCACAAAAGAGCCCTTTTATCCCTTATTCATTGATACTTTTTACAATACATAAAAATGTAACATTTTTATAAACTCCCCGATTCAGATCAGACATAAAAAAACAGCATACATGACCGGTAATCTTCCATCCTTACAGATGGCTGTCCACCATGGTCATATATACTGTTTTATAATTTACTATTTTATTATTTGAAGCTTTGTTATATTCTGCCATGCATCCTAGAATAAAGGCTCCTTGAGGATAGCAGTTCCGATACCCTTCTGGGTGAAGAATTCAAGAAGCAGGCAGTGCTGGAGACGGCCATCAAGTATATGCACTCTTGAAACTCCATTTTCCATGGCTGTGATACAGTTGTTAAGCTTTGGAAGCATACCACCGCCGACAACGCCCTTCTCTATGATGTCCTTTGCCTCGTGTATATCCATCTCTGAGATAAGTGTTGACTTGTCTGTTGGATCAATAAATACTCCCTCGATATCTGTGAGGAATACAAGCTTCTCAGCCTCAAGAGCTGTTGCTACTGCACAAGCAGCATCGTCCGCATTGATGTTGTAATCCTCGTAGTTCTCATCCACTCCTATAGGTGCGATAACCGGGATGAAATCATCCTCGATAAGTGATGTAAGGATGGATGTGTCAACATTTGTTATCTCTCCCACATAACCTATATCCTTGCCACCAGGGAACTTCTTCTTGACTGTGAACATTCCGCCGTCCTTGCCGCTGATTCCGACTGCCTTAAGTCCGATCTTCTGCATGAGACTTACAAGACTCTTGTTGACCTTGCCGAGAACCATCTCTGCGATCTCCATCGTCTCTGCATCTGTAACACGGAGACCGTTGATAAATTCTGCCTCCTTGCCGACCTTCTCTACCCATTTGCTGATCTCCTTGCCGCCACCGTGTACGATGACCGGCTTCATGCCGACAAGCTTCAGCATGGCAACGTCCTTGATAACGTTGTACTTGAGATTCTCGTCAAGCATAGCGCTTCCGCCGTACTTTACAACCACTGTCTTGCCCTGGAATTTCTTGATATATGGCATAGCCTCTATCAGTGTCTGTGCCTTCTCAATTACCTGATCTACTGTGTAATCACCTATAACCATTTTTCTGTCCTTCTTTCTTCTATATTTATATATCTTCGGTTTATCTACCTTAGGTTTATCTGTCTTTTGCCTTCAACTTTATCTTCCAACCTGATCAATGTCAACGATTAACGCATCGTCTCAATTTAGTCTTATTTGATTTATTGACTATAATCTATTTTTAAATTTACGCAATATGTTTTATCTTATAACCTGCTTCCATTTTTATATGGCTTATCTCACTGGATTTTACTTTCTATAATCCGCATTTATCTTGATATAGTCATATGTGAGATCGCACCCCCACGCTGTGGCCATCTCATCCCCCATATTCATATGCGCCTTGAGCTTTATCTGCTTCTCTGAGAGTATGTGGCTTGCTTCCTTCTCATCGTAATCAGTTGTCACTCCATGCTTTACGATCTCAAGATGTCCTGCCACACTGGCTATCTCTATATCCACCCTGTACGGATCAAACTTCACGCCGCTCTGTCCCATGGCGCAAACTATTCTGCCCCAGTTGGCATCAGCTCCGTACATGGCACACTTTACAAGATTGGAGGCCACTATCGCCTTTGCCAGATGTCTTGCAGTATCCTTATCCGGCATGCCCGACACATCCACCTGAAACATCTTGGTAGCACCCTCGCCGTCCGAGGCTATCGCCCTGACAAATGCGCGGTTGATATATCTTATTGCCTCGACAAATGCAGGAAAGTCGTCATCGGTCTCCAGCAGCTCCTCGTTGCCCGCCATGCCATTTGCAAATATCATGACAGTGTCGTTGGTGGACATATCTCCGTCCACTGACACCATATTGTATGTATCGACCACGTCAGCCTTAAGCACCTTGCCCAGCAACTCTGAACTGATATTCAGGTCTGTCGTGATAAAGCTGAGTACGGTTCCCAGGTTAGGATTGATCATTCCTGATCCCTTACACATACCTCCGATGGTGACCTGCTGCCCCTTGATCTCTAAAGTTACGGCTATCTCCTTCTTATAGATATCAGTCGTCTTGATCGCCTCCGCGGCATCCACTCCGGCATCTATAGAATATGAAAGCTCCGGCACCAGCATATCTATACCGCTCTGTATGACATCCATCGGAAGTCTCATTCCTATGACTCCTGTAGAAGCCACCGCAACCGTACTTGGATCTATGCCAAGGCTCTTACCTACATGGGCTGCCATGGCCTCAGCATCGTGGATTCCCTGTTCGCCAGTACAGGTATTTGCCACACCGCTGTTTACCACCAACGCCTGACACATTCCCACATTCTGGCAAAGCCGCCTGTCGTATATGACCGGTGCCGCCTGAACCATGTTCTGTGTAAATGCTCCCGCTACATTAGCCGGAACATCACTCACCAGAAGTGCCATGTCTTTTTTCAGTTTATTTCTTCTTATTCCAACATGTAGTCCCGCTGCCCTAAAGCCCGCAGGGGCTGTCACGCCTCCCGGAATTATCTTCATCCTACCACCTTATTTCCAAATTTATGGGAAAACAGGAGCCATGCGGAGACCCTCTGCCTCGTCAAATCCAAACATGATGTTCATGTTCTGAACCGCCTGACCTGCAGCACCCTTTACAAGATTGTCAAGTGCGCCCATGGCGATGACTCTGTTTGTTCTCTCATCTATCTTAAAGTTGACATCCACATAGTTGCTGCCCTCAACCCATCTTGTCTCAGGACATACATCCTTGTCGAGGACTCTGATAAATCTCTCATTTGCATAGTACTTATCGTATGCGGTTCTCACTGTATCGTAATCGACCTTCTCCTTGAGGTTGGCATATGCTGTCACAAGTATTCCTCTGTTCATAGGAACAAGGTGTGGAGTGAAGTTGATAACTATCGGACTGCCATTCGCATATCCAAGCTGCTCCTCTATCTCAGGGGTATGTCTGTGTGTCGTAACTCCATAAGCCTTTATGCTCTCATTGACCTCACAGTAAAGATTTGCGATCTTCGCGCCTCTTCCTGCACCTGATGTTCCGGACTTGGCGTCAACGATGATGGAGTTGGCATCAACCAGACCTTCCTTAACCAGTGGGTAGAGTGAAAGGATGGAACATGTTGTGTAGCATCCAGGGTTTGCAAGAAGTCTGCACTTCTTTATATCCTCCCTGTTGATCTCACAAAGACCATACACAGCCTCGTCAATAAACTGTGGGCTCTTATGCTCTATCTTGTACCACTTCTCATAAGTAGCAACATCCTTTATTCTGAAATCTGCACTGAGATCTATGATCTTCACCTTTGACAGAATCTCCTCATTCACCAGTGATCCGCACAGTCCCTGTGGTGTAGCTGTAAATATGACGTCTACTTTTGATGCAAGCTCCTCCATGTTGTCGTCCATACACTTTGCGTCCACGATCTGGAACATATTGCCGTATACCTGATAATATTTCTGATCGATAAAGCTTCTTGAACCGTACCATACGATCTCCGCTTCCTTATGTCCAAGAAGGATTCTTACTATCTCCTGTCCTGCGTATCCTGTCGATCCGATAATTCCTACCTTAATCATAACTGCCTCCATATATATGTAAAAATTTATATTTCCATTCCCACGGATTTGTCTTAAGGCATATCCTGTTTGATTGTATACCCACTTAGTCAGCCTAGTCAACATTCATCTAATCAGACGATATGTTATCCCTCCTACAAAAAACTTTTTATAATTATACATTTTGATTGCATATTATGCAATGGTTTTTTTGAATATTTGCATAATCGTTAAAAATATACGGTTCATCAACGTTTTTGCCGCCATTTAGCTATGTATCCATGTATAAATCACATGCATATTATACGCTGATTAAATGGATATTTTGAAAAATTGCTTGCATAATATACATTTGCGTTGTATAGTTCATGTAGGCGAAAAATGGAATATATTATAAAGTAATTTTTCAAAACACTATATTTATAGGAGGATTTATTAAAATGGCTAAAGAAAAAGTTGTACTGGCTTATTCAGGCGGTCTTGATACCACTGCCATCATCCCATGGTTAAAGGAGACATACGGATACGATGTTATCTGTGCATGTATAGATGTAGGTCAGGAGAGCGAGCTTGAGGGACTTGACGAGAGAGCAAAGTATTCAGGAGCTGAGAAGCTTTACATCATCGATGTTGTAGATGAGCTCTGTGATGAGTACATCATGCCAACAGTTCAGGCTGACGCTGTATATGAGAACAAGTATCTTCTCGGTACTTCATTTGCAAGACCTATCATTGCAAAGAAGCTTGTTGAGGTTGCACGTAAGGAAGGCGCTGTTGCCATCTGCCACGGAGCTACAGGCAAGGGTAACGACCAGCTTCGTTTTGAGCTTTCTATCAAAGCTCTTGCACCGGACATCAAGGTTATCGCTACATGGAGACAGCCTGAGTGGACTATGCAGTCACGTGAGGATGAGATCGCATTCTGTAAGGCACACGGCATCGATCTTCCATTTGATGCAAAGCATTCTTACAGCCGTGACCGTAACATCTGGCACATCAGCCATGAGGGCCTTGAGCTTGAGAATCCTGCAAATGAGCCAAACTACGATGACCTTCTGGTTCTCTCAGTTACACCTGAGAAGGCACCTGATGAGCCTGAGTACATTGACCTTGACTTCGAGAAGGGCTACCCTGTAGCACTCAACGGCAAGAAGATGAAGACTTCTGATATCATCCGTGAGCTGAACAAGCTCGGCGGAAAGCACGGTATCGGTATCATCGATATCGTTGAGAACCGTGTTGTCGGCATGAAGTCACGTGGTGTATACGAGACACCTGGTGGAACTATCCTCACAGAGGCTCATAAGCAGCTTGAGGAGCTCACACTTGACCGTGATACTATGGAGTACAAGAAGCTTGTTGGAACAAAGTTCGCAGCACTTGTATATGAAGGAAAGTGGTTCTGCACTCTCCGCGAGAGCCTTTCAGCATTTGTTGCCAAGACTGAGGAGCGTGTAACTGGTCATGTAAAGATGAAGCTCTACAAGGGTAACATCATCAAGGCTGGTACTACATCAGATTATACTCTGTACTCAGAGAGCCTTGCTTCATTCACAACTGGCGACCTCTACGATCACAAGGATGCTTCAGGTTTCATCAACCTGTTCGGTCTTTCAATGAAGGTTCGTGCTATGATGGATCAGAAGCGTGAGGAGAAGGACAACGCTAACAATAAGTAATTTATTATAGTGTAGACATGAAACATCCCCCATCATACTCGTTATGAATATGATGGAGGATGTTTTTTCTTGACAAAACAAAAAGACTGAAATAGAATATATCAAAAGAAATGGGTTTTCACCGTACAGTTTTACGACTCAAGCGGGCTGCTCGTTTCTTTTTTTATTGTGGTAATATCATGCAGGTACTTATTACCATCCTCTGAATGTTTTATAAGAAGAATAGCTGTGAATATATTATATCTATCTAAATTGCCCGTTTTATCATCATACACAGGCAGTCCAAACCTTATATCATATCTATACCAACCATATTTAGCATCTTTATTATGCTTTTGCTCTTTATTCTCTTCCCAACGTGGATTTTTGGCTATTTTTATTAGCTCTGGAATTCCCTGTGATGCTGATGCCTTTGCCTTTTTTCTTGCACCTTTTAATGCAATTCTGCTTTTCGAACCTGCATATTCAGACGGAAATTCTTTTCCAATATAAACAACATCATTTGTTTCTGTAATTTCATAACAATCCGATATATAGCCTTTTAAGTATTTTTCTATCTGCTGCCAATCATCTTTTGATAAGCCTTTAAATTTTTTGTCATTAATAATTACTATTTGATTATTATTTTCGTCCGTTATTATACTAACATTCCTGTTTTTTATCATTCAGTAACTCCTTTATTATTTTATATTTGCCAAAAATCATTATGGAAATTAAACTATAGAAATTTCAGATCACTTATTTCTACTAAAAAAGAACTAAAATCTTATTTGAGAACAATGAGTAAAACTCCATCATTGTCAAGAACTCTCTCACTATGTATCTGCATTATATCAATGCTAGCGAAGATGTAAACCCACTTATAACGAATTTACACTTTCTTAATGAATTTATACACATCGTATATCTCGACGATATTTGAATGTATATCTATAAAAAAAGATCCGGAGCCGAAGCTCCAGATCTCCCTAAATACATATCATTTACAATATCGCTGCACCAACGTACATTATTTTAAATTACAGTCTATATATTCCATATATGACTTTTTTCCAACTTCTGATTCATTTTCCACATACCACTCTGCGCATTCTTTCAATCCATCTTCCAATGATATTGTTTCCGAGTATATTTTGTTCTGCTGCTGCACATCGAGATAATATTCATAGTTATAAAAACTGAAATAATTTCTCTGTTCTATATCCTCACTGACATTTACAAACGCAGGGATCTTATCAAAGCAGGCGTAACACATCGTCACCCAGTCTTTTATAGTGACCGGCTCCACATTTCCCACATTCATGATATGAGTCTCCGGCTTTTCCTCTATTACTCTCTCCATCAGGATACAGAGATCCTTCACATGGAAGAACTGCAGCTTCATTCCACCATCTCCGGGCAGATAAAATGGTCTGTCCGCCCTGGCGCAGTCAAATACAAAAGCCTCCCTGTATACATTGTTCATAGGTCCATAAATATATGGTGGTCTGAGTATGTAAGCATCACTCACTCTGTCAAGTAATGCATCCTCCGCAGCAATCTTATCCGTACCATATGACCCCCAGTATCTGTTGAGTGCCCGTTCTGAATCTTCACGGAATGGCTGATCTCCATACTCTGGATACACTGCACTTGAGCTTATCATGATATACTGACCAAATGAACCAAGGCTGTCACATAAGTCTGTGATATCTTCCGCATTATATGCGGTTATGTCCGCCACAACATCAAAATAGATGTCTTTGAGTTTGTCTCCCAGGTCATGCCTGTCCGTTTCTATAAGTTTCACACCTGGAACCTGCGGTCTTGAATTTCTGTTGACCACATACACCTCATAGCCTTTGTCCACAAAATACTGCGCCGCATACCGGCTTACAAATACTGTACCACCCGTTATTAGTATTTTCTTCATGGAGAGCCTCCTTTAAATTGGGATTTTTTATCTACTCACCAAGTTCCAGTACCACACTCTCATTTCCAGCTAATTTCACTGAACTAAGGTCTGACACACCTGTCTCACCAGAACTTGAATAAAGTACATTTGTAACTGTTATGTCTCCGCACTCAGCAAGTGATACCGTCTGATCGCCCTCTGCAAAGTTGTGCACTACCAGCAGCTTCTGTCCATCCGCCTCACGGAAGTACGCTATCACACTGTCGCTTGTGAGCGCTGCCGCTCTATAGTTTCCTTTCATAAGGGCAGGATTGTCTTTTCTAAGCGCTATCAGTGTCTTGTAATATGAATACATTGAATCCGGATCTTTCATCTGTTGGTCAAGTCCCTTTGTCTCTGCATTCTGATCGTCCTTTTCCCATGACGTGTTGTATGTACTGTCATCTCCCCACAGGAATGGTGTCCTTATCATCTCATCCGGCTTGCTGCCGTACATTCCGAGTTCCTCGCCATAGTAAATATATGGATTGCCTGGAAGTGTCATATATACCGCTGCTATCTGTCTCGCCTTATCCAGGCTGTTCACCGACGATGCTATCCTGTCCTGATCGTGATTTGCTCCAAATACTCCATTCAGATAGTTGACATCCACGCCGTCATATTTATTCTGTATATTCTCTATCGCCACGGAAAGAGAATCGCCAAATCCTGGCACCGCCATGCCTTTCTGTACGCAGTTCAGTATCTTCTGCTGAATCGCAAAATCAAACTTCGTGTCAAATGGCTGGACATAATTTTCCAGCACCTTGTCATCCTGCCATACCTCACCCACCAGATATACATCAGGATTTATGCTCTCGCAGTAACCGGCAAATTCGTTCCACCAGGTGATATTTGCCGCTTCAGAATCTTCCTGCTGCTTGAACTCGTGCGCCCCATAGATATGAACTGCGGCGTCCATACGAAAACCGTCAAGGCCAAGCTCCAGCCAGTGACCGGCGGCATCCTTCGCAGCCTGTCTAACATCCGGATTGTTATAGTTCAGATCCGGCATATCCGCGCCGAACACACCATAATAATAGAAGTCTCCTTCCTGGTGCCACACCATATCTCCCCAGCTTGATTTGTCGAGAAGATGATTGCAGTCTTTCTTGTCGGTCTTGTACACCCACCTGTAATAATCTCTGTACTCGCTGTTCTCATCGGACTTTGCCGCCTGAAACCACGGATGATTGATACTGGTGTGATTGATGACCAAATCCATGATGACTTTCATGTCTCTGCTGTGTGCTTCGTCAAGCAATCTCTTAAGATCATCCTCTGTTCCGTAATCGGGATTCACCGCCATGTAATCCGTCACGGAATATCCGTGGTAGGTATCGGATGCAGTGATCGGCATGAGCCATATCCCATCGATCCCGAGCTCCTTCAGATAGTCAAGTTTCTCCGTGACGCCATTCAGATCGCCTATACCATCACCGTCTGAATCGGCAAATGATCTGACAAATATCTCGTAATACACGCCGCGATTACCCTCTTCGTCGGTCTTCTTACGAGGCTCTGCCGTAAATTCTGCCACATCGTATGCATCACTGGAATATGTTCCCTCTGCATAAGGCTCGTCATTATCCTTTTTAGACTCCTGTCCATTTTCTTCTTCGGCTCCGGCATCTGTCTGATCGTTTGTCTGACCATCCGCCAAAGTCTCTGCTTCTGACGACGCAGCACCGTCCGCTCCGTCATCTGTTTTGCCGCACCCTGTACCGAGTCCAAGTGTAAGGGCCAGCATAACCACTGCAAGTCTCTTCTGCAGTCTGAGTAAGTTGTTCTGTTTCAGCACTTTCTTTTTAAGCACTTTCTCGTTCCTCCTATACTCCCTCCAAAGAACATTATAACAGACCATGCCTCATAACTTCCAGTGTATTTTCTAAGCCATAGCCCTGCCGGCGGTCTTGTACCTGTCAACGATCACTCCAACAAGTATGAACAGTACGGCGAATAGCATCTGCACTCCCATGCTTACAAATATGCCTGACACCGAACTGCCGGATGCGAAATTGTCGATGGCATCCGTTGCATTTGCGTACCAATATGCTGGAAGGAAATGTGCTATCGCCATCACAGTGTCACTTAAGAACTCTCTCGGCACAAATATCCCGCAGAGGAATGCCATTCCAAGTGATATGACATTTGCACACATGGAAAGAATCTGTTCACTCTGGGTAAGCTTGCTAACCAGAAATGCCAGCGAGAGTGCTACACAGGCATACACCAGCATATTGAGTATGAACATTCCGCTCCTTGCTGAGACTATATCATATTTTATAAGTATTCTGGAAAGTACTATAAATACTACAGACAATACGCATCCAGTAAACATCATCCCCAGGACAAGTTCCCTGTTCAGCCTGAAAAATTTGTATGATGAGCACTCTATTCTCGCTCTAAGCTTTTTCCTGTTATATACCTGCAAAACAGGCGCTACCCCAATTATCATAACGCATATCATGACCCACCCCAGATAGTTGTAAAAATTATATAACATGGAATGTCCTGAGGTCTTTCCTTCGGCCATATCGACCTCAGCCTTCTGCTCAAGTGCCGTCCTCGCTCTCTTATCGGCATCGTTCACATCATCTCCGGCCCTCTTGTACAGAGACACCATATTCATGTAGCTGTCAAGCCTTGTCTCAAACAGCATGGACGCCTGACTTCCGGGGATAGTCGTTATCTCAAGCAGACCATCCGCAGTATCATTTGCCCATGCATCGCCAAAGCCATCTGGTATCCTGATCACACAATCCACCGCCCTGTTGTAGAGAGCATCCTGAATACCTCGTTCGTCCATATCAACGCCATATACAAGCTGCTGCGTATCATTCAGGTAAGCCATCAATTTTCTGCTCATCTCACTGCCATCCTCATCGCTCACCGCATATTTGATCGTTTTATCCTTATAATAGTTCTGTGGATCTGTGTTTCCCACATTGATGAACACAACCATGACTCCACACAGGATTCCCACATACATGATCATCTGCCCAATATATTTTCTCAAAACCTTGAAAAAAGATTTAAACACTTGCATATCTGTTCCTCCTTACCATGAGAATCCCAACTGCTATGAGCACCACAGCCTCAATAGTCATTATGACGATATTCTCAGTGAAAACCTGGTGGTCACTGTAAACATTCAGCGCATAGAATGAATCCGATATCAGAGCCGCGGGATTGAGTTTATTTATAATCGGCACGTGCTGCTGTATCTCATACTTTACTCCGTTTATACACAGATCAGAAAGGATGGACATCACCATGGATATTCCGATCACAATACCTATCTTGGTCCCCTCAGCAAGCTTTGATATAGCCCCAACTATGACTCCTATTGCCAGACCGATAAAGCAGCCCACAAACAGAGTAAGCAGGATCTCCCATACTCTGTCGCCAAAATCCACTCCTATGCAGGACATGTATATAAAGCTTATGACCTCGACCACAAAATGTATAATCAGCAGTGCAGCAAACTCTGCCAAAACAAAGGTCATTTTTCTCTGTGGGGACACATTTTTTCTCTTTCCCGTAGCGCTCACATTTGCCTGAAGATTGCCCATCATCTCTATAGATGAAAGTGATGCAAACAGACAGCTCATGGCAAATATGGCATAGAAATAATTGTTATACACATTCTGGCTGCCCTCAGTGCTGGCCTTCTCTGTATAATATGATCTCTGTTCTGAGAGTTTTTCCACAAGGTCCGACATATCATCCACGCCGGAAGTCCCAGACATATACTGTTGAAGTCCGATGCCATCCTTATATATATCCATAAGTGCATGCTCGTACTGCTTGTACTCAGAAAGCACTGTCTCAAGTATGCTCGCATTGACAGAACTCTCCGCAACCGTGAGCCTCACATCATCCGTATATATGATGCCCTCGACCTCTTCATCAGCCAGTAACTTTTCCGCATCGCTTTCGCTCATCCTCGCAACCGACAGAAGGGCGTCATCGCCATCCGACAGCGCATCCAGCATATAATTAAGTCCATTTGCCGATTCATCCTCAGTGACCACCGCCACCTTGATATTCCTGAACATCTCATCCTGTTCATATATGTTGCCAAATGCCATGTACATGAATGTTGCAAGAAGCAGCGGGAATACCAGTGTCCAGAAGATCGACACCCTGCCTCGGACCATGATCTTTATGGTGTATAAAAAGTCCCGTATAAACATAATTCTCTCCTTTAATCCTGATTCATCTCAATTTTCCATATACAATACGATTTCAACGATCTCATATCTCTGCCCTGAATTTCGTTTAGTCTCTGAGCTCCTTGCCTGTGATCTCCAGAAATACATCGTTGAGCGTCGGGAGTTCCGTAACAACCCTGCCAAATGATATATCGTGCTCCTTGAAGAATTCCATGAGTCTCACCAGATTGTGTCTTCCACCAGAATATCTCAGCGTCAACATACCATCGCTATATTCCTCCTCATACATATGCGGCTGTCTGCGAAGCTCCGATATCTGTTTGCCTGTAAGTCCAAGCACCTCAACCTTGATGGTCTCAGTGTTCTTGATCATCTTCTTAAGTTCTTCCTTTGTTCCTACAGCTACAGACTTTCCTTTGTCCATGATGACTATCCTGTCACAGAGCTGCTCGACCTCCTCCATATAATGGGATGTGTATACGATGGTGGCACCTTCCTCATTCAGACGCTTGATCCCCTCAAGTATTCTGTTACGGCTCTGCGGATCGACCGCCACTGTCGGTTCATCGAAGAATATAAGTTTTGGCTTATGCGCTATTCCGCAGGCAATATTCAGTCTTCGCAGCAGTCCACCCGAGAGCTTCTTTGGAAGGAATTTCCTGTAATCCGCAATATCCACGAAATCCATTGTCTCCTCAACACATTTGCGTCTCTTCTCTTTGTCCTTTATATAAAGGCCGCAGAAGTAATCAATATTCTCATATACAGTCAGTTCATCGAACACCGCCACATCCTGCATTACAACTCCTATCTCTCTCTTGATATCGTAGCTGTCGGGCTTCATCTCTTTGCCAAATACCTTTATATCGCCCTTGTCAAATGTGAGCAGGGACAGTATACAATTTATAGTTGTCGTTTTGCCGGAGCCGTTTGGTTCAAGGAGTCCAAGTATCTCCCCCGCCTTCACCGTCAAACTGAAATGATCCAGCGCCAGTAGATCTTTATATCGCTTTACCAGATTGGTAACCTCTATTGCATTTTCTGAATTACTCATATATATCCTCCTGTTTTGATATCCTGTTTTTTGCCCCTCATTATCTTATGAGTGTCGTTCATAACATGATAGTCTGCACGCATCAGCATGCTACATTCTTTATTACATGCTCTCATTATATACACCCTTGATCTGTTTTCACAGTGAACAACGTCATCTTCACAATGTGACATTTGTCATATTTCTTTTTCCCTCATATTTATTTATAATAATTATTACACTAGGTTGCACACACTGCCCGGCACGGCTATTCAGACAGCACGATATATACTACAGCATTTTCTACATTATGGAGAATAATTATGAAACATCTCATCAACAAAGGACTCCTGCTGGTCTCAGCATTTGTCATGATATATGCGCATAATACTGCCACGGACACCCGGATCATCATCGCACTGCTCCTGTCGCTCATTGCCGGTGCGGTCTATCCGGCACTTGCCGGGATCTCCGCAGTGAACAGAGCCACCACGAAGGGCGCCGAGAACCACAGCAGAATATATCCATACATATGCGAGGCACTGGTATGCGCGTATCTTGTATCCGCATTCTGGCTACACCCAGTCTATATGTTCGTGTCCATAGTCAGCTACGACATGTACAGATACAGACAACGGCTGTCACCAGTCATACTTGTCCTGTTATCCATATACATGTGCGTCAACTATCCTCTGATGTCAGTTCTCCCGCAGATATGCCTCATCGCATTCTCATTTGCTATGAGCGTGTACTGCTGCCGGATAAATCTGCTGAGGGCTGAGCTTCTTGCCATGAGGGACAATACTGCAGAACACGACATGCTGGTTGCACAGAACACACGCCAGTTGCTGGAAAATCAGGACAACATGGTACTCACCGCCACCCTGTCAGAGCGAAACAGGATTGCCCGGGAGATTCATGACAATGTCGGTCATATGCTCACCAGATCCATACTTCAGACCGGTGCCATCAAAGTTATCAACAAAGACGAGCGTCTTGAGAAGCCCCTGGCACAGCTGCAATCTACGCTGGATACCGCAATGGACAGCATGAGAAAAAGTGTCCACGATCTACACGATGAATCCATAGACCTGCGCACTGCCCTAGATGATGTGATCAACAACGTCAGCGACATGGACATCTACATGGATTACGACATGTCAGATAAGCTTCCAAGAGAGATCAAATACTCATTCATCAACATAGTAAAGGAAGCCATTAACAATACGCTGAAGCACAGCAACGGCGACCATATGGATATCCGCGTGCGGGAACACCCGGCATTTTATCAACTGTATATAACAGACAATGGACAGAACATCCGCTCCGATCCATCCCCGGCACAAGGAAGCGCTTCTGGCGGTATGGGCTTAAATGGTATCCAGGAAAGAGTAAACAAACTTGGAGGCACAATGAAGATATCAACCGACGACGGATTTTCCATATTGATCAATATCATGAAAAGAGATTTTACAGACTGAATTCCAAACAGATATGCAAAATATCCTGATTATAAATAGGAGGAAACCGACAAATGAATGTAGTTATAATAGATGACGACCAACTGGTGGCACTGTCACTTCAGACCATACTCGAAGCCTGCGACGACATACAGGTATCCGCCACGGGAGGCAGTGGAGCTGATGCGATCAGACTGTACGAAGAATATCAACCGGATGTTCTACTCATGGACATCCGCATGGAGAACATAAATGGCCTTGAGGCTTCTGAGACTATCATGGCCTCTCACCCGGATGCCCGCATTCTTCTCCTGACAACATTTTCAGATGACGAATATATAATCAAAGCACTGAGTATCGGAGCAAAGGGATATATACTGAAGCAGAATTTTGAGAGCATCGCACCGGCAGTAAAAGCAGTATACAATGGACAGACTGTATTCGGGGATGAGATAGTTGGAAAACTCCCTGATCTTATTGGACATATGGACACTACCTCATCAGATGTCCAGCCATCGCCATTTGCCGGAATGGAATACGAACTCAGTTCCAAGGAAATGAATATTATCAGACTTGTTGCAGATGGTCTGAATAACAAAGAAATCGCATCAAGCCTGTATCTGAGCGAGGGTACAGTGAGAAACTATATCAGTTCCATCCTTGACAAGCTGCAGCTGAGAGACCGCACACAGCTGGCGTGCTTCTACTACAAAAAGCTAACCAATTGAGCAACAGTCAATACAACAATAAAAAAGCAAGCCGCACGCCATCCTTGAATGACATGCGGCTTGCTTTTTCTGTCTTACTGGGTCGTACCTGGGTGAGGGGTACTCATATACACTACTACTGAAGTGAGGCATCCACACTTACATATTCTGTTGAAATATATCCGATCGAGCCATCGTATAACTGAACTCCTATCCAGCTCTCATCCTGTGATACAACGTCGAACATCTCTCCACTGTTCACTGTAGCTATGATATCTGATTCTGATGACTGCTCTGTATGGACATACACACCATCATATATCACTGATGCTGTTACGCCCGGAAGCACCTCTGAAGGGGTCTCTTCTGTTGTCGCTTCCTCTGTTGTCACTGCCTCGGTAGACGCTGAAGTCACAGACTGTATACTACCTGATGCATTGCTGGCAACTCTGGCCGTATCGTTGGCCGATACTGAACTTCCTGCAGGCACCACTGCGTCGATGGCAAGCTGCACACTGCTGTCTGCCATCATCACTGCCTGACTCTTGTTGATAGTCACACTATCATTCGCATATAATTCATCCGCAAGCGGGTCAGCCTTCTCTCCAAAACTTATGACAGCAAATACACAAAGAGCCATTACAACCACAAGTGCTGTCATCAAAATGTTATGTCTTAAATATTTATAACTGAGAACATTCCTTCTCATGTGATCTACAAATCTTCCAAACTTACTGCGTGATCTAGTCATTAATTTTTCCTCTTTTACCCTTAATCCAAGCTATTTTCTATGTAGTATTTCGTAATCTAAATTTTACAAAGTTACCGCATTTGTTACATTTCTGTTAAATATAATACACTACACATGTGCATGTGTCAACTGATTCTGACAAAAAAATACCAATTTCTAGTGGTTTTACACAACTGTTTGTAACGACATGTTGTGTTTTGTAACATTTAACTTTTCTGCTGAAAAAAGCGCATTTTCGTGGTATTATATGACATCATACAGTCAACAAAAGGAGTACATTATGAGACTTGATAAATTTCTAGTTGAAATGGGGATTGGCAGCCGCAGTCAGGTAAAGCAGTATGTGAAAAAAGGCACTGTCACCGTCAATGGTGCCCCGGTTAAATCCTCAGATGTAAAGATAGATGAGAACAACGATACTATAAAATATAATGGCAGGATTCTGAATTATTCCAGATACAGATATTTCCTCCTGAACAAACCTGCGGGGTGTGTAAGCGCAACCAAAGATAACGTGCATCAGACCGTTATCGATCTGCTAAAAGGAGAAAATACAAAAGACCTGTCACCCGTGGGACGGCTGGATATAGACACAGAAGGACTTCTACTTCTGACAAATGACGGAGCACTGACCCACCATCTTCTGTCTCCTGCACACCACATTCCCAAGACATATTACGCAGAGATTGACGGATATGTAACAGATGATACCATAAACCTTTTCGCCACAGGTGTGGATATCGGAGATGAAAAACCTACACTGCCCGCAGATCTGCGCATATTATCTTCCGACAGCACCGCTGCCAGATCGGAGATCGAACTCATAATAACAGAGGGACGTTTTCACCAGGTCAAGCGAATGTTTGAGGCCGTTGGCATGAAAGTTACTTTTCTGCGAAGAATTGCAATGGGTGAGCTGAAGATAGACGAATCGCTTCCAACAGGTGCCTACAGAAGTCTCTCGGAAGAAGAGGTCAGTCTTCTCCGGTTCGATATGCCACAATAAAAATAGAGAACAGGAAATCCTGTTCTCTATTTTTATTTATGTTACTGACTTCTATTCTGTAATATATTTATCAAGGCCATCTGCTATTCCCTTGGCGATCTTGTTCTGATAATCGTCTGTTACAAGAAGTGCCTCCTCAGATGCTGTAGTCATATAGCCAACTTCCACTATGGTTACCGGAACTGTACTCCAGTTTATTCCGCTCATGGTATCCGTCTCCCATATTCCATCACTCTTAGCTCCTGTGGAAGCCAGAAGTCCTGATAAAACATCCGTGGCAAGACTCTTGCACTGATCATAGATAGCTGAATTATATGGATTAGATGATGTCTGACATACTGTCATCACACCTGTCGCATTACCGTCTGTCGATCCATTTGTATGGATCTTTATAACTGCATCTGCCTTAAGGTTGTTCGCATATTCTGCTCTCGTCGCATTACTTATATCAACATCATTCGATGTTCTGATCATCTTAACTGTATAGCCTCTGGATGTGAGCTCTGCCTCAAGCTTCTGTGCGATCTGAAGATTCAGCTCATATTCCTTTATTCCTGTTGATACACCTGTGTTGCCAACGGTTGCCTTTACTTTTGTCTCTGTAGCAGCAGGGCCTATCGGCTCGGTCTCTTCATTTGCATTCTGCTGATGTCCGGCATCTATAACTATCATCTTGCCCTCACCAACATTGGATGTAGTTCCCTGTTCTGTGGATGCATCCGATGAATTCTCTGTTGTCGCCTCAGTCGATGCATCAGACTTATCTCCTCCGCCTACGACCTCAAGGAGCTCTGAGAATATATAGTATTCCCCACCATCTATAGATACCTTGCTCCACTCATCGTTATAACCGATTCTGTCCAGCTCAACATCATTTGCAACTTCCTGATATATCTCTCCATCAGTTGATGGGCTCGTTCTGACATTCACATAGTCAAGAGTCTTTACTTTGTCATTACATATTGTAAAGCCATCCTTGTCCTTCTCCGGCTGTGCCTCAGTGGTTGCTTCCGTAGTCGCCACCGTCACTGCCTCTGTGGTCGCCTCTGTCTCCGTCGGATTGGCTGTGGTAGCATCGTCACCTTTGCTTCCGCATCCGGCAAATGCCAGCATGGAGGCAAGTCCAAAGCAGAGCACTGCATATTTTAAATGTTTCTTCTTCATGAGTATCCTCCGTAAGTGATTATTGAAGTTAAAAATACATCATCTTATTGTAACACAATCGTAATAACTGCACAAGTACATTGCTCAAATACCTGATTTCACCATACTACATTTCAAATACTGCACCGCAAATCTTCTCAAGTTGTGCATAATCCTCCGCACTTCCAAGCTCCACCGCTGAATGCATAGCCAGTATCGGTATTCCCATGTCTACAGCTCTGACTGGCAGATAAGATGAAGCTATAGGACCTAAAGTCTGTCCTCCTGCCATCCCCGACCTGTTCACCTGACGCTGTATCTTTATCTCCTGATTTCTTGAAAGAGCCATGATGACCGCAGATGCCTCACTGTCTGACACGTATCTCTGACTTGCACTTGATTTGAGTGCCACTCCGCGCCCCATGACAATCTGATTTGTCGGATCACTCTTCTCTGAATAATTCGGATGGGTTGCGTGCGCCACATCAAGTGACAGCATGAATGCATCTCTCATAAGGCGTCTTCCTGCTCCAGCCTCAATGTCCAATCCTGCCATGATACGCTTTATTATCTCCGACAGAAGCACCGAATCTGCTCCCTGCTTTGATCTGCTGCCTATCTCCTCATTGTCAAATAATGCTATAACATTTGTATTATTGCCATTTGTCTCTCTGCACATGGTGTCAACAAGCGCTGACACGGAAGTTACATTGTCAAGTCTCGGAGAAGCTATCATATCCTTATCTGCCCCAACTATCTCCATTCCATCCATGTTATACAGGTATAGATCATAATCAAGAATATCGTTCTTCAAAAGCCCAAGGTCATCTGCCACATACTGTAATATATCTTTGTCCTTCACCTTCTGACCATCCAGACCATATACAGGTATGAGCTCCTTCTGCACATTCATTTTCTCCCCGGGTGCATCCTTTCTCAGATGCGGTGCAAGGCTTGGCACTATGCACATGGCACGCTCTGAATCATACAGATACGTCTTCGGCCTGAACGGATCCGTGGTCTGCGCCATGACCTTGCCCGCGATTCCAAGCGGTCTGTCAAACCATGTCTCCTTGATAAGTCCGCCGTACGGCTCTACATTCAGTGTCTGGTAGCCGCTTCTGTTCATATCCGGCTGAGTCTTGATCTTGAGCATAGGAAAATCTGTATGTGCAAGGCCGATATTCAGCCTGCCATACTCAGGCATCTCCCCTGCGGCAAACGCCACCATCATAGATGCGTATGGCTTCACATAATATCTTCCTCCGGCCGTGAGCTCCCAGCGTTCTCCCATATCAAGCTCCATGTAACCGTGATCCTGCAGCATGGCTTCACATTCCTTCACTACATGAAACTGTGTGACACCGGCGTCAAGTAGTCTGCAAAGTGTATCTATCATAATAAATTATCCTCCTTATAATGGTCGGTCGACAAACGCACACATCAGTATACTTTCTTATGTGCATCGTCTGCGTTCTCCACAAAGATTTTAGTACAAATCTTCAGCTTATACAATTCCCTTACTTCTTATTTTAGCTTAATATCCACATCTGATATTCAAGTTTTTTTATCGCAATGTGAATCTTCTCTTGCCCTGTCATTCAAAAGGCTGTATAATCGCCAATAGATACTTTAACGCTTTTATGCGTCAAACTGTTAAAGGAGAACGTAAAATGAATGATTTTTCAATAGGATTTATCGGTCTGGGACTTATCGGAGGATCTATTGCCAAATCCATCCACCGCATTTTCCCTGATTACAGAATAGTCGGCTTTGACAATAATCTATCTACACTCAAGGAAGCTGTCTCCGATGGGACACTGACTGAATATACAGATGATATCCATACCATAGCAGAATGCAACTATATCTTTCTGTGCGCACCGGTCCACTATAATATAGAATACCTGCGCCAGCTCAAGCCATTTCTTACAGACAGCACCATACTGACTGATGTCGGAAGCGTAAAGCTCGACATATACGAAGCAGTCCAGGAGCTTGGGCTTGCCAGGTATTTTGTCGGCGGACACCCTATGGTCGGCTCTGAGAGATCTGGCTACGAGGCGGCCACCGACAGGCTCATAGAGAATGCCTATTACTTCATCACACCTGCAGACGGAGTTCTGCCGGGCAAGACTGAGGAGTTCTCCACATTTATCGGAGATCTTGGAGCGATACCGATCACATACTCACCTGTTGAGCACGACCGTATAACCTCTTACATAAGCCATGTGCCCCACGTCATAGCCGCCTCACTGGTCAACCTTGTCGCAGCGGCAGACAGCCCAGACAATATATTTAAGTCACTGGCAGCCGGTGGTTTCAAAGATATAACCAGGATCGCATCCTCCAATCCGGTGGTATGGGAGCACATTCTTCTGGCAAATCCTGACAATATCGTAAACGGTCTTCAGGAATATGTTGAGCTTATAGACAAAATGATTTATCATATTAAGCAGCGCGATGCGGCTGGGATAAATGCTTTTTTTGCATCCGCCAGAGATTACAGGGATTCCATTCCTAACAACAGCAGCGGTGTCATAAGAATGCACCATGAACTGTTTGTAGATATCCCTGACGAGGCTGGTGCGCTGGCAAAGGTGACAGCTTTTATCGCAGAGGCAAAGATAAGCCTCAAGAACATCGGAGTCTCCCACAACCGGGAGGATGAGGAAGGGGTTCTCAGACTCTCATTCTACGATGCTGATGCAAGACGGAATGCGCAGGATGTGCTGAAGGCCGCAGGCTATAGAATTTATAACCGATAGGTAAAACATATTACACTAGAATAAAGGAATACTGAGAATTTATGAAGATCAACAGAGTAAAATCACTTAACGGAGAGATAACAATACCGGGGGACAAATCCATCTCCCACCGCTCCATCATGTTCGGCTCAATCGCAGATGGAATAACCGAGGTACACGGATTTTTAAATGGAGCAGACTGTATATCATCCATGAACTGTTTCAGGCAGATGGGTATAGATATTGATTACGACGGCAGTGTCGTTACTGTACACGGCAAAGGACTGCATGGACTGTCAAAGCCTGAAGGCACACTCGATGTCGGCAACAGCGGAACAACCACCAGACTTATATCGGGTATACTTGCCGCTCAGCCATTTGCAAGCAGGCTTATAGGTGATGCTTCTATATGTAAGCGCCCTATGAAGAGAATCATGACGCCTCTCTCCATGATGGGTGCCGACATCACATCCGAACTCGGAAATGACTGTGCACCGCTCCTTATAAACGGAAAGGAACTCCATGGAATACACTACAACTCACCTGTCGCGTCAGCACAGGTAAAGTCATGTGTACTCCTTGCCGGACTCTATGCAGACGGCGAGACAAGTGTCACCGAGCCATATGTGTCAAGAAACCACACTGAACTCATGCTTGAGTCATTTGGCGGCAATATAAAAGCAGAGGGAACTACGGCTACCGTAAAGCCTGTGGATAATCTTGTTGGACAGAAGATACTTGTACCTGGAGATATATCATCAGCTGCTTACTTCCTTGTTGCAGGACTTATCACTCCGAACTCATGCATCACCATCAAAAATGTTGGCATCAACCCGACCAGAGATGGAATACTGGAAGTCATCAAAGCAATGGGCGGCGATATGGAATACTCCAATGTAGTGAGCGGATGCGGTGAGCCAACCGCTGACATAACAGTCAGGACATCAAGTCTCAAGGGCTGTGTCATTGAGGGTTCCATCATACCAAAGCTCATAGATGAGATCCCTGCCATAGCAGTTCTCGCATGCTTTGCAGACGGTGAGACCATCATCAGGGATGCCCAGGAGCTCAAGGTCAAGGAATCAAACAGAATAGATGTCATGGTAAACGCTCTCTCATCCATGGGCGCAGACATAACTGCAACCGATGACGGAATGATCATACGCGGCGGAAAGCCTCTTCACGGTGCAGTGATTGACAGTCACTTGGACCACAGAATCGCCATGAGCTTTGCCATCGCAGGACTTAACGCTGATGGCGATACAGAGATCACCGGAGCCGAGTGCGTGAACATCTCATATCCGGGATTTTATGATGATCTGGGTGGGCTGGAACGTTAAATTTTTCATCAATAGTAAAGGCGTCACTGCTGTTTATGATGCTTCGCATCCTACGATAACAGTGACGCCTTTATTTCACCCAGTGCTCTTGACTTTTACCAGAACCATTTGGACCAGCAAATACAAGAACCATCGGTTTTCTATTTTGCATATTTTATATCTCCATTTGCATATTCAATATATGCTTTTTTATTCTCTTTATCATATCCCGCTATTGGTTTTTTACATACTCTGGCTTTATTTATTGCAGCTTTAACCGCCTCAACAGCTCTGGCATCCATCTCCTGATCAGACAACGTTAACGTTTTACTTTCTTCTTCTCTTGATACTACATTTATTATCTTCCCACTTTTCGTGTTCACTGTTGTCATACAATCACCGCCTTTATACTTTTTATTATATATATAATTCATGATTTAAATAGTCTTATTTTATAATTCATTTTACCACAGTTCATGGACTATTCACAACAGCTTACTCCGTTGCCCTCTCAAACTCATCAGTTCCAGTATCTTCCCAGTTTGTCTTTCCACTGCTTATCACTTCTCCACTGGAAAATACATATGCATAGATATCTTCTATTTCGGCGCTGCCATAATCATATGTTCCACCACCGCCTTTTTCAGTACGATACCTTACATACAGCCCACACTTCCCATTCTCTGACTTGCCATCATATACAATGTATTCCACGGAATTATCACTTTCAGACAATATACATCTTGATGATGACTCCGAGGCGCCGTAATATACTTCGAATTTTCCAGCTGTGGCATCTGAATATTTCTCAAAGATCGCCTGATACCCGACTGTAATTTCCTTATTTTCTGGCTGATCATTTACATCAGGATCAACAGAGGAATCAGTGGAGCTCTCTGCATTCCCCCTGCTGTCACCCGAAGCTTTTTCCGTTATCGCAGAGTCTTGTTCGCTGTCTTTTTCTATATCCGTATCTTCTCTTCTATATCTGGTCGTGAGACGTCTACTACTGGTCTGCCCATTAAAACGCATGGTCACAAGCTCGTCACGCTGTTCAGAGCCAGACACTACCACCTCCACACGATCAATATACCATGTCGTCTTTAGATCGCTTTCGTCAAATCTTGCACCATCATTTGCCACTTCAAATGACCTATATGCAACCGTCTTCTCTTTGCCCTTCAGCACCAGTCTTCCATGGGCAGCTCCAAATGGAAAATCCGGGTCGCCAACAGAATAGATCACAAGCTCATAATCACCATCTGGAGACGTTAACACACTTATCTGCTCAGCTTCGTAACGCGTCTTATATCTAACATAACCTAATGGCAGCAACACCAACATTACCAATATGCCTACTATAATCACAACATACTTTGATATCTTGTTCATGACTATTTCCTGCCTGTCTCCTCATACATTCCTATCTTCTTCATGTTTATATAAAATTCTAAAAAATTAATTATTATTCTGCGAACAATTGGCCGCATCAATGGCAATCACAAGCATAAGTGCCATGATCTCATCACCCGGATCTGAGATATCAAGTGTGTATGTATCTCCCCAGCTGAGAAGCTGCTTTGCTATATTTGCCACCAGCCTGCTTCCAGCTGTGACACTGTAATTCCACGAAAGGAAATCTCCATCACACTGCCATCCACCATACTCAATACTGTACGATGGCTTAAATAATGTACCCCGGCACCACCAGCTTCACCACATAAGACACCACAAATATCCCAAGCCACACATACACATACCACAGTCGGAATCTCACAAGCGGTGTCCTGCCATTCGTGGCAAGCCTGATCGTATTGCCTACCAGATAAATGATACAGATGCACGCCAGATACACAGTCGCCACATGGTAATACAAAGCCGTCAGCAGATGTCCGTGGAGCATGGCGAGTACAGCCCTTGTCGTACCGCATGCAGGACATATCACTCCTGTAAACCGGCGTATCTGGCACCCCTCAAGCCATGAGGTATCCGGCAGGACACGAAGGAGCAGTATATATACCGCCGTGCCAATAAGCAGTGTTATGAGCACTGCTATCTCCGCAATATATAACTGCCCCTCTGTATGTCCTAGAAGTTCAAATAATCTATATATTTTTCCGCTATGTCTTCCTGCGTTCTTATGTTCCATAGAATATCCTTTGTCTCTATTGAATGATTTCCGCCCTCGTATTTATACAGAGGGATGTTCTTAGCCTCACAAAGTCTTGTCAGCTCACCCGTATTCACTAGTGGATCCGCCGTTCCGTGAAAAGCTATGCCATTTGAATTGGCATATTGCATGGTAATCTCAAGTGGTGTGAAATATATATTTCTTACTTTAAGTCCTTTCTCCGCCACATATCTTGCAGATATAGCCGTACCTATACTCTTTGATAGAAATACTATATCCTCAGTCTCCGAGAAATCCACAGTCTTAAGACAATCAAGTGCTTTATTCCAGCCATCATCAAATACCTTCTGTATCTTCTCCGGAAGCTGTCCCGAAAGCTTGCCATATGTCACATCAACAATCTCATATCCATGTGCCATCATATATTTTTTACTATAGTAAAGTAATGGCTTATCGGTGTGATATCCTATTCCCGGGAATACCACACATATCTTCTTTCCCATGTATCTGTCTCCTCTCCGGATATAAGGCCCATCCAGAGTATATAAATTATCAGCACCCCTATTACATCATGCCTTTATTCTAATCGTCCTGATCCTTCTGCTATTTTATCAGCATAGCATCGCCAAATGAGAAGAATCTGTACTTCTCCTCAACCGCCACCTTGTACGCCTCAAGTATATGCTCTCTGTCGTAGAGCGCAGAAACAAGCATAAGAAGCGTTGACTCAGGCAGATGGAAATTCGTGATGAGCGCGTCAATAACTTTGAACTTGTATCCCGGATAAATGAAAATATCCGTCCATTTGCTGCCTGCATGAACTGTTCCATCGTCGTCCGACATAGACTCAAGAGTTCTGGTACTTGTCGTTCCAACGGACACAACTCTTCCGCCTGCAGCCTTTGTCTCGTTAATCATATCAGCAGCATCCTGCTCTATGATACAGAACTCAGAATGCATGTGGTGATCTAGTATGTTCTCTTCCTTCACTGGTCTGAACGTTCCAAGTCCGACGTGAAGTGTTACATGCGCGATCTTTATTCCCTTTGCCTTGATCTGCTCAAGAAGCTCTGTTGTAAAATGCAGTCCGGCGGTAGGTGCTGCCGCAGAACCGTCATGCTCTGCATAAACTGTCTGATATCTGTTCTTGTCCTCAAGCTTATGTGTGATATATGGAGGGAGTGGCATCTGTCCCAGCTCGTCAAGGATCTCCTCGAATATTCCATCGAACTCAAATCTGATGAGTCTGTTGCCCTCCTCAACTATATCGACGACCTCACCCACAAGTTTGCCCTTTATAAGTCCTGTCTCAGGGTCAGGTTCATTTGACTCTGAACCAAATACTATACGAGCACCCACCTTACACTTTTTGCCCGGTTTTACCAGAGTCTCCCATGTACAGTCGTCCTTTCTCTTCAGAAGAAGAACCTCTATGGATGCTCCCGTATCCTCCTTGACGCCCATAAGTCTCGCCGGAAGAACCCTTGTATCGTTGATGACCAGACAGTCTCCCGGATTCAGGTAGTCTATCACATCATAAAAGTGCTTGTGCTCTATCGTATTATCTTTTCTGTCCAGGACCATGAGACGTGACTCACTTCTCTTGAGGAGTGGATCCTGTGCTATAAGCTCCTGTGGCAGATCATAGTAAAAGTCTGTTAATTTCATCATATCGTAATTCCTCACATATTTATTAACACAAAAATAACTGTCTGACGCTGGATATATACAATATCTCCGCGCCAAACAGTTACATATTATACTACTATCACAAATTTTTCAAGGATAGCGCCTATTACGCTCTGATCTCTATTCCAAGCTTTCCAAGCTCCTTGAGAATCTTGGCAATGATTCCATCGACCTCTGACGTCTCAAGTGTTCTATCCTTAGCACGGAATGTCATTGTGTAAGCCACTGACTTCTTGCCCTTTGCGATCTGCTCACCCTCATATACATCGAAAAGTTTGTAGCTCTCAAGCAGCTTGCCGCCACATTTCTTTATGACTTCCTCTATCTGTCCGACAAATATTTCCTTGTCCACAACAAGACTCAGATCTCTTGTACTTCCAGGGAACTTTGCAATTCCTTCATACTTGATGTCGAAGCTTGACAGCATAACCAGTGTAGGCATATCTATAACTGCAACATATACCTCCCCCTTAAGGTTGTAGTTGTCACATACCTCAGGATGTACCTGTCCGATAAATCCAATTGTCAGGTTGCCCTTCTTGAGCTTTGCCTGACGGCCCGGATGAAGGAATGTGTACTCTGACTCAGGCTCGTATGTCACCTGTCCCTTGAGACCAACCTTGTCTGTAAGCTCCTCGAGAACTCCCTTGAGATCAAAGAAATCTCCCTGACCATACATACCGATAGTAAGCTTCATTCTCTCCTCTGGAAGCTCTGTGAGTGGAAGTGACTTTGGAAGGTATACATTTCCGAACTCATAAAGTCTTGCGATCTTGTTCTTTCTATTATAATTTGTTGCCAGTGATGTGAGAACACCGTTCAGTGATACTGTTCTCATGATACTGAAGTCCTCGCCAAGAGGATTTGCTATTGTAACTGTCTTTCTGAACTCGCTGTCAGCAGGCAGTAGCAGCTTGTCAAATACCTTAGGGCTCTCGAATGAGTAGCACATACCGCCAGAGAAACCATTTGCCTCAAGGACATCCCTTGCGATGGCATTGATCATCTGGTCGTATGGGAGCTTACCAACTGTTGCCTCACCTCTTGGGAGTGATACAGGAATGTTGTCGTATCCGTAGAATCTTGCAACCTCCTCTGCCAGATCTGCCATACAGTTCAGATCCTGTCTGAAACTTGGCACATCCAGTGTGTTAGTATCTGCATCGTATGTGAGACCAAGTCTACCGAAGTAATACAGCATCTTCTCTGGCTCAACATCTGTTCCGAGAAGTGCGTTCATCTTATCAGGCTCAAATGGGAGTTTCTTGTCCTGTACAGGATTTGGATATACGTCAACAGCTCCGCCGACTACCTCACCTGCGCCCATCTCCTCAATGAGCTGACATGCTCTGTCTATTGCCTCCATGGCAAGATTTGGGTCAAGTCCCTTTGTGAACTTTGCTGCCGCATCAGTTGCAAGTCCGATTCTTCTCGATGAAAGTCTGATATTTGTTCCATCGAAGCAAGCTGCCTCAAAGAGCAGTGTATCGATACTGTCTGTTACCATGGAATTCTCGCCGCCCATGATTCCGGCGATACCGATCTCCTTCTCACCGTCACAGATCATCAGAACGTCATGGTCGAGCTTTCTCTCCTGTCCATCAAGTGTTACAAATGTATCTCCGTCATTTGCACGGCGAACAACGATCTTGTTGCCGGCTATGGTGCTGAGATCATATGCGTGCATTGGCTGTCCGTACTCTTCCATAACGTAGTTTGTTATATCGACAAGGTTGTTGATCGAACGGATTCCCTGTGAAGCAAGTCTCTGCTGCATCCACTTTGGTGAAGGTCCGATCTTCAGGTTCTTGACAACCCTTGCTGTGTATCTAGGGCAGAGGTCAGGATCCTTTACCTCTACTGATATATAGTCATTGACGTCCTCATCATTTCCTGTCTTTGTTACCACTGGTGGGTAAAATGACTTGTCAAATGTAGCTGCTGCCTCTCTTGCCATACCGATCATTGAGAAACAATCAACTCTGTTGGATGTGATCTCGTATTCGACAACAACATCGTCAAGTCCAAGTGCCTTCACAGCGTCATCGCCCGGCTTCACACCTGACTCCACCGGGAATACATACACGCCATCCTCCGGTGCTTCCGGATAGAAGTCTCTTGATGAACCAAGCTCCTCTATACCGCACATCATACCATTTGACTCAACTCCTCTGAGCTTGCCCTTCTTGATCTTGATTCCGTCAGGGTACTCATTGTTGTCGCCGTGTGCTGCCGCAACCTTACCACCGTCAAGTACAAGTGGGATGAGATCATTGACCTTTACATTCTTTGCTCCGGTCACGATCTGAAGAGGCTCCGCCTGTCCAACATCTACCTGACATACTACAAGCTTGTCCGCATCCGGATGCTTCTCCATAGTGAGAATCTTGCCGACAACGATCTTGTCAAGATTCTTATCCTTCTGTTCGTAACCCTCTACATGTGATCCTGAGAGAGTCATGGCGTCTACAAACTCCTGAGCTGTCACGTCCAGATCAGGAACATATGCCTTTATCCATGAAATTGGTGTATTCATCTATTCGTCCTCCTATTTATCATTGAACTCCAGCCATGCAAAATTTGCCTTCGGCAAATGGCTGGAGCTGCATGTCAAGTTTTCACAGAAAACTTGACACATACTTAAAACTGGTCTAAGAATCTCATGTCGTTCTCGTAGAGAAGTCTCATGTCATCTATCTCATACTTGAGAAGTGTTACTCTCTCAAGTCCGATTCCAAATGCAAATCCTGAATATACCTCAGGATCTATTCCACAGTCGCGGAGAACCTTTGGATGAACCATACCACAGCCAAGGATCTCTATCCAGCCGCTGCCCTTACATACTCGGCATCCCTTGCCGCCGCACTTGAAGCATGTGATATCACACTCTGCTGAAGGCTCTGTGAATGGGAAGTGATGAGGTCTGAACTTGACCTTTGTGTTCTCACCGAAGAACTCCTTTGCCCACTGCGCCAGTGTTCCCTTGAGGTCTGCCATGGTGATTCCCTTGTCTATAACAAGTCCCTCTACCTGATGGAATGATGGTGAATGTGTTGCATCTACCTCATCAGCTCTGAATACTCGTCCAGGTGAGAGGATTCTTATAGGAAGATTGCCCTTCTCCATGATTCTTGCCTGAACAGGTGATGTCTGTGTACGAAGGAGGATATCCTTTGTAACATAGAATGTATCCTGCTCATCCTTTGCAGGGTGATTTGCAGGGATGTTCAGCAGCTCGAAGTTGTACTTGTCGTACTCTACCTCTGGTCCCTCAACTATCTCGTAACCCATACCGATGAATACTCTCTCCAGATCTTCAAGTGCTATCTGGTTTGGATGTCTGTGTCCTGTAAGCTTCTTCACTCCTGGAAGAGTTACATCTATTGTCTCTCTCTTCATCTTCTCTGCACGGAGTGCTCTGTTGATGGCCTTTGTCTTCTCGTCAAGGGCTGTCTCGATGGCCTGACGTGCCTCATTTACCATCTGACCTACCTTTGGTCTGTCCTCCGGTGCTACATCCTTCATGCTTTTGAGAACCTGTGTGAGTTCTCCCTTCTTACCGAGTATCGCCACCTTCACATCGTTAAGTGTCGATACAACCTCTGCGCTCTCGATCTTGGCAAGAGCCTCTGCCTTGATGGCTTCCAACTTGTCTCTCATCGTGTTTCTCCTTTTTCTATTTATAGGGATTTCAATGTGGATCCTATATTAATTACTTCCATATATAAGTCACGGAATTGCTCGTCTACGGCTTCCGCAATTCCTACAGTAATTCGCGCTCCGCCCTATCGGGCTGCTCGCTCATTTCTCTTTTTGGCGTTTACCGGGATTGCTCCGCGCTGCGCGCTCTCTCAATCCCTGCACGGCATTCACACTCCGCCCTCCCGGGCTCCGTGTTTCATGTCGCGCGCGGGTGACAAATGTCTGCTGATGCATGCGAGCAAGCTCGCGCATCGCAGCCGCTTGTCACCCTGTAAACGCAAAAGTCCCTAGCATGTTATACATACTAGGGACGAATTATATCCGCGTTACCACCCTGATTCCAGACATTCATTATACACTGTCATATATACCTCTATATACTGTGCCATATGTCTGACTCTCATTAGACGTTTGTCGCACGTCACACGCCACAACCTACACAGATCAATATCTGTCAACTGATCAGCAGATATCATCAATCCTTCAACCGTGGTGGCTCTGATGTGAAATTAAATACGCACTCTTACCTGACCTGGCTTTCAGCCGCTGACCCGGTCTCTCTGATGGTGACATACGTATCTTTTGCATCGTCACTGCCTGTAGAGATAATATACCTACATGTGGGTGTTAGTCAACATCTTTTTTGTCATACTGTCATGATCAACAACAATTCAATTTTCAGAAATATTATATAACTTGATTGTGAAAATAAACCTTACGAGTACCATACTCCTATTTAATCATCTTCCCGTTTCTTTTTCTTTATTTGTAAAGCAATTGATGCCAAAAGTAATATCCAGCCTATCAATAAGATTATATAAAACATCACCTTACCAAAATCTCCTTTTAAGATAAAATCGATTGCAAACAAACATGCACTAAGCACTAACAGAAGTATAGCTTTTTTTCTCTCATATATTTTCTCCTTTTTATATCAAAATCGCTTTATATCTTTCACTCTTTATTTTCTTTGTATCTGCAAGTCTTCCTTTACTATTATACGTAAGTAAATAAATATCAAATCCATCTTTACTGCTATTTGTTACATATTTAAATCTATACCCCCAGTTTTCAATACCAGGAGACCTAATATCAGTACTTCCATAGTTACTTATTATATCTGAAAGAAGCTTAGACAATGTATACCCTGTTGCTAGACTTGCTGTGACTGCCCCCTTAGTTACCAAAATATCAATTGCCACTCCACCAGAATAGGAGGCTTTTATTTTATAATATGCACTGTAATATCTTACATTTATAGAAATTGTTTTCTTTACCCGCTTACTACTTGTATTTTTATATGAGCCACTATGCGTCTCAATCGCAGTATTCTTTAACTTGAATACACTCTACTTTTATTTCATTTATCTACTTCTACATCAACTTCTTCGTCCATATTTAAATGTCGATTTTTTCGCATCCGCCTCTTCTCCGCACGCTTTTTCTTCCTCTCAAGTCGTCTCTTCTTACGCCCGGCCTTGTGCGCACGCCTTCTTATTCCCCGGATTCCATTATCCATGAATTTGTTGATCTCCGCGCCTATCAACATGACGTACATACACATGTAAAGCCACAGCGCAAGCAATATCACACTTGCAAGGCTTCCATACATATATGTGTTGATTCCCACTATATTGATATAGCTTGATACGCCAAATGACAAAAGCATCCAGAGTATGGTCGTAAATGCAGCTCCCGGCACAGCGGTCTTGATCCTCACCCGCTCAACCGGCAATGCCCAGTATGCCACGATCATAACCCCAAACAAAACCGTAGGGGCAAATGCTATCTTGACGATCGACAGGATATTCGCAACGGTATCCACCAGTTGGAATCTCTCCACCGAATCCAGCCGCACCAGCATTTTTGACACAACTACATCGCCGAGGATATATATGACCATAACCGCCACCAGCATCACACAGAATATCAATGTATACAGAGTGTGTATCGCTCTTCTGAGGAAATAATTGACGCTGTCCTCCTTGCCTGCCATGAAAGTGAGTCCGCGGCCTATAGCCATTGTTCCCTTTGACGCCGACCACACTGTGAGCAATATGGTTGCTGTGGTGGCAAGCAGTGAGCTCTTGCTGTCGAAAATCTCTGCAAACATGAATTCAAAATTGGAATTGATCTCCTCCGGGAACAGTTCCTTTATTATCTCCAACACCTGGGTCTCTGTGAATGGCAGATATTTGACAAATGTAAGCAACGTCATCGCCAGTGGAAACAGTGACAGCAGCAGGAAAAAAGCAGACTGTGCCGCAAATGCCGCCACCTGATCCTTATTCATCTCTGCCATAAACAATCTGACTTTATGGTATATGAGCACTATGCGCTTCTTTAACTTCATAATTAGTGATTCTCTCCGTTACTTTTCAACCGAACTGAGAACTGCTCCGTTGTAATAATGGCTTATTATCTGCGCTGCAGTATATCCCAGCTTTGCCAGTTCATTTGCACCATTCTGACTCATTCCGACTCCATGTCCGTATCCGCCGCCCTTAAGTGTGTAGAGTCCTGTGTCATTATCCTTCTTTACATAGTAGAAATTACTTGGAACGCCTGTCCAGCCCGTGAGCTCTGATCCATCCTGCTCTGTTATAGCCTTGCCATCCGTGGCGAACAGAACTCGGATATTGCTCTGGCCGCTGACTACCACGCTTCCCTTGTCGCCTGTTATCGTAACTTCCTTCACAAGTCCACTGTCATCTCTTCCCGTCACCATTATTGACTTGATCTTGCCAACCGATGTCGCAGACACATCCGAGCATCTTGAAAGGCCGGTCTCAACCGCATTTCTCATCTCATCTTCTGTGTATGTAACCGTCCACCTGTACATAGGAAGATTTCTCTCAACCACATCTGTGTCCGTCTTGCCATCCATGAAATCCCTGAATGCCGCTTCATCGCTGAAATATGGGATGTCCAGCGCCGTATTCTGAATACGTGTACAGGTATATGGCATGCTTCCGCCCCACACCTGGTCACTCGTGGTAGTCGTTCCGCACGATGTTGAGAAATATACAGCATTTATGATCTCTCCGTTATATGTAGGTACAATTCCGGATGTGGACTGGACTGCATCTATGGAATTTCCCGTCTCAGGGAAGTTATTGTAGACCTGGCACGATGTTGTGTCATCAAGGTCTGCATTGTATCCCCTGTAGTTACTTCCAAGCTTTCTATATGTAAATCCTCTGGCGCAGATTGCCATAGCCTTGAGCGCCTCCGGGCTGTAGCTCGATGAAACCTCACTTGACACTACCCCATACAGATACTGTTCTATATCTACCTGATTGATGATCATGTATCCCGACGAATCCTTTGTTATCTCAAGGGCTCCGTGATACCTCGGGGTGCCGCTTGATTTGCTGAGACTCGATACTGTTATCATTCCATCCGAACTCTCAGGCTCAACTATGATGGATGAGGCCTTGTTGTCGCTGCCAAGTGATACAAATTCATCCGCCTTGTAGGTTTTCTTCTTGCCATCGCTCGTCACGTTAAATCCTGTACTGCAGGTAAATTCCACATAGCTCTGATAATAATCTCCGCCATTTGTCAGGATGACTCTGACACTGTTCTCCATACCGGATATAACTACTGACGATCCGCCATAGCCGCTGCCCCCGCTGGTTCTGTCGGTGCCTGACGAGCTGCTGCCTTTATCCTCTTTCTTCTTTGAAGCCACAGTTCCTGCTCCCTGAATTGTGTAGTCATACTCCGCGATCTCTGTACTGTCCGTGTCGGCTTCAACATATTGCTTCAGATCTCCCAGCGGATCATCCGGAGCTTCTATAACTATGGTCTCCACTGAATTACCATCGTTGTTATCATCAGTCTCTTCGCCTACTCTGTTTTTACCTGTTATCATCATATATCCGACAACACATACCAGAATTATAGTTATGAAACTCACTATCTTAAAATTCTTATTGTATTTGATCTTCTGATACCATTTCTTCCTCTGATCTATTCGCATTCCCCTGTCTCCATTTCTCCGCAAATATATCCACATACAGAGAAAAAGCAGCATATACATGCTGCTTCTTCATCTTGTGTAATAAACTGAAATGCGCCCTTGCTTTTGAGTCCTAGCAGCGCTAGGTGGGCAACCGCAATTGTATATCTGCCTTCCACTAGAACTTATATAACGAGGCTTGACTTCAATAACAATGATATAGGAATCCCGTTTATTCAAATGTAGGTTCAAAATCACAAGAGACTTAATACATCTCAGCTATGAGCACATTATACCTTACCTTTACATCTCTTGCAAGAATTTTTCACGTGAACTTTAACCACTATAATTGACATTATATGCCTTCTTGAAATACCAATCTTACCTGTGTTAGAATATAGATACTTATGGGAATTTATAATTATTTCCAAACATGAAAGGCAGGTGTTCACCAAATGGATAAAACCAGCTTACAAATGTTATTCGGCGTATTGCTCGGAGTATTTCTGCTTGCACTCATAGTCATGACTGTGGTGTATGTCAGAAGAAAGCTTGCCGATAAGCGCGAGGAGGCACTGAGAGATCTCGATCTCATGCAGGAAGAGGCTATCAGGGAGGAACAGAGCCAGAGCAAGGGGTACTGGATAAACCGTGATGACATCGAGGACGAGAATCAGGCTCATCTGCTCCGTTACTACCACTATTTCGATAATATCGATGAATGTATCCACGATCTCATAGTTGAGATGTATGACTGTGGATTTGTCAGGACAGAAGAGATATTTGTCGCAGCATACGGTGAGGAAGCACTCACACCTGATTCATTCATTTACATGACAGATGCTGACTGCGATCTTGAAAAGGCAAAGGCTGCACTTCCACCTGTCAGTGAGAAGAACCAGAAGATCATCTATGACCTCTGGTGCTCATATGTCGAAAAGCTTCTGGACACTGTTGAGATACACACAACCGATGCCAACAAAGATATAATCAAGGACGCACTTATGGTTTATGGCCGCAAAAAGATAACCATACTCCTGCGCAGTCCAGAATAAAATAAAACCTTTCAAAGGAGATTTACAAAATGAAAGATAACTGTATAGTAGCTCAGTCAGGAGGTCCTACCGTAGCGATAAATGCTTCGCTGGCAGGTGTCATAGACGGAGTTAAGAAAAGCAACAAATTCACCAGAGTTTACGGTGCAATTCACGGGATCCAGGGAGTGCTGGACAATAATTTCATAGATCTGTCCCTCATGGCCCTCTCAAAATTTCCTCTGGTAAATACTCTGGAGCTCTCCCCTGCAATGTACCTTGGCTCATGCAGATACAAGCTTCCTGATTTTGAGGTTGACTCAAAACCTTATGAGATAATATTTGACAGATTTGAGGAATATCAGGTTGCTGCATTCTACTATATCGGTGGCAACGACTCTATGGATACAGTGGATAAACTCAGCCAATATGCAAAGAAGATCGGATCGGATGTGAAGATCGTCGGCATCCCTAAGACCATTGACAATGACCTGTGCCATACCGACCACACTCCAGGATTTGGCTCTGCAGCCAAGTATGTTGCATCCACCATGCTGGAGATTGCCCACGACACTTACATCTACCAGATACCAAGTGTTGTCATCGTGGAGATCATGGGCCGTGATGCAGGCTGGCTCACCGCTGCATCCTGTCTGGCAAGAAATGACTACAGTCCTGCTCCTCATCTCATATATCTTCCTGAGGTAGACTTCGATGAGGATCAGTTTATAGAGGACATCAAAAATGTATTAAAGACTTCAAGATGTGTCATCGTGGCCGTATCTGAGGGTATACATGATAAGGATGGCAACTACATCAGCGCAACTTCTGCTGTGGCAGACAAGTTCGGACATGCCCAGCTCAGCGGAACCGGCAAGGCTCTCGAGAGTCTTGTTAAGGACAGAATGGATATAAAGGTTCGTTCCATCGAGCTCAATGTCCTCCAGAGATGTGCAGCGCATATTTCCTCAAGGACAGATATCAACGAGTCATTTGCACTTGGACAGGCCGCCGTAAAGTATGCAGCCGAAGGTATGACCGCAGTTATGTCAACCATAAAGAGAGTGTCAAACGACCCTTACCAGTGGATTATCGAGCCTGAAAATGTAGCGCTCATCGCAAATCAAGCCAAGACAATTCCACTAGAGTGGATCACACCTGAGAAGAATGATGTCACACCTGAGATGGAAGCGTATCTCAGACCTCTTATAATAGGTGAGGTTTCCCTTCAGTACAAAGATGGACTTCCTATGTACCTGCCGGTAAACCACCTGCTTTAAAGAAAAAAATATCCCTAATACCTCAATAATATGGTATTAGGGATATTTTTTATAATTCACTCAGGGAACGAACCAAATACGTCTATCCTTTACTGTAGATTAGTGTATCCGAGCAGCAGCTCTTCTACTGCCATGGCGGCCTCGCGGCCTTCGCGGATGGCCCATACGACCAGTGACTGGCCTCTGTGCATGTCTCCGGCTACGAATACCTTTGGAACATTTGTTGTATATGAGTTTGGACATGGAGTCTTGACATTTGTTCTCTCGTTGAGTTCCACGCCAAAGCTCTCTGCCACATATGTCTGACATCCGAGGAATCCGGCTGCGATGAGTACCACATCACAGTCAACGATATACTCGCTTCCCTCTATCTCTGTCATAGTCATTCTTCCTGTCTCAGGATTCTTCTTCCAATCGAGCTTCACACACTTGGCTGCCTTGACATTTCCGTCCTTGTCCTTGATGAATTCCTTGACTGTAGTCTCATATATTCTAGGATCATGTCCGTATACTGCTATTGCCTCCTGCTGACCGTAGTCTGTCTTGCAGATCTTCGGCCATTCTGGCCATGGATTGTCTGGTGTTCTTGTATCAGGTGCCTTTGGCATCATCTCAAGCTGTGTAACGCTGACAGCGCCCTCACGGACTGCTGTTCCCACACAGTCATTTCCTGTATCACCACCACCGATGACGAGAACATTCTTGCCTTTACAGTTCACGAACTGCTTGTCAGCAAAGCCCGAATTTACAAGGCTCATTGTCGTAGTCTTGAGGAAATCAACAGCGAAGTAGATTCCCTTTGCATCCCTTTCAGGTGCTTTTATATCTCTTGGATTGGCTGCACCACAGGCAAGCACAACTGCGTCGTATTCCTTGAGCAGATCCTCAGCCTTCACATACTTGAGGTTCTTGTTCTTAAGATAACCTGTCATCTGATCATCCTTCGGACACACAGCCTTCGCAGATGCCTTTCCGGTTGCAACCTCTGTGTTCAGTACGAACTTTATTCCTCTCTTCTTCATGACATCTATTCTTCTGTCTATGATCTGCTTCTCAAGCTTCATGTTTGGGATACCATACATGAGAAGTCCGCCCGGTCTGTCACTTCTCTCATACACAGTCACGTCGTGGCCTCTGCCGATCAGCTGGTCTGCCACGGCCAGTCCCGAAGGACCTGAACCTATGACTGCCACCTTCTTGCCTGAGTGAACCTTTGGCTGTTTATCATTTACAAGGTCATTTGCAAATGCATACTCTATGATGGCTCTCTCGTTCTCACGGACCGACACTGGATCACCGTTTAAGTTACAGGTACATGCCTTCTCACAGAGAGCCGGGCACACACGGCTTGTAAACTCAGGGAAACAGTTGGTCTTGCTGAGTCTTGCAAATGCCTGCTCAAGATTGTCGTTATAGAGCATATCATTCCACTCTGGGATCAGGTTGTTCAGCGGACAGCCCGATGTCATTCCGCATATGTTCATACCTGCCTGGCAGAATGGAACGCCACAGTCCATACATCTTGCAGCCTGCTTTCTCTGCTCATCACGGCTAAGCGGAGTGTGGAATTCATTGAAATTCTTGATTCTGTCCTTAGGAGCAAGCTCTGCGCTTGTCTTTCTCTCATATTCTAAAAATCCAGTTGGTTTTCCCATTCCTACTTACCTCCGTTCTTAACCTTGTAGAATGCTTCGATAGCTGCCTTCTCGCGGCTCAGGCCCTTCTCCTCAAATGCAACTATCATATTCATCATCTTCTTGTAATCCTTTGGTATGATCTTCTTGAACTTTGGAAGATATCCCTCAAAGTCCTCAAGAATCCTCTTGCCTATCTCTGAATTTGTATAATTTACATGATCCATGATGAGCTGCTTCAGCTCGCTCACCTCGTACTTGTCTGTCACAGCCTCTATGGATATCATCTCTTTGTTAAGTCTCTTGTACAGATCGTTGCCCATATCAAGTACATATGCGATACCACCGCTCATTCCGGCTGCAAAGTTCTTGCCTGTTGTTCCAAGAACTACTACTTTACCACCTGTCATGTACTCACATCCGTGATCGCCAACACCCTCAACGACCGCCGTGGCACCAGAGTTACGAACTGCAAATCTCTCGCCGGCAACACCGTTGATGAATGCCTTACCACTTGTGGCACCGTACAGTGCAACGTTTCCTATGATGATGTTATCCTCATGCTTGTACTTAACTGAACGAGGCGGATAAACTATCAGCTTACCACCTGACAGACCCTTGCCGAAGTAATCGTTGCTGTCGCCCACCAGCTCAAGTGTAAGTCCCTTTGGAATAAATGCTCCAAAGCTCTGTCCGCCGGCGCCGTTGCATTTGACGATGTATGTGTCCTCATCAAGTGACTCGCCGTACTTCTTTGTGATCTCTGAACCGAATATCGTTCCAACAGATCTGTCTGTGTTGACCACATCAAGCTCAACGCTCTTCTTCTGTCCCTTCTCAAGTGCAGGTCCAAGCTTCTTCATGAGAATTCTCATATCTACTGTCTTCTCAAGCTGGAAGTCATAGACATTCTTCTCGTGATACTTTACCTTGTTCTGTGGCATATCTATATAAGGATTGTTAATTATCTTATCAAGGATGACATTTCTCTCATCTGCTCTGTCGCTGCTCATGAGGAGATCTGAACGTCCAACCAGCTCATCGACTGTTCTGACGCCGAGCTTGCTCATGTACTCTCGAAGCTCCTCTGCTATGAACAGCATGAAGTTCTTCACGTACTCAGGCTTACCTCTGAATCTCTTTCTGAGTTCTGGGTTCTGAGTTGCTATTCCGACAGGACATGTGTCAAGGTTACATACCCTCATCATGACACAACCCATTGTTACAAGCGGTGCTGTTGCAAATCCAAATTCCTCAGCTCCGAGCATTGCAGCTATCGCAACGTCACGGCCTGTCATCAGCTTACCGTCTGCCTCAAGGATGACCTTATTTCTGAGATCATTCATGATAAGTGTCTGATGTGTCTCTGCAAGTCCAAGCTCCCAAGGGAGTCCTGCGTAATGGATGGAGTTGTTAGGTGCTGCTCCTGTTCCTCCGTCATAACCTGAGATCAGGATGACCTGTGCTCCGGCCTTTGCAACACCGGCCGCTACTGTACCTACACCAGCCTCAGACACAAGCTTTACTGATATTCTCGCATCACGGTTTGCATTCTTGCAGTCGTAGATGAGCTGTGCAAGATCCTCTATCGAATATATATCGTGATGTGGTGGTGGAGAGATAAGGCTTACTCCCGGTGTCGAAAGTCTTGTCTTTGCGATCCATGGATATACCTTTCCGCCAGGGAGATGTCCGCCCTCTCCAGGCTTTGCTCCCTGTGCCATCTTGATCTGTATCTCCTTGGCACTCACAAGGTATCTCGATGTAACGCCAAATCTTCCTGATGCTACCTGCTTGATGGCTGAGCATCTATTCTTGCCATCCTTGCCGATCGTAAGTCTCTCTATCGACTCACCGCCCTCTCCTGAATTGGACTTACCGCCCAGCTCGTTCATGGCGATGGCCATACACTCATGTGCCTCCTGTGATATACTTCCGTAACTCATGGCACCAGTCTTGAATCTCTTCACAATCTCGCTTGCAGGCTCGACCTCATCGAGTGGAACCGGCTTGTCAGCGAACTTGAAGTCCATGAGACCTCTCAGGTGGAATGGCTTCTGCTCATCGTGGAGCGCTGCTGTGTACTGCTTGAACAGCTTGTAATCGCCGCGCCTTGTAGACTCCTGAAGAAGATGTATAGTAACAGGATTGTACAGGTGCTCCTCCTTGCCGCTTCTGAACTTGTGTGCACCGATGCTTGTAAGGGCAAGGTTTGTGTTAAGTCCAAGCGGATCAAATGCTGATGAGTGAAGATCATCAACTGTCTTCTCAAGCTCCTTTATACCAGAACCGCCAACACGGCTTACTGTATTTGTAAAGTATCTGTCCACAACGTCCTTTGAAAGACCGATACACTCAAATATCTGTGATCCCATGTATGACTGGATCGTTGATACACCCATCTTGGATGCGATCTTTACTATTCCGTGGCATATTGCACTGTTGTAATCATCGACAGCCGCATTGAAATCCTTGTTCAGCAGATGCGAATCTACCATCTGCTTGATCGTCTCTATTGCCAGATATGGATTGACTGCACATGCACCATATCCGAGAAGTGTTGCAAAGTGGTGTACATTTCTTGGATCAGCACTCTCAAGGATGATCGCAACCGCTGTTCTCTTCTTGGTTCTTACCAGGTGCTTCTGCATAGCTGATACTGCAAGGAGTGATGGTATTGCAACATGGTTCTCATCCACACCTCTGTCTGAGAGGATGAGGATATTTACACCGTCCCTGTAGAGCTTGTCGGCCTCGATAAACAGTCTGTCGAGAGCCTTCTCCATGGATGTGTTCTTATAATAAAGAATCGGAAGTGTCGCAACCTTAAGTCCCGGTACATTCATATTCTTGATCTTCAAAAGATCCGTATTTGTCAGTATTGGATGGTTGATCTTCAGCACATGACAGTTCTCCGGCTTCTCCTCGAGGATGTTTCCGTCCTTTCCGAGATATACCGATGTGGATGTGACAACTTCCTCTCTGATCGCATCGATAGGTGGGTTTGTAACCTGTGCAAATAACTGCTTGAAGAAGTTGAACAGTGGCTTGTGGCTGTTCGAGAGAACTGCAAGTGGTGTATCAGTACCCATGGCACTGATTGCCTCTGCACCTTTCTCTGCCATAGGATATATGGTATTCTTGAAATCCTCGTAGGTATATCCAAATGCCTTCTGAAGTCTTGCTCTCTCCTCGTCTGTATACTCCTGAACTCTGATATTCGGAATCTTCAGATCAGCGAGATGTACAAGATTGCTGTCTACCCACTCTCCGTAAGGCTTTGCCAGCGCGTATTTCTCCTTGATCTCCTCATCAGATATAAGACGTCCATTCACTGTGTCGACAAGAAGCATCTTGCCAGGTCTGAGTCGGTCTTTCTTTACGATCTTGGATGGATCTACGTCCAGAACTCCGACCTCTGATGAAAGTACAAGGTAATCATCATCTGTGATATAGTATCTCGATGGTCTCAGTCCGTTTCTATCAAGAACTGCTCCCATGAGCTCACCGTCTGTAAATAATATAGAAGCAGGGCCATCCCAAGGCTCCATCATGGTTGCATAGTACTGATAGAAATCCTTCTTCTCCTGACTCATGGCTCTGTCGTTCTCCCATGGTTCAGGGATCGTGATCATGACAGCCATAGGAAGCGGTATTCCGTTGAGCACGAGGAACTCAAGACAATTGTCAAGTCTTGCTGAATCCGATCCATCCGGATCAAGAACAGGCATAACCTTGTACATCTCATCCTGCATGATGGTCGACTCCATAGTCTCCTCACGGGCGATCATCTTGTCCTCATTTCCTCTTATTGTATTGATCTCACCATTGTGGCACAGATATCTGTATGGATGAGCTCTGAGCCATGATGGTGTTGTATTCGTTGAAAATCTTGAATGAACAAGTCCTATGGCTGACTCATAGTCAGGATCCTGAAGGTCGTTGTAGAACTTTCTGAGTTCACCGACAAGGAACATTCCTTTATATACTATAGTCTTGCTGGAAAGTGATGGAACATACGTGTCATCATTGCTCTCCTCAAATATTCGTCTGACGAAGTAGAGCTTTCTGTCGAAGTCCATACCGGCCTTCACTGTCTCAGGTCTTCTGATGAATGCCTGCATGATGCATGGCATGACATCTATTGCCTTCTTGCCAAGGATTCCAGGTGTTGTAGGAACCTCTCTCCAGCAAATGAACTCCAGTCCTTCCTTCTCCACTATGACCTCAAACATTTTCATAGCCTGCTTGCGCGCCAGCTCCTTCTGTGGAAAGAAGAACATTCCTATTCCATAATCGCCTTCCTTTCCAAGGTCATATCCAAGCTCTGCTAAAGCCTTGGTGAAGAACTTATGTGATATCTGAAGGAGTATACCTACACCGTCTCCGGTCTTGCCCTCTGCGTCCTTTCCTGCTCTGTGCTCAAGATTCTCAACAATCTTGAGTGCATTGTTCACTGTGTCATGTGTCTTTATACCCTTGATATTGACAACGGCACCGATACCACAGTTATCGTGCTCAAAGCTTGGGTCGTATAATCCGGTATTCTCCGCTCTCTTATTCTCAATCATGTCCTGTTCCGTCCTTTCCATGTTTTTGTCATTCACAACGATATTTTGCTTTTAACTTTTGTTTCTCAAGTAAATATTGTTATTTTTGTGTTTTTCTCAAGTCGTTTATCGTTTTTGATATATTACTACCATTTACACTGTTTGTAAACAACTTTTTTCAATAAATTATCTGACAGTTTTCGATTAAAAAACAATGATCTGTAATGTATATACAATTCTTTATGTTGTAGCCTTTCTTTAAGCATCGGATGTCTCATATCCCAATGTCTCCGATGCATAAAAAAAGGAAGCCCCATATCTGAAGCTTCCTTGCTTAATTATTATGTTTAGTTTTTTATTCCTCGACGATCATTCCCTTTGGAGGAGTTGTTATCGTCCTAAGATCTCCATCCTCGTCGCTTCCATCTGATATTCCATCACCCGGAGCCTCCGTCGTCACCTTGACCTTCTGTGACTTAACACCTGATATGCTCTCTATATTGCTGCTTATCTGCTTTACTGTGCCTGATATGACGTATTTGTCAGCACCATACAGATATTCATGTAATGCCTCCACATTGGATTCCATATCAGCAGCCACAAGGCAGTTACCCTTGTCCGAGAGTTCCTTTGCCTCATATGCAAATGGGAATCCTGCGGTATCTACAACCTTATATCCAGCCACACTCTTGACAAGAGCATGTATATCGTCCTTGTTAAGACTTGTTGATATACATTTAAATGAAACATCAACAAATGAATCAAGTGAACCTGTGTCTGCGCTAAGCAGCTTGTCTATAACCTTCATGAGGACTATTCTCTGTCTCTCGGTTCTTGTTATATCTCCCTGGCCAGTGGATCGTATTCTTGAATATGCAACTGCCTGCTGTCCATCAAGAGTATACTCTCCTGCCTCAGTTATTCCTGATGAATATTTGCCTGACAGGCTTATCTGCTCTGCAAGGTTCTTATTGAAGTTGTTCACCTCTTCATCAATGACCTTGACATCAACGCCTCCAACAGCATCGATTATACTTGCCATTGCACTGAAATCAACTGCCACATAATCTGTGATATTCAGGTCGAGATTGGTATTCAGTGTGTTGATGGCTGTAACCGCACCGCCGAGCTGGTATGCGTAATTCACCTTCTGTGTGGTATCCATGGAACCGCTTGCTATCTCCATCAGAGTATCTCTGTATACAGATACAAGCTTGATCTCCTTGGTGCTCTCATTGATGCTCACTATCATTATACTGTCACTGTTAGTTCCTGCATTCATATTCGAATCTCTGGAATCCACTCCGTAGAGTGCAATGGCACGATATCCCTTGGTCGCATCCTTGACACCGTCATTGACAAGTATCTGATCTGCACTTATCTCATTGATATCCATCTCATTGTACTTCATTCTGGCATAATTCTTGACATATATTATACATATGAGTATAAACAGCGCAAGCAGGACAAAGAACGCTATCGCCCACACTCTTGTACTGATGTTAAGCTTCTTTCTCTCCGGATTGACAACCTTTGGATCAGCCTCATCGAGAAGGTTCTCCCTGAAGAACTTTTCGCTGTCTGACTCCTCGTCCTCCTCAGGCTCTTCCTCATCATCCTCAAGCTCCACTTCATCGAAGCCCAATGCTTTGCCTATGTCTCCAAGTCCCAGATCAGCCGTATCTGATTCCGAATAACTGAGCTTATCCTCATCAATATCCTTCTCTATACGCTCAAGCTCATCCATGTCCAGCATGTCATCTGTTCTTCGGGATGATACTGTCGAATCCTCTTCCACAGGCTCTGCCTCTGCAGCTTCCTCGACCTCATCGTCAAGGACAGGCTCCGTATTCTTCTCCAGAATATCTGCCGGCTCAGTCTTCTGTTCATGCTCTTCTACTGGCTGTGTGGCAGTTTCTACAACTTCCGCATCACTCTCCTGCGGCTCAGTGATCTTGTTATCTTCCTCAACAGGCTCTTCCTTTTTCTCAGCTTCTTTCATCTGCTGGCGGCGCTCAAGCTCCTGCTGAACCTTAAGCTTTCTTGCCTCTTCGCGGGCATTCTGCTCTCTCTCGAGCTCCAGCCTCTCAACCTCAGCCTTTGCCTTTGCAACATTTCTCTGGGTGCGTTCCCACGCCTCACGTCTAAGCTCCTCATGTCTTGTCTGCACATCTGTCTCAATATTGTCAACTTCTCTGAGCAGATTGTCCACAGATGAGCTTCCTGTGCTCTGTATACTCCTGCGTGGTCTCTGGGCAGCTTTTGAAGGTCTCTGCACGGTACTCTGATTGCTCTGTGTCCTCGGTACAGTGCCCTGTGTCCTCTTCACCGGACCTCTGTCCACAGCTCTGTCTGCTACAGGCTGTCCGGTCTGTCTCTGCTTTGCCCGGGCCTCACTCTTCACTCTTCTTGCCCTGCTGTCCTCGTGATAATACTCGTCATAATTCTCTTCCGGCTTCACAGGTCTGGAAATATTCTTCTGAGTCTTCTTCTCCGGCTTCTTTTCCGGTCTCTTATCAGCCTTTCTCTCCGGCTCAGGATCACGCCTTTTTTCTTTCTTCTTTTTATCCCCGAACAACAATGATCCTATCAATCCACCATCATCAAGATAATCATCATCGTCATCCAGCCAATCCATGTCCTCATCGTACCTGGATCTCATTCCATTTTTCTTCTTATTATCCATTGGAACTCCTTTTTCAAATATCTAAAAATGTCGTTACCTCGATTTATAATACATTATATTTTTTCCTTTTACAACATGTATTATATCTTAATTAGTATAAACACCTTCATATTAACACTATTTTATTTGACACATGATGTATAAAAAAGTATACTCGTATTAATAATGTCTAAATATCAATGCTTATTTTTTAAGGAGCAGGAAATGGATACTAACAATATTACTTTGTCGGTGGTTATGCCCGCCTACAATGAAGAACAGCACATCAAAGATAATCTTCTTGAGACTAGCCGAATACTCAGCCGTTTTCTTCATCATTATGAGATAATCGCTGTGAATGACGGCAGCAAGGACTCCACAGGCAAACTTATTGCCGAGGCAGCCGAAATGGATTCTCATATTGTAGATACAGGATATGATGTCAATCAGGGAAAGGGACATGCTATCACAACCGGAATTGCCAAAGCTTCCGGCAAATATATAGCATTCCTTGATTCAGACCTTGAACTGAGTCCATCTCTTCTCAAGCCATTTATGAAGCAGATGAGGGACACCGGTTCTGACATAGTCATAGGATCAAAGCTTCACCCTGAATCCAAGCTTGATTATCCTCCTATTAGAAGAGTCATGAGCTACAGCTATTATATTATGCTCAAAATGCTGTTTCATCTTGGTATCCATGACACCCAGACCGGTATAAAGCTTTTCAAAGCAGAAGTCATAAAGCCGATTGCCGAGAACCTTTCCATATCGGGCTATGCTTTTGATATTGAAATCCTTGTGGCTGCACACAGACAGGGATATTCGATATCCGAAGCTCCTATCGTCCTGAATTACAGCAGGGACGATGCATCAGATGGAAGAAGGATCAAGATCAAGGACATTTGGAAGGTATTCACAGACACTATTGAGATCAAGAAGAAATATCATTAATTTAGGGATTATACACGGATAGAGAAAATAAATACAAACTACACATTTATTAAGGAGATTTTTATGAATTACGAAAACGCTTACAAGCTTCTCGAAGAAAAAGGACAGCTACACTTATTAAAGTATTATGATACTCTCAGCGAGGCTGAACAGGCAGCACTCCTGAACCAGATCAGTGAAATTGATTTCTCACTTATCGATATGATCGGACACAATTCATCAGGAAGTGATTCTGATATCGCTCCCGTTGCAGCTCTCCAGATGGACAGCATTGCAGAAAAATATGATATATACAAGAACGCAGGCCTTGAAGCCATCAAAGCTGGCGATCTGGCACTGGTCCTCCTGGCAGGTGGTCAGGGCACCCGTCTTGGATTCTCCGGTCCTAAGGGAACCTTCAACGTCGGTGTCACCAAGGATATGTTTATATTCCAGCTTCTCATCGAGCACACCCTCGATATTGTGAAGATGGCAGATACCTGGATCCATTTCTTCATCATGACCAATGAGAAGAACCACGATGACACAACATCATTCTTCAAAGAGCATGACTACTTCGGTTACAATCCTGAATATGTTCATTTCTTTAAACAGGAAATGGTTCCTTCAGTGGACTTCAACGGCAAGATATATCTCGAGGAGAAGGGAAAGGTTGCCATGTCTCCTAACGGCAACGGTGGATGGTTCTCATCCCTCTGCAAGGCCGGCCACCTCGACAAGCTCACGAAATACGGAATCAAGTATATAAATGTATTCTCAGTTGACAATGTACTTCAGAGAATTGCAGACCCAGTATTCCTCGGAGCAGTTCTCACAGAGGGCTTCCTCTCCGGCGGAAAGGTTGTCAAAAAAGCATACCCTGACGAGAAGGTTGGCGTCCTGTGTACTAACCACGGAAAGCCATATATCGTCGAGTATTATGAACTCACAGATGCCATGCGTGATGAGCGCGATGCCAACGGCGATTACGCTTACAACTATGGAGTTACATTAAACTATATCTTCCCGGTTGACAGACTGATGAAGATCATGAATGAAAGTATGCCTCTCCACATCGTCAAGAAGGCTATCCCTTATGTCGGTGAGGATGGAGAGATCGTCAAGCCATCAGAGCCAAACGGCTACAAATTTGAGACACTGGCTCTCGATATGATCGCTTATATGGGAACATGTCTTCCATTTGAGGTCGACAGAGAGAAGGAATTTGCTCCTATAAAGAATGCTACAGGAAATGATTCTATAGACTCAGCCAGAGAGCTCCTCAAAAAGAACGGCTACACACTTTAATCCATGAATATATAACAAAATAACAGGTCGATGGTATATGCCATCGACCTGTTATTTTTATTCTGCCTCATTCTTCTGCTGTTTTTCTTTTTCTCTTCGGAATATCTCATCTATCGCTTCCCTGACAAGCTCTGACATAGATACCTGTCGCACCGCCGCACATTCACTGAGCTTCCGATGAGTATCTGTATCTATCCTAAGTCTCAGGATCGTATCTTTTCTCTTTTCCGTCGGCCTTCCCGGGCCTCTCTTCTTATTGCCATCCGTCATTTCTTTTCTCCGCCATATAATTTATTCCTATCAGAACAGATATTTTACAACACCATTTACCGCATAACACATGAAGTAAAAGCAGCTTCTTATAACTCCATATCCAACTTTTCTGTATACGGCAAATGTCTTTTTTGCAGACGACAGTTTTGAACCAGACTTACTGTTTCTCATCTGCCTGTATAATAGCAACGGCTCATTTATCGCAACCGAGCTTCCGTATTCCTTCAGTATCTGCAACCAGCAAATATAATCCTCATGGATATCGTCGTTGCCCATCGGATATCTGAGTGCAACCTGTCTGTCCATCACAACCGATGAACAATTGATCACATTTCCTCTGAGCAGCATCTTATAGGTGACCTTTTCAGGAACTCCGATCACTTTTCCCGTTCTGGATCCGTCTTCGTTCACAAGCTCCCTGGCCGTAGAACACAGAACCGCACCTGTCTGCTCCATAAGCTTCAACTGTTTAGCCAGTTTATCAGGCTGCCACTGATCATCCGAATCTATAAATGCAACGTATCTGCAAGTTGCAGCCGCAACCCCGCGGTTACGCGAAGCTGCAACTCCCATATTTTTTTCATTTCTGATGATATTCACACGGTCATCTTCCGCGTATCCATCAAGTGCTCCTGTCAGATCATCCGTCGAACAGTCATCAACTATTATGACCTCCACAGGAATCCCCTGCTTCATAACTGAATCCACCGCAGAATAAATGGTTCTGCTGCTGTTATACGCCGGAATTATCACCGATACTTTTTCTCCAGTCATCACACACACCTACATCGATATATATCGCTTATTATTTATCTGTTTTCTGCACAGTCTTTCCGAGGTCATAGAATGCATCCTCAGACTCATCAAGCCCTTCCGGCTTCACATTTACAGGTGAAGGTATCTGTACCTTCTCGCCATCCCTGAGTGCCGTGGTCATATTTGATGCGATTCCCTCTGATGTCTCCTTCTGGAACATGATCTTTACCGTCAGGAGCATCAGCTTGAGATCAAGCCATATTGAATACTGCTCATAATAGGTAAGATCCAGCTTAACCTTATCTCTAGGGGTTGTGTTGTATTTGCCGTAAACCTGTGCATATCCCGTAAGTCCGGCCTTCATCTTGAGTCTGTAGTCAAACTCAGGGAATGTCTTTTTATAAAGCTCGGCGATCTCCGGTCTCTCAGGTCTCGGTCCGACAAGTGACATATCACCCTTGAGTACGTTGAAAAGCTGTGGCAGTTCATCAAGATGCAGCTTTCTGAGCCATTTTCCCACAGGGGTTATTCTGTCATCATCCTTCTTTGCAAGCTGTGCTCCACCTGCCTCGGAGTCCATCTTCATACTTCTGAACTTGATGATCTTGAACACCTTGCCATTCAGTGTCAATCTGTCCTGCTTGTAGAATATCGGTCCTCTGTCATACAGCCATATCGCAAGTGCTGATATGAGCATAAATGGTGAAGCTATGACAAGCAGTATAAATCCACATATAACATCCATGATCCTCTTAATGATCATATCGTCACCGGTAAGTCCCTGATTTCGTGATAAGAGGATAGGCGTATCGAACAAATGAATAGGCTCAGCTCCTAATATGATTATGTCGGAAAGCTTTGGCACAACATACGATCTGATGGAGTGTTCAAAACAATACTTCACAAGCTCATTTCTTATATAAGCCTTTGTCTCGCAAATGATTACTCCATCGTACTGGAGTATCTTCTCCTTGATCGCCTGCTCGCCCTCGCTGACATGTATTCTGTCTTCTATTACATACTTGTCCTTACGGGCATTGATCTTGTCTATGAACTCTATCGGAGTCTTATATCCATATACCAGCAGCAGATGCCTTGGCGGATACATCTTCGCATACAAAAATCTACACGCAAATATCCAAATCAATATCACTATCGTTTCAAGCCCGGTTACCTTTAACAATGGTACCGGATTTACATAGTCACGACAGATTATACAGAGCTGCAGGTAACCAACTACATTGGCACACACGAGAGCCAGCAGCTGTGAGTAAACTATATCAAGCAGTCTGAAGAATCCGACTCTGTAACCACCATAAAGCTTGGTGAAAAGTATGATGATTATTCCATACATTCCGATAACTGCCCAGTTTCCTCTTCTCCAGAACGGAAGCGTAAGCGTTACCTCATAGTCCCGGTACCACATGAGTCCAAACAGCACCAGCTCCACAGCGATGAGTACACAGGCCTCACCCACTGTTATGAGACGTTTGTATCTGTCCCTCTTTCTAACTCTTCTGTTTTCTTCCATATTTATAGCATCTCCCTAAGCATCTTGTTGACAGATCCAGGATCTGCTTTACCCTTCATAGCTTTCATAACCTGTCCGACAAGTGCTCCGAGAGCCTTCTCCTTGCCGCCTCTGTAATCATCAACAGCCTTTGGATTGTTATCTATGGCTACCTGACATGCCTCCTTAAGTGCATTGTCATCCTGAACAGTTGCAAGTCCGTTATCCTTGACATACTTCTCAGGATCTATATTATCTGCAAATATCTTTTCGAACACTTCCTTTGCAACACCGCCATTGATAACCCTGTCATCAACAAGCTTGATGAGCTTCGCAAGATTCTCCGCTGAAAACTTCAGGTCTTCCGCATCAACACTGTTCTCCTTCATCAGTCTCATGGTCTCTCCCATGATCCAGTTGGAAACCTTCTTTGCAGGTGCTCCCAGTGCAATCGCGTCCTCAAACAGATCTGCCAGCTTCTTGGAGGCCGTGATGATGTCTATATCATAGTCAGGAATCGCATATTCCTCTTTGTATCTTATCTTCTTCTCGTCTCTGAACTCAGGCTGTGCATCCCTTACCTGCTGGAGCCACTCATCGCTGATGTGGATAGGTACAAGGTCAGGATCAGGGAAATATCTGTAATCCTGTGCATCCTCCTTGGATCTCATAGGATATGAATACTCCTTAGTATCATCCCATCTTCTTGTCTCCTGGACAACATTTTCACCAGACTCGATGAGATCGATCTGTCTCTCTCTCTCATTCTCTATGGCTCTGGCAATGGCCTTGAATGAGTTCAGGTTCTTGGTCTCTGTACGTGTGCCAAACTCCTCTGAGCCAACCTCTCTGATCGAAAGATTGACATCAGCACGCATGGATCCCTCATTCAGCTTACAGTCTGAAGCTCCGAGATACTGTATCGTCTCCCTGAGCTTTTCAAGATATGCTATTACATCCTCCGCAGATCTCATGTCAGGCTCAGATACTATCTCTATAAGAGGCACACCTGAACGGTTGAAATCCACAAGTGAGCTGTCTGTATATGGATCATGGACAAGCTTACCTGCATCCTCCTCCATATGTATCTCATGGATCCTCACATATTTCTTAACTCCGTCAACCTCTATCTCAACCTTACCATCCCTGCATATTGGATAGTAGAGCTGTGATATCTGGTAGTTCTGTGGGTTGTCCGGATAGAAATAGTTCTTTCGGTCAAACTTGCAATTCTGTGTGATAGTGCAGTTTGTTGCAAGACCAACCGCAATCGCTTTATTCACAACCTCTTTGTTAAGTACCGGAAGTGAGCCCGGCATTCCTGTACATACAGGACATGTATGTGTATTAGGAGCTCCTCCAAATGCTGTGCTACAGCCGCAGAATATCTTTGTCTTGGTCGCAAGCTCTACATGGACCTCAAGTCCGATGACTGTCTCATATGTCTTTGCCATCTCTTACAGCCCCCTTTCTGAAACCTGTGCAGGTCTCTTGTACTCTCTAGTCTGCTCAAATGCATATGCAGCTCTGATTATGGTCTTCTCGTTAAATGCATCTCCAACCATCTGCACACCTATAGGCATTCCATCCTTATCAGTTCCACATGGAAGTGATATTCCCGGAAGTCCTGCAAGATTTACAGGGACTGTGTACACATCTCCCAGATACATCTTGATAGGATCTGAGAGTGACTCTCCCATCTTCAGTGCTGTTGTAGGTGCAACAGGTCCGAGAATGATATCATACTTCTCAAACGCCTTGTCATACGCCTGTTTGATGAGAGCCTTTGCCTTGAGGGCCTTTACATAATATGCATCGTAATAACCTGAACTCAGCACAAATGAACCGAGCATGATTCTTCTCTTGACCTCAGGGCCAAATCCTTCTGAACGGCTCTTCTTGTACATGTTGTGAAGATCTGTGTACTCTGGTGTTCTGTAACCATATTTTACACCGTCGAATCTCTCAAGGTTAGAACTTGCCTCCGCCGATGCAATGATATAGTAAGCAGGAATAGCATACTCAACCATTCCAAGATCAAACTCCTCAACAATAGCTCCCTTTGCCTTCAAAGTCTCAGCTACTCCATACACGGCTTCCTTTATCTCAGGCTCAAGTCCCTCTGTGAAATAGTCTCTTGGAAGACCGATCTTAAGGCCTTTCACATCATCCACAAGTGCGCTTGTAAAATCATTGTCATCTCTGTTAACTGATGTTGAATCCTTCTTGTCATACTGTGATATGATCTCAAGGATCGTCGCACAGTCCTCTACATTCTTCGCAAGTGGTCCGATCTGGTCAAGTGATGAACCGTATGCTATAAGTCCGTATCTTGACACTCTTCCATAGGTTGGCTTGATTCCGGTAACACCGCAGAATGAAGCCGGCTGTCTGATGGATCCACCGGTATCTGAACCGAGGGCACATGGCACCTCCTCACCGGCAACTGCTGCCGCTGATCCACCTGATGAACCACCTGGAACTCTATTTGTATCCCATGGATTTCTTGTCTCACCAAAATATGATGTCTCGGTTGTACTTCCCATGGCAAACTCATCCATGTTGGTATGTCCTACTATAACCGCTCCTGCTTCCTTGAGCTTCACAACGGCCTCAGCAGTATATGTTGGAACAAAATTTGACAGAATCTTGGATGAACAGCTTGTCTGCACACCCTCCTGGCACATATTGTCCTTTATTGCTATCGGCACTCCTGCAAGAGGACCATTGAGCTCTCCCGCATCTATCTTCTTCTGCACTTCCTCCGCCTGGGCAAGTGCTCCTTCACGATCAACCGTGACAAAACTATTATAATCTTTCTCGCACGCCTCGATGCTGTCAAGACAGGCCTGTGTCGCTTCAACTACGCTCACCTGTCCATCTTTAATAGCTTTTCCCAGCTCTACAGCCGTCATACCCATTAAATTCACTTCAGCCTACCTCCTAGTCAAATGTCTTTGGCACCTTGTAGCAGCCATCCTTCTGCTCTGGCGCATTCTTCAGCATGTTCTCTCTGTCGTCTCCATTTACAACAACATCCTCACGGAACACATTGTTGTATGGGAATGTATGGCTCATAGCCTCCACACCGTCTGTATTAAGTTCATTCAGTTTGCTGACATAATCAAGCATGTCTGACATATCCTTCTTTGCCTGCTCCTTCTCCTCCGGGGAGAGCTCAAGCTTTGCAAGGATTCCAACATAATCAATTGTTTCATCAGTTATCGTCATGTTCTTGTTCTCCTATCTTTAATGAGCAAAAATAAAGAATGTGCCTTCTTATTATTCTGTGTCAAATAATGTAAACACATTCTCCCGCCATGGTATTTTGTACCACAAAATTCCTCTAAAATATATCACATCCTGGGATATTATGCAAGACTATGGGCATTTTTACCTGTATTACGCAAAACACCGCCATGTAAAACGCTGCATACATGGCGGTGCTGTAGCCCAGCTCTATGTCCTATTTCAATAGAATATGTCTACTTTCTTATTTTTTTATATATTAATATCCCCGCACTTCCCATAAGAGCCAGAATAACCACAACTGCCGTTTCTTTTACAGGCAGCCGATCACCTGTATCTGGATGTCTGCCCGGAGGCGTGCTGCGCGTAGTTGTCATGGTTATTGTCGTTCCTGTTGTACTCCATGTAGTACGTTCCGTGGTCGACTCTGTAGTTGTACCCGTCGTAGTTTCTGTTGAGGTATCCTCTGTTGTTGTTCCTGTTGTTGATTCTGTTGTCGTGTCTTCTGTTGTGGTATCTTCTGTTGTGGTATCTTCTGTTGTCGTGTCCTCTGTCGTCGTGTCTTCTGTTGTGGTATCTTCCGTTGTCGTATCCTTTGTCGTTGTGTCTTCCGTGGTTGTGTCTTCGGTTGTCGTGCCCTCCGTTGTCGTATCTTCGGTTGTCGTATCTTCGGTCGTCGTACCCTCTGTCGTTGGCTCTTCATCCAGGAAATCATTTCCCGGTACTCTGTGGAACTCTCCTCCGTTTGAGAATACTTCACTCACCACACAACCATCCCAGTTGTGTCCGAGATTTACCGCTGCCTCTGGAGCTATCACTGTTCCAAATCCCCTGCCCGCAAATGTTATGCTTCCGCCAAATTGTCCATCTGCTGCCGAGCTGTCATAGAAGTTAAAATACATTCTGTTGTAGGCATTATAAAAATTACCATTATCGTTTGCCTTTGCATCGCCCTTGCTTCCAAGTATCAGATCGCCCAGAACAGCATCCTGGATACCTGCCAGATCAATATTCATGAGCAGCACCGTATCATCACCATAATCCGGGAACTCAAAATATATCGGATTTGTGCCCGCGGCGAGCTGACTGTAATCCATGGATACCACATGCAGTCCGCTACCATTTACTGACACACTTCTATCGTTCATATCACCTGTTATATCAACATCCACAGTACCCTCTGTGTCTGCATAAGTCCTAAGTTTCTGACTATAGTCAATAAACTTTCTCTGTATATCAGCCATATCTGCATATTTAGAATATTCACCATCCTCTGCAATCTCCGCATCGGTTCTGACATTTGCCGGACTGTCAAGCTTTGTCTCGGAGCCATCATTCATACGGATATATATTTCACCGCCATCTGCTCTCCTGACTTCCGATCCTGTATAAAGCATATCAGTTCCTGCATCCGACACACAGCCACACATCCGTTCAGCATTTTCAAAGTAGAATTCCTCATATACTCCATACGAATTTCTGAGTCCCGAGTTTGAATTTGCACTGAGTGTCCTTGTGATAAAGTTACTGTGAAGATGTGTCTGTGCATACAGTGTGTCAAAACATATCACACCAAAGTCCCCCATTAGCTCCGTTGCAGAGCTGCTTTGCAGCATATAACTGCCATCATCCGCCTTTGCAAGTGCTCCTATAGTCCCCGCCGTCACGCAAAGCACAAAAACCATCGCCACTGCAACTGCTATGAGCTGCATAGTCTGAAAGCACATCCCATTATCATGGTTACCTCTCATTCAATGTCCGCCTTAACTATTTCGTCTCAAATACATAGTATTCAACAGACTTCCCGCATATTCGTTATAATAAAAAAATCCCCGAACAGATTCGACATAATTTTCACTATGTCTTATCCATCCGGGGATGAGCCAGGCAGGTCAGAATGGTCTCTCAGGATCAACAATATGCCTTATATTCCTATCCACATATATCGATGTCTCCACTGACCAGTCGTATGCCGGTCTGTCATGAAATGGTCCCACATAAGCATATCCCGCAATCTGTCATGACAGCTCAGCCACCAGATACGGATATCTCTCAATATCTGAATTTTTATCCTTACCAGGCTTTGACTGCTTTGTCACTTTTGCCCGCCTCCGTGTTCTTAAGTCTTTACTCTATGATACTCACTATCTCCTCAGAGTCAGCCCTGACTTTATATGTCTCACCTATGTCAAGTTTGTCATATATAGACTTTTCAACTTTATATGTCTTTTCCTTATCCTTCACTTCACATGTGACTTCATATTCAACTGATTTTTTCCTTAGCCTCTCCTTGTCTGTGAGCTGGGGATCTGGGTATTCCGGTGTCTTTCCACCGCCCTCGGCGGTCTCCGTCCTGTCGTACTTCCACCGCCATATTGTATAATAATACTTCGTCCTGTATATAGGCTTATCTCTATACACCGGAACAGACCTCGTTCTCGTCACATATCCATAATCGTCCACATCATTTGCAACTTCAGAGAAGGTTCCATCTCCATTGTCCTCATAGCTGTACTCCACATGGGAACCTATCACCTCATATGAATCATAGGTCTCCTCACGCTCACCAACATATTCCTGTTCAGTATGGTGCACCTCTTGTTTCGTGGTCTTTAGCGTGGCACCCTCGGGGAGTTCCCAGTCGTCTTCATCACACAGAATATATTTCTCCACATCAACACTGGTCTTCCATGTCATATCCCTGACTGTGACTGTCCTCTTCTTTGGCATGGCTATGATCGCCGTAAGTCCGATTATAGCCGCTATCACAAGCATGCCGATCAGCACTATCTTCCATGCTCCAAATGAATGTCCTCTTTTCCGATTGCCCTGCCCGCCTTTTTGTCCGTCGGCAGCCGTTCCTGTACCTGATGCATTCCTGGCATTCCTTGCGTCCTGCTCTTTCCTGACGTCAAAATACCCCTTATCCTTCGCACCTCGTTCAGCACCGCAGCTGCTGCACCGTGTGTTAAGAGCTGAATTGTAATTGCCACAATGATCACATAACCAGTCGGCACCTTTTCCCTTTGTCTGACTCTCCTCCGCGGACAAATACCGCACTCCATCCATATAGAACTTAACTTCCTGTCCCCTCGGCTTTCCGCAGGACGGACACTCACGCTTCGTTCCTTCTATATGTTTCGTACTACAATATGGGCAGTCTCAATACCCCATTACAAGTTTTCCCATACGCAATATCCTCCCCATATATACTACAGATAACTTACCTGCGCAGCAACATCGTAATCATGTGGTGTCTTGTTGTCAGTCTTGTGTCCAACGGCAAGAGCTATCTGGAATGAATATCCCTTCGGTATTGCAAGTGCCTTGTCAAAATATGCTTTCTTCTCCCCGTGAAGTGCATCATACACGCAACCGATTATCAGATTTCCGAGCCCCATGCTCTCTGCCGCTATAGCCATATTCTGAACTGCAATTCCTGAATCCACCTTGCTCCACTTGAAGTCATCCTCAGCGCTTAAGAATATGAGCACCGGAGCCTCATAATAGAAATTGTGAGGCTGCTTATCCTGTCCGCGAAGTGCACGCTTCTCTGCATCAAGCTCTTCCAGAATTGGAGCATCACCCTTAACAACTGTAAAATGTATCTCTTTCTTATTCATACCTGTAGGTCCCTGAAGCCCAGCCTCGATGACCTTCTCAAGCTGCTCCTTCATAACCTCTTCATCACTGTATGCTCTCGCTGAGCTTCTCTTTTTTATTACCTCTAATACCTGATTATCCATTGTCTTTTACCTCCTATTCTGTCATTCCTATACCGTTATCTCTATCTGATTATCCTCTATGCAGACCACACAGCTCTCATAGTATCCATCGCCTGTCGTCCGCGGTCCACTTGTCACCTCATAGCCATCCTCCGCAAGCTGTCTGGTAAGCTCATCAACTTTTTCTTTGCTTCCCACACTGAATGCTATATGTATCAATCCGGTTCTGTTAAGTGTCTTTTCAGAATCATCCATTCCCTGCCTGTTCATTATCTCAAGCCTTGCGCCATCATCAAATGTGAGAAAATATGAACGGAAGTCCGTCGTTTTATTATGATATCCCTCATTTGCTGATGCTCCCAGATATTTCTCAAAAAAATTCTTCGCAGCTTTAAGATCATTCACATACATCGCAACATGCTCAATTCTCATAAATGCAACTCCTCATTATCTTATACGCTACACTCAGATAGACAAACTACTATATGCATGCTGCTATAGGCATGCTATATAAGCTATTTTAACCCAATGCCACATTTTACACAATGGCATAAAAATATCACCTTTATCCATTTGTATGAATAAAGGTGATATCCCGTTAAAAGCAACGTCTGTAATCAGCCCGTTACACAATTTCATTCTTAGAGCATACCCTCAAGTGTCTCTCTGATAGCCTTGATAAAGTTCTCACTGTTGAGGACTGTTGGGTTCTCGAGAGTTGTGATGAGAGCCAGATCCTTTGTCATCTTGCCATCTTCTATAGTCTTGATGGTTGCAGCCTCGAGCTTGTCTGCAAAATCCTGAAGTGCCTGGATTCCATCAAGCTCTCCACGCTTTCTGAGTGCTCCTGACCATGCGAAGATAGTTGCAACTGAGTTGGTTGATGTCTCCTCACCGGCAAGGTGCTTGTAGTAATGTCTCATAACTGTTCCGTGTGCTGCCTCGTACTCATACTTTCCATCAGGGGATACGAGAACTGATGTCATCATGGCAAGTGAACCAAATGCTGATGAGATCATATCACTCATTACATCTCCATCATAATTCTTACATGCCCAGATGTAACCGCCTTCACTCTTCATAACACGGGCAACCGCATCATCTATAAGTGTGTAGAAGTACTCAATACCTGCTGCATCGAACTGCTCCTTATACTCTGCATCGAATATCTCCTGGAAGATATCCTTGAATGTATGGTCATACTTCTTTGATATGGTATCCTTTGTGGCAAACCACAGTGTCTGCTTGGTATCAAGCGCATACTTGAAACAGCTTCTTGCAAAGCTCTCAATAGACTTGTCCACGTTGTGCTGTCCCTGAAGAACACCAGGGCCATCAAACTTATGTATAGTCTCCTTTATAACCTGTCCGTCATCGCCTGTGAATACAAGCTCTGCAGTTCCAGGACCTGGAACATCGATCTCTACGCTCTTGTATACATCACCATATGCATGTCTTGCGATGGTGATAGGCTTCTTCCAGTTCTTAACACATGGCTCGATTCCCTTTACTACGATAGGTGCTCTGAACACTGTACCATCAAGGATCGCTCTGATGGTTCCGTTAGGGCTCTTCCACATCTCCTTGAGATTGTACTCCTTAACTCTTGCCGCATTAGGTGTGATAGTAGCACACTTTACAGCTACGCCATACTTCTGTGTTGCGTATGCTGAGTCAAATGTTACCTTGTCATCTGTCTCATTTCTATGTACAAGTCCAAGGTCATAGTACTCTGACTTGAGATCGATAAATGGATAAATAAGCTCATCCTTTATATACTGCCAGAGAATTCTGGTCATCTCATCTCCATCCATCTCTACAAGTGGTGTGGTCATCTGAATCTTTTCCATGTTTTATGTCCTCCATCTTTGTGTTTTCTAAGTTTTGTTATATACTCACTGCCGATTATAAACTATAAGGGGCTATATTTCTAGTTTTTTTGAATTATACATACCAATTATTAATTTTCTTAAGCCCTATAACCATATTCTTGATCAGCTATTTTTTTCAGCCTTACACATATCCATATATTCCTCTCACGGATACTTCCCCGGATATTATATCGTGAACCTCGCCATCGGCATCCCTCACCAGAAGTCCTCCATCCTTTGAAAGTCCAAGCGCCGTGTACTCTGTCTTTTTATCCCCCTCTATTACATACACCTGCTTATCCCTGTTCACAAGATAACTGTTGTACTCATCAACAAGGAATCCCAGGTCCTTATTCTTTATAAATTCGTCATATAGCTTTTCAAATTCATTTGACACCTGTGCAATGAACCATGATCTGTCACAGCCCTTGCCATTTTCCAGCAGTATTGATGTGGCCTTGTCTGCTATGTCCTCAGGGAAGCTTCGGTTATACACGTTTATGCCTATTCCCACAACAACATAGCTTATGTCAGTTCCCTCGGAACTCATCTCTGTGAGGATTCCGACCAGTTTTTTCCCATCAGACAACACATCATTCGGCCATTTAATCTGAGGCTTTACTCCATCCACCTTGCTGAACGCTCTGGCAAGTGCCACCGCCGACACCAGAGTTATCCTTGACACACAGGAAATATCTATGTCCGGCTTGAGCAGATACGACATGGATATTGTCGTGCCCTTATCAGAATTCCAACTATGGCCTCTTCGTCCCTTTCCTGCAGTCTGCTCATTTGCCACGAACAGAGCTCCGTGAACACAGTCAGTTTCCCCGACTATCTTGGCACGGGTGTTCGTTGAATCCGTCTCATCATAATAGTAAAGCTTTCTGGCAAATGTTCTGGTCTCAAGATACTTTGAGATCTTCTCCTCAGACATTACATCAGGCTCACTCACCAATCTGTATCCCTTGTTGTTCACGCCCTCGATCACATAACCTTCATTCTTGAGTGCCTGTATGTTCTTCCACACCGCTGTTCTGGATACCCCCAACAGCTCACAGAGCTCCTGTCCTGACACATATCCATCACTGTTCTGCAGCTTTTCAAGTATTTTATTCTTCATCAGTTCTTACCTTCTCTCTCAGGATATCGTATACCGCCTCACATTTGCCTTTTGCTCCGGCAAATGGAACTATGTAACTCTCCCTGCCTCTGTCAAACTTAATTATATAATACTTCAATTCAGGATCAGGCTCTATCATGATATACCCTGTAATAGTCTCATACGGTATCACCTTACTGCCTCTCTTCTGAATGATCGTTACAACATCCTGACCAAACAGATATGTCATATCATATGCAGACTTTCTAAATGAAGCCTTGACCACATAAAATCCATATGCCATGGCCGCAATCGCAATAGCAGCCTTTATCATTCTGTAGTGACCTCCCATAGCCCACCACACAAGTGCTATACCTGCCAGTACAAATATTATGCCAACCACCCTGTACGCTATCCTGGTGCTCTTTCTCTTGACTACCTTCTGTCTGATGATTCCATCTGCCTGAGTTTCCTGTTCTTCACGCCTTGCGCGCTCCAGCTCGTCCACGAGCTTTCCAGCCTGTCTGACAAGCACCTTCTGCCTGTAGGCTCTCGAAGTACCATTCTCTATGCTGCTTATATTTCTAATCTCTTCTCTGTGTTTTTTATTGTTCTTTTTTTTATCACTATCTCTACTCATTCCATATCCCCTGCCAGGTCATGATCACTACTGATATCATCCCGGTTCGTATCCATGCGCTTTATGCACAATTATTTTCTCTTTTTTCATCACTTTTACGACTATACTTATATTAGTTCAGAGACTAATATATATCAAGTTTTCAGCATTACAAAAGTGTTTACATTTTACCACGTTTAATCACCTTTTTTCCATATATAAAATCATTAAAAGGTGATTAACTAGCAAACACACGATATCGTGAAAACAACCTGTAAATAACAATTTTGGAGAGGTGAATTACATGAAGAATTTTATCGCACGCATCAGTGGCACAAAAGACCTCACTGAAGGAAAGCCTTCAAAGCTTATATTGAACTTTGGTCTGCCCCTTCTCTTTGGTCTGATATTTCAGCAGTTTTATAATATGGTAGATTCTGTCATAGTCGGGCAGAAGCTTGGGACTGACGCGCTGGCGGCGGTAGGTTCCACCGGAAGCATCAACTTCATGATACTCGGTTTCTGTATAGGAATCTGCAACGGATTTGCAATCCCTGTTGCACAGGCTTACGGTGCGAAGGATTTCAAAGCTCTTAAGGCTTATATAATCAACAGTATATGGTCATCCGTTGCACTGGCTGCTGTTATAACAGTGGCAGTAAGTATCTTTACCATGCAGATACTCAAGGCTCTCAGAACACCTTCGAATATCATCGATGATGCATATATATACATATTTATAATATTCCTGGGCATTCCGGCAACCTTCCTCTACAACCTGACCGCCGGGATACTGAGATCACTCGGAGACAGTATCACACCTGTCATATTCCTTGTGGGTTCATCAATTGTCAACATAATACTTGATCTTATACTTGTTGTTCCTATGGGCGTCGCCGGAGCTGCAGTTGCCACAGTAGCTTCACAGGCAGTGTCAGGAATCATATGTACGATATACATGACAAAGAAACTGAAGTATCTTGAATTCAGTAAAGAGGATTGGACATTCAGCATGCGCCACTGCCTTAAGCTCTGCGGTATGGGTCTGCCTATGGGCCTGCAGTACAGCATAACCGCCATAGGCAGTGTCATTCTTCAGACCGCAGTCAATGATATGGGTTCAACATATGTTGCAGCCGTATCAGCAGGAAGCAAGATTTCCATGTTCATGTGCTGTCCTTTCGATGCAATGGGCTCCACCATGGCAACATACGGAGGTCAGAATGTTGGTGCCAGACGTCTTGACCGTGTTGATCAGGGACTTAAAGCCTGTATCAAGATGGGAATCATATATGCCCTCGTGGCTCTGGCTTTCTCCATCGTATTCGGAAAGCAGCTTGCACTTCTCTTTGTAAAGAAGGAACAGATTGAGCTTATCGGCTACATATATGAATTCGTAGTTATCAACGCCGCATTCTACATATTCCTGGCTCTTGTGAATATCGTAAGATTCATGATACAGGGGCTTGGATACTCGACTTTCGCCATACTTGCAGGCATATGTGAGATGATTGCCCGTTCTGTTGCCGGTTTCGTGCTGGTGCCTCATTTCGGTTTCATCTGCGTATCACTAGGAAGTCCGCTTGCATGGGTATGTGCTGATCTCTTCCTGATACCTGCGTACCTGTGGGTTATGAAACAGCTGAGACGAAAATTCGGGGGAAATAAAATCAGCCGTGCAAAGTCCGCAACGGCAACAATATAATCGGTTTATGAACAGACTCACTTGTGTCTCGATCACATGTGAGTCTGTTTCATTTGCACCCTATTGGGATACTAAAGTCTGTTCTGCATCCTTTCCTGTTTCGGAGTGATTCCCCTCCACTTTTTATACACACGGATAAAATAACTGCTGTCCGAAAAACCATTTTCCTGCGCGATATATTCCATGGAATAATCCGAATACAGCAGCATGTTCTGCGCCTTGTTGAGCCTTATATACAATATGTATTCCTTACACGATCTTCCATAACGAGCCTTAAATGATCTGGCAAAGTGTGAATAACTCATACTGCACATTTCTGCCAGATCTTGAACCTCTATCTGTTCTGACGAATGCGCATCTATATATTCCAGTATGTGATTGAAATACACATCACCATCCGACCTCTTATGCTTAAAATCTCCATTTGTTTTCATTTGTCTTGCCATGATGATGAGCAGCTTATATATCCCAGACTGAACCGCAAGCATGTACATCTCCCGCTTTTCCGTATACTCCTCAAATATATCCTGAACAATATCTGCCATACTTTCTTTTAGTTTTTCAGACCTTATAACCATACAGAAATCTGTAGTCTCCGTCCTGTATACAAAACAATCATACATTTTCCTTACATAAGTCTGGGGAATGCCCAGTGTATACATATTAAACTTTATGACCGCATACTTCACCGATTCCGTACAGGTCTTATCCGCCTTTATACTGTGAAGCTGCAGCGGATATAGGTAGCACATATCCCCTTTTCTGAGAACCGTCTCTCCATCATTGCAGATCACCCGGATAGATCCGCTGACTATATAAAGCATCTCACTGTAATAGTGCCAGTGCAATTCAGAATGCACCCAATCTGTGTAAAATATATCATATGGCTGTTTCATCTCATCAATGTACTCAAACATTTCCATAGCAGTCTCCCCCTACGATCCAAGTTGTATCATGATAGGTTTATACAATTTTTTGCTCTTTATATAATACAATTATTACATTTATTTGTATATGATAAAAGCATATCAAACACATACTAATGAAGGAGAAAATAAGATGCAGAAAGCAGCAAACAAGCACATATCGCATTCAGCACAGAATCTGCTGGATTATTTATCGGAGATTTCTGGTAAAAAGATAATAACAGGTCAGCACACACAAACCAATCCTATGGAGGAGATTGACTATATATACGAACAGACAGGCAAATATCCGGCACTCAGAGGTTTCGAGCTGCTTGGATACTCGCCAAACATAAACTATAATGATGCATCCGCAGAATGTCTCACAGAGGTATATGAAAATCAGAATACCCTTGACACCGCTCTCGAATGGGCAAAGAAAACAAATGGCATTGTCACTTTCACATTTCACTGGTTCTCTCCGATTGGAGGTCGTGACAAGAGTTTCTACACAGAGCACACTGACTTCGACGCTGAAAAGGTGCTCATTCCAGGAACAAGAGAACGTGATGCTTTCTACCACGATATGGACATCATCGCAAAGGAACTCCGAAGATTCCAGCTTGAAGATATCCCGGTTCTGTGGAGACCTTTCCACGAGTCCGAGGGCACCTGGTTCTGGTGGGGTGCCAAAGGTCCTGCTGTTGCGGCAAAGCTCTACAGACTCATGTTCGACTACTATACAAATGTACTGAACATCAACAACCTTATATGGGTATGGAACTGTCCTACAAAAGGCGTATACCCTGGAGATGACTTCGTTGATATTGTCTCCATGGACATATATCTGCCGGAATACACAGCAACCGATTACAGTGAAGAATATACAAAGCTTGTAGAAGCTACCTCTCCGAACAAGGTTGCTGCCCTTACCGAAGTCGGATATATACCGGATATACATCTTCTGGAGAAGTCACACACTCCATGGGCATACTACATGACATGGTCTGAAAAATTCTGCATAGGAGAAAAATTCAATTCCAACGAAAATCTTAAGGCTATGTATGACAGCCAATATGCTGTTACCGGAAAGTAAGTGGGTAAGTCTGTTATATGTAACGGCTGTAATGCTCACTTTATAAAACGACTTCAAAAATCGTTCCTCCAGACGGATTAGACTTAACTGCAATATTACCATCATGCACTATCACGATCTCGCGGACAAGAGCAAGTCCCAGTCCTACGCCGCCAAGCTCACGGCTTCTGGATTTATCCACGCGAAAGAAAGGTTCAAACACGCGATCCTTCAATTCTTCCGGGATGCCATTTCCGGTATCCTCTACTGACAGGTAAACGTGTTTTTCCTTCTGACGCGCTGTCACTGTAACCCGTCCTCCTGTGCGGTTATATTTTATAGCATTCTCAACAAGATTGTATAACATCCTGTAAATAAGGATGTCACTTCCTATCATCGTTACATCCGTACATTCTCCAATAAGTTCTATATCCTTTTCCTGTGCAAGAGGTTCCAGATCCGCCAATACCTCATCAACAAGCGCGTCGACCATTATTTTATCATCCCGGCTCACAGTTTGAAGCTCACTCATATCAAGAAGTGTCTTTACCATTTTGCTGAGTCTCTCATTCTGTTCAGTTACCATCTTTATCGTCTGCAGAGTGACTTCATCATCTCCCGGATGCCGGGAAGAATTATATGAATCAAGCTGTATCTGCATTAAAGACAGTGGAGTTCTGAGCTCATGTGCTGCATTTGCAGTAAACTGTCTCTGTATCTCAAATGCATCCGAGAGGCGTTCAAGCATCTTGTTATATGAAACGCTGAGCTGGTTCAGTTCTTTAACATTGTTTTCTTCTATTCGTGAATCTGCCAGATTCTGTGCCTGTACCTCTTCAATTTTATCAGAAAACTCACTGATAGGCTTTAGTGCATGCCCACTTATAAAATATGTAGCTACTCCGCCAAGCAGGGCCAGCAAGGCAGAAATTATCAGGCTGTTTTTCTTGTAATCTGCCTTATTATTGTACACCTTAACAGAAAAATCATTTGCAAATTCATCCCATTTATCCTCCGGAATACTGATATATATTTCATCAGTACCGCTCCCATTATCATCTCCCTGGGCATCAACGGTTTCTTGCAGAGAATCAATATAATACACGCCATTTTTATAGACAAGCAAAGTAAGGCATCCACATATAAGCGCAATATATAATGTGATTATACAGGTAAGCCTCCACTGCAGCGACATTCTTTTCATCTGTCGGACTCCTCTCGTATTTTATAGCCTTCTCCCACCTTGTTCAAAATCGGATCATATCCAAGCACTGCCTTAAGCTTTCTTCTCAGCGAAGACATATGTACTCTGATTGCTCCACTGAAGCTGTCAACCGAAGCATCCCAGACATGCTCCATCAATTCCTCCTGGCTTACCGGTCTGCCCAGATTAAGAAGCAGATATTCCAGGATTCCATTTTCTTTTCTTGTAAGGGGAACCTTCTCTCCTTTTGCGTATGCCTCACGTTTTATCGTATCAAACTTTATCCCGCCACTTTCCAGACATACATCCTTCTGTACAAATTTTCTTCTTGTAAGACTTCTGATACGCGCCTCAAGCTCCTGCAGATGAAATGGTTTTTCCATATAATCATTTGCACCTGCATCCAGCCCTTCAACCTTATCCGCAATTTGTCCCCTCGCAGATAATATGATAACCTTTGTCTCCTCATTTTTCTGTCTGAGTTCCTTTAAAATCTCCATTCCATCCATCCCCGGCAGATTCAGATCCAGAACGATCAGGTCATATTCCTCTGACAGAATGCATTCAAGAGCCTCTTCTCCGTCATAACAGGTATCCACCTCATACCCGGCATCATACAGGCTTTTCGCAACCATATCACATATCTGCTTCTCATCTTCAACTATCAATAATCTCAAAACTGTCACCTGTTTCTTAACAAAAATCCTTCTTAACAAAAATTTTACAACAGCTATTGTATAATATCCAAGTCAGCTGGTCAACAAACACAATCATGAAAGGAGCTGCAATAACTTGAAGTACAGGAAAATGTCTCAGATCATTTTACTCATCACGGGTATGGCAATGATCAGCTATGGTGCAGTCAGAGGTGAAGCGGCTGCCGTGCTCAGCAAAGCAATAAAATTATGTCTGGAGTGTGTAGGAATTGGATAAGAATAAATCACTGTCAAAAAAAACAGCCAGAATACGCGGATGGATACAGGCAGCAGCCACGCTGCTTACCAATATTCACATCCCCAATTTATTTAAAGGCAAGATCTATCAGGGCAAAGCAAAAACAGTATGCGTACCAGGACTAAACTGTTACTCCTGTCCTGCTGCAACAGGAGCGTGTCCCATCGGTGCATTTCAGGCGGTCGTCGGATCATCCAAATTTAAATTTTCTTACTACATAACCGGTTTTTTCATTTTAATCGGTGTGATCCTCGGAAGATTTATATGTGGGTTTTTGTGTCCATTTGGATGGTTTCAGGATCTGCTTCACAAAATCCCCGGGAAAAAGTTTTCCACAGCCAGGCTGAAACCACTAAGATACCTGAAATATATAATCCTTATTGTTTTCGTTATACTTCTGCCGATGCTTGTAACGAACTCCATAGGAATGGGAGACCCGTTCTTCTGTAAGTATATTTGTCCACAAGGTGTTCTGGAGGGTGCTATACCACTTTCACTTGGAAATGCAGCTATACGCTCTGCACTCGGAAAGCTGTTTTCCTTTAAATGCCTTATTTTAATTACAGTTGTCGTTCTGAGTATTCTGTTCTACAGACCCTTCTGTAAATGGATTTGTCCTCTCGGCGCAATCTACTCATTATTCAACAAGGTCAGCCTTATGAGTATCAAGGTTGAAAGCAGCAAATGTGTCGGATGCGGTAAGTGTTCAAAGGCATGCAAAATGGATGTAGATGTATGCAAAACACCAAATCATCCAGAATGCATACGATGCGGAGCTTGTATGAAGGCATGTCCAAAAGATGCGATCCACTATCAGTTTATGGGAAAGCCATGTTCCCCAAAAGGACATAAGCAAGCTTCCAAAACCAACATGTAACAATCAACCACACTAATATTATTTAAATTATTATTTAAAGGAGCAATTATTTATGAAGACAAAAAGAACATTAATATCTATTATCACTCTCTGTGCAGCATTATCTCTCACAGCATGTAACGGATCAGGATCTGCCACCACTGAGAATTCACAAAAAACCCAGACAGAATCCACCACTGAAGCTGTGGACAATTCCAACACAAAGCTGGATGATCTATATCAGCAGGAGAACCAGATCTTTGCAGATCACCAGGATGTATGGAACAAGGCATTTGGCATGGCGAATAAAAGCGATGCTGATCCAAGCGGAAATTATGCCGATTATCTGGCCGGCATAATAGAATCGAACAAGGAATCCTTTACGGATGATGAACTGAAAACACTTAACGATGATATCGAAACTATCAGACAGATTGAAAAGCAGATAGATGAAATCGAAAATAAAAACGCAGGATCAGAAAGCACCGACCAGAACGACAGTTCCGAAGAAATCACGCCTTTCAAGAGTTTCTCCGGCAAGAATTTTGACGGTAATTCTGTTGACGAAAGCCTGTTTTCCAATAATGCAGTAACTGTCGTTAATTTCTGGTTTACCGGCTGCAAGCCTTGTGTCGCAGAATTGTCCAAGCTTAATGAATTAAATGATGCCATCAAATCGATGGGCGGCGAGGTAATAGGTATCAACACAGAGACATTTGACGGAAACGAAGATGCTATCAAGGAAGCCGCAGCCGTTCTTGACAGCCAGGGTGCAAAATACCGCAATATCTCCGTTGACTCTGATTCCAGCATAGGCAAATATGCCTCCGACATCATGGCATTTCCTACAACCATACTAGTCGATAGAAATGGTAATATTGTCGGAGAGCCTATGCTTGGAGGGATCGACGATCAGGCTAACTACGACTCTCTCATGAAACAGATCCAGTCAGTGATCGACGCTGATAACAAGGATAAATAATTATAGTTGACTTTAAATTGAATATACTAATGAAAGGACAAGAAGCCTTTCTGCTTTTTAAAAAAAGGTCATCTGGTTTTCAAGAAACCAGATGACCTTTTCCCGTGCAATAAAATTTCATATGCTTACTCCCTTCTTTTTGCCCCCCGTCTTTTACACTTCGATTCCCATCGCACGTATTGCGTTTAAATTTTTTTCTGCACGTTCTGCTTTTAATCGTGCAATCTCATTTTTAGTTATTTCATCTGAAAAAAATTTTTCATATTGTTTAATATCATCATTGTATCTTCCTTCACACCTAAGCAATCTCTCCTTTCCTTCCTTTTCTGTCATCTTTTTTTCTGAAACAAGTTGCATCACTCTCCTATTTGCCTCTTGGAAATCATTTTGTACTTTTGCGCTGTAAGATTCTACATCTGGATACTTTGCTGGCAAAATAAATGCATCTACATTACATTCTGTTTCTAATCTGACTTCCAACTCATCAAAGCCATATAGTTCCAAATAATCCACACAAGTCTTTAAATCCACCACCTTGTCAAATGCAGGAATTACATAATGCTCTATGCCAGTCATGGCAAACGCAATCTGTTCTCTGAGAGAAGCTTCATCTCCCTTTTTGATGATATAGTCAACTCCCGGCTGTTCATTCTCGTAAACCGGTATTCCATTTCGCTTTGCCGTAAAATACATATCTAGCTGTGTTGTATTTATCCAATCCATGCTGGCATACACAGACCGGTTCAGATTGATCTCCGGGCGGTATATACTGCCGACCGCACAGTATACCTCAAACCGTTTTTCTTCCAACTGCGGCGACAACGCCTGCTCCAGCCGATAGTTGATGACTTGAATAATCTCGGGAGTTGCCATCCTCACAAAGTGCGGATACCTCCCCTTTACTTTCTTGAACCCATGCGGCTCCAGCGTTTCCTTAAACGCCGCTTTAAGACTCTTGTCCACTTCCAATGTTCCCATTTCTCTTTCTCGCACACAACAGATGCACGATACCTCCTTTTCGTTAAATTTAATTAAAAAACGGAGTAAATACTGATGCACTCAGTGTTTACTTGACAAGCTCCAAACGGTCAGAAGCTGTATCTCTGACAAATGATTCCTGATATCATGGCGCATGCCGAGAACATTACATATAAGATTAATCAATTATATATTAAGACAGATAAACAACGCGCTGTTTATCGCATAAAAAACAATACATACTCCTACAACATGTTTCTTATCCGAATTCTCTCCCTGAAAAAACATGTCTGTAAGCTGCTTAATCAGATATATTCTGAACATGTTGCTCATAATCAAATCAATATCCAAGAATAATAAATCAATCGCATTCCCATCAGCCCCTATAGTTAAACAAAGCATTTACATTTTAGATTGTATCACCCATACCATCTTAAATCCAATGCTTTGTAGTAGGCTGCTAATCAGAACCGCCGCCATCATCTCCACTTTCAGATAAGCTCCGAGTATCACACCCGGAAGATGTATTCCTCAATGATTGCCGGTACTATTGCAAAACAGACATCCCTTTGCACCAAACCGATCATTCGCCAATTGCTTTATCAACCGGCCACGACTTTCTGAGAGCCATATAAGAGATCAGAAAGTTTGCAAGCCATCCCGCCGGCACCGCAAGCCAGACAAATTCGATACCAAAACGGGGCGCATAAATCAGGGCAACTGACAGACGGATCGCTAAGTTGACCATATTTGCAATGAGAAATGGGCGCATGATCCCAAGTCCTCGAAGAACCCCATCGGTTGCCATCTTGATTCCCATGAAAATGAAAAAGTAGCCAAGCCATCTCATATAACCCCCAGACACCTGATATGCCAAAGCGGTTCCATCTTTGCCAAGGAATAAAGATGAAATCTGAGTATGCAGTGTTTCAATGACTATAAATGCGATGATCGCAAAGCACATATCCAACACCAGCGCAGCCCGATATCCTTTTTTGATACGTTTGATTTTCTTTGCACCAAGATTCTGAGAAACATATGGTGAAACTGCATTTCCAATGGATACAAATATCAGTGAAAAAACATTCTCTACCCTCATCGTTGCTGAGTAACCTGCAAGCGCCTGTGTGCCGAATGGATTTACAACTGCCTGAACGATCATCATACCAATCGACACTGTGGACTGCTGAAGAACCGATGGTACGGCAATTCTAAGCATGGAATGTAACTCGTGCCTGTCAAACCAATCAAAACGGCCTTTATATTGACGCATCCGCCAAAGAAAAATCAACAGTGAAAACACTGCGGATATTCCCTGAGCAATGAGAGTTGCAAGGGCTGCACCGAAAACGCCAAGGCCGAGGCCTGCCACCATCCAAAGATCCATAACAATATTCAAGACAGAAGAAAATATCAAAAGGCCCAACGGTATCTTTGATTCACCGATTGAATTGAACATTGTTGAAAGAATATTATACATAAACAAAAATGGAAATCCGGCAAAATAAACACGAAGATACAGCACCGCTTCATCCAGTATGTCAGCAGGTGTCTGAAGCAGCGTCATCATCGAACGTGAAAAGATAAGACCAAATACACCCAAAAGTATGCTTAGGATCATAAAACTTATCAGCGATGTTGATACTATTGTTTTCATTTTACTATAATCCCTAGCTCCAAAATAGCGGCTCACAAGCACGCCCGCACCTACGCCGGCACCGAGTGCCACACAAATGAATACATTTGTAAGGGCGGCACATGCGCCAACAGCCGCAAGTGCAGATGATCCGACATACTGGCCAACTATTATTGAATCAGCCATATTATACACTTGTTGAAAAAAGCTGCCCAAGATCATAGGCATTGCAAAAACAGTCAGCGCTTTAAGCGGTGCATCTGTGATCAAATACTCATCTTTTGACATTATGTTATTCCTCCAAATTGAATATTAATCCACTTGTCCTTATTTACAACAAATACCATTTTTTAAATTCACAGCCAACAAATTCTGCGTCCTCTATTGTTTCATTTTCCAGTATCACATTTTCAAACATCTACAAGTGGAATCTATAAAATTCAAAACGATGAATCAGATTCCGCCTTATTAAACAATCCCCTTTCTTAATTCAAAAAGTCTTGCCATAACAGGCTTTTTAAAATGCACCGTTAATACATTTCCTTTGAATTCAAAATCAACCGGTTCCTTCTTAGGATAAATGCAGGATACCTGCATATCGTCTCTGATAAAAGGAATACTGTCCAATGGTATGGATAAACTATCATCTGTGCAGTTTATGCCGGCTTTCATGTACCTGTCATTATTTTTTCCTTCCATTTGCCGCTTCCATACTGCAAGATATGCTTTGTTTTCAAGCTGAAGGCCTCCGCATACCCACATATCCTCATTGTCAGCAATATCAATCGGCCAATAAGGTATCGCATATTTGATATCCTGACGAATCGTCTTATAACAGGCAATTCCCTCTTTCACTAATGCAAGACGTTCCGGCGGAAGTTGTGCCAGATGACCACTCTGATGAATACGAAGCAGCATGGCATTTATCATATTATAAATTACTTCTTCCTTGTCTCCCTGGCGCATCGGATACGACCAGACTGCCGCCTGTTCCGGAGTAACTCCTGCCACAGCATTTGCTGCTATCGTCGCATAATTCCGGTAATCTTCCTGATCCGATGTAGACTGGATACTATATCTGGAGAGCAACGCATAATCAATGCGAAGGCCTCCGCTGGAACAGTTTTCAATTACCAGATCCGGATAACGTGCAAATACATCATCAAGCCAGTTTAGATATGCTTTTTCATGTTCAAGCAGTCCCTGCCCCACACTTTCCGCGCCAAGTTCAGTACCTATGCCCGGTTCAATGTTATAATCCATCTTGATATATCCCACTCCGTAATCTTTGACTACCCGATCGATCACTTCATTGACATGTTCGATGACTTCCGGATTCCTAAAATCGAGCTGATATCTGCTACGGTCATATACACGCTTTCCATGACGGATAAAGAACCAGTCATCCGGAGCATTCTTTGCTTTCTCACAATTGATTCCCATCACTTCAAGTTCCAGCCAGACGCCCGGTATCATTCCCTTTTGACGAATGTAATCTGTTACTTCTTTAATTCCATTCGGAAAACGCTCCCTGCTTTCCTGCCATTCGCCGACACTGTCCCACCATTCTCCGGGAGCATACCAACCGGCATCTATCACATAGTATTCACAACCGCATTCCGCAGCCGCATCAATCAGCGGAAGTTCTTTCTCCGTTGTCGGATCACCAAACAGGCAATTCATATAATCGTTGAAAATAACCGGTAAATTCTCATCATCTTTATTTGGTCTTCGAATCATACGGCGATATTTTGTCAGCTCACCCATTGCTTTTTCAAAGCTGTCATCTGCCACACCCACAGCAACCGGTACCGATTCAAATGATTCGCCCGGCGCGAGATTTTTGAACCAGTGAGACTGTACTTCGGTCGGTCCGCTGACACAGACATAAAAATGCGTATTCTGATCACTGATCTCATAATGCCAGGAACCGTTATGTTCAATCTGCCAGAATAAGCTTGTATGTGCCTCTGTATTTTCTACATACCCTAATGGTAAATACTTCTTCGTAGACCAGTTTCCGGTATTCGATACTTCAAGCACCTGTGAAGTACGCTGGTATACCCCGGGTTGTGTTTGCGCCAGTCCTACATCTCCGAACTTATATTCTTTGATACTCATCTCTTTCTGCCATCCATTATAAGGAATGCGCACTCTCATTTTCGCATCGGAATTGCTTTTTCCCTCTTTTTCAATTCCTGTATAGCAAAATGAAGATAGATATTCCAGACACTGTGTACTATCGCCTTCATTGATTACTTTATTGACCATACGAACGATAGAAGTGCCCTTATAAAACTGCATTCTTGTTTCTACGCGGACATGTGTCTCTTCCTTATCTTCCTGATAAATGGTTATCTTACGTCCAATCTCATTCCAACTGTCTTCCATCCCCGCATAGGTCAATAAATATCCCGGTGCTGTACAAATATGTTTATTTCCATGCTTTTCATATGGGCGATTATATCCGGCAAGGTTTACCTGTACAAGTTGAAAAGCCTCATCGATAAATTGCTCTTTTCTTACCAGATCTTCTGCCTTACATTCCTTTCCAAATTTGCAAATATCATTTTCATCAAATTCTGCTTTTGAAAAATGCAGCAATTTGATCTGATTTTTATCTGTAATTCCAAATACAATATGAATTCCGTTTTCATTGATTTTGATGTATTTCATTTTTCTCCTCCATGCAATAAATTTGCAATATGCTTTTTTTGCACATCGCCCTATCCACTAGAACTTTTATCGGAAAGCCGATAAAATAATCATAACAAATATAATCTTATTCTACAATCTCCTTACACCACAAATAGAAATCCATTTCCAACAACAAAAGAGACACTCCCTAATAATCTCTTACTGGAAAGTGTCCCTGTTATTTTTCTGTTATTTGATTTCCCTGTGAATCAGGTCAAATTACTTTGCGTTTCTGTAGATGATATCGTTTCTTCCCGGACCGTTTGAAATCATGGTGATTGGGAATCCGATATGCTCTTCAACGAACTCGATGTACTTTCTGCAGTTCTCTGGAAGATCCTCGTACTTCTTGATTCCTCTGATATCTGTCTTCCAGCCTGGAAGTGTCTCATATACAGGCTTTGCTTTCTTGAGTTTTGATGTTGTTGGGAAGTCTGTTGTAACCTCACCGTCGATATCGTAGCCTACACATACCGGGATCTCATCGAGATATCCAAGTACATCAAGTACTGTAAATGCAACGTCTGTTGTTCCCTGGATACGGCAGCCATACTTTGATGCCACACAGTCGAACCAACCCATTCTTCTAGGTCTTCCTGTTGTTGCACCAAACTCACCGCCATCACCGCCGCGGCGTCTGAGCTCATCTGCCTCGTCGCCAAATATCTCACTTACAAACTCGCCTGCTCCTACTGCGCTTGAGTATGCCTTACATACAGTGATGATCTGCTTGATCTCGTATGGAGGTATACCTGCACCGATGGCACCGTAAGCTGCCAGAGTTGATGATGATGTAACCATAGGGTAGATTCCGTGATCCGGATCCTTCAGTGAACCAAGCTGACCCTCAAGAAGGATGTTCTTGCCCTCCTTGATCGCCTCATAGAGGTATGCTGATACATCACATACATAAGGAGCAACCATCTCCTTATACTCCATGAGTGTGTTGAATATATCATCAACCTTTAAGAGTGGCTTGTGATACAGGTTCTCAAGAAGAACGTTCTTCTGTACTATAACTCTCTCGATCTTCTCCTTCAGTGCTTCCTCATCAAAGAGCTCGCTTACCTGGAAACCGATCTTTGCATATTTATCTGAATAGAATGGAGCGATTCCTGACTTTGTTGATCCGAATGACTTACCTGCAAGTCTCTCCTCCTCGTATTCGTCGAAGAGAATGTGGTATGGCATAACCATCTGTGCTCTGTCAGATACAAGGATCTTAGGCATTGGTACATTTCTGTCTGTGATGGACTTTATCTCCTTGAAAAGAAGAGGGATGTTAAGTGCAACACCATTTCCAATGATACTTGTTGTGTGACTGTAGAACACTCCTGATGGAAGTGTATGTAAAGCAAATTTACCATAGTCATTGACAATTGTGTGACCTGCGTTGGCACCACCCTGGAATCTTACGATTATGTCTGACTCCTGGCCTAACATGTCTGTGATCTTACCTTTTCCTTCGTCGCCCCAATTGGCTCCTACAACCGCTCTTACCATAATACTTTTCCTCGCTTTCGCAGCATTTTGAAATATTTTCTGATATCCGTATTGTGGCTGTTCAAATGTTTCTGCCTATACATAATATTTATAAGCAGATCACTCACAATACCTTTTCATTATAACACTATAATGTCATAAGTAAAATCAATATTATTTATATTTATTATAAGTGTATCTTATATTTATCTTTACATTTTGTAGAAACCAACATAAACTGTAAATATAATGGATTTTGTCCACCTCAAACACCATTTTACTTATATTATATATGCATAATTTTTTAAGCAAAATTATTTCAATCGTACCATTATAGAACGGTAAAAAGTTCTGAATTATTTTGCAATAAAACATATTGTTGACACACACATATTAAACGATCTCTATTGAATCTGGAGGAAATTATAAATGAACATAAATTTCGAATATTACAAAATCTTCTACCATGTTGCCAAAGCATCCAGCATATCCGCCGCTGCCAGGGAACTGTGTATATCCCAGCCAGCCGTAAGTCAGGCGATCAAAGCTCTGGAACAGGCGATCGGCATAGAACTGTTCATCCGAACCAAGAAGGGCGTCTCACTGACAAATGCCGGAGAACTCCTCTACTCCCACGTTGCAGCGGGATACGAATCCATCTCCCTGGGTGAACAGCAGCTCTCACAGCTCCTCCACATGGAGACCGGTGAGATAAGGATAGGTGCAAGCGATATGACACTACAGTTCTATCTCCTGCCATATCTGGAGCATTTCCACCAGCTATATCCGGGGATCAAGGTTCATGTCACAAATGCTCCGACTCCCAGCACGATAAATCATCTGCTATCAGGCAACATAGACTTCGGTATCGTCACCAGTCCTCTTCCCGCCGATCCTCACATGGAGATCAAGCAGGCAAGGGAGATTGAGGACATCTTCATCGCCGGACCAAGGTTTTCATATCTTCAGGGCAAAACTCTGGATTACCACGAGCTTGACGAGCTTCCGATCATTTGTCTGGAGCATGACACAAGCACACGCGCATATGTCGACACATTTCTGAGCCATGAGGGCGTGACTCTGCAGCCCGAATTCGAGCTTTCTACCAGCGATATGATTGCCCAGTTCGTCATGAGAAATCTCGGCATCGGCTCCATCATGGCAGACTTCGCCCAGAGCTATATAGACCGCGGCGACCTGTTCCGCCTGCAATTTAAAAAGCCCATACCAAAGCGTCACATGTGTATCATCAGTGACAGGCGCCGTGGTATGAGCGTTGCTGCAAATAAACTTATGGAGTTGTTGTAAGAATCATCCCCACACCCATATACCATAGTAAAATAGAGCATGTTCGTCCATTTGAACACGCCCTATTCTTATCACATATTTCTATAATCTGGAATCAGTTCATCGCACAGCCCTGTCTTCTCAAGCAGTTCTCTTGATGAGTCACCATAGATTCCCACTATATATCCGGCTCCGGCTGCCGCCGCTGCCCGGATTCCCGACGGTCCATCCTCTATGACCATGGTCTCTCCCGGCACTGCTCCGATACGCTCCATGGCCCGGATGTACATATCAGGAGCCGGCTTAGCATTCATGGTTCCATCGTCGTATGCGCACAGCGTTATGTCAAACCATCTTCCGAGATCAAACTCTTTAAAATAGAATGCGAGATTTGTCATATTTGACCCTGTGGCTATGTTCATATTTATCCCCTGTTCCTTAAGTTTATCAAGGTATGCCACTAGACCATCCACCAGCTTGAAGTTTGCAGTATCTTCCATGTACATCTCTCTGTACATAGCCTCTTTCTCCTCGGTAAGTTCAAGTATCCTCTCCTCGGTGAGCGTACACTTTCCCATGAGGTATTCCAGAATATCCTTGTTCGTGTGCCCCAGCACATGATGCTGAAACTCCTCCGTGCTCATCTGTCTGCCAGCAAGCTTCTCCGCATAATCCTTCCATGCTATCTCATGATACTTTCCGTCAAATATCATTGTGCCGTTCATGTCAAATATAATGTTCTTTATCTTATTATTCATCTTATTCATCCTCACTAAGCAAATGCTTGTATGTTCCGTCTATTCCTATCGCTCCAAGCGGCGCAGTCACCACGATCGCCAGCACAGCAACCGACAATACTATATTACCACATGCCAGCCCTGCCGCAAGCGGAACTGATCCGATGGCTGCCTGAACTGTAGCCTTCGGAAGATACGCGATGACACAGAACAGCCTTTCCTTCCATGTAAGTGATGTATGTGCCACGCAGATCAGAACACCAACCATTCTAAATGCCAGTGCGACAAATATCATAAGGAGCGCCGGAAGTCCTGCTGCCAGGGTGTATCTGATATCCACAGCCGCACCCACAAGCACGAACAATATGACCTCCGCCGCAAGCCACAGCTTTCCAAATTTCTGTGAGAGTCTTCCCGACACCGACTCTGGACATTTGAGTTTCAGGACACATGCCATAGCCACCACCGCAAGGAGTCCCGACACCGACACCTTTCCCTCAAGCCATCCCTCTATCGCTATAAGCAGGAACGAAAATCCCAGCACGATGATGACCTTCATGCTGTTTCTCACGCAGTGTTTCCTTGCATAGGAAGTCTCAAAGAACAGATAAAGTCCATATCCAACGTCCACGCCAAGCAGTACTCCAAGCACGATGGATATTGGTATATTCACGAAATCCATGACATGAGCACTTCCGCCCTGCGCCATGCTGAGAAATGTGGTAAAAAGCACTATGACAAATATATCATCGCAGGACGCCCCCGCAAGTATCATCTGCGGAATCGCCTTGTCAGTTCCGTACTTTTTCTCTATGAGATTCACCATTCTCGGAACAACGACCGCCGGTGATACCGCGCCTAGCACCGCGCCCATGACCGCTGCCTCTGTGCGGTTTATTCCAAGTATAACTGGTGCGCACAGTATGTATCCGATGATCTCGAATGATGCCGGAACAAATGATAGCAGCACCGCCGAGCGTCCCGACTTCTTCAGATCCTTAAGGTCAAGGGACAGTCCTGCCTTGATAAGTATGATGATAAGCGCTATCTTTCTGAGATCCGCAGATATGGACAATATGGACGGATCAAGGAAATCCAGCACATACGGGCCAAGAACGATTCCCGTCGCCAGCATTCCTATGATGCGCGGCAGCTTAAGCCTCTGACAGATGGCGCCCATCGCCAGTCCGACTATGAAAATGAGTGCAAGTGATGTCAACATGATAGACAATACCTCCTTAATTTAGCAAATGTATCAAAGCATTTTCTTCTTATGGAAACAAAAAAGCTGACACTTCTGCGACAAAAATAATCGTAGAAGTCATCAGCTATATTAGCAGTTTAGGTTGCCCATTCAGGTTTTCCAGAGGAGAACCTCATTCCCTTTTATAATAATTCTACATCTTTATCCAGCCAAGTGCATTTGCAACAGAGCTGAGCAGGATAATGATGGCAAATACAGGGCAGAGATATTTGATCATGACTACAAATACCTTCTTTCTCCTGAAGGCACTCTCGCCGTGAATTATCTCATCCTCTATCTTATCTATTCCAACTACCCTTGACACAAGCAGGCTTGTGAGGAGTGCCGCTATAGGCATCATCACCGAATTGGTGAGGAAGTCGAACAGGTCAAGGAACTGCATGCCTATGATCTTGATTCCTGCCAGCGGGCCATATCCCAGGGATGACAGACTTCCAAGCGCAAGCATAATAACTCCCACAAGCACCGTTGCCTTCTTTCTTCCCCATCCAAGCTCATCCTCAAATGTTGACACTGCACTCTCCGTAAGTGCTATCGAACTTGTAACCGCTGCGAACAGCACAAGAACAAAAAACACAATACCTATGACAGTTCCAAATCCCATGTTCTGGAATACTTTTGGAATAGTGATAAACATCAGTGATGGTCCGGCCTGAAGGGTATCCGGATCTCCCCCAGAGAATGCAAATACCGCCGGGATTATCATAAGTCCCGCCATGATCGCTATACCAGTGTCGAATATCTCTACATTTCTGGTCGAATCCTCTATCGCCGTATCTTTCTTCATGTAAGAGCCAAATGTTATGAGTATTCCCATGGCAATGGAAAGCGAGTAGAACATCTGCCCCATGGCAGCAACCACTGTCATCCACGAGAAGTTCTTCACATTTGGCACAAGGAAGTATTTTACTCCTGCAAGTGCACCCGGTCTTGTCACGGAATATACCGCAATGATGACTGACAGAACGATCAGTATAGGCATCATGATCTTTGACACCCTCTCTATTCCGTTCTGCACACCGGCAAATATAATGATAAGTGTAAATGCACAGAATGCCATGAAACACAGCTCCGTTGACACACCATTTGATATGAAATCGGTGAAATATCCATCCTCAGCCAGCAGCTTTGCATTTCCTCTGAAATACTCCACCAGATATTTGATGACCCAGCCGCCAATAACCGAATAGTACGGCACTATAAGCACAGGTATAACGGCATTTATCCAGCCGCCAAACGACAGCCATTTCTTCTTTCCAAATGATTTGAATGCTCCAACCGGACTCTTTCTCGTCATTCGTCCGATCGCCGTCTCCGCAACTATCATAGTATAACCAAATGTAAGTGCAAGCACGATGTATATTATGAGGAAAATTCCCCCGCCGTACTTTGCCGCAAGATAAGGGAATCTCCATATATTTCCAAGGCCCACAGATGCACCTGCCGCCGCCAGCACGTACCCCAGCTTGCCCGAAAATGAACTTCGCTTACCATTCTTCATATCTTCCATATACCTTCACCATATTTTACCTGGAACTAATCCCCGTAATCTTTCCTTCCACATTTATTTGCATATACATGTGATTCTAACATGACCCGAGAGGAAAAGCCACTATATATTTGAACATCATCCAACCAACACTATTGTCACAAGAAAACATACACCATACAGCAACCAAGTAATTGTATTGTTCCAAGGGAAACTCTTTTCTGGATGATTAAATGCAAACATTATTTTGGATAGGCACCTGTGGCGCAAGGGGAAACTCCCCTTGTCCGAAATCTCTGATTTCGCTGTATTTCCCGGATTGAGATTTCTCAAAACCGGGCATGGCACCGCAGGTCGCACGATACAGGCAGATGGAATTGCCTGTATAGAAGCGCGCTCTTAGCTTTGCTAAAAGAATTATATTTCTGTTTCACCGCATATTTTATTAAGTGCTATAGGTGCTGTACCTAACGAAACAATATACTCATCTACTGCCTCTTTATTAAAAATATACTGTGAAATTTCATTCCAAATACTCTTTCCGATAATAATTCCGGTTAGTGCCAGATTTATAGCTTCTAGTATTGTAGACTTTCCCGCTTCATTATCTCCAACAACAATATTTAAACCTTCTTCAAGAGTAATTTAAAATCTTTATAGCATTTAAAATTATGAATTTTGACTTTTCTAATAAACATTTTATATCTCCTCATATTGCTCATATGTATTTCTGCCAAAAACAACATCTTCTCCCATCATGAGAAATATACCATATTACCTATTCCTATACACTTACATATAAATCCAAGATTTCATCTCTATTTTTTCTTCTAAAATAATATTTCTGCTTTTCTTCCCATTGCCACCGACTTCATATACCACCATATGTATATACTGCTTGTGCTCTTTCTTTTGATATTTTGTCAAATATATGCCTAAATTGTAACCTCCACTCACCTTTCTCTTTATTTCCTTATCCAAAATCTCAAAGTACTTACTATTATTATTTATTTTCTCTTTTACAATTTTGCTCATTGGAGAGTCAAACAAAAAAGTGTGATAAATTGGTATTGTTTCCTGATATCTAAGCATAGCATATGGTATATTGTACTTATTTACTGCTTTATAACTATACGCATGAGATTCCATAAAAACTTCATACATATGTTCCATTACAGAATTCGGTATATTAACACCTACAATACCTCTAATATCCTGCTTTATCCTTCTCCAATTCTTTTCAATAATTTCTTTTATTTCCTCGGACTCTTTTGTTTTTGTTCTTATTTCCGTGTTCCCCAATGGTGATGGCTTATATAATGAGCAATTTTTCATCTCAGCCTCATTCCAATACGGAAAGCCTTCTACCGCTCGACCTGTATGTTTCCCATAAAGAGTTACTTTATGGGTTACATTCTGCATCATTTCTTCCCCATACATATTGACAATCTGAATTGGATTTCCACATTCAGGACAAATCGCATACAAAGAAAGTCGTTTATCCTTATTAGTTCTGTAATAAGGATAATCATGGCATGTCTGTTTTTCAAATTCATCTACTGAAAGTTTCAGTGCCTTTCCTTTTTCTATTGCAAAAACATCCATATCATCAAACCTCCCGATTCAAACTATTTTTCTTTTCTGCTCTTTACCATTTCGAAAAATCTATTAAGTATTCCTATCCCATCCCCAGGACCAATCGAACATAAAAATCCAGGATTCTCCCGATCAGCTTCCATACGTAGCTTATCAATCAGTAAAATATTTTCAACCTGAAGCTTTGATAAACCTTCAACATCTCTTCTACGCTGATTTACACTTGTGGAATTTATGTACTTAAACAGTTTTCCTAAAATTCCTGCTACTACATCCGATAACTGCACGAATATGTCTGTCTCAGATTTCACAAACTTGAAATTATCTGCCATATTCTCCCCCATTGCTATCTGCTTTTTTACTATGTCCTGTACTGTCGTTTCCTCATCAAATATGTGCCTTGACTTCTGATATTTTCGGATAGGGTCAGCATAGAATTCCGCATAGTTTTCCTGCATAACATAATCATCGTTATCATGTAAAAATACTAATTCATCACTCTCTGCTGCCCTGGCAAGCATTCCTGCTAGAAACTTTTCCTCTTCCTTCATTTCTCTCCTGCTCCCGAGCAAGAACAGTAAGTCATTACAAAATGCTTCTACATCCTCCCGCTGTATATTGGGGTACTTATATTTGAACATCAAGATTTGTAATGCGTCTGCTTTCCCTTTAAACATATAATAAAATACACTCTTCATTTTAAAATAGTCATATCCAAATTCACTTATCTCATCAGGTTTTACAATGGAATCGAATATTTCAACAAGTGTATAAAATAAATTGTTCACATTAGTGTAATGAATATAAAAGGGCGATTTATCTATCCATGATAAAGTTTCAAATAATCGTCTTTCATTCACACACTGTAAAAAATCACCTTTTGCATACAGTTTTTTAAACTTAATCTCTTCTACATTTGCTTGCAACTTTAATGGTTTGCGGAATGTTTCAAGCGAAGCTTCTACTTTTTCTTCCTCTTTTCTTACTAACCCTGCGAGCACAAAGTCAGCTGTATGATCCGTATTAAACTGCTGCTTACTGTCATCAACCCAAAACTTTCTGCAATTGTTGCTTTCATCATAATAGAATACATACTTTGTTTGGTTGTTAATTCCCCACATATCACACAGTTCCTGTTGCATGGTAACTAATGGATCTATATTCTTTTCTCCCTCCATTGAATGAATACCTCCCAAATCTTTATATTTTCAACACAAAACTTAAATTCCATTGTACTTACTCATTAATCCCTCTATTTTTTCCTTATCCAGAAAAATCAAGTTATTCTTTAAAGGGTATTCCGTCACACCTTCTATTATTTTTTTCACTGCATTTTGCGTAAATTTTCCTGAAATCGCAATAATAACTTTAGATATCCTTACTTTATTTCTTGAATACACATCATAATATGGCATTGAAAAAGAGTCTTTCGCTTGTTGAATCAATTCGTTAATCTCTCCCTGAGCACCACCAGATACATCTCCATACTTTACCTACACTCCATAATACTCATAATCATCAAATTCTGTTCTGCGTGCAAATGTAATATCTTTTCCAAATTCCTTGTTTCCATGATTATATTTTACATTTGCAAATCCCAACTTACGAAACAATGGAAGTAATATCTTAATTGTAAATTCATTTTCTTTTGCACAATCATCTATTTTAGAAAACGGAGAACCTAAAGTAATATCTGTTGCACCTTCTATTTTGCAATATATCTGTTCCATATTACTCAGCAATTCACTCATATCATCCGTATAAATTTTTGTACTATATGCCAAATGGATATAAGCTCCATCATCATCATAGTTTTCTAAATGGATATCCCCCTACCTCTTTTGAACGCTCTTCTATTACATCCCTTTTTGTCTCCATATATAGTTTAAGTCCTATTGGTCCATCCCAATATTTTCTAGTAATAAGTTCATCATAAATAACCTGAAACTCATTTTTACCAACTTTTACAAAAGTCATAGGAACAGATACCATTATTACTGAAGAATCTTTTGACTCACATATTTCAATTTGAAAATTATCCGGAATATCCTCAACTCTTATTTGTTTTAATACAGCTTTTGGGATAATTGCCCTTTCTTCATCTTCAACATATTCTTCTCCATCTATCACCAAAGAACACATATCATCTTCTTCATTAGAATACACAACCGTTGCCATTTCTCTGCCTCATAACTTTATATCCATATTTCTATATCGGAATATATTATCTCCTTACATACTAAAACTCCAAACTATCCTCATTGAGCAGAAAATATTTCATGCCCATGAACACGAATCCTTCCTCATTTCTCCAAGGCTTTTTCGTTCCATTCACTATAACAATCTTCTTAAATGAATCCGGAATATTTCGGAATGAATTAAGTTCCTGCGTCTGCTTTTCCTCAGAGGTCATATCATAAGCCACCTGAATGTAATATCTCTGACTGCCCTGGTTCACTACAAAATCAACCTCTAATTGCTTATGAACCCTCTTTCCTTCACTATTCTTTGCAAATACATCCACAATACCAACATCCACATTGTAACCACGCACAAGCAGCTCATTATAAACAATGTTCTCCATAATATGAGTCGGCTCCTGCTGTCTGAAGTTTAGTCTGGCATTTCTAAGTCCTATATCCGAAAAATAGTATTTCAGATTGGCTCCTACATATTTTCTCCCCTTAATATCATACCGGTCCGCTTTAGAAATCAAAAATGCCTCTGTCAAATAATCAATATGATTGGATATAGTTTTATTGCTGTAATTGATCCCTCTCTCACTTTTGAAAGTATTTGATATTTTTGTTGGATTGGTAGGTGCTCCTATGGCAGAAGCAAGAACGTCCACCAAAGTTCCAATCTCATCAACATTTTGAATTCTGTTTCGCTCTACCACATCCTTGATATAAACATTGGTAAAAATATTTTTAAGATACTCAGCCTTCTGGCGTTCTACAGAAAATTGTGCCACTTGTGGTAAACCACCGTATATCATATATTCTTCCCAAGCATCATCATAATCTCCATCATAAGCCGCATAGAACTCTGCAAAAGACAACGGATAAATTCTTATCTCATCTCCTCTGCCTCTAAATTCAGTTACAATGTCACTAGATAAAAATTTAGAATTACTGCCGGTTACATACACATCAATGTTACTGATACGAAGCAAACTGTTCAGCACTTCCTCAAATCGTGGCATAAACTGTACTTCGTCCAAGAGCAGATAATACTTCCGGTCATCTTCCACCCGCTCTTTAATATGCTGATAACACTTCTTTGGATCTCTCAGCTCCTCATTTTCAATGCCATCTAAAGCAATTTCAATGATGTGGTCATTATCTACACCATTTTCCAATAAATATTTCTTAAACAACACAAATAACAGGAATGATTTGCCGCATCTCCTGATTCCCGTGATAATCTTAATCATTCCGTTATCTTTTCTTATCTTTAATTGTTCAAGGTATGAGTCTCTCTTAATCTCCATAGTATCACTCCTTGTTTTTGTGCGTTGCACGAATTTTGGCAATGTTATTTTACCACTAAATTATTTTTACTTCAATAAACATTACTATTTTTTGTGTATTTGCACTTTTTTATGTAATAAAAAAACAAAAAAGGTATTGTCCATGCAAAACAACGCTACATAACACAATACCTTTTTCATATTTACTTCATACTTGTCCCAATATTCACTAATTCTTCTGATAATTGTTCTGCGAACAAATCATTTTCTGCTAAACCCTTAATATTAAAATATCCCAAACTATCTTCTAAGACTATCTTCACCTTTCTACAATCTCTCTTTATGCCGATAACCTCAATATTCAACTTTGAAACGTCAAATTCTTTAGCCTTTTTCATTAAGTTTTGCATATAATATTGTATTTCAGAACAACTCTTTTCACCACTGTTTACATTTCTTTTACCAGTCACACTCTCTGAAAACGACATAATAATATCTATTTTGTAATATTCCAAGTTTTCTAATGATTCTTGAATTATTGAAGAATCATAGTTTGCTAATATATAATCTTTTATAGCTATTGTTGTGGTCAAGCTTTTTTGTAACACTACGACCTAAATTCTGCCACAGGGTTTATGCAACCCCGTAGCGTGCCTCGTAATGCTTTTTGTAATTATTATAAGAATGCGGACGTACATGATTATATTGTACATACGCAAATTCTTCGATAGCTGTGTAGAGCTCATCTTCTGTATGATAATAATGCTGGTAAATAAGATCATTTTTCAACGTATTGAAATATCTTTCCATAGGAGCATTGTCATATGGATATCCTGCTTTGCTCATACTTTGAGTAATACCGAGTTTCTCACAAAATTCGGTGAACTCTTTTGAAGTGTACTGACTTCCTTGATCTGAATGAACCAGAAGCTTACTTAAATCGATTCCAGGTTGGGAATGAATAGCCTTCTCTAAGGTCCTTTTCGTTAAATCAGAGGTTATATTTCTATCAGTTATGCTTGCAATAACACTTCGGTCATGTAAGTCAAGAATAGTACAATTGTAACGCTTGCTGCCATCTGTCAAAAAAAGATAAGTAAAATCTGTACACCATTTTTGGTTGATCGCATCTGCATGAAAATCCTGATTCAGTTTGTTCTCATATACTTTATGCGCAACACCATGTTCGTACTCCAGTTTATTATTCCTGGAGATTGAGAACAACTGCATTTCGGTATTCATATATTTGTGAACCGTTAAGCGACTGATATCGTGTCCTATACGAATCAGATACGCATGTATGGTTCTATGACCACCAACTCTGCCATGAGAGTGATATATTTTTCGAATAGAGTTTTTGATTTCATCCTTCTTTTGATGATAATCAGCTTTTCGATTTCCTTCGCAAAGAATGCCGCTGCTTTTTTTAGGAAGTCATTTTCCTTTTGAAGTTCTGCAAGCTGCTTTTTGAGCTGAAGATTCTCCTTCATGTAATCATAATCGGCTTTGGTTTCTTCGTTAGCTTGGCATTCTTCACGGAATTGATTTGTCCAATTTGAGATACTTGCATGCGATACTCCGTATTCTGCTGCAGGACCTTTGAGGGATCTTCCCTCTTCAAGATGAAGACGAACAATCTTCTTAAATTCTGGTTCATAATGTTGATTCATCTGTAACATACCTCGTTTCCTCCTAAGATTATATCTTATTAGGTCGAGCTGTTACAACTATGTTATATCACAACATGTCTTGAAATAATTTCATCTATTTTTGTCACATATTTCTCACCAAAGCTACTTATATCTTCTAAATCACTTACCATCTACGACAGCCTGCCATGATCTGCACACACAAGCCTTCAAGTGGTGGAGCTCCCCTATTCGGTAGGCGGTTAACCTTCACCACAGGAGTTTGTAGCCTGTGTTTACACAGAAAATCCATTTATGGAAATCTATCAAGGAGGTTTTTGCTTATGCTTACAACAGAGCTTTTTATAGCCATTATCAGCTTATGTCTTACTTGCTTTAATCTTGGTTATGCCGTTGGCTCTAAGAGCAAGAATAAGGCAAAAAAATAACCGCCCAGCCTGGTAAACTGTGAGCAGTTATTTTATACCATTCATATATCAAGGCTAACCGTCTATCGGTAGCACCTTTGGGTATTATACTAGCATTTAGCAGCTTGCATATCAAACGTATATTTGCTTATCATTTTCACCTATCTCACTACTCCACTATCTCCAGCTCATCCCGTGTAACCCGGCATGTGAGATTTAACACCTCCACACCGGCAGCCTTCGCCTCATAGAAAGTCTCCGCGAACTCCATGTGTATTTCCGCATTTGGCCTGACCTCAGTTATCCCTGTCATCGGAATGACAAATGCAACATAGCATTTATATCCCTCGGAGACCGCCTTCATCAGCTCCCGCAAATGCCTGACTCCCCTGTCGGTGGGTGCATCCGGGAAATATCCTATCCCATCAATCTCCTGAGTGCAGCCCTTGACCTCCATGAGATACTTCGTGCCATCCTTTTCCATATAGAAATCAATCCTGGAATCCCCGTATACATACTCCGGCTTTATAAAGTCATAATCCTTAGTTTTAAGCCATTCCAAAACCACCTTATTCGGCACCTGACTGTCCACGTTTACCCAGCCAAGCTTTGGATCCTCCACCGCTATGAGATCGTATTTCGTCTTGCGGTTTGGATTTGCAGACTTCTCAAGGCTGACCGTGTTCCCCGGTATCAGCAGACAGCTAAGCCTCCCTGTGTTCTTTACGTGCACGGTCTCTGTAACTCCGTCTATCTCCACATGGGCTGTGAACCTGTTTGGCCTTTCTACGAACTTGCCTGAGATAACATTTGTATATTTCACCTTGCCTTACATCTCCCATCTATTCCACAACAGAACGGTTCATCATGTAGAATGAGAACCTTGCCTTGTCTACAAGCTGTCCCTTGTCATCGTAAATATTTGCCTCGTACAGTGACACCTTCTTGCCCTGGCGGATCTCCATTCCCTCGCATATGAGATACTCCGTGTTCATAGCCGGAGCTATATATGTCATGGTTCCATCTATAGTTGAAGAAAACTTTCCGTAGGTACATGCTGCGATCCCGCTCACTATATCCGCAAGTGAGTACAGGCATCCACCATGCACAGAACCATATGGATTCAGGACATCCTCTGTGACCATCATCTTGCCCTTCACATATCCAAGGCTCATATCGGCCAGCTCTATCTTCAGGTTCTGGACATAGATGTTGTCCTTGTTAAACCTTATCAGCGCCTGTTTCACATCCTCGGACATAGCTTTTTTGTTGTCGTTTATCTCATTCATGCTTCATTTTACCTTTCAACTCTATTTTCATGTTCATACATCCTGCGCACATATCAAAAGCACTTGTCTAGAATATCCGGATCAAGTCCTTTTCTTCCCGTTACAAATCCAATTCCAAAGTACAGCACCGCACCTACCATCAGTCCCCACACGACCGCATTTATCCCAGCGATCTTGATAAAATACGTTGCAAATATATATGTTGCGATTGCGCCTACGCTGCTGCACACCGCCGCCTGCTTAGTTCCCTTCTTCCAGAACAGACCTCCCACAAGGGGCCAAAAGAATGTGCATTCAAGTCCGCCAAATGCAAACATATTGAGCATGAAAATTATATCCGGCGGATTGATCGTGAGAACCATCACCACCACGCCGAGCAACATCGTAAGTATCGTGCTCACCAGCTTGACATTCTTGTCGTATTTCTCATTTTTCACCGGATCATCACCCACCACGTAATTCTTCCACAGATCCTTCACTATAGCTGCTGTGGCAAGTATGAGGAGCGAATCCGCTGTCGACATGACTGCTGCCATCGGCGCTGCGAGGAATACCGCTGCTATTCCAGGCGGCATGATCTTCTGTACTATATATGGTATAAAATAATCCGAAGTTGGAAGATTGTCCGTATCGACAAGTGCGCCAGCCCATGTTCCTGCAAGATGCATTCCCACGATCACAAAGCTGCATGTGAGAACTCCGATCCACATCGCTCTGTGCATGCTCTTCGTATCCTTAAATCCCATGGCGCGCACAGCAGTCTGGGGAAGCCCCAGCGTTCCAAATCCCACAAGCACCCAATAGCTGAGCAGCCCTCCTGGCGTGTATTTCGAGAAAATGTCATCGTATACCTCCGGCAGATTTGTCTGAAGACCGGCATCTATCGCTGCAAGACCGCCCCCGCTCCTTAAGACAAAGAATATAAACAGGAATGTTCCGATACACATTACTATTCCCTGAATCGTGTCAGTTATGACAACCGCACTGAATCCGCCGATGGCTGTGTACAATATCACGACTGTGCCAAATATCAAAAGTGAAGTCACATGATCCATTCCCGTTATGGATGCTATAAGTGTGGCCCCTCCCGTAAACTGACTTATCATCTGTGCTATGAAGAAAACTATAAGTCCAAGGCTCGTGATGACCACCAGCGCATCGCTCTTGTATCTCGCCTTGAAGTAGCCCACCACTGTCACAGCGCCCGTTCGTCTGGACACTATCGCAAGCTTATTTCCAAGTACACCTAGTACCAGAAATGTGACCGGGACCTGGATAGCAGCTATCCACGCCTGTGCATATCCATATGTAAGACCTGCTGCACCCGGCCCTGATATAAATGAACTTGCGGAAGTGTATGTCGCCATGATCGTCATAGCTAGGACGATTCCGTTCATATTTCTTCCGCCTATGAAATACTTCTTCTCGGACGTTGTGTGCAGACTTTTCTCCGCCCTTCTGCTATAGACAAAGCTCACCACAATATTGAATAACAGATATCCGAGAAAAACCGATAAGATCAATATCTGATTACTGTTCATTTTCACCCTCACTCTCATCCTCTTCATATTGGAAATCTACGAACACAAACTTAAGCAGCCAGAATACCCCGATCACCGCAAGCACCACTGTTCCAAGCACCGAAACCACAAACCACGCCGGCATATGGAACACCGTCCCCCCGGTGCCATTTAGCAGGAACGCGGTTAGCACATGCCATAAAAAACATATAAATACCACAAGCAGCGTCGCTTTGATCTCTTTTATGCACTGCCTGTGCTGTTCTTCCTTTGTCAGTTTCATCATAATAATATATCCCCTTATATTTCATAAATACATCGAACAATGCTCATTATATCACGCTGATCAGTTTTTTCATAGTTGCCCCGACAGCCACCCAAATCCTGTGCATATACAAACTCTGTATTATTGTCTGCACAAAAAAACTGGCGCACAGACGTTTCGTCCATACACCAGCTATTTATAGTTTACTGTATACCGATTTATGTTACGCTATTTTCTCTTTAACATTTTCCAATTCATATAACGTATCCGGATCAATATCCAGACATTTTGATGTATCCCTCGTTCCTGTCACATCCCATGCCAAAGTTCCATTCAAAATTGTACATGAATTCAAAAAGAAATCTTTGTCTCTAAGCGGTTCAAACACTTTCTTATCCAGTAGTGGTTTTGCGTCATAACATACAATTTTGCCATCCTCAAAATACACATATACTGTATAATCATCAAATGGAACCACTTGCACTATATCATATATCATGCCAATTCCCCCTCTCTGTATAGTATATAAATTTTTAAATCAATGGATTTATTCTGTTTAATGGCAAACCATCCTTCGATAATTCCCAATTCTGCATTAACTCATCTTGATGAATTACGCACCATGCAAGTATGAGCTTTAACTGCCTTGAAGGCAATGCACCTTTTATAACCCGTGCTTCATTTATATCTATTATAGCTTTATTTCCGTTATATTCTGCATGAAAATGTGGCGGATTATGATCATCATAATACATAGTTATTCTGATTCCATAAAACAGTGATATTTCTGGCATACTATCAACCTCCAATTATTATTGATAATATTATACTATATCATTCCAAGGCTGTTCAATAACTATCATGACTATATCAAAAGATAACCTAAGTAGATTTAGTCTTTTCTAAAACAGCATACACACCCCGGCGACCACAGCGCAGATAGGAATATATATAATAAAGTGCATAACATGCATCTTCATATTGTATCCGAACATATGAGGTCCCACAACTCCCTTGACCTCCGGATAATAACGTGGGAAGAAGTTTGAATGACAGAGCAGCACCCAGTCAAAGAAACCTATATCATAGATCTCCATCACATACATTATCACTATGAATCGCGCGAAGAACTTCCAGTAGCCGAAATCATGCCGTACGCCATCCCACACGCTAAGCACGATAGCTCCTATAAACAGCAGAAGTGCAACTACTTCTATACACCAACCAACCGCATGAGCTCCGCGAAATCTCTCTTTTCTGTCAGGAATCACCGCCAGATTCTCCTTCGGTGCTGTGCTCATAAATCTCTTATCCTGTACAAATGCGACCATTCCGTACAGAAGAAGGAAATAGGCCACCATAACAATTACCGCCGCAACTATTGTCACCAACATCTCTTTTGCCCCTTTAACACTCTTTTGTATTAATTTTTAGGTTAGTTTTCGCTAACCATACTAACACATCTATTTCCAAATGTAAACCTTAGAATGTACCTATTCGTACCTTAGCAAATGCAAATCTAATGAAATTACGACAAGAATTTTTATGCGTAGAATTGAGCTGTCTGTCAGTCCATGTAATCCGCATTCCGCCGCAAAATGACACCCATTCAATATATAAAAAGCGCCGGCACATAAGCTTGTTGATATGTCCATGACAGAACAGACATATCAACACTGCAAATGCGCCAGCGTCATCTTTACTCTATATATTTTTTAATTCATATCTTTATACATTGATCTCCGCAGTAACACCGAGGATATCCTTGTTCTCATCGAGGATAGGCTGAATGACCTCTGCAAGGAACTCTCTTGTCTGCTCAGGAGCACGACCTACGAAGTTCTTTGGCTCAAGGATAGATACGATCTCCTCCTTTGTCATACCAAAATCAGGGTCTGCTGCGATACGGTCAACGAGATCATTCTCTCTTCCGTACTTCTTGACCTGCTCACCAGCAAGCATTGAGTACTCTCTGATTTTCTCATGAAGCTCCTGACGGTTGCCGCCACGCTTAACAGCATCCATCATGATATTCTCTGTTGCCATGAATGGAATCTCCTTCATGAAGCACTGATAGATAACCTTGTCATATACCACAAGACCATCAACAACGTTCAGGTACAGATCAAGGATTCCATCAACTGCGAGGAATGCCTCTGGAACTGAGATACGCTTATTTGCTGAGTCATCCAGTGTTCTCTCAAACCACTGTGTTGCGGCTGTGATAGCAGGATTGAGCGCGTCGCACATTACATAATTGGCAAGTGATGCGATTCTCTCACTTCTCATTGGATTCCTCTTGTATGCCATAGCTGATGAACCAATCTGGTTCTTCTCAAATGGCTCCTCTATCTGCTTTAAGTGCTGGAGAAGTCTGATATCATTTGAGAACTTGTGTGCACTCTGTGCGATGCCTGAGAGCACATTAAGAACTCTTGAGTCGACCTTTCTTGAATATGTCTGGCCTGATACAGGATAGCACTCAGCAAATCCCATCTTCTCAGCGATCTTTCCATCTATCTTTCTCACTGTCTCGTGATCTCCTCCGAAGAGCTCAAGGAAACTTGCCTGTGTTCCAGTTGTTCCCTTTGATCCGAGAAGCTTCTGCTGGCTGATCATGTACTCTATATCAGAGAGGTCAAGGAGCAGCTCCTGCATCCAGAGTGTTGCACGCTTGCCGACTGTCGTTGGCTGTGCAGGCTGGAAATGTGTAAATGCAAGAGTTGGAAGATCCTTATACTGATCTGCGAACTTTGCCAGCTCATTTATAACATTGATGAGTTTCTTTCTGACAAGCTTTAATGCCTCTGTCATAACGATAACGTCTGTGTTATCGCCTACATAGCAGCTTGTTGCTCCAAGGTGGATTATTCCTGCTGCCTTAGGGCACTGAACACCGTATGCATATACGTGGCTCATTACGTCGTGACGAACCAGCTTTTCTCTCTCTCTGGCAACATCATAGTTGATGTCATCAGCGTGAGCCTTGAGCTCCTCGATCTGCTCATCTGTGATTCTTGGATTGCCGTTCTCGTCCTTGAGACCAAGCTCCTTCTCTGTCTCAGCAAGAGCTATCCACAGCTTTCTCCATGTCTTAAACTTCATATCAGGTGAGAAAATATACTGCATTTCCTTACTAGCGTATCTTTCACACAGTGGGCTTTCGTACTTGTCCTTACTCATGTCTTTACCTCTTTCTTCCTGTAGTCTCCCGCATCTGCCAGCTGACAAATGCTTTTATATCTTATCACACAACTATTATACATGGGTTTCAGATTATTTCCATGCTTTTTTTGCATAAACCAGAAATTCGGAATCAATATCTGCTTTTCCGCTGATATGATTCCGAATTTTTACTTTATTGTCTTCCGACAAGTGCGCACTTTCGTGCGCTATCACCAGGACTCCTCCCGCTTACGCGGGCCCCTCCTCATGATATAATGTGAGACTCCGATCCTCTCTTGAAATCCTCGTGGTCACCTCTGATGTCCTCTGTAGGCGGTTTCATAGGATATTGGCCGCTGAAGCATCCATGGCAGTACTGTCTTCCGCCTGAGAGCTCCGGAAGTCTCTCCATCTTCAGGTACGCCAGAGAGTCGGCGCCTATGATCTTGCATATATCATCTACAGACCTGTTGTATGCTATGAGCTGTTCTCTGTCCGGAATGTCAGTTCCAAAGTAGCATGGATACAGGAATGGAGGTGAACTGATCCTTACATGGACCTCTGTCGCTCCTGCCTCCCTGAGCATGCCAACTATTCTGTCACTCGTAGTTCCACGAACTATAGAGTCATCTATCATTATGACACGCTTGCCATTTACAGCCTCCTTAAGGACGTTCAGCTTAACACGCACGCTGGACTCTCTCTGGCTCTGCTGTGGCTTTATGAATGTTCTTCCCACATATCCATTCTTGACAAATGCCGTTCCATATGGAATACCCGATTCAAGTGAATAGCCCATGGCCGCTGCATTTCCCGATTCAGGAACGCCAACTACCACATCAGCGTCAACCGGGCTGTCCTTTGCAAGGCATCTTCCGGCTGTGATACGCGAATCGTACACAGACATTCCATCTATGACTGAATCAAGTCTCGCAAAGTATATATACTCAAATATACATCTTGCATGCTGCTCCTGGCACATGTTCTTGTACGACTGGATTCCATACTCAGGTGATATGGTTACAACCTCTCCAGGCTCCACATCCCTGACAAATTCGGCACCTATTGTATCGAGCGCACAGCTCTCAGATGCCAGTATGTATGCGTTATCACGCTTTCCTATACAAAGCGGTCTGAAACCAAATGGATCTCTGGCTCCAATAAGCTTTCTAGGACTCATGATGACAAGTGAATATGATCCCCTTACTTTCTTGAGAGCTCTAGTGACAGCCTCCTCAACGGAACCGCACTTAACTCTCTCCCTGGCTATATGGTAAGCTATTACCTCAGAATCAATTGTAGTCTGGAATATAGCGCCTGTGAGTTCCAGCTCACGTCTAAGCTCAGGAGCATTTACCAGATTGCCGTTGTGTGCAAGTCCCAGAGTTCCCTTTACATAATTGAGAACCAGTGGCTGTGCATTCTCTATAGTGCTGGCACCGGCTGTTGAATATCTCACATGACCCACGCCGATATTTCCCTTTAGCTTGCTCAGTGAATCAGGTGTGTACACCTCATTCACAAGACCCATGCCCTTTAAGGAGCTGACCTTGCCCTTAGGACCAGCAGTGTCTGACACCGCTATACCGCAGCTCTCCTGCCCACGGTGCTGCAATGCAAACAGACCATAATAGATCGTGTTCGCCACATCATTTCCATCGAAATCATAGATACCGAAGACTCCGCACTCCTCGTGCATCTCGTGCATCTCGTCCTCGTCATAATAATGGGATCTTAAACATTCGTTCATAAATATATGCCTCTCATGTTATATTATTGTAACTGTCACGGCCACATAATTCTCATCGTATGTCTGGTAACAGTCATATCTTTCACCACATAAAACTTTATCTGTTTTACCACAACATGTCAACAGATAAATTCTATCATTTTTAGGATTATACCCCACTTTTTTCATGCATTTTCACCAACAGCAGTATGTTTCGCAAGTATTTATCTATTTAAACTTGAGAAAATCCACATCTCTCTGTCACAACCTCGCCTCACCGGTCGCGCTGTGCTTCTCTCCTGACGCGGCAGGTTACCACATAGTCCTTCCGGCTTCCACCTGGAATTGAAAAAAGCCCAAAAGATACAAATTTTACGTACTTTGTATCTTTTGAGCTTTTATACCACTCTCTACTCCACTGCGTATCCCTTTGCCTTTATGAGATCCACCATCTTGTATACATACTTCTCACACAGCTCATCTGTGGCTGCCTCGACCATAACTCTGATGACAGGCTCTGTACCGCTCTGTCTGAGAAGAAGTCTTCCGTCGTCTCCAAGCTCTGCTGCTATCTCATCGTTCAATTTCAGCACATCAGCATCGTTCATGACTGCATCCTTGCTTGAAACTTTGACATTCACAAGGAGCTGTGGATATATCGTCAGGCTGTGGAACAGCTCTGAGAGCTTGACCTTACGTCCAAGTATAGTCTCCATGATCATCAGTGAGGTGAGGACACCGTCACCGGTTGTTGCATACTTGGAGAAGATGATATGTCCTGACTGCTCGCCGCCGATGGAATGTCCATGCTCCATCATATTTTCGAACACGTACTTGTCACCGACTGCCGTCTTCTCATAGTTGATGCCCTTCTTGTCAAGTGCTTTGTAAAGTCCAAGGTTGGACATGATAGTTGTGACGATGGTATTGTTGTTCAGCTCGCCCTTATCCTTCAGATAACGACCGCAGACATAGAGTATCTTGTCTCCATCCACGATCTCGCCCTTGTCGTCCACTGCAAGACACCTGTCCGCATCACCATCAAATGCAAATCCCACATCAAGTCCCTTCTCCTTGACAAATGCCTGAAGCTTTTCAATGTGTGTTGAACCACAGTCCGTGTTGATGTTTGTTCCATTTGGTTCATTGTTGATGACATATGTCTTTGCTCCGAGAGCGTCATACACCGACTTTGCAACCAGATATGACGCACCATTTGCACAGTCAAGACCAATTCTCATTCCCTTGAAAGGTCTGGTAGGAATCGTGAGCAGATAACCTATATATCTGTTTCTTCCCATTGTGTAGTCGGTGGTCTTACCGATGCTGTCCTTCTTTGCAAATGGTATCTCGCCAAGCTCACCGTCTATATACTGCTCGATCTCATTCTCGATGGCAGCCTCAAGCTTGTAGCCCTGACCATTGATTACTTTGATTCCATTGTCATAGTATGGGTTATGGCTGGCTGAGATCATGATACCGCAGTCAAAATCACCTGTGCGGACTATATAAGACACACTAGGTGTAGGTGTTACATGCATCAGGTATACATCAGCTCCGCTGGCTGTAAGTCCCGCAACCAGAGAATACTCGAACATGTAGCTTGAAAGTCTCGTATCCTTTCCGATGACGACATGAGCCTTTCCATCCTCATGCTGCTTGCCATAGTAGTAGCCAAGGTATCTTCCAACCTTATAGGCATGCTCCACTGTAAGGTCTACATTTGCCTCGCCTCTGAATCCATCTGTTCCAAAATATTTACCCATTGTAAAATCCTCGATTCTATTATTCTATAACCTCATCCTGTTCGCTTTCCTGAACGACCAGAAGATCTATCGCTCTCCTGTGGATGTGTATCTTGGTCTCCTTATATTCTCCGCCGAACTCACCATCACATGTCCATGCAACCGGATCCTCTGCATCAAACTTGACCCTGTGAGCCCTGAATGAAACCATGCTCCTCTCATTCACATCACCTGTAAGGAGTGCCCTGACCACTCTCTCCAGATCAGCCGGTGTCTTCATTGTCCTTATCAGTACTCCCTCAAAAAGTCCGTCATCGAACTCAACTCCTTTTCGGGTTATACTCTTAAACCCTCCAACGGATACCGAGTTGGACACCATACCGAATATAAACTCGCCTTCCTGCTCGTCCCCGTCTATTGTAGCCTTCATCTTGTAAGATGGTACATTTGCCAAGCTTTTTATCCCCTGCAATACATATGCCGCATGTCCAAATATATTCTTCATATTCTGCGGCGTTGCATATGATGTATCTGAGAACATTCCAAAAGCTGCGACATAAACAAAGTTCTTGTCGTTCAGACTTCCTATATCTATGGAGAACGGCTCTGCCTTCACTATCATCTCAGCCGCCTCTACCGTCTCTCTCGGTATGTCCATGCTCCTTGCAAAGTCATTGGTGGAGCCACACGGAATATATCCAAGTGGAACCCTTATCCCGCTCTTCATATATCCTGTAACTGTGTTGCCCAGGGTTCCATCGCCCCCCGCACATACGATCACATCGTAGTTTGCACCTTCCTCCTGAACAATTCTCTCTGCGTCATCTGCCGATTTCGTAAGATATGTCCTGACCGCATAATCGTTATTGCAGAACACTTCCAGCACATCCACCAAAGAATTCTTCAGAGTAGTCCTACCCGCTTTGGGATTCATGATGAACAGCATATTCTTCATACTTTCAATAACACAACCTTTCCCTTTGATACTGCTTATTTACTTGTGATCCTCCTTGTACTTCATGTACAGATCATACCCCTTCTTGCGGAGCTTGCATGATGGACAATGTCCGCAGCCCTCGCCCTTGATGCCATTGTAACATGTGAGTGTCATATCTCTGATAACATCCAGTCCGCCCAGCTCATCAGCCATCTTCCATGTCTCCATCTTATCGATCCACATCAATGGTGTTATTATATCAAACTCGTAGTCCATTGCAAGGTTAAGTGTTGTATTTAACGATTTGATAAATATATCCCTGCAGTCCGGGTATCCTGAGAAGTCACTCTGGGACACTCCTGTTATTATATCAGATATTCCCCTCTGTTTGGCAAATATTGCTACAAATGTAAGAAATAGCATATTTCTTCCATCGACAAATGAATTCGGCGTGCCCTCCTCAGGTGCATTTTCGTCAACCTTCATATCTGTTCTTGTCAGTGAATTTGGCGCAAGCTGATTCAACAGGCTCATGTCGAGTATGTGATGCTCCACTCCGAATTTGTCCGCGATCTCCTTAGCACACTCAAGCTCTAACGCATGTCTCTGTCCATAGTCAAATGATACGGCGTACACTTTCTTATACTTCTTGAGTGCCCACAACAGACACGTTGTGCTGTCCTGTCCTCCACTGAATACTACAACTGCCTCATCCTTATTCTTCAAATTCTGCATAATCTCATCCTCCATATATAATCAAATATGATATTCCAGGCCGCATTATAACAGTCCCGTATAAACCAATTCCCCATTATCAATTCAGTGTATCGATGACTATCTTCCCGCATTGTACATCATCAGCAACTTGTTCTGCAGAGCTGTGTCGCTCTCAAATCTTCCCCTGAGAGTGGTCGTCATGGTCTTGCTTCCCGGTTTCTTGATGCCCCTTGCCGTCATGCAGCTGTGATGTGCCTCTATCATGACCGCCACGTCCTCAGTTCCAGCAGCCTTGGATATGACGTAGGCTATGTCCGAGCCTATCCTCTCCTGGAGCTGAAGTCTCTTCGCCACCATATCCGCAATCCTCGCTATCTTAGAAAGTCCGAGCACTCTTCCATTTGGAATGTATGCGACTGACACCTTCATGTCGTACATAAGCGCCATGTGATGCTCACAGTAGCTGAACACCTCTATATCCTTGACAAACACCATGTCACCGGCCTGCCTTGCCACTCCGTCCTCAGCAAATGTCTTGCCGAACATCTCGGCCAGCTCGTCATTGGTGTAGTTCATTCCCTCAAATACTTCCTCGTACATACGCGCAACCCTGTCAGGAGTCTCTACAAGTCCCTCCCTGTCAGGATCATCTCCAAGGGCAATCAATATTCCTCTTACGTGTTCCTTTATAGCCTCTTTATCTATCGCCATCTTATACACCTCTTTCTTCCGGATCCCAAATGAACTTGTGAAGCTGTAACTGAAGCTTCACATCATTCATATCGTTCTCGATCATAAAATCCACTATATCCGCAGGATCTATGCTGCCATACACAGGACTGATGAATACTCTCGTCTTCTCATCCAGCGCATACTCCCTAACTATCTCAAAACATTTTTCCAGATCCTCCTGTGAACCGACCACAAATTTCACCGAATCATTCTTGTCTATATAGTTATAATTTGCAAGGCACATGTCATTCTCCATGCCGCTGGATGGACATTTGTAATCCAGCGTGTACGATACATTTCCCCCAAGAGCCTTGAACTCTGCGATATCCACACTTCCATTTGTCTCGATCTCGACCCTTACATCATCCTCCAGCTCAAATGCAAGGAGCAACTTATCTATGTCCTTCTGTATCAGCGGTTCCCCACCTGTCAGGGTTACATTCTTCACCTTTGTTCTTCTGACATAATCGATGATCTCATCCTCTGTGAGTTCCTCGTAAGGAACGCCTGCCTCATTTGCCCACTTGGTATCGCAGTAACCGCAATCAAGATTGCATCCCGCAAATCTTATGAACACGGCAAGTTCTCCGGCTCTTGCAGCCTCACCGTTGATACTTATAAATCTCTCTACTACTCTGTATGTGCTCACGACTGTATTTCCTTTCTCCCGGTGTATATTCTCCATTCTCTCACATCTTCCAGATTTTTAGACCTTCCAGCTTCTCACCGGAATCCTATCATATATATTTACTCACAATAAGAAGCCACGTTGTTCGGTGTCTCATACACACTTGCCTCTATGACCTTGTAGCCCCGGCCTGCCATCTCATCGTATATATACTTTGCGAAGTTCTCAGCAGTAGGTCTGAAATCAACCTTCACGATTCTCAGATTTTCCGCTAACAGCGCATCCTCCGTCGCCTGCTTCAGGCTTCCCGTTTCCATGATAAGGCTGTGGTCAAAGTGATCCGCAATCTCCTTCAGATCCTTCTTCAGATTGGAGAAATCAACCACCATTCCTCTGTTCTGTGTATCGCTCTCAAGAGTCTCCGCACCGACCTTGATCTCCACCGTCCATCTGTGTCCGTGGATATTGCTGCATTTGCCGTCATAATCTTTCAAAAAATGGGCGCTGTCAAAACTTGCCTTTGTCTTTAACTTATACATAACTCCTCCTATAAGCATCCAACTGTTCACCACAAAAAAAGACCAGAATAGGACATTCTGATCTTCTTATGTCCTAGTTTTGTTTAGTGACAGGATGGTACTAATGAACTGTCAATCTATAATATTGTATTTATGCTTTATTCGTATATTATATCTGCCTATTTCCTATCAGATATACCAGCTTATGTCTCTTACTATGCTTTAGATATTAAGGAATCCCTTAACCTCTGCAAGCATATCCTCCTTGTCACATACTGTGTCGTGGAGAACCTTTGCTGATCTGATATCCTCTATAGCCTGAGGTACCTTTACACCTGAGAGCTTCTCAAGCTCGTCGACAAGCTCAAAGTCTGTCTTGGAATCATACTCAGGGTCTATAGCGTTCATAACGCTTCTTGTGAACTTGTATGGGCTTGCTGTTGACGCGATGACTGTAGGTGTCTTATCTCCTGTCTCTGCCACATACTTTTCATATACTGTAGCTGCAACTGCTGTATGTGTATCGATGATATAATCATCTGACTCATATACCTTTTTGATGGTAGCTGCGGTCTCTGCCTCTGTTGCATATCCACCATAGAACTCAGCAAGCTTTGCCTTCATATCGTCTGTGATGGTGTACACTCCATCTGTTGTGAGTTCTTTCATAAGCTCCGAGTTCTTCTCAGCATCATTTCCGGCGATCTTGTATATCAGTCTCTCAAGGTTGCTTGAAATGAGGATATCCATCGATGGTGATGTTGTGAGTATGAACTCTCTGTTTCTATCGTATGTTCCTGTCTGGAAGAAATCAAACAGAACCTTGTTGTCATTTGATGCGCAGATGAACTTTGCGATTGGAAGTCCCATCTCCTTGGCATAGTATGCTGCAAGGATATTACCAAAGTTACCTGTTGGAACGTCCACGTTGATCTTGTCGCCTGCCTTGATGGTTCCGTCTGCAACAAGTCTTGTGTAAGCGTATACATAGTATACCATCTGAGGGACAAGACGTCCGATGTTGATTGAGTTTGCTGATGAAAACTGATATCCCTTCTCATCCATGTACTTTGCAAGCTCTGCATCTGAGAACATCTTCTTTACGCCAGTCTGAGCGTCATCGAAGTTTCCTGTGATACCTACAACAAATGTATTATCTCCCTTCTGGGTAACCATCTGCTTCTCCTGAATAGGGCTTACACCGTGCTTTGGATAGAACACGATTATCTTTGTTCCAGGAACATCTGCAAATCCTGCAAGGGCAGCCTTACCTGTATCACCTGATGTTGCTGTGAGGATGACAATCTCATTCTTTACGCCATTCTTCTTTGCTGATGTTGTGAGAAGATATGGAAGGATTGAAAGTGCCATATCCTTGAATGCTATTGTTGATCCATGGAAAAGCTCAAGATAATATGCTCCTGCCTTATTCACAAGTGGTGCTATAACCGGTGTATCAAACTTTGAATCATATGCTGAATCTATACAATGCTTAAGCTCAGCCTCTGTGAAGTCTGTGAACATAAGCTTCATAACCTCGTATGCAACCTGCTGATAGTTCATCTTTGCAAGGTCTTCCAGAGACACATCAAGTGCTGGTATAGAATCTGGTACAAAAAGGCCCCCCTCATTAGCAAGTCCCTTAAGTATAGCCTGTGATGCTGTTGCTGTCTCATTTGCATTTCTTGTGCTTCTGTAGATAAGTTCCATTTGCCAATCTCCTTAATAAATATATTTAAACATTTCGTTATGTACTAAACTCAAGAATCACCTGTATTCTTACAAATAATCGTGTGCATTATAACACAGCATTTTATAAAAAACAAGCTATAGCCCGCCTCATTCATGCGACTTTTCCAACACTTTCCCAACACTTATCTCACTGCATTTAAAAACCCGCCTTACGGCGGGTCTTTAATATATCTGTATACAATTTCTGCTTTTTATTACTTTACATATACATCATAGTAGCCTGTTGCGAAGTTAAGAGCTGCCTGATGGTTTGAGAAGTAGATATCAAGATGATTGCCATTGATAGCTCCACCCCTGTCCTGAACTGTGTATGTATGACCATCAACTATAAGCTCTGTACCAAATGCAAAGTTACTTGGCGCTGCACATGTCACACCCTCGACTGCAGGTGCGCCTGAAGCTGTTGTCGGGTTATCCATGTTGCTGTATTCACCGCAGCAGATTGGACATGGACAATATGCCGTAATCCAGAATGTTCCGAGATATGTACCTGATGTCTCACCATTCACATAGATAACCTTGTCATCAGGAAGTCCATCTGTTGACTTCTCTGTTGATGGATCAACTGATATCTGATCGTCAGGAAGTCCTGCTGCTGACTTATCCTTATCCTTAACCTTCATCTGTGTGGTAGGCTCTGACTTTGTTGTATCTGCTGCCTGCTGTGCAGCCTCTGTTGCACGAGCCTCTGTTGTGCTCTCCTGAACTCCACCGCTTATGGCTGAAGTCTTCTTAACTGTCTTCTTGCTTGAGAGGGCTACTGAACCAGTCTTGTTGACATCTGACAGAGTACCATCTGCCAGTGCAACTGATGATGTTGCCTCTCCATAGTCTGCTGTGTTGTCTGCGTATAATGTATTACCTGCTGCTGCTGCGATCGACACTCCCTTGCCCTTGGATGAAACCATGCTGTCATCTGATGCGATAACTGCGTATGATGAAAATCCAACTGCCAGGAGTACTGCTCCTATGCTAATCTTCTTTACGTTCCTTTTCAGTGATGTCTTCATTAGTTTCTGTGATTTCATACGTGATGAATCTGAAAACTTTTGCATAACCTTTTCTCCTTAATTTCTTTACGGTTTCAGAATTGTTACAAAACCGTTAAAATTTAACTCATGACGCTATTATAATCTCTGTCAAAAGAAAGGTCAAGCAAAGTGGATATTTTTGTAAATCATGCACAACTCGCATAAAATCTTTAATTCCGTTAATGTAAACATGCAACATTTTAAAATGCTATTTTTGTGCATATTTTACATTTTAGTACCGTAACATTTTTGAAACAAATCAGCATCTTGTATATTTTTACTTTAGAGTTTTTAATAAAATCTTTGTTTTCTGTTACATTTTTTGTTTTTATGTTAACTCACAATGACTTTTTCAGGTGCGCTGTCAGCCCATCTACAGAGCAGTTCCTCAAGCTCCTCGTAAGTCTCAACCTGGTTCACATTGCTCCTGAGCTTTGCCGAATCATACATTCCGACTGAGTACCATGCCACGTGCTTTCTCATCTCATGGATACCTGTGTACTCACCCTTGAACTCAACCATGAGTCTCGCATGTCTCAGCATCATATCCTTCACTTCATATATGTCAGGCTTGTCCGGCAGCTCGCCATGCTCGTAGTAGTATTTCATATCGCGGAATATCCACGGGTTGCCCCTCGCACCTCTTCCTATCATAAAGCCGTCACAGTTCGTCTGCGCCCTCATGTCTATGATGTCCTGAGGAGTGTTTATATCGCCATTGCCAATGATCGGGATGATGCACGCCTCCTTCACCCTGGCTATGACGCTCCAGTCCGCATGTCCCTGATAATACTGCTGCCTTGTCCTTCCGTGCACCGCCACAGCGGCAGCCCCGCTCTCCTGGGCTATATGTGCTATCTCAGGCGCATTTATATGCTCTGAATCAAATCCGCTTCTTATCTTGATGGTCAGCGGTATACTTATAGCTTTTGCCATGGCCTCGACTATCCTTCCAACAAGAACCGGATCCTTCATCAGCGCAGATCCCTCTCCATTGTTGACCACCTTCGGCACAGGGCAGCCCATATTTACATCTATGAACGAATAACCGTTGCTCTCTATCCTCTTTGCCATCTCCGCCATGATCTCAGGATCAGAGCCAAAGAGCTGCAGCCCAAATGGCTTCTCCCGCTCATCCATAGCCAGAAGCGGCTTCGTGTTCTTATTTTTATAATATATCGCCTTGGCGCTCACCATCTCGCTGTACAGGATATCACAGCCCTGTTCCTTGCATAAAAGACGAAATGGCTGGTCACATACACCAGCCATCGGCGCCAGGATCAATTTATCTCTGAAATCCATAAATTTCTCCATTGCTTCTATAATAATATATAATTTGCAAAATTCGACTTATTTCTGCTTGTCCATGATAAGTCTGAGTCCGTGAAGTGTGAGATCCGGATCATACACATCTATGCAGTCCGTGTTCTCATATATCATCTTTCCAAGTCCGCCGGTAGCCACGACCTTCATGTTGTCGTATCCTGACTCCTTGCGCATTCTCTTCACTATATACTCTGTCTGGCCAATATAGCCCATGCACACACCGGCCTGCATACTGGATATCGTGTCCTTGCACAGTATCGTCTCAGGCACCTTTATCTCTATCTCAGGAAGCTTGGCTGTTCCCGTCCACAGAGCATTTGCAATAAGCCTTATACCCGGCGATGTGACCTCAGCCTCAAACACGCCATCGGCATTGATGAGGTCGTACGTTGTGGCAGTTCCAAAGTCCACCGTGAGAACCGGTCCGCCATACATATGATAAGCCGCAACTGCGTCAACTATTCTGTCAGCTCCAAGCTGCTTCGGGTTTGGCAGCGCTATATTGATCCCCGTCTTTATTCCCGGCTCAACTATGAGTGGTGTTATTCCAAAATATTTCTTTATGCCATTCACCAGGGAATGCATGATCTTCGGAACAACCGAAGCGATTATAACTTCATCTATAACATCAGTTGACAACTGTCTCATTCTGAGCCAGTCGCACAGAAATACTCCGTACTCATCCGATGTTCTCGATATCCCGGTGGTCATCCTGAAGGTCTTCTCCAGGCGTTCTCCGTCAAACAGTCCTATCGTAATATTTGTATTTCCAGCATCAATAGCAAATAACATGCCCTTTTTTCCTTCCTGATCTTCCAATTATTTTATATCATTCATTTACAAGACTGTTAATGTCAACACCCTGTATAAATATCTTATAGAACAGCTCCAGACTCTGGAACAGCTCCTTCTTTTCATTCTGCAGCTTCTTGACCTTGAGTCCGCATCCTATGTCGTCAAATAACAGGTCATCCTCAAGTGCCCTCGTCTGTATCTTCAGATTGCCGGCGTCGTCAAACACCAACATAAATATTCCTCCGACCTCCTGTGTAAACGCTCCACACATGGCGTGAAGCTCGTCCTTTATCTCATCAGGAAGCTTTGAAAATTCCTTGTTCAGATAAAACTTCTGATTATATATCGAGCTGGCGCACAGAACAAGCTCGCCATCCTCTGTCCTGGTTGAAATCTCCATAACCGCTCCTATCCTATAACGTCCGCCATATCATACATTCCTGCAGGCTTGCCCTTGAGGAACTTTCCTGCCTCAACAGCACCCTTTGCAAATACTGACTTGGAGTATGCAGTGTGCTTGAACTCTATAACCTCATCAATACCTGCAAATATCACCTCATGCTCTCCAACTATAGTGCCGCCTCTGACAGCAGAGATTCCGAGCTCCTTCTTATCTCTCTTCTTTCTCACCTGGCTTCTGTCGTACACATACTCATACTGCTCATTGCATGCCTCATTGATTGAATCAGCAAGAGCAAGAGCTGTTCCGGATGGAGCATCCACCTTCTGGTTGTGATGCTTCTCAACTATCTCTATATCATATCCGGCTGGTGAGAATACCTTCGCAGCATCCTTCAGAAGCTTCATGAGTGTATTGATTCCCAGTGACATGTTCGCTGACTTGAGTATGGCAACCTTTGCACTGCACTCCTTTACCTTTGCAAGCTGCTCATCTGAGAGACCTGTTGTGCAGAGAACTATAGGAGTCTGTGTCCTCACACCGTAATCGAGGAGCTTGTCAACAGCTACAGCCGCTGCAAAATCTATGATGACATCAGCCTCGACATCGCAGGCATCTATATCTGTAAATACCGGATATCCGTTATCCCTGTTGTCCACAACATCTATTCCCGCTACGATCTCGGCATCAGGATCGCCTGCAACGATACCTGTTATTACCTGTCCCATCTTTCCATTGCAACCATGCATTATGATCTTTACCATGTCTGTCTATCCTCCATATATATAAGCTTTGTCATTTGTTGTCGTCTTTTGTGTGGTCTATGCACGCTGACATGCGCATATATTTCAACATGTACTCCATTTTACACATTTGCTGTCCATTGTGCAACGTTTATATCCACCTCGGCAAATAAAAATGTCTGCAGCCAGTTGAGACCGCAGACATCTGTATTGTTTCTATGATAATTACAGTCCTAGAGAACTCCGTACTCTTCCATTGCCTTCTTGAGCTTCTCCACGTTCTGTGGCTCCATCTCAGTGAGCGGCATTCTCATTGTTCCATCACACATACCAAGAAGCTCTACAGCCTTCTTGACAGGTATTGGATTGACCTCGCAGAACAGTGCGTTGCAGAGGTCGATGGCCCTAAGCTGAAGATCAAGGCTTCCCTGAACATCTCCGTCAAGATATTTCTGAACCATATCGTGTACGTCCTCAGGGATTATATTGGCTGTTACTGAGATAACTCCCTTTCCGCCAAGTGAGAGAAGAGGTACAACCTGATCGTCATTTCCTGAGTAGATATCTATGCATCCCTTTGAAAGACTTGCAAGCTTTACGACCTGGCTTATATTACCTGAAGCTTCCTTGATACCGACAATGTTCTCAACGTTCTGTGCAAGATATACTGCTGTCTCCGGCTGGATATTGCAGCCTGTACGTGATGGCACATTGTAAAGGATTATAGGCACATTTACTGAATTTGCAACGGCTGTGAAGTGTGCGATGAGGCCCTTCTGTGTAGCCTTGTTGTAATATGGTGTAACCACGAGCAGACCGTCCACTCCGTAGCTCTCTGCCTCTGTTGAGAGATATATTGCTGTTGCAGTACAGTTTGAACCTGTTCCTGCTATTACCTTTATTCTGTGATCAGCGAACTCTACACACTTCTTCACGCACTCAAGATGCTCCTCGTGTGACAGTGTTGAAGCCTCGCCTGTTGTTCCGCAGATAACTATGGCATCCGTCTTGTGTGCTATATGAAACTCCACGAGCTCCTTGAGCTTATCATAATCCACATCTCCATTTTCAAGAAATGGTGTTACAAGTGCAACTGCTGAACCGGTAAAAATTGACATATTGTCGTCCTCCTTAAAAATAAATAGTCGATACAATATAGCATAAAAATGGGCTGGCAAAAAGCCAACCCATAAAAACATCTCATTCTTACAAGTAGCTCTCCATCCTCAGATGACAGTCATACAGTTCTTAACTGCACAACCAGCAACAGATCCTGTGGAATATCCATCACTTCGGCGGTCTTCCCTTTCGTCAGGCATCTTCTGCATCCACATGCATCAGCCTGCTTAATCATTAATCCCGCGCCTCTACTATATTGTATTCAGTTTAATCTTAGATAGTGCTACTATATCACCGCATCCAGGCCATGTCAACCATATATTTTACTGCGTGCTTCACAAGGATTCCTCCCACTGACGTGGGTCCCTCCTTATGAAATGTTGTGCAGGCGCATTCCTATGCGCTTTGCGCGGCGCCTGCGTGCTTCACAAGGGTTCCTCCCACTGACGTGGGCCCCTCCTTATGAAATATCATTCAAGACATTCCATCTTGCTCACAGACACCTCGTATGCCACCTTGCTGATCACCTGGTCATTGTCGATACGCTTCTGATACTCCCTGCTCTGGATCCTTCCCCAGATGGCCACATGCTCTCCTACCTGGAGTTTTCCGGCAAATCTCGCATTTCTGCCCCAGCAGATACATGGTATGTAATCGCTCTTGCCGTATGCTCTGTTGACCGCCAGCAGCACATCCGCGATCTCCCTTCCAAGGGGCGTCATCCTGTACACAGGTGCCTTACATATGTAACCGTCAAGATAGATCTGATTTGGTCTGTTCTCCTCCTCAGCATCATCCTCGTCGATGGTCTCGATCTCTCTCACAAACACAGACAGTATAAGGCGGTTTCTGGTCTCCTCATGCTTGTTGTATGACCTGAACTGTCCCTTTGCCATGATGCGCTCCCCTATGTGGGATTCGTTCACATCGAACAGTCTGTCAGACACCATGAGCGGAATAGTATCGTAAGCATCGCTGAGTCTGCTGACGATGAGATCCACCATATAGAAGCCCTCGCCAAATATCTCGTGGCTGAACACGAACTCTGATGCTATCTCTCCTGCCACCACTACCTGATTGTTGTTTAATGTTTTTTCAGTCATATTTTCTCCCTCCGTTATAACAAACTTTTGCATACTTTAAAAGTTATGCCACGCAGTACAAAAATATGCTGTCTTGTTTAATCTAGTTTTGTCGGTCTCTCTTTCGCTGTCTCATTACCTCATACGACAAAAGAGTCGCCGATATTGCAGCGTTCAGCGATTCGACTTTGCCCTCCATCGGAATCCTGAGAAGTCTGTCGGCTCTGCACGCCACCTCATCCGTCAGGCCATTTCCCTCATTTCCTATGAGGAACGCCACCCTGTCCGGGAAGCCTATGTCGTAGAGATCGTCGCCGTCCAGATGTGCTCCGTACACCACAACGCCTGACCGTCTCAGCTCCTCCACGGTCCCGGGCAGGTCATCGCACATGACAAATGGCACCCTGAATATGGCACCCATCGTCGATCTGACTACCTTCGGATTGTACGGATCGCATGAACCTTTTCCTATAAGCACGGCGGTCACACCTGCTGCCTCTGCGCTTCTGAATATAGTTCCCATATTTCCGGGATCCTGGAGCGTATCCAGCACAAGAAATGTCTCTCTGTCATTCCTGCCGAGCACGGAATCAAGCTGATAATGCATGCATTTCACCACAGCCATACACCCCTGTGGAGTCTTGGTCTGTGACACCCCTGCGAACACTCCATCGCTGAGTATCCAGGTATTCCTGCCATCAAGCACACCCATGCTCTTGAATTCATCCCTGTATTCCTTAAGCGCACTCTCCGACAGATACACCTCCTGAACATTCTGAAGCGGAAGCTCCCTGAACATGCGTATCCCCTCGACCACGAACACGTCTCTGTCCTTTCTGAGCTTTGCATCCTTGTTCAGCTTATTAAGTTCTTTTATCCTCGGATTACTGTTTGCTGTAATTACTTCCACTTTTTTCTCCTTTTGCGGTATTTCTGTCACACTTTTCTGAGCAATACCCTGTCTTTGCCGTATTCCATCTGGAGCGCGTACACCACGCCGGAATTCTCATCCACACAGAATCCCCGGCCCATATTCTTCGCCTGTCTGGACTTCTTGAGCTGCACGTACACCGGACATGTGCCCTTGTACTCCTCAAGGATCGACATAAATGCAGACTCGTTCTTCATGTATTCGTCCACATCATCGAACAATACCCAGAGCTGGCTGTTGCTCTGAACAGGCTTCTGTCTGTTGTTCCATGGCTTCCCCGACTGAAAGCTCTTGCCACCTTCTGCCTCCTCAAAGCTTATCATATCCGACAATATGAGCTTGTTTTCCTTCTCACCGAGATTCGCCCTGCCCCTGACAAACACTCTGGAATCCACCAGAAGTCTGTCCCTGAACTTCTCGAAATCCCTCGGGAATACTATAACCTCAACCTGTCCAACCAGATCCTCTATCGTCACATACGCCATATTCTGATTGTTCTTGGTGAGCTTCACCGTCACCCTTGATATGAGTCCGCCGATGACATACATTGCATTGTCCTGAAGCTTCTGTCCATCTCCGTCACCCTGATCCCGGCTCATCTCATCGTCATCCTCGGTGTCCACCACGAAATCCGTCGCCTGAGCCGTGCATGTTCTCTGCATAAGCTCGATATATTTGCCAAGCGGATGTCCCGATATATACACTCCGAGCACAGACTTCTCAAGCGCCAGCTTCTCCTGATCCGAATACTCCTCCACATCAGGGTAAGGTACAAGATTGCTCTGCACAAAATCGTCTCCCATCAGGTCAAACAGAGACATCTGCCCGGACTCCCTGCTCTTTCTCTCCCTTGCTGCTTCCTCCGCTATGGCCGGAAGAGCCATCATCATCTGCTTTCTGTTTGCTCCCATATCATCAAATGCACCGCTGAGTATCAGAGCTTCCACAGTTTTCTTATTTGTATCCTTTGAAGGCATCCTTGTGAGGAAATTCCTGAGATCCTTAAACGGTCCATTCTTGGTTCTCTCCGCCTCTATCCTGTCGACAACAGCGCCTCCGACACTCTTGATACCGGAGAGGCCGTATCTTATCTTGCCGTTGCTTATGGAGAACTTTGCCACTCCCTCATTTATATCCGGAGGGAGCACCTCAACACCCATCTGCTTGCACACGCTTATATACTTTGCAACCTTGCCATTGTTGTCAATTACCGATGACATCAGCGCAGCCATGAACTCCACCGGATAGTAATACTTCAGGTACGCTGTCTGCGCCGCAAGTACCGCATATGCCACGGAGTGGGACTTGTTAAATGCGTACTCCGCGAACTTCATCATCTCGTCAAATATCTTATTTGCCACGGTCTCCGAGATTCCATTTGCCACACATCCCGGAACATTGAGCTCCTTGTTGCCGTACACAAAGTTATGACGCTCCTTCTCCATCTCCTCAGGCTTCTTCTTCGCCATGGCTCGGCGCACAAGGTCACTTCTTCCCAGCGTATAGCCCGCCAGCTTCATAACGATCTGCATTACCTGCTCCTGGTAAATGATACATCCGTAAGTCGGCTCAAGTATCTCCTCAAGCTCAGGGGTATCATAGTGAACCAGCTCACGGTTCTCCTTGCCCCTGATGTAGTCGTCTATGAACTGCATAGGACCCGGTCTAAACAGAGCAACACCGGCAATTACATCGTCCAGACTCTGCGGCTTCAGCTTCATCATGAAGTTTCTCATGCCCTCACTTTCGAGCTGGAACATACCCTCGGTCTTTCCCTGTCCCATGAGTCCAAGTATATTCGGATCATCGTAATCTATATTGTCTATGTCTATATCCTTGCCTGTTGTCTGCTTGACCAGCTTGACTGTATCCTGCACAACAGTCGCCGTACGGAGTCCCAGGAAGTCCATCTTGAGCATTCCCAGATGCTCCACCGTGTTCTTCTCAAACTGGGTTACCACCGCGCCCTCGGCTCCGACTGACAAAGGCGCGTACTCCTCTATGGCTTCACGGCCTATAACCACTCCCGCCGCATGCATTCCTGCATTTCTAGGGAGTCCCTCAAGCTTTCTGGCTATATCCACAAGCTTCTTGATCTCGTCCGAGCCCTCGTACATATCCCTGAAATCCTTGCTCGTCTTGAGTGCTATATCTATAGTCATATCCTTCTCTGCAGGTATTGCCTTTGCAAGGGAATCACACACCGCATACGGGAGATCCATGGCTCTTCCAACGTCTCTTATGACGTTTCTTGCGCCCATGGTCTGATATGCTATTATCTGTGTCACGCACTCCTCGCCATATTTCCTTACACAGTAGTCGATAACCTCCTGACGTCTGATATAACAGAAATCTATATCAATATCCGGCATGGATACTCGCTCCGGGTTCAGGAATCTCTCGAAGAGAAGGTTGTACTGCAAAGGCTCAATTGTCGTTATGTCCAGACAGTAAGCAACCACACTGCCAACCGCCGAACCTCTTCCAGGTCCAACTGCGATTCCCTGCGATTTTGCAAAATGAATGAAATCCCACACTATCAGGAAATAATCCACAAATCCCATGCTCTTTATGACAGACAGCTCATAATCTATTCTCTGTCTGACCTCGTAGCCGTGGGTTCCCTCGGCCATCTTACCGGACTCCTCATATGTAAGTCCGTACTTTTTCTCCATACCCTCATATACCAGATGATCCAGATATTCCTCCGCGGTATATCCCTCCGGCACATCGAATCTCGGAACCTTCTGCTCGCCAAATACGATATTCACATTACACCGCTCTGCGATCTTATGTGTATTCTCCAGAGCCTCCAGGGCATATGGGAACAGCTCAGCCATCTCCTCCTTTGATTTGAGGTAGAACTGACCTCCCTCATAGCGCATTCTGTTCTCGTCCTGAACCTTGTGGTTAGTCTGTATACACAGGAGAACATCATGTGCCTCCCAGTCCTCGGCATAGATGTAGTGCGAATCATTTGTCACGACCATAGGGATACCCAGTTCCTTTGACAGACGCATGATCCCCGCATTCACAGTTGCCTGCTCAGGTATTCCGTGATCCTGCATCTCCAGAAAATAGTTTTCCTCGCCAAATATATTCCTGTATCTTATCGCAGTCTCCTTCGCACCGTCATAGTCGCCCTTTCTAAGCTTTGTCGCAACCTCACCGGCAAGACAGGCGCTGAGCGCTATAATTCCCTCATGGTACTTCTCCAGCACCTCCATATCGATCCTCGGCTTATAGTAAAAGCCCTCGGTAAATCCTCTGGTCACGATCTTGGACAGATTGTGATATCCCAGATCATTCTCCGCCAGAAGGACGAGGTGATAATATCTGTCATCACCCTTTCCAACTTCCCTGTCAAATCGTGATCCCGGACTGACATACACCTCACATCCGAGAATAGGTTTTATCCCCTCTCTGAGACAAGTCTCATAGAACTCTATAACACCGTACATGACGCCGTGATCCGTTATTGCGAGGGAATCATATCCCAGTTCCTTTGCCCTGCGCACAAGTCCGTCTATCTTCGCCGCACCGTCCAGCAGACTGTAGCCTGTATGCACATGCAGATGTGTAAACTCCATATGTCTCCTCCTTATTTGTTATGCAGTATCTCCCGCCTTATATAGTCAAATGTATAATCTTCGCCCTTCTCAGCCAGAGTCGTTAGCATGTCCTCCAGCAGATCCGCCGATTCAGGGTGCAGATGATGTCTGGATCTGCCCCTCAGATAATACTCAAGCGGAAATGAATCCGTATACTTATCACCATTATAATTCTTGCTGGCAGCCACCCTGTCGCAGAACATCTCCACAACGTACTTCTCCGGCATGCGCATTCCCACCAGCTCCACACAGTTCCTGTCAACACTGTAGTCTACCCAGTATTCCAGATGGTGCTTGTTTCTTCCCTTGTGGTGCAGCCATGCGCTTGAATACCCCTTGCTCTCGCGCTCCGCATCATTCGGGCTTCTTGTTCCCTGATAATACTTTGCCCCGACTGAGAACTCAGTCCACGAATACTTTGACAGATCGTGCACAAGCCCCTGCCAGTATAATCCGCACTTAAAGCAGTTATGCATGACCATTCTCTTATGTCTGTTTATGGTTTTCAAATGTCTGTACCATTTTGGAGCATCCATATCATCCCGTCCTTTCCCACTGAGTACAAAAGGCTGCCGCAAAAACTTTTGCAGGCAGCCTTCCTCAATATTGAAGCCGAAAAAGGGACTCGAACCCTCGACCCACGCATTACGAATGCGTTGCTCTACCAACTGAGCTATTTCGGCATCTATAAATTACTACCATACGCTATCGGTTAGAAACACCAGATACCATATAGCGGTATATTTACCAATCCTTTATCGACAAACATGTCATCTGTAGATATCCTCACTGAAGTCTGATTGTCATATCTCTGTTTGAATACTCTGGAGCTCTGGGCCTTGGTGTGCGGACTTGTCTGAACATCCACTGGAATGACCTCTCCATCGCCCTCATACACGAAATCAACCTTCGCTGTGGCCGATGAGATCCAGAAATACAGATCACCGATACTCCTGTTCACATACAGCTCTGCAAGAGCGTACTGCTCTGCTATAACTCCATCCATCATATCAAGAACATTATCTGTGTCAATATCCTGAACCAGAATACCAGCCATGACCCTGAGCAGACCATGATCAAGATGATACAGCTCAAATGACTTGTCATCCTTCTGGTTTGCCAGAGGAAGCACTCCATTCCTGACTCTGTACACCTGACGCACAACGCCCATCCTGACGATCTGATCAACTGACGCCTCGTACTCCCTGGCACGGGCCTTCGGATCAACGTATCCATACATGAACTTCTTGTTCTCCTTGGTAAGCTGAACCGGAATACTGTTCCATATCGCCATGACCTTGGTAAGATATCTCTTCGGAGTGGAGTTTATCAGATATTCAGTAGTTCTGTCAAGTATAGACTTCAAAACCACATCAACTCTTCTGAGATCTCCTGTCTTATAATATTCATCCACCGCCTCCGGCATTCCTCCGGTCACGAAGAAAGTCTCAAGCATTGTCTGGACGCTGTCCCTGACCTCATCCGGCATCGGTGTGATCTTCTGGTTCTCTATAAATGCACAGAGCTTTCTGCCCTTTCCCGCTTTCAGGAATTCCTCAAAGTTCATAGGCATCATCTCATATACGCATATGTCATCCTGGCACTCTTCCTCTCCCGGGATTGGTCCACAGGATGTCGCAATGACACAGATCCTGCAGTCAGTATTATATCTGCTGTACTCAACAAGGTTGCCGAGCAGTCCCACACAGTTCTGCGCATTGTCAAATATAAGAAGCTTATCCTTGAAATCATACTTGTCAAGCGACGTTGTAAGCTTGGCATGAAGCTTCTCCGGTCTCCTCTCCTTTGCTGCATATGCGGCAAAGTCCGGATACTTGTCCATATCTATTATTATATGATCCTCAAAAAATCCCATGGCAAAATCAGCCACAGCCCATGTCTTGCCAACAAACTTGCCACCACGGACAACTGCAATCTTATCCGCTCCGGTCTCATACCATGTTGCAAGGTCATTCATAACATTTCTAAACAAGCATCTCACCTCGATTCGACCACTTTTTCCAAATCTATTATAGGATACCACTAAAAATTTGCAATGTAAATAGTTAAACCCATATCATTGCACTCTCTGATTTTTTATCACTTTATACTATTCATACAGGAATTTTTCCCTGAAATACGTCTTAAGTGCTGGTTCATCGATATCCATATACTTCATCACAACCTCATACAGGAACTCCTTATAATATTCCCAGTCTTTTCCCGACATATCCAGCTCCTGTACATCCTCATAGAATATCTCTCCAAGCTTATTACGAAGTCTTATAGTCGCTACATATAAGTTGATATTACCATTTGCATTCTCTGACTTCACCACATCCACCGTCATGTCTCCATACTTCAGATGGGTCTCTCCACGCATGATCCTTACTTCCTTCTCAATGCGCAAAAGGCATTTCTCCTCAACCATATCCCGCAGGAAATACCCACGATTTTCAAAGAGATATTTCTTTATGGACATGAGAATGATCTCATTCTGAGAATAACCGGTATAATCAGATAATCTCTCCAAATCCCTCGCCATTCTGGAATCCATTCTCAAAGGCTTGCTCGTGAGCTCTCTCTTGTTAAGTCCCGGCATAATATGCTCCCTTTCTCTATCCCTATGGGGTAAAAAACCCGGAGGAGATATGTCCTCCGGGATCATTCTGATCTAATTGATATCCTGTTGTATTACTCGCCTTTGCCGATCGACAGGAATCCACTCTCATTAGCCTTCAGCAGGAATGCAAGACCGATGTTCTTCTTGCCCTCCTCTGTCGCCTTGTAGATCTCACCTGTCTCAACAAGAGACTTGGCTATTGCAACTACGACATCCTTGAACTGCATCATCTGACGCCTGTCCTTGGAACTCAGCTTGAATATGTACTGGTTCTTGGAGCTTATCAGAAGGATGCTGAATGTATGTACGTTATCCTTTGAAGCCCTTATTGCAGATCCGATCATTCTTGAGTTTGCAATGATCACATCCGCATTCTCATCAGGCAGATACTCTGAAACTATCAGCTTGTAGATCTTCAGGTAATCCTGCTCTGCCGTAGCATTGACAGGCATCTCAGCAACTGCAAACTCAACGACTGAATCAGCCATCTTGATAGTACCGCCGTCATCGTTGATGACTGAGTTACACTCCTTTGGAACACAGAGTCTGAAGAACTTGTTCTCCACAACCTTCTGTCCCTTGGCCGGCTCTCTGAGTATGAGGTCTACATAGTTCATCTCCAGCTTGTTCATGGCAACTATCGCTGACTCATCACCAGTCTCAGCAAGATCGATAAGAGCGTCATACAGGCTCCATATCTGCTGGGTAGTTGTAGGCACAAGTCCGATAAGTTTCTCTATAGCCGGAACATATCCCATACTTGCATTCTCTATGTACAACTTGATGGCCTCGTCGTTTGCCAGGCCCTTCTCAACCTTGTAATTGATGACCTTGAACAGGTTCTCCTTATCCCAGTCATCGAAGTTCGCATTGAACGCCTTCTCGAAATACTTGATACTCTTGATTTCGCCCCTGTAGTTATCCTGCTTCTCCTGTACCTGATAGATTCTTCCGAGCTCATATCCGGCACGGGCGCTTCCAAGACCAAGTGCCTCAAGATAAGCCTTCTCAATCTCATATGGTGTTGCAATGTAGAAAATCTGTCTCTGCTTCATCATGGCTATCTTGATAGCCGCTGACTCGCTTCCGGCCTCCACTGCACGCTCCCACTTCTCAACGGCTGTCTGAAGGTCCTCTCCCTTGAGATCCTCAAGATCCTTGATATAGCCCTCAGCCTCCTGAATACCGTTCTCTCTGGCCTTCTTGAAGTAAGACAGTGCCTTGCCTCCGTCTCTCTTCGTTCTGAGCAGACCGTAATAATATATTCTTCCAAGATAGAATGCAACTCTCTTGTGTCCAAGACGCTCTGCATTCTCATACCAGTTAACTGCCTTCACATAATCCTTGAGCTGCTGGTCGTATACGATTCCAAGAAGGAATGCAAGCTCAGGATCCTTAGTCGCCTCAAACAACTGCTTTGCATAGCTTATAGTCTTCTCAACATCCCTGTACGGGCTGTCCTCATCGTAGTACAGCTCTATCAGAAGGTAACTTGCCTTTATGCTTCCAAGCTTAAGAGCCTGCTTTGCGGCTCTCATGGCACCCTCATAATCCTCAAGGTAGTAGCAGTATATAGCCTCGTTATAATACTGCATATCCTTTCTGTTGGCACTGTGGTCACTGGCCAGTGTAGGATCTACAAACGCAAATGAGTTGGCTGTCTCAAATATGATCTCCTCGTACTGCTCTATGATCTCCATAGTAGCACATACGAATCTCATACATGCCAGTCTACGTCCATGATAGAAGGCAAATGACACGATTCCCTTCTCCATGTCCTTGTGATAGTAAGTCGTACATATTCCATCTGCATACTCTGTGACATACGCCTTGAGCTGCAGCTCTTCGTCAAACGCATCGTTACAGTATCTCAGGTAGTTCTCAAGAGTCATCTTTGAATCCTTTGGCACACTGTCATAATATACATACATTGCAAAATCCTTATATGTAAGACTTGGTGCGTAATACTCCTCGCCTGTCGACTCGTTGATCGTCTTCACCCAGCCCTTTGGAAGCTTGTGGATGAATCCCTCAACCTGATCATGTACATATGTGTACTGATACTGAAGTCTTGAAGCCTCGATAACCTTGTAACGCGGCTCCTTTCCCTTTGCCTTTCTGGCCTCTGCTATATCCGTGTACAGCTTGTCCTTCTCCTCGAACTCAAGGCTGTCACCATGGGTACTCATGTACTCAACTCTCTCGTATGAAGCCTTTGCCTTGGCATCACCGGTATCAGCAAGCTTCTTGTACCACATCATGGCCTTGTCCAGATCGATAGGCACGACATAATCACTCTTGTTGCCGTACTCATCCACTCTGTTAAGTCCGCTCTCGTATATTGAGCCGAGGCTCATATACGCTGCCTTTATACCGTAATCTGTGGCTGCAAGCTCATAATACTTGATTGCCTTTGAGAAGTTCTGAACCTCCAGAAGCATCTTGGCAAGCTTGAATATAACATCGCCGTCATGGTTCTGATTCACATACTTCTCGTAATACTTGGTAGCTTTATTCAGATCCACATCCACAACTGCGTTGCGGTACTTTCCCTTCTCATAGAACTCTGCAAGTGCAAGAAGAGCATCATCCCCATATGACTTATACTGCGCATCCATTATTCCTATGTCTGCAACCTGTTCAAGTATGTTTACTGATTCCTCAGCATCTCCGTTGTCCATAAGGTTCATGGCCTTGTTGAACTGGAGCTCCACATTGTTGACCGGTTCCTTCTTTTTGGAAAATCTGGATACGAATGGTATCTTCTTTAATAATCCGTCAAAAAATCCCATATCCTGTTCCTCCGACAAATGTCCATTGATAAATTTATTTTACCACATACACATCCGAGGTGCAATAAATCATCCAAATTACTTATTGTTTTTTGTCAGATATTCTGAAAGTGCATTGACTGCTGCCTCTTCGTCAGCACCGTCTGCAACTATAGTGAGCTCACTGCCATTCTCGAAGTTCATGCTCATCATACCCATAATGCTCTTAGCATTGATTCTCTTATCTCCGGTAACAAGGTGAACCTTGCTGTCATACTGACTTGCAATCTGTACAAGAACTGCAACAGGTCTTTCCTCTGCCTCTCCCATCATTGATACAACAACTGTCTTTTCGATCATTACATCCTCCTTGGGCTCATCAACAGCCCCGCATTTCTTCTGCGATTTCACTTATTTTTCTTAATCTATGATTAACCCCCGACTTACCGATCGGCGGCGTCATCATCTCACCAAGCTCCTTAAGGGAAGCATCCTCATTCTCCAGTCTGGCAAGCGCCAGCTCCTGAAGGTTATCGGGCAGATATCCTATGCCCTTTGTCTCTATTATGTAATTAATGTCATTCATCTGCTTTACAGCAGCGCTCACGGTCTTGTTGAGGTTTGCGGCCTCACAGTTGACCCTGCGGTTGATATTGTTACGGATATCCTTCCTGATCCTTATGTTCTCCATATTCATCAAGGATATGTGTGCCCCCATTATTCCCAACATATCAACTATCATCTCTCCATCCTTCAGATAGACGACGTAGTATTTCTTCCGCTGTATTATGCGGGCTTCCACACCAAATCCGTTTATTATCTCCTGTATGAACTGTGCCCTTCCCTCGTTCTCGCACACCACCTCCATGTGGTATCCCTTGTTCGGATCACTGATTGATCCCGAGGTCATGAACACTCCTTTTATATATGCTCTTCTGCAGCAATCCTGCTGAACATCCATCCTGCTGACCTTCATGAGCTGACACTGTATCAGTCCTTCACACTCATGTTCATTTTCTATCTTCAAGGTCATCAGTATCGTATTGACAATCTCCGGAGAATTGATCTCCATCCTGTATACTCTGCTGTCAGCTCCGGTTCTTCTTACACTTGAGTCCGGAATATATCTGAACAGCCTCTTTATCAGGGAAGCTATCTCCTTTGCGATAACACTTCTCTCTGTAACTATCACCAGCCCGGCCGGTCTGCCAGCCCAATATCTCACATATGCCACCATTGAGATCATCGCAGCCAGCTCAGCTATCTGACAATGCCTCGCTCCCGGGACATTCCCTGCCAGCTCCATCTTAACGTCTGAAGAAAATGACATATTCCACCTGCTATACTATCTGTTATTACATGCTACAACTTCTTGACTATTGAATCCTTCAAAATATCCCTGTGAACTATCCTCACTGTATACTTTGACTTCTGCAAACGGGCATAGACAGCATTGGCTATCGTGACGGATCTGTGTTTTCCGCCTGTGCAGCCGATGGAAATGACCAACTGATTTTTGCCTTCCTTGATATAATTCGGTATCAAAAATGTTATCAGATCTATAAACTTTTCCAGATACTCAGGGCCCTCCTTGCAGTTCATAACATAGTCCTGTATCTCTTTGTCGTTTCCCGTTTTCTCCCTGAGTTCAAGGTCATAGTACGGATTAGGCAGAAATCTCACATCCTGAACTATATCAGAATCCCTCGGTATTCCATACTTAAAGCCAAATGACATGACCGTAATTATGAAATTCGAATACTCCTCATTCTGCACAAATATCTTGTCAAGCTCCGCCTTAAACTCTCTCACAAGGAGGTTGGTAGTATCGATTATATAATCAGCCTCCTCCTTGAGGAAGCCAATAAGCTCACGCTCCTTGTTTATTCCATCTATTATTCGCCCACCCTTGACCGAAAGAGGATGGTTTCTTCTAGTCTCTTTATAACGCTTTACCAGAGTTGCATTGGAACACTCAATGAACAGGATCTCATAATTCATACCCTCTCTTCTGATATCCGCCAGGCACGAATTGAGCTGTGACAAAGCCCTTCCACTTCTGATATCAACACTGATAGCAACATCATCCACCTGGATCTGCTCATCATAAGCGATCTCGGCAAATCTTTTTATAAGCTGGATAGGCAGATTATCAACACAGAAAAATCCGGCATCCTCAAGCGTCTTAAGCGCCGTTGCCTTTCCTGCTCCACTCATTCCTGTCACAATAACAAATCTCATGCTCTGTTCTCCCTGTCTCACTAAATGCTAGAAATCGCCAAGCATCTTCACCTCAGGCTCCAGCATCACGCCAAACTGATCCATAACCTTCTTCTGTACATCACGGATCAGACCTGTCACATCAGCAGCGGTTGCACCGCCACTGTTCACAACAAATCCGCAGTGCTTCTCTGACACCTGTGCTCCTCCCACAGAATATCCCCTGAGTCCTGCATCCATTATAAGTTTACCCGCAAAATATCCCTCAGGTCTCTTGAATGTAGAGCCCGCCGACGGATACTCAAGCGGCTGCTTTGTTCTTCTGGAATCCGACAATTCCTTCATTCTGTCATCTATATCCTGCTGCACACCTGCTGCCAGCTTCATGGTAACCTCAAGAACTATGAGCCCCTCAGCCTCCACAGCACTGTGTCTGTACGAAAAATCCAGTTCATCCGACGACATATCATATATATGTCCATCGGCATCCATCACCTTGACACTGGTGACAACGTCCTTCATCTCACCACCATAAGCTCCCGCATTCATATACACCGCACCGCCTATAGTACCGGGAATCCCGGAAGCAAACTCAAGACCGGTCAGCGAATTATCCCTTGCCAGTCTGCTGACTCTCACCAGCTTTGCCCCGGCCTGGGCTGTTATCACATCACCGTCAACTGTTATCCCATTCATATTGTCCATTATATTGATTATCATGCCCCTGTAGCCAGCATCCGACACAAGCAGATTACTGCCATTACCAAGGACAAAATACGGTATCTCACATTTCCGACAAAGTTCTATAAGCCCCGCAACCTGATCTGCATCAGAAGGACTCGCAAAATAGTCGGCAGGACCGCCCACCCTGAAGGTAGTGTGTGCGCTCATCACCTCATCTGCGCTTGCATTCTTCTCTCCGGTTATCTCTCGAATACTGTTCAATATTTCTAAATCTGACATGTCAACCTCATACAATCTGTCTTCTATATTTTATTCACATGTGCATGTATTTTAAAACAAAAGTAAAAGCACCCTCTGTCACAGAGAACTGCTTTTTTCTTAACATACACAATAAAAGTCTTTAATATATTGGATTTTACGGCACTATTCATCACCATTAAATTCATCATACATTAAAGACTTTTATAATTCAATATTAAAATTTAATATAAATTTACCATCTTTCGCAAAACCTTTGGATATTTTCACAAATTCTACTGGTAAATTTTACCGAAATTACATTCAGGTCAATTACCTTCCAAGTATGCTGCATGCACTTCCATAAATACCTGCATCATTGCCAAGCTGTGCAAGCGCGAACTTTGTCTGTCTGCATGCATGGAATGCATAATGCTCGAAATACTTCTTTACTGAATCTGTAAGTATGGAGCCCGCCTTTGACACGCCTCCACCGATTACAAATATCTCAGGATCAACTACACATGCTATCTGTGCAAGCGCACGACCCAGGATACGTGCCTGTGTATCAACTATCTCAAGTGCAAGCTCGTCTCCTGCCTTTGCTGCGTCAAATACATCCTTTGCAGTAACAGCCTTGAGCTCACGGAGAGTTGACTTCTTATCTGAAGCTGCCATAGCTCTGCCCGCAAGTCTTACCACGCCTGTTGCAGATGTGTACTGCTCCAGACATCCCTTGTTTCCGCATCCACATGTCTCAGTCTCTGAATCGTCAACACATATATGTCCGATCTCACCGCCGGCACCATTCACGCCGAACAGCATCTTGCCGTTGAGTATGATTCCGCCGCCAACACCTGTTCCAAGTGTTACCATTACCAGATTGCTGTGGCCCTTGCCACCGCCCTGCCACATCTCTCCGAGCGCAGCGACATTTGCGTCATTTCCAGCCTTTACAGGATATCCGACCAGCTTCTCCAGCTCGTCCTCAACATTCAGTATTCCCCATCCGAGGTTTACACACTTGAGAACCGTTCCATCCTCCTTGACAGGTCCCGGAACTCCGATTCCAACGCCCTCAACATCTTCCTTTGCAAGCTTCTTGCTTTCAATAACTTCCTTTATAGAATCAGCAATGTCCGGAAGAACATTCTTTCCACCGTCCTCTGTGCGGGTCTTGATCTCCCACTTGTCGAGCAGTTCGCCCTCAACGGTAAAAAGTCCCATCTTTACTGTAGTTCCTCCAACATCAACTCCAAATACATACTTAGCCATGTTTTTTCTCCTTCCACATTCTCCGCTTTTTATTGTAATATCACGGCCGGCAGTCATTTACTGCTTGTCACCACCGCCGTTGCCCTTCATAATATTCTGTGTAACTCTGTTATAAAGCTCCTGAGCTGCATTGTATCCCATCTTCTTCTGTCTGTGGTTTACAGCCGCCGACTCAACTATGATCGCGATATTTCTTCCCGGTCTGATAGGTATGTTGTGACTTACCACCTTATTTCCCAGGAACTCCATATAATTGTCCTCAAGTCCGAGTCTGTCGTATTCTGTATCTTTGCTCCACTCCTCCAGGTTGATGACAAGATCGATATTCTGATCTATCTTAACGCACTCAACACCAAACAGTGATTTCACATCTATTATTCCAATTCCTCTGAGCTCAATAAAATGCCTTGTTATGTCAGGAGCTCTTCCTACAAGAGTTGCATCGCTGACCTTCTTGATCTCAACCACGTCGTCCGCAACAAGTCTGTGTCCTCTCTTCAGAAGCTCCAGCGCCGCCTCCGACTTACCGATTCCACTCTCACCCATGATCAGTACGCCCTCGCCGTATACATCGACAAGAACCGCATGCACCGATATTCTTGGAGCCAGCTCCACATGCAGCCATCTGTCCACCTCATGTACAAATGCAGATGTGACCGCATCGGATGTGAGTACCGGAACCCCATGCTTCTTTGCCATCTCTATGATAAATGGATATGGCTCAAGGCCTCGGCAGAATATAAGGCATGGTGGCTTGTATGAGAAGAACTCATCCATGATGCGCTTGTTCTCCTCCTCAGTATGCATAGCTGCCACATAGGCATGCTCAACATTACCACAAATCTGTATTCTTCCTGCATCAAAGTGCTCGAAGAATCCACCAAACTGTACTGCCGGTCTGTTCATACCCGGATCCTGGATAAGTATCTTATCCGTATCGATCTCCGGAGTATGGTTCTTGAGATCCATCTTCTCTATAAGCTGTGTAACCGTAACACTGTAAACCATATAAACCCTCTGCAACACCGAAACCGATGTTTTTCCTTTCCTAATATAGTCAATATGACTTATTTTATCGCAATTAATTATACTTATGTACGCTCTCTGTTGTCAAGCAGACATGCACAATTACACAGCCAAATATGCAACTCATTTGTGGTCTATTTATTCAGGAATCTCGCCTCATCCTGAACCATGCTGACCTCGCTTCCATCCCTCGCATCTATCAGTACAAGCTGTATCGGGTAAGTGTCGGAATGATCCGAATCCAACTGTGCAAATGAGTACACAGGTATAGCCTCATACTCGCCGTCCCCTGTCTTTATCCTGAAATATGTGAGTCTCACATCGTTGAACTCCACTGAATTATATCCGGTATAATCCGCAAAGTGGCTTTCCATGACTCCCTTGAGGCTTGTCACCGCAGAATCCCAGGTGATCAGTGTCCCTGCATCCTGAATATCCCCCGCGGACTTCATCGGCCAAGTACATGTAAATCCCGTAAGTTTCTCTCCTGTAAATGCGATACTGTATGTGGACTGCTCCGTATAGTAGTATTTCTCTGCAGAAAACGAACCACTATCCTCCGCATTCTTCTGGTTTGAGATGGTGTCTATGCCAAATGCATCCGGCTGATAGAGCGGCTGTCCATTCACGGACGCCTGAAATGTCACAGAGTATCCATCCTTCTCATATCCTACAACCTCTCCATACTCATCACTATATTGGCGGTAAAGCTCCGACTGTGATGTAGGGACCACATCATTAAAGCCCCATTTGTCCATGTAGTCCAGCGCTTTTACCATTCCGGCATCCTCATCCATGCCACTCATATTGGATTCATCAGTCTGAACGTCCGACGGATTCCCTTCATTTGCCGTTATCAGTTCCGCGGGATCCCATGAGGTATACTCCGTGAATGTCGCACCCTTGTCCGCCATATCTTCAGGAACAGGGTCCGTCACCGCAAGCTGGATAGAAAATCCCTCATCTGATATCCACGACAGATCATAAAAATACAGTATGTATTCAACTCCATCTATCTTCCCAATAAAATAATCCTTGCTGTAATCCACATCGGCACCCCTATGAGCGAACAGTTCATCTCTCTGCTCCTGTGTCACACTGTCCTTCATATCATATGGATACTCGAAAACTCCATCCTCCTCGTCAAATATGCTTTTGAGTATCGTCTCCCTGTCTTCAGCTCCTATGCTGCCCATGGTGAACTTCTTAGTATACATCTTATCGGCATCCGGAGTCTTGATCTCCGACGCTTTGATGCTTGCAGACTCCAAAGTTCCGCAATTTTCAACAGGTATATCAACACTTACGCTGGTCGGAATGCTGAGTGTTCTGGCAAGTCCACCCACACTGTCATCATAATCTGCATCCTTCTCGGTGTCCCCGGACGTGTCCGTTCCGCTGCTGTATTCCTTGATATCATCGCCCTCTATGACCGCCGTGTTTGCTTCCTTTTTCTTATCCGCGCAGCCACCGCACGCCATCGCAAGGCAAACCAAAGCTGCACATATCATCCATCTTCTTTTCCTCATATTTACTCTCCTTCACCAAGATATATTGTCATATACTCATAATAACCTGCCATTGAACTGCTCGGACTTACCTGCATGTAACAATCCTCAAGCTCACTCTCGTCAACAAGGAAATACACCGTCAGCAAATGTTCTTCGCCATCCCTCTTCAGGCAGCAGTAGCCATCCACGCTCTTTTCAGTAATCTCTGTGCCGTCATCTACTACATACGCAGGTACTCCATATGTCATCCGTCTTTCATAACTCGCACGAGGCTCACCATCTCCGCAATAATAATTCGTGTCAACCGGTGGCGCCAGCTTGTCCCCCGAGAGTTTTTCTCCCCTCTCAAGATCTATAACTATATCGTCATACGGATATGCTCTGTAGTCCGCTTTATATGTGATATCCACCGCAACCATCCGCAAGCTGCTGTTATTATAATCTCCCCAGCTTGTAAAGCTGTTATCTGTCGCTTCGTTCATCCTCCGACATCTGACATCCACAAAGTTTCCGTCCGTATCCACCAGACCTTTCTCCTTGAGATCTCCCACAACATAGAGCATATCCGCAGGATCTATTCCCCGGGTGTCATCGTATACGTTCACACTGTTTACCGTCATCTCTACGCCATCCACAACAAACGACTCGTCCAATCCTATAAATGTGTACTTGTCATCCACCTGGATCGTATCAACATTATCCGGATTGTCATCATAAAATGTTGAGTCAACTCCGACCCAGTTAGATGGATCATCGCCCTCAGCATCCTTGACATTTATTCCGGTCACGATCTTGTCCAGTTCCTCATCCGTTATATCGCAGCCGATATACACAGTCAGAATAACGGACTCTTCTTTTATCGGAACGTACAGCACTCTATCAAATCCCCAATCAACTCCTCCCCTCTCAAACAACAGGTACTCATAACTTCCCGCCTGTCTGACTGTGGCATCCTCGATGCTTCGGTTTATCACAGTATTCGACTGTCCATTCCACTGGGTTGCCGCTATGGATATTCCCATATATCCTTTCCTGTCCGGGCTGTCATACTTACATTCCTCGACCTGAACCACGCCTTCCGGCAGATAATCAAGAGTGATCTCCACGTATCTTTTGCCAGAATTTATCATGTATGAATTACCATCGCTTCCTTTCATTATGCTCTGTGTTCCATTTTCTTCCTCCTCCGCCATTCTCTTTTTCATCGCGTCCAGAGTCTCCGTGCTCTCGGTGTCATCTGCAGCTGTGGCAACACCATCGTCATTGAGCTCTATCGTTCCACTTGCATAATCACCATTCTTCTCGATCGTAAATCTATACACGCTGACCGCAGCATGGATCGATACCGGTATAAGGATCACACCACACAGCAGCAGTGCTGCAACCTTGATAAATCTCTCCATTCCTCCATGTCTTTTCCCGAGGCCTGTCGGTCTGCCGGACTCCTCCATATCTCTCATTCCGGCGAGCAGACTTTCCTTTTTAGCTTTGTATTCTGCCGAAAATTCATGTTCAGACAGCTTGTCTATATTAACCGTATTGTCCGTGTTATCAACATTCTCCATATTCCTATTCTCCATCCAGCATCATCTCCTTCATCAGCAGTTTTCGCGCTCTCTTTACCGCCCGCTCATATTTCTTCCGGACCGCAGCCTCTGTCAGCCGCATCAGATCAGCTGTCTCTCTTACACTGAGCTGCCGCACTATCCTTAGCTGGAGCACTAGGGCATCATCATCAGATAATCTTCCAAGTATGCCTGTTATCAACTGTCTGTTCTCCACCTCATCAGCCATATTGCTCTTCACCGATGGATCGGCATGACTCCACAGGATGTTGTCTGCAAGTTCCGTGGAATCGTCATCCCCCTGCAGACTGCACACAGCCTCTTTATCTCTTTTATTTTTCCTGTACATATCAACAGCGATATTTCTTGCAATCTTGGTTATGTACGCCGACCTCTTCTCCTCCGGCATCCTTTTTATCATATTCCTGTATCTTATGACTTTCAGAAATGTCTCCTGTACAGCCTCCTCCGCCTGCCATATATCTCCCAATACGGCATACGACAGCCTGTATAACTTCTGTTCGTACTTGTCATAATATTCTGCTATCAATTCGCTGTCTTTCTTATCATTATGCATAATTTCCCTATCCTTTTTCATGTGCTCCCCGCCATGAACACCCCTAGATATTCTGTCTTTTTTGAACGTTCACTATATATAACGATTACATTATCATAAATGTGACACTTTTTCATAAAAAAAGAGGTTAAAGATTTCTCTTTAACCTCTTTTATGGGAAATATCACTATCTTCAGGCTTTATGCCTGTTCCGAATCCAAGTCTTCTTTATTCCCTGTATCCTCTTTATCCTTTTCTTCAGCTTCAGCCTCGGCTTCTAACAGTTTCGCAGCAGCTTCAGCCTCCTCCTTTGCCTTCTTCGCCTCTTCCTCGGCTTTTCGGGCGGTTTCCTCCAGTTTCTTCTCGTTGAGTCTGAATATCTTCCTCATCGTCGTACTGGTTCCGTATGCAATCGCACCAAATATGAATAAAACCCACAGGTACCATATATTCACAAATATAATAGGGTATCTCACGCATATAAATATAGGTGCAAACCATGCGATAAATACTTTTAACCATGATCCCTTATATGTGATAGCCAAAGCCAGTGAGTTTCTCACCGTGGTTCCCAGCTTATTGTTGTATCTGGCTATCAACGGGAACAAAAACGGAACAATAAGTCCCATAAATATAAGTTCTGTCACAAGAATTCCTGTGTAGAATGTAGATATGAATCCCGTCACTCTCTTGACAAGCAGGAATTCAAAATACATTACAAATATCGCAAGCAGAATAAAGAAATACGCTATGGTCGACTGTTTAAAGTTTCTCTTAAACTCATGGATAAATCCGGCGACAACCGTCTCTTCCTCATCCTCCTGCAGTCTTATACACATAGCATAAAGAGCTGACAGCGATGCTCCCACTGTAAATATAGGTATACAGCCAACTACAAAGCACACATTAAGTGCAAATATAGTTCCAAACGCATCCATTGCCCGTCTCAGAAGTGGTTCTTTCTCTTTTCCCCTGTCATTCTCTCTGCTCTCTTCCCTGTTGTTTGATATCTCGCTCATTCAAAATGTCCTCTTCGCTTATTGTTTCGTAAAAAAAAATAATATAATGCGGGTATCGATCGACCCAAGAGTCATCGATACCTACATTATATTTAATTGATTACAATATATATTACTCCTTTACACCACCAAGTGCAACACCTGCAATAATATATTTAGAAAGGAAGAAGTACATTACGAGGATTGGAATAACAGTTGTGAAAAGTCCACAATAGATCTGACCCCAATCTCTTGACTTATCATTTGCCTTTAACGCCTGAACGTACATTGGCATTGTCTGCTTCTTTCTCTCTGTAGCAAGTATGATAGAAGGTGTATACAGGTTATTCCATGATGCAACGAATCCGAAGATTGCCTGAGTTGCCATAGCTGGCTTCAGAAGAGGAAGTACGATCGAGTTGAACGTATGAATTTCTCCTGATCCATCAATTCTGGCAGCCTCTACGATCTCTACTGAGAGGCCAGTCTCCATGTACTGCTTCATAAAGTAAACAGTTGTTGGTGCTGCGATCGCTGGAATGATCATTGCAAGATATGAACCATAAATATGTGTGAGGTTACATATCTTGATGAAACCTACGATAGATACCTGCTGAGGAATCATCATGATAGCATATATGAAGCCCCATGCAAAATTCTTTGCCTTGAAATTGTAAACTGTAACTGCGTAAGCTGTCAGAGAACCGAAGTAGATCTGAAGAGCTGTTGCAGGTACTGTGATAATTAACGAATTGAGCATAGCCTGAAGTACGTTTACTCCACTCGTCTTCGCACCACCCTCTAAAAGTCCCTTGAAGTTAGTGATGAACTGTGATCCAGGAACAAGCTTTATTCCTGTAAGAATATCACTGGACTTAAGTGTTGAGTTAATTAACAAAATATAAAACGGTATGATTGACAGGAAACAAAGTATGATACAGATGACATATCTTAAAACCCTCGTTCCCGTTGCTTTTGATTCTGTCTGATCCAACTTTGTTCACCTACTTTCCTTGTTTTTCTGTTTTCTCTGATGTCAGCTTGTAGAACAGTAAGCTTATAATCAATGTGAATGCGAAAAGCATTACTGAGTAAGCTGCAGCTTTACCATAATCCTGTGTAGGACCTGCACTTACGTACTTCTTGATAAGCATAACTACTGTTGTTGTAGAATTGACATCTGATCCACCTACTCTTACAACCGGGTTACCTTCGTTGAAGAGCTGTGGAATATCGTACATCTGCAGACCACCGATAGCTGATGTTACAAGTGTGTACTGTAAGATCGGCTTGAGCAGTGGAAGTGTTATCTTAAAGAACTGCTGCTTTGATGTAGCACCATCAACACTGGCTGCCTCGTAAAGTGATGGATTGATACCGAGAATACCTGCACAAAGGACGATCATTGTATTACCATACCACATCCAGAACTGGATAAAAGCAATGATTATAAGTGATGCCCAGCCGTGATTCAGGATGCCACCCTCATCACACCATCCCCAACTTCTGAACAGGCTCGTGATAGGTCCCTGAACCTCGAACATACCGTAGAAGAGAACGGCGATTGTAGCTGCTGTAATGATGTTAGGCATGTACATGATTACCTTGAATACACCCTGACCCTTTATCTTAACCTTGATGTCTGTGAACCAGGCAGCAAGAACAAGTGCGAGAAGGATCTGAGGTACGAAGTTTACCAACCACAGAACAACTGTTATAGCAAGTGCCTGCCAGAACTCACTTCCGGTCTTTGCAAACACATAATTGGTAAAGTTACCGAGTCCTACGCTTGTTGTCACATATCTACCATTCTTAGCTGAGTAGATAAATGAGTTGTAGAACGTATAGATAAGTGGATACAGCTGAAAGATAAGGAAAACAAGGAAGAACGGAATGAGGAACATCAAACCATACTTGCCGTATTCAACTGTCTTGTTCTTTTTCATAGTGTGATACGCCCCCTTAAAATATTGGTCTATAGTACACACGCACCAGCAACTTTCATTACTGATGCGTGCATTTTGTTACTTTATAGTTTTATCCTTTATTTTAGGGATAGATTACTTTGAGATACCAAGCTCTGAAGCACACTTGTCCTCGATGTACTTAACAGCATCATCAACTGATGTGTATGTATTTGAGTTGTAAGCTGTAGCTGCCTCGTCGATGAATGCCTTGATTGAAGCATCCTGGTATGTTACGTTGCTGAGGTTGATTCCCTCTGCTGATGCTGCCCATACCTCGATTGGGTTCTGTCCGCCAAGGAATTTCTGAGCTGCATTGTCGCTTGAAAGCTCACCATTGATAAGTCTCTCGTTAGCTGCCTTGTTGTTTACACAGTCACCTGTCTTGTTTGTGATATCAACACCAACATCTGGATCACATGTTAACTCGTAAAGAAGGAATGCACAAAGCTCTGGGTTTGGTGTATCCTTACCAACCATTACGTATGTACCGCCCCAGTGGTATGATGTAGGGCCTGTAACAGCTCCCCAGTTACCATCTACAGCGCCGTTACCCTGCATTGAACCGATGAACCAAGGACATCCGAAGTAGCAGAATACCTTTGAATCATTTGCCATATCAGCAGCCCATGATGAATCCCAAAGGGCTGTGTTGTTTGAATATCCACCATCATAGATCTTCTTACCTGTCTCAAGGTACTCTGTAACTGCACCGTCAAGTGTAAGCTTCTCTGATGAACCGTCATCTGTTACCCAAGGCTGTGACTGAGTATCCCAGATAGCGTACTTAACATCTGAAGGACCAGATACGATCTTGTATCCAGCATTCTTTAACTTGTCTGCTGTCTCGAAGAACTTGTCCCAATCAGCAAGAGCTGCCTGAACTGTCTCAGGATCATCTGATCCAAGAACTTCCTTAGCAATGTCTCTTCTGTAGAATACAGAACCTGCTGTAGCCTGCCATGTAACAGCCTTAAGCTCGCCGTTGTATGTGCCATACTGCTTAGCGAAGTCATATGAGTTAGCCATAACATCATCTGTGAAACCAAGATCTGTAAGGTTAGCTGTCTTTGTGTCATCCTCTGACCAGTACTTAGCTACATCGTTATCAGCAGGGATAAGTGAAGGATACTTATCTCCACTTGTAAGAGCTGTATCAATAGCTGTCTTGTACTCATCTGATGTTCCACCAACACCAAGTGTTACGAACTCAACATAGTCCTTGTACTCTGGGAACTTGTCAAGAACGACGTTCATCTTCTTTGAGAAATCCTCATCCCATGAGTAAGCGTAGATCTTCTTGCTGTCATCCCAGCCATCTGTGCTAGGTGCTGCAATTGCTCCTGTTGCTGAAGCATCTGCCTCTGTTGCCTCTGTAGCATCATCTGATGCTGCCTCTGTTGCCTCTGTCTTAGCCTCTGTTGTTGCCTCTGTTGTAGCATCATCATTTCCGCCACATGCAACGAGTGATAATCCCATTGCCATAGCTAATGAAAGTGCTAACGCCTTTTTGATTTTTCTCACAAAAAAACCCTCCTTTTAAATATGTGTGCTATTCCAATGCTATGCTCTAAAATCACCTTATCGAGCATATCCGGAATGCCGTGTCATGCTTTTTCATGACCTCTGTTGTGATTTTATTGACAACGTCCTTGTCAACATAGGCTTATTATAGGGCATATTATCTAATTTGGCAACCCCTTTTTTGAGTTTTTTTATCTTTTTTGCACATTCGCCTTTTTTTAAGCTAAAAAAATAACTAATTAAACTTTATCTATAAGGCGTGTATTTTATCATTTTTGTCAAATAGCCTATTTTTCGTACATTCCATGCGCCTTTCCGGCTAATATGGCAACTGTACTTTATATATAGAAAACAGCTTATTTACAGGGTTTTCTTTTAGTCATTATGTATAGTGCATGCAAAACCGATCTGTTTTATTGTGCAATTTTAAATTTTAGACTTTTTTCACTATTGGAGGGGTTCTGTTCTCCTCTTCTATATGTTAGTATACTATTATTAAATATATTTGACGCGGAAGACCGGACGCCCTCCGGCTCTTTTCGTGCAGAGGAGTTTTGAATGAGCAAAAAAGATAATACACAGGAAGAGGTGCTGGAAAGCACACAGAAGGATGCCCCGGATGACATTTTGATCCAGCCAAGGGGTGTCAAGCGTGAGGTGGCCGACGGTTTCTCAGATCCTAGATCTGCAGCGCCCAAAGCGGACCTTGCGACCGAAAACAGTCTTGAGCTTCACGCCATGACGAGATCAGAGCGCCGCAGATACAGACGGGCGCAAAAAAAGGCTGAGACAGCGGACATGACACGCTCACAGCGTTTTCATTATTTTATAGACTGCAACAAATGGAAGATCATAGGAATACTGATGATCGTAGTGTCACTGGCCTGGATCTCACTGGCGGTATATTCCAATACCCGACCGACGGTATTTGCATATGCGGTGGTCAACAGTCCTGATCCATGGAGCGTGGACACATCCGTTATAGACGACTATAAGAGCTACTATAATTATAAGGACTCGGACAAGATCAAATATATGCAGAACCTGCATTACGATCCGACTACATTTGACGCTGACTACGATGCAAATGGAACGGAATACTCTTCCTTCCCGCTGCTGTGCGAGGACAATGTATATGATGTGCTGATATCCGACAAGGCCGGAGTTGAGTGCTGCAGTTGGATAAATCTGATACATCCGCTTGATACATATGACGGCACTCTCAAAACTCTCTTCGAGGGAGAGCTCAAGGATCGTGTAGTAACGGCGCAGGATTCCGCAAATCACACTTCCGCATACGCAATAGACATCAGCGGAACGGATTTTGCCAACCGTATGAACCTGGGATACAACGATGTGTATCTCTCATTCCCGGGCAACAACGAGGAGAATGTTGACCACATTATCAAGCTGTTGAATTACATTTTTGATCTGGGTATAGAATAAGAAAAAAATGGCTGTGACATATTGTTGTGTCACAGCCATTTTTTCTGTCATGATCTGTATTCAGGTGATCATATATCAATATATCAGTCCTCTGAATCCATGTTCATGACCTGTCTCTTTCTGGCAAGCTCGTCATTTGCAAGATACTCATCGTATGTTGTCTGCTTGTCTATGAGACCTGTATTTGTAATCTCTATGATTCTGTTTGCAGTTGTCTGTACAAACTGGTGATCCTGCGAGGAGAACAGTACTACACCAGGGAACTTGATAAGTCCGTTATTGAGTGCCGTGATGGACTCCATATCGAGGTGGTTTGTAGGCTCATCGAGGATCAGGGTGTTTGAACCCATGATCATCAGCTTGGACAGAAGACATCTTACCTTCTCTCCTCCAGAGAGGACCTTGACCTTCTTAACTCCATCCTCACCTGCAAAGAGCATTCTTCCGAGGAAGCCTCTTACATATGTGGCATCCTTCTCGTCTGAATACTGTGTCAGCCAGTCAACTATCACGAGGTCGTTGTCGAACTCCTTGGTGTTGTCCTTAGGGAAATATCCCTGTGAGGTAGTAACTCCCCACTTATAGCTTCCCTCGTCCGGTTCCTCCTCGCCTGCAAGTATCTTGAAGAGCATGGTGGTTGACTTGGTGTTCGGTCCGACAAATGCTATCTTGTCGTCATGACCAACCGTGAACGAGATATCATCCAGAAGCTTTTCTCCGTCAACCGTCTTGGAGATATGTGATACTGTAAGCACCTCGTTACCGATGTCTCTCTTTGGTCTGAAATCAATGTATGGATATTTTCTGCTTGATGGCTTGATGTCATCCAGCTCGATCTTCTCAAGGGCACGCTTACGGGATGTAGCCTGCTTGGACTTGGAAGCATTTGCCGAGAATCTCTGAATGAACTCCTGGAGCTCTTTGATCTTCTCTTCCTTCTTCTTGTTGGCTTCCTTCATCTGCTTGATCATAAGCTGACTTGACTCGTACCAGAAGTCATAGTTACCTGCGTAAAGCTGGATCTTGCTGTAATCTATATCTGCTATATGGGTACATACCTTGTTCAGGAAATATCTGTCATGCGATACAACGATAACCGTGTTCTCAAAGTTGATGAGAAATTCCTCAAGCCATGCGATGGCATCCATATCAAGGTGGTTTGTAGGCTCATCCAGAAGAAGTACATCCGGATTGCCAAAAAGGGCCTGGGCAAGAAGCACCTTGACCTTGAGTCCACCATCCAGATCCTTCATCAGGCTGTAGTGATACTCTGTGCCTACTCCAAGTCCGTTCAGGAGTGTGGAAGCATCTGACTCTGCCTCCCAGCCGTTCATCTCAGCAAATTCAGCCTCAAGCTCTGCAGCCTTGACTCCATCCTCGTCTGAGAAGTCCTCCTTCATATATATAGCATCTTTTTCCTTCATTATCTCATACAGACGCTTGTTACCCATGATTACTGTGTCAAGCACCTGGTACTCATCGTATTTGTAGTGATCCTGCTGGAGAACTGAAAGTCTCTCTCCATCATTCATTGTCACATCACCCTTTGACGGCTCTATCTCTCCTGACAGGATCTTCAGGAAAGTTGACTTGCCGGCACCATTTGCACCGATCAGTCCATAACAGTTACCCTCTGTAAATTTGATATTTACATCCTCAAATAAAGCCTTCTTACCAAATCTCAATGTTACGTTATTCGCACTAATCATCGACGTATATACCTTTCACTATTTACTCTGTCTGCACACGCAGACGTCTCCATTTTCAGTGATTAAGTATATCAATACATGTCAGATGTGTCAACTTTACTTTATGTACAGAGCGGCGCTTTTCCTGCCCCGCTCCACTCTTCCATTCTGATATCCTTTACCAGAATTTTCTGGCTGCCAGCTAGAGATTCTTGACTATAGGATCATACAGATCAAGCTCACAGTACTCTGTGTCTGTAAAATGATCGCAGTTAAGACAACTCTTACCCGTCACATCGTTTGAAAGGCCCTTACAAGAACACTTCTTCTCATACGCACTGCATCTCTCTGCAACTTCTTTGTAGGTTTCTGTTGAACTTCTCATGATGTTCTCTCCTTTTTGCTATGCATTTTTCTGCTGCCTTATTATTGTGTGTCTTTTTCTGCTTTTTATTCCACATTTCATTCTTCGCTGATTCTTTGCCACATCAAGGTACGGATTCTTGACAATATGCTATATATTAAGTACAATCAGAATTAAAAATTTTTTAAATGATTGGAGATGAAATCTTGGACGCAGGTTCCATAATAAACATTATCATTCTGGTGGTGCTGATCGCACTGTCCGCATTCTTTTCTTCAGCTGAAACAGCACTCACAACGGTGAGTAAATTCTCGCTCAGGTCTCTTGCAGACAACGGCAACAAGCGGGCCTCACGGGTTCTCAAGGTCACAGAGAATTCAGGCAAGCTGATAAGCACTATTCTTATAGGAAATAACATTGTCAACATATCAGCATCTTCTCTCACGACCACATTCGTAACAAAGGCATTTGGAAGCTCTGCTGTCGGTATTGCAACCGGAGCCCTGACACTGATCGTTCTCCTCTTCGGAGAAATCACACCAAAGACCCTGGCTCAGCGTTATAACCTGAAGATATCGCTGTTATACATTGACATAATCCAGTTCCTTATGATAGTGCTCACACCTGTGATATTCATAGTGAATAAGATCGCTGATTTTATATTCTGGATCATAAGGCTCGACAAGGACGGCGGGAACCAGAAGATGACCGAGGATGAACTCATAAGCATGGTGAACGTCAGTGAGGAGGAAGGCGTCATCGAGGACAAAGAGAAGGAAATGATAACCAATGTGGTGGACTTCGGAGATTCCATTGCAAGGGATGTCATGATCCCAAGAGCAGATATGACCATCGCCTCTGTTGATATGGCTTATGATGATCTGCTGAAGCTCTACATGGAAGTACCGTATACGAGAATTCCTGTATATGAGGACTCCAGAGATAACGTGATCGGTATCCTTCATGTTAAGGATCTCTTCTTCTACAAGGCAACCCATGATATCAATAATTTCAGCGTTCGTAACATCATGAGAAAGCCACTGTATGTATATGAATATCAGAAGACCAATGATCTTCTGCACTCCATGAAGTCGGATTCCAATACCATGGCCATAGTGCTCGATGAGTACGGAATCTGCATAGGACTTATTACCATTGAGGATCTCATTGAGGAAATCATCGGAGACATCAAGGATGAGTACGACACGGAGGAACACAACAACATCATCAAGGTCGACGACACCCACTACAACGTCGATGGCTCCATCAAGCTGGATGATCTGAATGATGCACTGAATCTAAAGATAGAATCAGAGGACTACGACTCCCTCGGCGGTTACATAACCGAGCTGCTGGATCACATTCCAGCCAAGGGCGAGTCCGTCACCGACATCTCATGCATCTACAAGGTACTTGAGATGGACAAAAAGCGAGTCGCCAGAGTGCTTATCACGCTGGCTCCGCAGGAGCCAGGCGACGCCGACGGCGAGTAAGCCAGCGCCGGGTGGCGGGGTTATGCGCAAAACAGACATTTTCGTTGAAAAAGATACAATTTTGTGATATTTCTCGAAGGAATTTACGAAAAGCACACAGGCTTGCGAAAGCTTGTGTGCTTTTCTCTTTTTTCGGCTCAAAAAGATACAATCGTCAAGCTTGCAGCCAGCTAGCATCCTGAGCATTCTCTTTCCTCTTGATTTTTTAACAAATTAATACGTTTTATAGTAAAACAACCTTGTAATGTAGTTTTGAATACTATATAATATGTCGTGTTGATTCAAAATCAACTGTTTATATGCGGTATTACACACTGCATAAACAACACATACTGCACAAAACAGCACATGCTGCGTAAACAATGCATACTGCATACACAGCACGTACAACTGTTGGAATATGTCAATTTGTGAACGGTATTTATGAACAGCATTTTCGCACAGCAGTTCCTGTGCGTGCTCCAACTAATATAAGAGGTGTCTATATGGATAAAAAGACAAATATTAAAGACATAATATCAATGGCCGGTGGCCTTGATTATATAAACCCTAAGGATATTCCTTCCATTGACCTGTACATGGATCAGTTGACCACCTTCATGGAGGATCAGCTTGGAAAGAACAGGCGCAATGACGAGGACAAGGTGATGACCAAGACCATGATCAACAACTACACGAAGAACAATCTTCTGCCATCGCCTAACAAGAAGAGATATTCTAAGCAGCACCTTATACTGCTCATTTATATATACTACCTGAAGAACATGCTCAGCATCAACGATATACAGACTCTGCTTGAGCCTCTTATAGATGGTTATTTTGATTCCAACAAGGACGGAAAGGATATTTCTGATATATACGCCCACTTGTATGAGCATCTATCCCAGCATTACGGTGACATCATCAAGGATATCGTGAGAACAGCCAACAAGGCTGATGCCATGTACGATCCTGAGAAGGACTCCTATCTCCACGATCTCAGCATGATCTCACTTCTCTCAGTTGATATATATGCCAAGAAGAAATATGTGGAGCATCTGGTAGACAAGCTCAGGCAGGAATCTGAGGAAGATGCCAAGGCGAAGGCTAAAGCCCAGGCACAGAAAGCCAGAGAGCAGGCAGCAGCCAAAGCCGCAAAGGCTAAGCAGCCACAGGCAAACGCCGCAGCCGAGGGCAGGAAAAAATAGTCAGCTTACGCACAACCAACAAGTATTGCGACCAGATTCCACAGGACTCCAGCCTGTAACACAAATAAAACCCCTGAACGATAAAATGTAATCGTTCAGGGGTTTTGTCTGACTACTTGTCGGTTTTCTCGTTGCTCTGCTTGTCATTCTGCTGGAAGCTCTTCATTCTTGAAAATACAAGCTCATATCCGTCCTTGCCATAATTCAGGGATCTGTTGACCCTGCTTATCGTGGCTGTGGACGCTCCGGTCTTCTCCGCAACCTCCAGATATGTGTTGTCTTCCTTCAGCATCTTGGCCACTGCAAAACGCTGTGCTATAGATAACAGTTCATTCACCGTGCATACATCCTCAAAGAAATTAAAGCACTCCTCTTCTGTCTCCAATGTAAGTATTGCCTCAAACAGATCCTGTACTGCCTCTGTATGTACTGTTTTTCCCATGTCTAAGCTCCTTTTTGACTTTCACGACTTTAGCGTGATAAAGTAATATATACTATATACCACTTTCTTATAATTTGCAATCTTTTTTGATCCAGACTGAAAGGCCTCTTCTGTTGACATAGAACTCGCCACAGCCCTCGTCATCTATCTTGATGTCATACTTGGCATTACCCATGACATCTGCAAAATGTGCTCCCGCAAACTGTCTGCCCACATACATTCTCTTGGTGCCGCCCATTCCATCGGACATGACAACCGCAAGTCCTGAATCCTTGTGCTCCTCGTCGCCCTCTCTGGTCCATCCAACAACCTCGCTGTGATCAAAGTAGTCGTGCTGAGTTCCGTATGCATATTTCTTTCTGAGCTTGAGCAGCTTATTCAGTATCGTCTTCTTCGACTTTACCTTAACCTGTGGTATTCCCGCATAGTCGCCGATATACAGGCACGGATAGCCCTGCTCTCTGAGCAGTATGACCGCATACGCCAGAGGCTTGAACCAATCCTCAACGTACGATTCCAGAACTCCTCCGACCTGGGATTCGTGGTTATCTACAAATGTAACAGCCTTCTCCGGATTGCTCATCATAAGTGAACCCTTAAGCAGATCTGCCATGTTATACTCTCCATCTGCCACAGATGCATCGTGGAAATTGAAGTGCAATGGCACATCGAACATGGATGCCTCATTGTCTGTGGCCTTGATATAGCCATTCAGATATTCTGTATTCCAGTGCCAGAAATCACCGACAGCAAATATGTCCTTATGTACATATTCCGGAGCCTCATCTACGCCCTTCTTCTTAGCGGCTACAGGGACATCAGATGTCGCTTCAATAAAATCCTTCACAAACCATGCAGGGATAGCCTCTGCCTCCTGGAATCTGAATCCGTCCACATCAGTGGTCTTCTCGTACCACTGAGCCCACGCCATGAGCTCGTCGTACACTTCCTGATTGTAGAAATCAATCTCGCTTCCAATTATATAATCATACTTGGAATATTCCTTGTCCGCCTCGTCATAATCCTTGCCCTCAAGAGCGCACACACGCTTCTTGAATTCTTCCTGCTTCCAGTCTATTCCCGCAAAATGCTTCCAGTTCCACTTGAACTTGGAATACTTTGACTTTCTTCCAGGGAATGTAAACTTTGAAAGTGCTCCCACAGTCTTCTTATTGCCGATCATCTGTGGAATATCTTTGGTGTTGAAATCGGCTGCTGTAACCTTCTCTATCCTGTCAGCGCCGAGCTTCTGTCTGACCGCAATGTCCGCATAGACATTTATCCCCTGACCCTTCATAGCCTTTATAGCAGCTATATACTCATCCTTAGTTCCATATCTGGTTCCAACTGAACCCTTCTGGTCAAACTCTCCCAGATCATACAGATCGTACGGAGCATACCCCATATCTTCTTTGCCCTGTGCTCCCTTTGTAGCAGGCGGAAACCATACAGCCGTAGCCCCCATCTTCTTCAGAACCGCAGCGTCCTCTGCTGCCTTTTTCCATAAATCCTGGCTGTCGGTCGTATTCGCTGTAAAATACTGTACCAAAAGTCCGTTATCCTTCATCTCAATACCTCCGTTATTGGCTTTTAATCACCCTTATAAGTCATTATATCAAATCTGAATATATGAGTAAAGACCGACAAATAACAAAAAACATGCCCGCAGACTCCCCTTACCGGAGTGCCTGCAGGCATGCCAAAGACACTATGTACTGTAACGTATATATCTCGGATCACACACGCTGATCCATGCATGTATACACCACAGCTTATAGCTGTATTACATATTCTTGATTCTCTCTATAGCTTCAACTGTATTCTCATAAGTTCCGAATGCAGTAAGTCTGAAATATCCCTCACCGCTTGGTCCGAAGCCTGAACCTGGGGTTCCGACTACATTTGCATTCTCAAGCAGATAATCGAAGAAATCCCATGATGACATGTTGTTCGGTGTCTTAAGCCAGATGTATGGCGCATTTACACCGCCTGATACAGTGTAGCCTGCATCCTTGAGTCCCTGTGAGATAACCTTTGCGTTGTTCATGTAGTATGCGATCTGAGCCTTTGTCTGAGCCTTGCCCTCGTCTGAGTACACTGCGTCTCCTGCTGCCTGAACAATGTATGGAGCGCCATTGAACTTTGTTCCATGTCTTCTTGCCCACAGGCTGTGCATTGACACGCCATCTGCGTCCTTCAGATCCTTTGGAACTACAGCATAGCCAAGACGTGTTCCTGTGAATCCTGCGTTCTTAGAAAAGCTCTTGAGCTCGATAGCACATGTCTTTGCGCCCTCGCACTCATATATTGTATGAGGAACATCCTCCTCGCTGATATATGCCTCGTATGCAGCATCGTAGATGATGACTGCTCCGACCTTATTTGCGTAATCTACCCACTCCTGAAGCTGATCCTTCTTGATCGTTGCTCCTGTAGGGTTGTTTGGGAAACACAGATATATGATGTCAGGTGTCTCCTTTGGAAGCTCTGGCGCAAAGTTATTGTCCGCAAGACATGGCATGTAAATTACATCGCTCCACAACTCTGTGTTCTTGTCGTATGTTCCTGTTCTTCCTGCCATTACATTTGAATCAACATATACAGGGTATACAGGATCACATACTGCAATCTTGCTGTCTGCTGTAAATATCTCCTGAATATTTGCTGAGTCACTCTTTGCCCCGTCGCTGACAAATATCTCATCAGCAGATATGTCCACGCCTCTGTCAGCATAGTCGTTCTTTGCTATGGTGTTTCTGAGGAACTCATAGCCGAGATCAGGAGCATATCCCTTGAATGTCTCCGCAACTGCCATCTCATCTACAGCCTTGTGAAGGCGCTCTATGATAGCCGGTGCAAGTGGCTGAGTCACATCACCGATACTGAGTCTTATAACCTTCTTGTCAGGGTGTGCCGCGCTGTACTCTCTCTGCTTTCTTCCAACTGTTGAGAAGAGATAACTTCCCGGAAGCTTTAAATAATTTTCATTTGCCTTAAACATATCTTTCCTCCTAATATATATCAGTCCAGCCTTCAAATACTTCCCTTGCCGGTCCTGTCATGTACATAGTTTCATTCTGCCTGTCGTAATCAATATCTAAAGTTCCTCCGAGCAATGAGACCTTTACCGAATCTCTCGTCCTGCCGGCAGCTATCCCCGCCGCCACAGCCGCACACGCGCCTGTACCGCACGCAAATGTCTCGCCGGAGCCGCGCTCCCACACTCGCATCCTCATATGATCTTCGTCAACGATCTGGACAAATTCTACATTTGTCCTGTTCGGGAACATGGGATGCACTTCCATCTCAGGCCCCAGAGTCTCCATCTGGCAGACATATATATCATCCACCCACACAACCGCATGGGGATTGCCCATGGATACCCGGACAAAATCCACGGTTTCATCAGGCAGAACAGCCATCTCGACAGCCGCACCTATATCCGGTCTGCCCATATCCACACATACCGCAACCACTCTTCCATCCTGCAGAATACATCTGAGCCGTTTTATACCCGCCTGTGTCTCCACAGTAAATTCCGTCTTCTCCGTCATTCCATGGTCGTATACATACTTGCCAAGGCATCTTATGCCATTTCCACACATCTCTGCCCTGCTGCCATCCGCATTGTATATATCCATATTAAAATCAGCCCTGGCCGAAGGTCCTATAAGTATCAGTCCGTCGCCCCCAATGCCCCTGTGCCTGTCACTGACAAGCCTGGCTAAGATCTCCGGATCATATACCTTTTCTCTGAAGCAGTTCACGTACACGTAGTCATTTCCAAGTCCTTCCATCTTCGTGAATCGCAATAGAAAGCCTCCCTCTTGATCTGTTTTAAAAACAATCTGAATTATCCAGTATCATATATGCCATCTCGACTATATTTATACCGTTATCCATGCTCTTCTTTTGCAGATATCTGTGAGCGCCCTGTTCATCATACTCAAAGTCGTGCATAAGCTTGAGTTTTGCCGCCGTGATGACCTTCTTCTCTTCCTCGGTTCTCTCCTTCGGCCTGGACTTTCTCTTTTTTCTCTCCCACAGAAGATTCTCTATTGTGAGACTTACGGTATTCACAAAGTCCATGGACTTTATCGGCATAGACAGACATACCACGCCGCTGTCCCGGACTTCCTCATAATTCTTCTTGCTGCTGAGCACGATCATGTCAAAATATTTCGGAATATAATTCTCAAGATCTGAATACATCATATCCAGGAATTTATATCCACATATTATGACTCCATCGTCACACGCATCCGCAGCCTGCGCCGCCTGGGCTCCGGTTGTACACACCTTTGTAACACTTATACCATTGCGAATGAGCAGGTTTTTTATACTCTTTGCTTCCTCTATTTTCGGAAAAACTATTATAACATTTACCAAATCAAAGACCTCTCAATCGTGTATGTATAGCTATTATCAAATATATAGGTAAGCAGACCTTTCGCTCCGCTTACCTATACTACTCATCATTTTATATTGTTCGTGTATAAGATCAGATTTTGTACAGATAGTTTGAGATCTCCCAGTCTGTAACCTGTCTTGTGTACTCATTCCACTCATCCATCTTGGCACTTGTATATCTCTCGAAGATGTGTGAACCAACTGCCTCCTTCATGAAGTCGCTCTCGCTCATGGCAAGAGTTGCCTCTCTGAGGTTTGCAGGAAGGCTGTGGATATGACGTGCCTTCTTCTCCTCTGCAGTGAGGTTGAATATATTTGTATCTACACTTGGTGGAACTGGAAGCTGACGCTTGATTCCGTCAAGTCCTGCTTTAAGGCATACTGCCATGGCAAGGTATGGGTTAGCTGTTGGATCCGGACATCTGAGCTCAACTCTTGTTCCTGCACCACGTGCACTTGGAATTCTGATAAGTGGACTTCTGTTCTTTGCTGACCATGCGATGTAAATAGGAGCCTCATAGCCTGGAACAAGTCTCTTGTATGAATTTACAAGCGGGTTGGTGATGGCTGTCATCTCCTTCATATGCTCCATGATTCCGGCGATGAACCAGTAAGCCTCCTGGCTAAGTCCTAGCTTATCGTTCTCATCTGCAAATATGTTCTTGCCATCCTTCTGGAGCGACATGTTCATATGCATACCTGAACCGCATACGCCATACTTTGGCTTTGGCATGAATGTTGCGCAGAGACCATGTCTCTTGGCAATAGTCTTTACAACCAGTTTGAATGTCTCGATGTTGTCGGCGGTTCTCAAAGCCTCACCGTACTTGAAATCTATCTCATGCTGTGCAGGAGCTACCTCATGGTGTGATGCCTCGATCTCAAATCCCATCTGCTCAAGAGTAAGAACCATATCTCTTCTCGCATTCTCACCGAAATCCAGTGGTCCGAGATCAAAATAGCTTGCTCTCTCGTATGTGTTAGTTGTAGGCATTCCGTTCTCATCTGTCTGGAAGAGGAAGAACTCACACTCAGGACCTACATTCATAGTGTAACCCATCTCTTTTGCCTCAGCCAGAGCTCTCTTAAGTACATATCTTGGATCGCCCTCAAATGGTGTTCCATCAGGCTTATATACATCACATATAAGTCTTGCAACCTTTCCCTGCTGTGGTCTCCAAGGGAATGTCTCATATGTATCATAATCAGGATACAGATACATATCTGACTCCTCAATTCTCGCAAAGCCCTCTATAGAAGAACCGTCGAACATGATCTTGTTGTCAAGTGCCTTCTCTATCTGGCTTGAGGTTATCGCTACGTTCTTAAGGTCACCAAAAATATCTGTGAACTGAAGTCTTATAAACTCAACATCATCTTCTTTGACCTTTTTCAGTATGTCTTCCTTTGTGTATTTTCCCATCGTTATACTCCTTTTCTACACATTGTTTGATCCTCTGCATGTAAATCCCTATGAGTTTTTCTCATAGCTAGAGTTATAATAAACTTTGACAGAACTTTTGTCAACACAGATGAACGGTTGAGCAAATGTATATTCTGTCATAATTCTCTATCGAAGATCTCTCTTCCTGAATGTCAACCACGTTGCCACTATCATCACCGCGCCATACGCAGCGGCCACTGCCAGGGATATTCCCGCGTGACTCCAGTCTATATCGACCTGACTCATCTCCCTCACAGAGCTGAACGGCATATAGCCCAGTATTTTCTCCAGAACATCCGACTGGAACAGCACAGGCATGATCTGCACGCCGAGATCCACCAGGAAAAACAGCAGCAGATTCACGGATACGGACGCTGCCTTGGACGTCAACGCAAATGCAAGGAATACGCATGTCATATATAACATCGTAAGCACAAAGCCCTCGCACGCTATCGATCTCAGCATATATCCCGCCACATTCAGGGTAAATGCCTTTCCAAAGCCTCCACAAATGCATCCTCCTATGGTATATACAAGTATGTCCTCAAGAGAGAGTATCCATATCGCCACTATATATACTATGATCTTCGAAAACATTATATGTGCCCTGCTGTGTCCCCGGGCTATCGCACACTGGATATCCCTGGACTTGTAATCGCTGGTGATGAGCGACGCCGCAATAAATCCAAACAGCATGCCGGACACTGAGCTTCCAGAAAACGAGCCCAGCAGATACTGGAACTGAAAATCTCCCGTGAGTTCTATTCCGAGAATATCTCCAACCAATCCCACCGAGATCAGATATATTATATCCTGGACAAAGAAAACTATCAGGCACACCCTGAAGCCCAGGCTCTTATACAGCTTATAAAATTCAGCCGACAACAGTTCACGCATAATGAGCACCCCCTATCCTGTGAATAAAGTAGTTCTCAAGGCTCTCCTCCTCGAGATGGTACTCACTGACAAACACCCTCTCATTGTAGAGAACCCATGCCAGCTCGTCTGAGTTTACCGGCTGGTCCACGATTATCTCATCGCCATTCACATACACATTCACTATATTGTATCTCATAGCAAGTATATCAAGAACCTTCTTCACATCATTGGTGCGCAATCTCAGTCTCCTGTGGCACTTCGCGTCAAGCTGCGTTGCAGAGAGGCAGTCTATGATCTGTCCTCTGTCTATCATTATGTAGTCCGTTGCCAGCTCGTGAAGCTCTGTGAGTATATGGCTGGATATAAGTATCGTCACACCAAATCTCTGATTTATCTGCTTGAGAAGATTTCTTATCTCAACTATTCCAACCGGATCAAGTCCGTTTATCGGCTCATCCAATAGCAGGAGATCCGGACCTGACAGCATGGCACAGCCAATCGCCAGCCTCTGTTTCATTCCCATCGAATAATTCCTAAACTTCTTCTTGCCAACGCCCTGCAATCCAACATTTGCTATGGTCTGCTCGATGAGCTTGTCGTTCTTTATCCCCCTCAGCTTCATATTAAGCTTTATGTTGTCTACAGCATTATAATTGTCGTGCAGTCCGGCATGTTTGCACACCGTTCCTATCCTCTTTCTGGCATTCACCAGCCCCTTGCTGTCACTGGCGCCAAATAATTCTATCTCTCCCTCGTCAGGAAACAACAGACCATTGATATGATTGATCAGGGTAGTCTTTCCTGCCCCGTTCTGTCCTATAAAGCCATATATCTTCCCCCTTTCAAGAGATATATTGACATTGGACAAAACAGTATTCTTTCCAAATGTCTTCGTGAGTCCGCTTACTCTCACAACATTCTCTGCCATTTATCCCCCACCTTTCTGTCCTCATAAAATACGCCTACAGGAAATAATATTCTATGAATTTACACAAAAACCCGTCATCCAGCACATAGCTGAACAACGGGTCCTTTATATACTTATCAATGATAAGAATTAATCCTGAACGTATGGTAATATTGCGATCTGTCTAGCTCTCTTAACAGCAATTGTGATTGCTCTCTGATGCTTAGCACATGTTCCTGTGATTCTTCTTGGAAGGATCTTACCTCTCTCTGAGATATACTTTCTGAGTGCGTTTGAATCCTTGTAATCGATCACAGCCTCTTTATTAGCACAATACTCGCAGACTTTCTTTCTTCTACGGATATTTCTTCTCTTCATTGGAGCGTCAGCTCTATCAGTCTTATTGTAAGCCATTGTATTTACCTCCTATTTTACTTGAATGGTAAATCGTCCTCAATACCTTCCGGTATACTCATGAAGCCCTCAGCTCCTGCATTGCCAGGTGCCGGTCTTCCTGCTGGCTGATATCCACCGCCTGATGCCTGTCCGCTTGCAGCCTTGCTCTCAGCAAACTCCTGCTCCTCAACAACAACATCAGTTGTGTACACCTTGTTACCATCCTTATTCGTATAGCTTCCAGTCTGGATTCTACCTGTTATAGCAATCTTCGTTCCCTGCTTCAGGTACTTCTCTGCAAACTCAGCGCTCCTGCCAAATGCAACGCAGCCGATGAAGTCTGCACTCTGGTCGCCATTTCTATTGAATCTTCTGTCTACAGCCAATGTGTATCTTGCAATAGCCATCTGGCCATCACCTGTGTTTGACTGTGAATATCTAACTTCCGGGTCTCTTGTGAGACGACCCATCAATATTACCTTGTTCATTATAGAATACCTCCTATTACTCGGCGTCTAATCTAACGCAAAGATATCTAAGAACTGATTCCATAATACGAATGTTAGCCTCAAGCTGAGCTGGAACTCCAGCCTCTGCATCAAACTGAATGAAGTAGTAGTATGCTTCGCCCATCTTCTGAATCTCGTAAGCAAGCTTCTTGAGTCCACACTCGTTAACTTCTGTAATTGTTGCGTTAGCCTTCTCAATATAAGACTTAACCTTATCAACTACAGCTGTTCTGGCTTCCTCATCAATCTTTGCACTAACAACTAAAGTTAATTCATATTTGTTCATTACATTGCACCTCCTTATGGTCTCTGGCCCACAGTCATCTGTGAGCAAGGAAAATATGATTAATACATCACAAGTTCAGATACTATCATATTTTTCCAGCCAATTCAAGCATTTTTTCTATGATCATCCCAAAAATTCTGTGGCATGCTTTCTCGACCACAAAGGGAACATGCTTCTCTGGCATCTGTAGTTCTCTCTCTGCTCCACGCCCACCGCGCTGAAGAATGTTCTCCACATATCTGTGTAATCATCCTCCATATATTCTGCACTGCCCAGCGTCTCCATCTCCTGATCTGTAAGCCGCCTCACATACATATCCGAATCCACCGGATGCACCACGGCGTAACGTCTGCCATCATCCACTATCAGCCAGTATTCTGACGGCATCCTGTCCGCAAAATGACTGGCGACAAGAAGCGCAACATCGTCCTTTGGTTCTATATGACATACATACACCCGCCCTTGGACAGCAGTGAATCTGGCTATCTCCCTGAATAGATGTGCCTCGTTGCTCACACTCCGCCCAAGCTCCATGATACGCATCACCTCCGGACTTATGAGCATATGTTCCACCTTTCGGCCCTCGGCAAATGCCAGTATCAGATATCTGTACACAGTGTCCAGTGCATCCTCCTGATGCGACAATAGTGCATTGAATACGTTGCGGTACACCAGCCAGGATACCTTCTTCACAGACCGGGTAAACTTCTGCACCTTGTCCGCATCCGGCTCGACATGTATATAGTCAGCGAACATATCCAGTTGTTCCACAGGCTCCTTCATAAGCATCACATGGTCGTGTCCGACCTGCAGTGCCATACTCCACGCCTCATATATGCATGTAGCCATATCGTCATATCTGTCTCTGCATGTGAAAACCTTCATATTGTCCATAACTTCCACCTTCACGTCTTCATTCCTATATCAAATAAAGTCATCTGTCTATACTGTTCATTGCCGTGTGATGCCTGCCAGTTCTCTCCCCGGCTCAGATCCGTCATCTCCCTGACAATGTAATCCCTCTCTATAGGGATCCTGTACATCATACGTCCGCCACACGTTATAAAATAATGTGCTCTCTTAAGCACCACCCCCATCTTCTTCAGATTATCGAAATCCAGACTTCCGTATCTGCGGGCTCTCACTATCCTGCCCGCCGACTTCGGCCCTATGCCGGGAATCCTGAGAAGCAGATCATACGGTGCCGTCTGCACCTCCACCGGGAACTGGTCAAGATGCCTCACTGCCCAGTTGCACTTCGGATCCATTCTCTGATCGAGGTTCGGCTCGTTCTCAGACAATATCTCCTCAGCGTGGAATCCATAATATCTGAGCAGCCAGTCCGCCTGATACAATCTGTGCTCACGGAGCAATGGAACCGCCGTATCCAACGCAGGGAGTGCCGAGTCCTCGTTGATCGGTATATACGCGGAGTAGAACACACGCTTCAGATCGTATCGCTGATACAGTCTCTGGGCTGTGTGTATGAGCGTGTAATCTGACTCTCCGCTGGCTCCAACTATCATCTGTGTGCTCTGTCCCGCCGGGGCAAATGCCTGTCTCCTGTCTGTATCTCCAAACATGACAGGGAGGGGCGAAGAGGCAGCACCGATGTCTCTTTTATCAGAGGTCATTCCATCTGTGAGTGCCTCTGCTGCTGACATCTGCAGAGCACCATGTCTTTCCTGCCCTGCCAGCTCTGCTTTGTATGCAGTCAGATCCTTCTGCAGATTCTTCTCGTTGAATATGCTTCCAGTAAGGTATCTGTTGATACCGCTCCTCTCCATACGCGCAGTCTTGCCCACCGCCAGTCTGTGAGATTCTATAGTGCTGGTCAGCTTGCCCATGGGATCAAGTATGGTGTCAAAGCTCTTGTTCGGGGCAAGCTTCTTCAGACTCTCCTCAGTCGGCAGCTCCATATTAACACTTATCCTGTCCGCTAAATATCCCACCATGCTTATAAGCTCATCCGATGCCCCCGGAATGGTCTTCACATGGATATATCCATTGAACCTGTACTTCGTCCTGAGAAGATACAGAGTCTCACACATCCTCTGCATGGTGTATGTCGGATTCCTGAGCACACCGGAGCTCAGGAACAACCCTTCTATATAATTCCTCTTGTAGAACTCTATGACCAGATCGCACAGCTCCTCCGGTTCAAATGTCGCTCTTGGCACATCATTGCTTCTGCGGTTCAGACAGTACTTGCAGTCATATACACAGTGGTTCGTCATAAGGACCTTAAGCAGCGATATACATCTTCCATCCGCTGCAAAGCTGTGACATATACCACATGATACACTGTTGCCCAGGGCTCCCTTCTGTCCCTTCCTGTCCACTCCACTGGATGTACACGCCACATCATACTTCGCCGCATCCGCCAGTATATTCAGTTTTTCCTTCGTTGTAAGTCCTGTAATTATCTCGTTCATGCATAATATTATACGAACATTTGTTCGGTATTGCAAGAGGTAATTTCTGGTTGCCGGTTAAAGCATAATATTACTTATGGATGGCGCAGACAAAAAAGACCGGACACACTCTGAACGAATGTATCCGGTCTTCTCTATGCGAAAGGATCTGGACTATGACAGTTCCTTTCTTCTATATGATCCTAAGCTATATCTTAGAGCTGTGGGCCTGCTGCAACTAATGCCTTACCTGCTGCATTACCCTCGTACTTAGCAAAGTTCTTCTGGAATCTTGCTGCAAGATCCTTAGCCTTTGTCTCCCACTCTGAAGCATCAGCGTATGTGTCACGTGGGTCAAGGATTGCTGGATCTACGCCAGGAAGCTCTGTTGGAACCTCGAAGTCGAACATAGGGATCTTCTTTGTAGGAGCCTCATTGATAGCACCACTGAGGATTGCATCGATGATTCCTCTTGTATCCTTGATTGAAATTCTCTTGCCTGTTCCATTCCATCCTGTGTTAACAAGGTATGCCTTAGCACCACTCTTCTCCATCTTCTTAACAAGCTCCTCTGCATACTTTGTAGGATGCAGCTCGAGGAATGCCTGACCGAAGCAAGCTGAGAATGTAGGTGTTGGCTCTGTGATACCTCTCTCTGTACCAGCAAGCTTTGCTGTGAATCCTGACAGGAAGTAGTACTGTGTCTGCTCTGGTGTAAGGATTGATACTGGAGGAAGTACTCCAAACGCATCTGCTGAAAGGAAGATTACGTTCTTTGCAGCTGGTGCTGATGATATAGGTCTTACAATGTTCTTGATATGATCTATTGGGTAAGATACACGAGTATTCTCTGTTACGCTCTTATCAGTGAAATCGATCTTGCCGTTTGCATCAAGTGTAACGTTCTCAAGAAGAGCGTTTCTCTTGATAGCGTTGTAGATGTCTGGCTCTGAATCCTTGTCAAGGTCGATAACCTTAGCATAGCATCCACCCTCGAAGTTGAATACGCCGTTGTCATCCCAGCCGTGCTCATCATCACCGATGAGGAGACGCTTTGGATCTGTTGAAAGTGTTGTCTTACCTGTTCCTGAAAGGCCGAAGAAGATAGCTGTGTTCTCACCGTTCATATCTGTGTTAGCTGAGCAGTGCATTGAAGCCATTCCCTTAAGTGGAAGGTAGTAGTTCATCATTGAGAACATACCCTTCTTCATCTCTCCGCCGTACCATGTGTTAACTATAACCTGCTCATGGCTTGTGATGTTGAATGCTACACATGTCTCTGAGTTAAGTCCTAACTCCTTGTAGTTCTCAACCTTAGCCTTTGAAGCATTGTACACTACGAAATCTGGCTCGAAGTTCTTAAGCTCTTCCTCAGTTGGCTTGATGAACATGTTTGTTACGAAATGAGCCTGCCAAGCAACCTCAACGATGAAACGGATAGCCATACGAGTATCAGCATTTGCTCCGCAGAATGCATCAACTACGAAAAGTCTCTTGTTTGAGAGCTCCTTCTTTGCAAGATCCTTAACTGATGCCCATGTCTCCTCTGTCATTGGATGGTTATCGTTCTTGTACTCATCTGATGTCCACCATACAGTGTCCTTTGAGTTCTCATCTACTACGATATACTTATCTTTAGGTGAACGGCCTGTATAAATACCAGTCATAACGTTAACTGCGCCGAGCTCACTAACCTGTCCCTTCTCGTATCCCTGAAGGTCAGCCTTTGTCTCTTCCTCGAATAACAATTCATATGAAGGATTGTGTACGATCTCTGTTGTGCCTGTAATGCCATACTTAGTTAAATCAACTGTTGCCATTTTTCTTAACTCCTTTTCTTTAAATGTATTTCATTGATAGGTGCATGTCGCCTGTACCCTGCCGGCACCGCAACTATACAGCACTCAATAATCTGAAAATAAATATGAACACTTTCTCTCATATTCAGTTGAAAGTATACCCAATTAGTCAAAATAAATCAATATGATTATTGAGTTTTTTTTGTAGTTTACAGAAACTTCTCATTTATAATCTCAATTTTATATTTATTACTTGCATAACCTAAGATAATGAGCTTCCACGTCTCTTCTCAAGGAATTTTGACTTCACTATCAGAATATCACCTGTCTGTATCTCCAGATCACCTGTCGGCAGTATAGACATATTATCCCTGAGTACCATATATATATTCACACCATACTCCTCCGTAGCCTGGAGTATGGTCCTGCCGCAAAACTTGCTCACATCATCTACGAGCAGTTCTCCAATCTCGTCCACATCAACAACTTTGGACTCCTCGTTGGCATTGTTCTGATACTGCTCTACAAATCCGGCGCTTATGATACCTGTAGGTATCGCTACCAGCAGAACTCCCATAAATGCTATGACTATCGCCATGCATTTGCCCAGCAGCGTGATCGGGTAAATGTCTCCATACCCCACGGTAAGGACTGTCGATACCGCCCACCATATGCCGCTGAAGGCGTTGCTGAACACTCCCGGCTGTGCGGCATGCTCAGTGCTGTACATACACAGACTGCTCGCCATCATCAGTATAAATATGATGAACATGGACGATATGATCTGTCTGCTCTTTCTCAGCAGGACTATCTTGATGACATTGAAGCTGTCGTACTTTGAATTGATCCTGAAAAGATGGAATATACGGATCACCCTGAGCATCCTGAACGCCACGAAGCCAGACAGAAAGAACACTGGTATGATCGTGAGCAGATCCACAACTCCGTCATATGATATGAGGAACTTTCCTATAGCCTTTCCTCTGGTGCATGTGGGATACAGGAAATCCGCCGTCCATATGCGGAGAATGTACTCAACACAGAATATGCCTGTAGTCACCCACTCGATAACACTCAGCAGCCCATAATATGGTTCAAGCTGATCGTAGGTCTGCAGGAACATCACCGATATGTTCGACAATATGACACCCACTATGAATATGTCAAATGCCCTGCTCGCCAGATTGCTTTTGTCCCCTATCTGTATTATGTCAAATATTTGCTTTTTGAGTTTTGTCTTGTTTACCGCCATTGCTCTCCTCTTATATATCTATTTGTCCTTGAGAATGTCCATCATCTCATCTATCATCTCTTCGTCCTGAAGCCTGAACTTGATCTCCACGCGTCTCGACGCTGCCATGTCCACTGCTTATGATGCCGTTGCTCTCCGTCAGACAGTACTTTGCCACTGAGAACGCTCGCTGCTGTGAAAGTTCAAGATTGTATATGTAGGAACCATTCGTATCCGTGTGTCCCTCTATGATTATCTCCGAAACGTATTCCCTGTAATCATCGCGCAGAAGCACACTGCAGTACTTCGGCAGGAACTGGTTGATGGTAAGCATACACGAATATACCACCCGTTATGGCAAACATACACACACTTATAATCGCCCTATCTCCTATCATACTTAAAAAGAGTCTGTTTTACCAGTTGAAATACTTACTCCTTTACCTGTTATTTACATATTTACGCGGGATTTACATGTTTTTACAAGGCTCTGTGCATACCGCACAAATGGTCATTTCCTTTTTGTGCACTTTGAAAAATGTGTCATAAAATCTTTAAATTTTGAAGATTTTATTTTGCAAAACGTTTTTTTTCTGTACATATTCTGTTCATATTTTGTGTATATACTGAACTCAGTTGTTCAAGAGAAAGTAATTTACTCTTAGTTGTTTAAGTTGTTGTTTAAAAAAAGAACCGCCTAGTAATTCAGGTGGTTCTTTTTTTGCGCACAAAATTATCTCTTATTTAGCAAAAAAGGCTGAAAAGATACAATTTCTTCAGATTTTGTATCTTTTCAGCCTTTTATTTTGATTTAGAGATAATTTTGTGTGCAGACGAACTCATCCGCCACCAAAAGATCCCAGCTTTATAACTCTATGCTACAAATTACTCCGTAGGAAGCTTAGCCTTCTCGAATATCTCAACAACCTTGTCGTCAGGCTTCTTTGTGAGAAGTGATACGACGATAGCTGTAATGAACGCTGCCGCAAATCCAGGAACGATCTCATAAAGTCCTGTTGGTGTTGCAAGGAACTTGTACCAGAGCATGTCAACAGCAAATCCGACTATGATAGAAGCAAGTGCTCCATTGTAATTCAATCGCTTCCAGTACAGTGACAGAACGATGACCGGTCCAAATGCCGATCCGAATGCGCCCCATGCATTTGACACGAGTGCCATGATACCCTCACAGTCTGGATTCATCGCTATGGCAAGTGCCACAACTGAGATGATGATGACCACAATTCTTCCTGCCCAGAGCATCTCATTGTCAGATGCTTTCTTTCTGAATATAGGCTTGTACACATCTGATGCAAATGCTGATGATGAAGCAAGGAGCTGTGAATCAGCTGTACTCATGGACGCTGCAAGGATAGCTGAGAGAAGTATACCAGCTACAAGCGCAGGGAACACTCCTCTTACAAGTCTGATGAATACCTGTGAGTTGTCTGTAAGTCCACCGCCAAGATACTGAAGACCGACCATACCAACTACGGATGCCATAATGAGGATGATTCCCGTCCAGCAAGTACCGACTATTCTGGACTTCTTCATCTCCTTCTCTGACTTGATCGAAATGTATCTTATAAGAATATGTGGCATACCCATATATCCAAGTCCCCATGCAAGTCCTGATATGATATTGATCACACTGGTCTTGTCAAATGAACCACTTATAAGGGCATTGTAATAATTGTCTGGAATGACAACATCAGGTGCTATAAAGCCAGCGCCCTGCATGGTGATGACCGCAATGATAGGTGCGATCATGAGAGCTGCAAGCATCAGAAGTCCCTGGAAGAAATCCGTCCAGCACACTGCATTAAAACCACCAAGGAATGTGTACACGATGATGATGACTGCAGCGCCGATCATGGCTGTATTCCTATCGATGCCCATAACAGTGTTGAACAGAGTACCGCAGGCCGATATACTTGACGCAGCGTATATACAATATGCAACCACAAATATAACTGCACATATTATGAGAAGCAGCTTATTGTCTGACTGAAAACGATTTGTCAAATACTGAGGTATAGTGATCGAATCGTTGTACGCTATCGAGAATCTTCTGAGTCTCGGTGCTATGAATATCCAGGCACATGCTGTTCCGATGAACAGACCAACTGATATCCACATGTTGCTGAGTCCTGTCGCATAGAATGCTCCGGGCAGTCCCATGAGAACCCACGCACTCATATCAGATGCTCCGGCGCTGAGTGCAGCCACCAGACCATTCATATCTCTTCCTCCAAGAAAATAATCCTTCTCGCCGGCATTCCCCTTGGATTTGAAGAAGAAATAAATTCCTACACCGATTACCAGGACAAAATACGCTATAAACGCAATCATCTCGTAAACATTCATTAGTTAATCCACCTTCCATAATAATTATAATTTATCTGCTCCGCACCAACTTTACCACTGCAGTGCAGTATCTCACTGTCAGCGCACATAACAAAGCAAATTCTACACGGAAACATACCAAAATGCAAGGTTTTTCAGCATTTGGCGATTTTATCTGTTTTGCCAGTTTCCCGGCGGCAGACCTCACAGCTGATGTCTGCTGGTGCAAGCCTTCCAAGATCCCCGCCTGATAAAACAGCCGGCTCACAGCGGCATGCCCGGTCTCGATCCCGGAAAGCTCGCCATTAAGCCGGCTGTTTTATTCTCTCTATAGTCTTCCGCTCTCAAACATTTCAGTCCTGTGATTCGTCTGACTACTCAATCTTACCGATTAGAATCCGATATGTCTGTTATCTGTGATTCTCTTTGCCTTGCCCTCTGAACGTGGAATGGTCTTAGGTGGAACCAGTTCAACCTTTGCGCTGATAAGCAGTGTCTGCTTGATATCTGTCTTGATGCGGGATGCAATAGCCGCAAGCTTTGCAGCATCGCCCATATCCACATCTTCCTTGAGCTCTACCTGAACTGTCAGCTTATCCTGTGAATTCACACGATCAACCACGATCATATAATGAGCTGAAGCCTCCTCCACGCCGAGAAGGACTGACTCTATCTGACTAGGGAATACATTTACACCACGGATTACAAGCATGTCGTCTGTACGGCCTGTGATACGGCTCATCTTGACTGTTGTTCTTCCACATGCACATGTGCCGTGTGTAAGTGTACATATATCATGTGTCCTGTATCTGATCATAGGTGTACCTGTCTTGGTAAGGGTTGTAAACACAAGCTCTCCAGGAACTCCGTCTGGAAGCGGCTCCTCTGTGACCGGATCAATGATCTCTGCAAGAACATGATCCTCGTTGATGTGCATTCCGTTCTTCTCAAAGCACTCAAATGCAACACCAGGTCCACCGATCTCTGTTAGTCCATATATATCAAATGCATCGAAGTCAAGAAGCTCCTCAAGGTGCTGTCTCATCTCCTCTGTCCAAGGTTCTGCTCCGAAGTAGCCTGACTTGATCTTCAGTTCTGATGGATCGATGCCCATCTCCCTGATGGTCTCTGCGAGGTATGTAGCATATGAAGGTGTACAGCAAAGCATGGTTGCGCCGAGCTCTTTCATCATCATGATCTGTCTCTGTGTGTTGCCTGATGACATCGGAACTACCATGGCACCAACCTTAGTCGCGCCCTGATGTGCTCCAAGTCCACCTGTGAACAATCCATAACCATAAGCTATCTGGATGACATCATCCTCTCCGCCACCAGCGCACTTGATAGCTCTGGCTACCATCTCCGTCCACACATCTATATCGTTCTGGGTGTAGCCAGCTACAACAGGCTTACCTGTGGTTCCTGATGAACCCTGGATTCTGATGATGTCCTTCCTGTCTGCTGCAAACAGTCCAAATGGGAAGTTATCCCTGAGATCTGTCTTCTGCATAAATGGCAGCTTGACAATATCGTCTATGCTGTTTATATCCTCCGGCTTTACTCCCGCCTCGTCCATTCTGGCTCTGTATGCCGGTACATTTGCATATTCAAGTTCTACTGTCTTTCTAAGTCTCTCCCCCTGAAGCTTTCTTCTCTCCTCAGGATCCATACACTCCATCTCTTTATTATAGATGTAATGAATCTTCTTCTGTCTCATAACTTCACTGTCCTCCATAAGATAACTCAAATCAGCATTTGTGCAACCTGCTGATTTTGTATGACACTTTAGCGCGCCAAACAACTAAATTGTACATACATATGTGGGCTGTGTCAAGGAAAAACCATCAATCGCAGTACATTTTCCGTATATTTTTGAAAGAGCTTCGAATATTTGCGGTCAAATGGCATATTTGCCTGATAGATTACTCTTGCATTCCGGGTTTTCAGGTCGTATATTATTATCTGACAACAAAAAGAGGACGCGGGAGCTTGTAGTACAGGCTGAGAGGAAGGTGTGACCTTCGACCGGAAACCTGATTTGGATAATGCCAACGTAGGGAAGCCTGATAGCAGACGTTTGTTAAAGTGCAGACTTTATTGGGGTTACCAGATCGGTAACTCTTTTTTTGTGCAGATAAAAGACTTTGGAGGAAAGGGCTATGGTAACAGTGAACGGAAAAGATCTCGACGTTGCCGGGCAGAATCTGGCGGCATTTCTTGAAGAATCCGGCTACAAACCGGTGCGCATAGTTGTTGAGATCAACGAGGAGATCATACCGAGAGAGACATACGCAGACATTACATTTAACGACGGCGACTGTGTGGAGGTCGTGAGTTTCATGGGAGGAGGAGCATTATAATGAAAGAAGACAAGCTGATAATCGGAGGACATGAATTCAATTCAAGATTTATTCTGGGTTCAGGAAAGTATTCCATGAAGCTGATCGAATCAGCCATAAAAGACGCAGGAGCAGAGATCATCACTCTGGCCGTCCGCCGTGCAAATACAAAGGAAGAGGAAAATATTCTCGATTTCATCCCGGAGGGAGTTACTCTCCTGCCAAATACAAGCGGCGCAAGGAACGCCGAGGAGGCCGTGCGCATAGCAAGGCTTGCGAGGGCTCTGGGCTGTGGAGACTTCGTCAAGGTGGAGATCATGCGCGACAGCAAATATCTCCTTCCCGACAACCAGGAAACGATAAAGGCAACCGAGGCACTGGCAAATGAAGGATTTGTGGTACTGCCTTACATGTACCCGGACCTGAATGCCGCCCGTGATCTGGTAAATGCAGGAGCCGCAGCGGTCATGCCACTGGCATCACCTATAGGTTCCAACAAAGGACTAGCTACCAAAGACTTCATCCAGATCCTCATCGACGAGATCGAACTTCCGATCATAGTTGACGCCGGTATCGGAAGGCCATCCCAGGCATGTGAAGCCATGGAGATGGGCGCTGCCGCCATCATGGCAAACACTGCCCTCGCCACAGCCGGAAATCTGCCACTCATGGCATCGGCATTCAAGGACGCGATAAATTCAGGCCGAAAGGCTTATCTGGCAGGTCTTGGAAGAGTTCTCACCAGAGGGGCATCCGCTTCAGATCCACTGACCGGATTCCTGCATGACTAAGGGGGTGCACTCAGATGGAAAACCACTTTCTGATAGACTCGGAATATCTTTCGCCGGAAGCGCTGGAGATCAAGCACCGTCTGGAGACAGATCCATCGTCAAGGAAAAGCCATATGGAATACCTTCCGGGCATGGAGGTTATTGAATCTGACATCCGCAGCAAGGTCATGGAGCACATGAACAGCTACGACTACAGCAGTTACACAGGCAGAGACGTCATGGCGGCCCTTGAACACGAGACGTGCAGCATAGAGGACTTCAAGGCTCTGCTCTCCCCCGCCGCCGAACCATTTCTTGAGATGATGGCGCAGCGCGCAAGCCGCGAGACAAGCAGGCACTTCGGCAACACGGTCTACATGTTCACGCCGCTCTACATAGCCAACTACTGTGAGAACTACTGCGTATACTGCGGCTTCAACTGCTACAATCACATCAACAGAATGAAGCTCTCAGCAGAGCAGATCGAGAAGGAAATGAAGGTCATCGCCGACAGCGGTATGGAAGAGATCCTTATACTGACCGGCGAGAGCCGCAGCCAGAGTGACGTAACGTATATCGGCGAGGCATGCAAGCTTGCAAGGAAATACTTCCGCATGGTAGGCCTTGAAATATATCCGGTGAACACCGATGAGTACCGCTACCTCCATGAGTGCGGTGCGGACTATGTGACAGTGTTCCAGGAGACCTACGACGCAGACAAATACGAGACTCTTCACCTGATGGGTCACAAGAGAGTATGGCCATACCGTTTCGACTCGCAGGAGCGCGCCCTCATGGGCGGAATGCGGGGCGTTGCATTCTCAGCACTGTTAGGGCTCTCCGACTTCCGCAAGGATGCACTGGCAACAGCCCTTCACGCGTATTTTCTCCAGAGAAAATACCCACACGCAGAGATGTCACTCTCCTGTCCAAGACTGAGACCGATCATCAACAACGATCAGATCAATCCTCTGGACGTACACGAGAAGCAGCTCTGCCAGATACTGTGCGCATACAGGATATTCCTGCCATTTGCCGGAATAACGGTATCTTCAAGGGAGAGTGCAGACTTCAGAAACGGCATAGTGAAGATCGCAGCGACCAAGGTATCGGCGGGCGTGTCAACCGGAATCGGCGATCATGAAAGCAAATACAGCGGCAAGACTTCCTGCAGTGAGCAGGGCGACGAGCAGTTCGAGATCAACGACAACAGAAGTCTTGAACATATGTATTCAGACATAGAGGGCGAGGGACTGCAGCCCGTACTCAATGACTATCTGTATGTGTAACAACAACTATCAGATCAAAACGATCTGAACTATACAGCATACCGCCGTCTGCCGGCGGAGAAAGAAGTTTGAAATGTATACATTTGATCCTACTTTATATTTTATAACGGACAGCACAGGGTTGTCCGAGGAGGAATTTCTGTACAGAGTGGAGTGTGCTCTGGACGGCGGTGCGACACTCATGCAGCTTAGAGAAAAGGAAAGAACTACCCGTGAGTACATACATCTTGCGGACAAGGTGCACTCAATTGCGCGCCGCTACAACGTGCCACTCATCATAGATGACCGGGTAGATGTGGCGCTGGCGACCGATGCCGAAGGTGTCCATGTGGGGCAGACAGACATGCCAGTCTCCATAGCCAGAAAACTCATGGGGCCTGACCGCATCGTGGGCGCAACCACCAAGACTGTTCCTCAGGCCGTGGAGGCGTATGAACAGGGAGCTGATTATCTGGGAGTTGGAGCCATCTACCCAACCACCACCAAGGTCAAGACAGTGCTCACATCCACGGATACACTGAGAGACATTTGCAAGGCAGTTCCCATCCCGGTAAATGCCATCGGAGGACTCAATCCGACCAACCTGGATGTCCTCTCGGGCATACCTATCGCCGGCATCTGTGTGGTGTCCGCCATAATGAAAGCTGACGATCCAAAGGATGCTGCCAGCCGTCTATTGGCATTATCCAGGCAGTTACAGTCAAAAACCTTTCTCAAATAAGCAAAAATTGCAAAAATACGCAACTTATTTTCATTTTAATGAAAAGAAAGGTTGCAATTAAATGATTTTGCAATTACAATCAATATAAAGTGTAACTATTTTTTTTGTATGAGGTGGTTTTAATGGAAAACGTATTAAACAGCATATATTCCAACAGTATTATGGTTCAGGATCAAAGTAATGATACCGCAAAGGAAGCAGCAGTTGAGGCTGTACATGCAAGAGTCGTTGCAAAGCCGAACTTCATCAGAGGTTCCGTGGAGCTGCTCGTACTCTATCTGCTCAGCCAGAAAGATTATTACGGCTACGAGCTGTCACAGCTCATGGACTCACTGTCAGACGGCGTGATAAAGATTCCTATCGGTTCTCTATATCCTGCACTGTACAAATTGATTGAATACGGTTTCATCTCCGATCACAAAGAGCAGGTTGGAAAGAGAATGACCAGAGTATATTATCATCTGGAGCAGCCTGGATTCCAGCGTATGCATATTCTTATAACTGAGTATACAAAGGTTCACAAGGCTATTTCATCCATACTTGACTATACTCCAGAGCCTGAGAAGAAATAATTTCTTTCAGATTAAAAATACCGTTGTCCATATTTTTTATGAACAACGGTATTTTTTTTATTTTACTATTCTGTACTTCTTTGAAACTGTACCCTTATACCTTCCGGAAAACTTTATCTTCACCGTATATGTTCCGGCTTTCTTTCTCGCCTTAGGATATGTCACCTTGTAGTATTTTGATGATATTATCTTACCATTGCTGTCCTTCACAGTCACCTTAGGTGTCTTTGTCTTACCATCATACTTATATCTCGTCTGTGATAATGTAACACTCTTTATCTTCTTGACAACGATATACTTCTTCTGGCCGCATTTTCTGCATGTATGTAACACCTTGCCATCGCTTCTGGTAGTTGCTGTTTTTACTACCTTGCCGGAATATACATGCGCACATTTTCCTGTTACTGTTACCGTATATGATGCTGAACGTGATCCAACAGTGGCTGTGATCTTCACAGTTCCCTTTCTGAGACCTGTTACCACTCCTGTAGGTGACACCTTTGCAATAGCGGAATTCGATGTTTTCCACTTAGCTCCCGCAAGCACCTTATACGATGTACTTCCATACTGTCCAAGGACTGCCTTGAGTGTGAGAGTTACCTTCTGTCCCTCCTGCACGCTCTTATTTCCGGTCATCTTAACCGATGTGATATTGTCCTTCTGCACCTCCACCGTAACATCGCTCTCACCAGTGGACTTAGCCATAGTCTCAGCCTGACTGCCGCTTCCCATGAACTGGGCTGCAGTCGTATTCGGATAAGATGCATTCTTATTTATAAATGTACCAACACCCACATACCTGTTTGCAGGATTTATCATGGATGTGTAATGTCCGGTCACCGCTCCAGGAGTTCCCTTCACATAGGCATCCTTCTCGCTGTACCACTGCTCAATGCCCATGAGCATGCTCTCTGACCAGTTCCACGCAAGCACCTCGGAAGTCGGCCAGCCATTTCCCGGATATTTGAAATCAAATACAGACTTTCCGTTAAGTCTTGAGTGATACATTGTAACACTCGCCTCCGCAGCTCTGATCCTTGCTATCTTCTCAAGTCCTGCCGACCACTTGATCGGCACATAGTCGTCAAGCGTCAATTTCCGTCCATCAATCTTAACGCCCTGCTTACATGCTTCATAACGGATCTGATTGATCCTCTTCACTGCAGCCGAAGCCTCCGACACATACTTGCCCTTCATTGCTATAAACACGCAATTGGCAGATGGTTTTGTCACATCCGCAGGTATTGTCGCCGCTTCAGCACTTGTTCCTCCCGGCACGATCACTGACAATCCAACCGCAACTGCGATCGCCAGAGCCATTATCCGGTGTAACAACTTCTTCTTTTGTACTCCCATAGTTTAAATTTGTCCTCCTCTTATAATATGTATCAGCCTGTTGATTTCATTATAACTCACTATGTGATTTATTGCATGCCTATTTGCTAAACAATACAGTATATCGCATTAATCTATGTACTCAGGCATTATGTTTTCGCCTATAACACAATCCAACATTGTTTTCAATTTACCAAGTTCTTTATTTGAGTTACTCTTTATAAACTGATTTACTACCTCTAATGCCATTGGTATTTTATCTAATTCAAGAACCTCTTCTTCATAATCATCAATAATAATGTCGCATTTTTTGTTGATTTCAGCATTTGGGAACTAAATATGAGGTTTTGATTTTGACTGTCCTTAAGTGCACCCATCCCCAAAATTTTGCTATGGAACTGTCTTTATAAAAACTTTCGCTATTGCCTATTACTTCGTAAGGGCAAGTCGAAAGTTTTTGGTAAAGACAGTTAGTCTTTCATAACAAATTTTCTTGTTACAAAAAGTGCGTTTATATCGGTCAATTGGAACTTAATATGAAGTTTTGCCTTCTGGTACCATTTTCTAATCAATTACTGTGTGATAGATTTTCTTTCAACGTAAAAATTTTCAAAATTAATTTCAAAATTCCAATCGTTTCTTCCAAATGAATCCCTAGTCAAATCATTTATTCCTTGTGCTACTACCATGATATGACCAGCACAATTTTTCAACGAAACAAATATATAACCTTTTGGACAATTTATCTCTGATAAAAAGTCTGCATTATCATCATATATTAAAAGTGACCTTATTTCATTAAACTCCTTTATAATTATTAATTTTCTTTTCTCTTCTTCATAATCAGCTGATATTATTGCACCATTGATTACAGAAATATCCTTATTCCTATAATTAAGATGATTTCCTAAACTCCTATACGAAAATACTAAATTTCCCTCTTCATTATATGCACTAAATCCACTATCTGATGTTTCATATTTTTCCTTAATCATTAGCATACCTTTTCCATGCTTAAATGCATATAAGGTATATTCGTTATAAATCGAGATGGTTTTGCCTCCCACATCCCATTCCACCATTTTATCATTTTTATTAACACGCACATCCATTTTTCATACTCTTTTCGCTAATCTACCCAATATTCATCAACAATATGGACATAATCTTCTCGTTTTATATCACTTCCTAAATTCGAAAACAAATCAACTTCACGGATTCAGGTCTTTACTATGAAATTGGGTGGGATTTTGGTATTTCATCCCTCAATCTTATTCCTCACCAAGTAAGAACTGCAGCGCATTAATTCTCCTGATACCATCGTAATCAGCATCAGGGTCTTCATCCAGTGTTATGATATACTTTGGATAATGGTCTGTAATTTTCTGCAATGGTCTTAGCTCTCTTAAAAGTGTTGATTCCTCTCTGACCGTAGCAGCCACCTGATAGTAAATAATTCCCTTACTGTTCATGGCAACAAAATCCACTTCCTCTGATTCCACCTTGCCGACATAGACCTTATATCCTCGTCTAATAAGCTCAAGATAGATTATATTTTCCAGAATATGACCAGTGTCTGCATTTCTAGAACCAAGTAACATATAACGAAGTCCAATGTCAACCACATAATATTTATCAAGAGTTTTCAAATAATTCTTACCCTTCACATCGTATCGTTTTGCCTGATAAACTACAAATGATTCTTCCAGCGCTGTAATGTATTTCTCAACAGTTTTTACATCCACTTTTCTTCCGTCAGATGTCATAGTGTCACTGATTTTCTTTGTCGATGTAAGATTACCAATATTATCAAACATAAATCGTATCACACTTTCAAGCATCATCACATCGGTAATCTTCTTTCTTGAAATAATGTCCTTTAACATCACAGTGCTATAGATACTCTCAAGATACTGATTAATTACTTCTTCCTTCTCATCCAACATCATAGCATATGGAAATGAACTGAATTTCAAATATTTCTGATACTTTAGCGAAAGTTCTTTTTCATCTCCCGTTGCCTTCACATATTCTTTAAAGGAAAGGGGCAACATCTTGACCTCCACATATCTTCCGGAAAGAAATGTTGCAATCTCAGAAGATAGCATATAGGCATTCGAGCCTGTCAGATACAAATCTACATTTGGCTTTAAATTCAAACTGTCCACAACCTTTGGAAAATCTTCCACATTCTGTATTTCATCAAAGAACACATAGTGCATATCATCATCTACAAGCCTATCCTTGATGTATTTATATAATTCTCTTGGCTGCTTCAAATCTTCATAATCATAGTCTTCAAAATTAATAGCAATGATATGGTCTGCTTGTACCCCAGATTCTTTCAGATAGCCCTGAAATATCTGCATAAGCGTGGATTTGCCACATCGTCTGATACCTGTTACAATCTTTATAATGTCTTTATCTTTAAATTCCTTCAAAGTTTGAAGATACTCGTCTCTAAGTATTATCTTATTCATATAATCCTCCTGTTTTGCGAAACAAAATCCGAGTCCTATGATGAGGAGAGGATTTACCTTCTTTCTTATGAATCTATTTTCGATGACTAATTTATTTTTTATTTGCTGTATTCATTATATCCAAAAACTTGTTTATTTTCAATAGTTATTGGATTTCATTCCAAAAACTATTCTTTTATTGTTTTTTCTTGGATACCATTATTATATTCAATATTTCCAGATACAATTCCAGAAAACGTAAGCGATGTATAATCGCACGGTTTGTCGCCACCAACATTTCATTAGATAATCACTTCAGGAGTGAGTATCTCTCCGAATCAGCTGTATTTGTAGTTGGAGCCGTTTGCTCTAACTGTGATTGATTCCGGTTGAATTCACTCTGAATAACCTTTAGGAGTGAATTACTATGAGTTCAAAAAGACTGCACTACTCTGATTTCGCTTTAACCTATGAATTCCTCTACGGAATTCTGACTCGATTCATAGTAATCGGTCACCGAAAAGTTTTGCCTTCGGCAATGGTTATGGAGGTAGTTGGATTTATTAGATTTTACTTCTAAGGAAGTCTTAAAGTATAACCATAATTAAATATAAACAATCACAATGCCTGTCTCCGATGATT
>NZ_JBEHVP010000002.1:0-519339 GCF_040227275.1 Coprococcus sp. RTP31081st1_H1_RTP31081_211007
GTCATCAGGATGTCAAGACTTGGTAAGGTTTTTCGCGTTGCTTCGAATTAAACCACATGCTCCACCGCTTGTGCGGGTCCCCGTCAATTCCTTTGAGTTTCATTCTTGCGAACGTACTCCCCAGGTGGAATACTTAATGCGTTTGCGACGGCACCGAGTTCCTTTGGAACCCAACACCTAGTATTCATCGTTTACGGCGTGGACTACCAGGGTATCTAATCCTGTTTGCTCCCCACGCTTTCGTGCCTCAGTGTCAGTAGCAGTCCAGTAAGTCGCCTTCGCCACTGGTGTTCCTCCTAATATCTACGCATTTCACCGCTACACTAGGAATTCCACTTACCTCTCCTGTACTCCAGCTAAACAGTTTCCAAAGCAGTTCCGGGGTTGAGCCCCGGATTTTCACTTCAGACTTGCCTTGCCACCTACGCACCCTTTACACCCAGTAAATCCGGATAACGCTTGCACCATACGTATTACCGCGGCTGCTGGCACGTATTTAGCCGGTGCTTCTTAGTCAGGTACCGTCATTATCTTCCCTGCTGATAGAGCTTTACATACCGAAATACTTCATCACTCACGCGGCGTCGCTGCATCAGGGTTTCCCCCATTGTGCAATATTCCCCACTGCTGCCTCCCGTAGGAGTTTGGGCCGTGTCTCAGTCCCAATGTGGCCGTTCACCCTCTCAGGCCGGCTACTGATCGTCGCCTTGGTGGGCCGTTACCTCACCAACTAGCTAATCAGACGCGGGTCCATCTCATACCACCGGAGTGTTTTCACACTGTGTCATGCGACACCGTGCGCTTATGCGGTTTTACCAGTCGTTTCCAACTGCTATCCCCCTGTATGAGGCAGGTTACCCACGCGTTACTCACCCGTCCGCCACTAAATCGGCCGGAGCAAGCTCCAGCTTCAATCGTTCGACTTGCATGTGTTAAGCACGCCGCCAGCGTTCATCCTGAGCCAGGATCAAACTCTCATTAAAAAGTTTGCAAATCCTATGTCAGAAATCATACTAGCTTGTATTTTTCCTAACCATCTTTACTGTTATTGGTTTGTTAGATCTTTGATATCATCTCTGATCCGACGTTCTTGAAATTCTTTGTTTGGAATTTCAGGGTTGTCATGTTGTTAATTTTTCAAGGTTCTTTATGTTTTCGCCTCTCAGCGACAACTTCTATATGTTATCACATCTGAAGTTCTTTGTCAACAACTTTTTTATCTTTTTTCAAGACCTTTTCGGTTGCTGATGTCTGACCTCTTCGGCGACAACTTCTAAATATTACCACACCGGAGTGTGTATGTCAACAACTTTTTTCATTTTCTTTGTCATCATATCCCAGTGACAGAAGAAGAAAATCGATGTTAACTTGTGCCGGTCACAACCAGCAAGTGAAACTATACTAAATATCTCCCAATATGTCAATAACTATTTTCAAAAAAATGTTTTTATCGTACAGATATGTGAGAGCCTTGCTGTCGTGTACCATTTCCAGCATCTGCGAAGCCACTGAGAATGCCGACAAAAACGTTATGAGAACCATTGCGATCCATATACACAACACAGCCTGTGCAACGCCAAAAGCAAGTCCTCCTGCTTTGTCCAGTCCACCGACCACGGGGATCCCCGACAGAACATGCGATAACGCAAGAGCTATCAGCACGAGCAGTAGCACCACAAATATGGTTAACAGATAAGACAGTCCGTTCATGACCATATCTGTGAGATAATCCACAACATATGCCACATAGTCTCCGATCGCCTTTCCATTTATCTTGTCTCCGCCGTTACTGCGTATGTAGTTCTTCACGATCTCCGGCAGTTCTGTATGTTCTAGATAATCTTCTTTCTCATAGACAGATACACTTTCACTGATATCTTCCACTCCTATGCTCTGCTCTACCTTCTGCCTCACGGTGTCTCTGAGTGGTGTATGCTGACAGAGGAACTGGTTTACATACGGATTCAGCACATTTGTCAGGATCACCGCTCCTACTATGCCCACTGCACTTACCGCACTTTTGATGAGACCTCTCCTGTATCCGATAAGGGCGCACAGAAGAATAACCGCCACAGACGCAAGCAACATCAGATTCATATGCGCTTCTCCTTTCTCTTACATGCCCTTGAGGGCAATAGTCTGCGTCTCATTTTCAAATATGACCACATACTCCTCCTCGTTTGAGTCCGGCACAACATTTACAAGATTCTTGGTGAATGAATAATTAAATTTCATACTTCCATTAAACCTGATTATACTGCAGTCCATATCTCCCGTGACTATTATCTCCTCTTCAGTTGCATATATTTTGTCAAATGCATTGTCGTAGTCCACTTCAGCCTTCAGCGCACCCTTGTTGTCATATATATATATTTTGTATTTCGCCTTTGAGGCAGAATCCGAGACAGCAATATAACCCACGCAGGAAGAATTATAGAATACGCCCTGCATCTCCCTGGATCTGAGATCTATAACAGCTCTCTCCTCCGGTTTCTCCGTCATAGTGTATGTTCTTATATCGTTATTACCAAAGCATGCAATATTGTCATTATCTGTAAATTTCACGATAGGATACAGTGCATCATCCACTGTATAGCTTCCCATCATACGATCAGCATTCTCATTCTGTCCAACCGAGCTAAAATTGTACATGGCTATCACAGACTGTACCTTTGTGCCCTGTATCTTCATATAACTTGTGACCAGCTTCTGTCCATCGTTCGATATGTCTATATCCATAGGGTATCCACTTTTATCTATCGTGGTCTTAAGCTCATAGATCGTGTTGCTGTCCTTATCGTATCCATTGATATAATTGCAGTCTTCTCCCACAAGTACAAGGGTGTACACTCCCTGCTCTGCAATATCAACATTTGAGATGTCGTAAGCGAGAGTCTGACGGCTGACTTCGCCGTCAACATTAAACACATACACATCTTTACCGTTCATATCCGCAACTATCGCGTAGTTTCCGCACACCTCTGCGTGTGGCATCTTCATCGCATAGCTCACATCCCACTTTGTCACGCCTTTTTCATCTATGTAAGATGCACCGTCCTTGGTCACCTTCAGCACATTTCCCGCAAATACCGTGTAATCTGCTATATTGTCACCTGATGTTTCCGTCGCTGACACCACATCATACTGAGTGTATGTCTTTATCGCATTATATCTCAAAAGTGCAGTGACAAGTCCTAGCACAACCACAATTGCTGCGATAGCGAGGAGCATTTTGCCTTTTTTGCCCATGGTACGTTTTACTTCAATGACATTATCCCTGCCATTTTCAAGGCTTTCCTCGTCCATATCATCTTCTGTCTGATTCTGAACTTCCTGTTTTTCATCGTCTCTGCCCGCAGCAATTTCCTTATCCGCAGTTTTTTTATTTTTTGTTAAAAATTTCATATCCGTATTCCTTCTGTTCTTTATTCACTATAAAAAAACATGGTAATTATAGCATTTTTAATCTGTATAGGGAATAACCAATTTCTGGCCCTCATATATAGGTTCATCTATCTTCAGGCCATTTACCGCCGCTATACTCTCTGCGCCATCCTGCGTTCCGTACATCTTTATCGATATACTCACAAGAGTGTCCCCCGGTTCAACCACATAGATGCTCTCCGTATCCTCCGGCACAGAAGGTATCTCTGATGTTACAGCTTCATCTGAAACACTGTCCGAAGTGTATTCCGAGCCATACGAAGTTCCCTCCACCGAAGCACTTGTATTCTCCGCGCCTTGCGCCGCTGATATATCCTGCGATCCATTTGCTTTCTGTGCCATCTCTGTATCCTGCACCCCTTCCGCATTCTGAGTTGCCTCCGTGTTCTGTGATCCCGGCGTATTTTTTTGTGTATAGGCATCTCCGGATGCAGCTCCTCCCACTGTTTCCTCAGCACCGGCCATGGTGTCTGCACTGTTCATGAACACCTGAACCTCACCGGAGTGTTTTGCCTTTGTCAGCCTGTCCGTTATCTGCCCCACTGTATCCGGGGATATGTACCACAATGCACCAAATGACACCGCACATACCGCAACAAAGCACGCCGCGGTTGTACCCCAGCTCCTCTTCTTCCGGTTCTCCGTCTGTTTCCCCCTCTCTCTGAAGTTTTCAACAACCGTCTTATCCTTTATTACCACACTGTCTGTCGCAGATTCCGCAGTCTCACGCTTTCTGCTGATTATGTAGTTCTGCATTTTCTCATTTCTCACATAATATATATAGTATCCCTTTTCCCTCATAAAGGTCCCGTGATCGTAATAATAAAATGCCTCCTCACACTCCAGTGCATCCATAAGGAACAGGATCTTTCCCTCACCCGGGAAATTATCGCGGTGCAGCCTTTTCATCTGATCGTTTATCTCTGCAGAGAAACCCATTCTGGACAGGAACCATCCCACGATCGACAGGTCATCGAAGTATTTGTTTATCTCCGCATATATCCCGCTCCACTCGCTGTCACCAAATTTTATCATGGATATGTCAAATTCAAGATTCTGTGCATCCACTGCACCGCTGACAAATATCACCTTTGTGCCATTTTCATCATATACTTTTCCGAGAAGTATGGCTCCACGGCAGTTCATATTGCCCGGCGATGCAATTCTCCTCAGATATGTCATGACATAGTCTTCTACATATATCTTGTAATTTCCCGGGGCATTTCCCACCTGTCGTATATTCTTGGGCAGCTCATATTTCACCCTGTCGCTTGACCTCATCATCTCATTTGCTTCATCATATACTATCTCTATCATTCACCCGACCTCCTATACTCTTAAGCATCAGCCCTTACAGCTCCGCCAACGATGCATGAATAATACCATGTTGACAAGACGCTTTTTTAGGAAATCATGTCATTTGATGTGTGTAACTGCGCCCTATATTCCAGCCTATTACGACCTATATCTACAGGATCACGTAAATGAGCGCTTTATGAATCTATTGTGTAAACTTTGATAATCTTGGAAATACTCTATACTATAAAACACAGGCAGGGTATTGATATGATAAAAAAGAAGCAGCGACAAACAGAATATTTTAATCCAAATGACATTCTTGCCTGCCGTGCGCTTTCAACCAGAATATCGGATTTTCTGGCAGACAGCGGGCAGCCTTCTGACAGCACCGTGGTTTTATGCATAGGAACCGACCGCGCTACCGGTGATGCTCTCGGCCCTCTGACAGGCAGCTTTCTGACAGAGCACAACTGTCCTTTCAAAGTGTACGGAACGTTAAAGGCTCCGATCCACGCCCTCAATCTGCGCGATACCATACACCATATATACGACCATTTTGTCTCCCCCGCCATCATCGCCGTCGACGCATCCCTTGGACGTCCTTCAGATGTAGGTATGATCACGCTATCTAACGCCCCCCTGTACCCCGGAATCGGTGTAAATAAAAAACTCCCGGCGATAGGAGATATCTCCATCACCGGGATTGTAAATCTGTCTGGAAAGCCAGGTATGAGTCTTCTTCAGAGCACCAGGCTGTATACCGTCAGCAATATGGCACGCTTCATCTCTGACGCCATACTGTCATCATCGACACACTGACTAGCTCTCTCCCTTATAAACCTCTATGGCGCCTGACACTGTGCTTGCCGTGCCCTCCTCCATGATCGATATAAGATCAGAGAGTTTCTCTTCTGTGAGCAGATCTTTGCCAAGGAATGTGACATAGCTGTCAGTCAGATGGCTCTGCATATCAGCAAGCTGTGACTCCATGGCATTGATCTTTTCCTCGAGCTGCTTCAGATCCGCCTTAAGTGCGTCGATCTTCGGCTGCCGTCTTCCTGTTATCTCATCAGTTATAACCTGTTTTGTATCATTCTCAAATACTTTTATCGCCTCAAGCTTGCGATTGCTTATATCCTCGCGCTCCGCCTCAAGCTCGCTGAGCTTTTCATCATATTTGCCAAGATTATATACACTCTCATCCTTGTCTCTTGTTATCGAGTTTCTGATGATCCTTATCTGCTTGTTGTTGGCGCGGACCTTGTTTCTTATCCGCCTGCCCTCATTGACGATCTCAAGATTCTTTACCTTGGCAAGATTGAACACTATGAAATATATGATAAATTCTGCTATGACGATTGCCTGACTGATCACCACATACGTCAAAGTGTGAACTCCGGTCTGGTATATGGTGTATGAAAGCGCCACGCATACAATCGCCGGTATACATCCGCAGAACAGGAGTATAAGCAGTATAAGCTTAAACACGTCGCCTGCTCCGCACGGAGCGAACATACAATAGAAAAAGCCCGTATTGCAGAAGCCCGATACATTGTTCTGCTTAAACAGCTCCTTTGCCTTGAGTCTGAGCTGTCTGTTGCTCTCGTTGAGGGAGGCCGTCTCGCTCTCTATTCGGTTGCCCATACGCTCCGTCTTCTTCTTATCTTTTTTTGACTGAAGCTGCCTTATCTTGGCTCCGTTCGCCGAAAGCTGCTGGTCGTATCCATCCTCTATCTCATTCTTTCTGTTTTTCAAGGTTGAACTGATCTCATCAGAAAGGCCCTTTTCCTCCTGTGAGATACTCCTGCTGGTCTTTCTCTGTGCCGTTCTCGCCTGTTCAAGGTTGTCCTGCACATCATCGATAGCCACCACCAGCTCCCTTGCCTTTATAAGATATTCCTGATTCTCCTGGAAAACATTCTCCGATCCCATACAGTCCTCCTTATGTCTCTTATAATAGTGCATATCAATTTTATAATATCAAATCGCCTACTAATTAACAACATAATTTTGCAATTTCTGACATATCTGACACATTTCGGATTATATTCTGAAAATACTTTCTTATCATGCACCCGGTCACTATTATTTCACAGTAATTTAATTGAACTCATACTGATTATATTTTATAATTATTATATATGGGCGATAAGCAATATTTATGGTATTTATCATTTACAGAATGGGGCTGTAAAATTATAAATTATATATGACAAGGAGAAGCGGCATGAACATTTTATTTTTTCTTACACCTAAGAGCGATGTAGCATATATTGAGGACAGTTTTTCACTCAGACAGATACTTGAGAAGATGGAGATACACAGATATTCTGCAATACCGATACTATCCAACACCGGTGAATATGTCGGCACCATAACGGAGGGCGACATTCTCTGGTACTGCAAGCGCAATTCGATGAACGCGCTCAAAACCGCAGAGAGCATCTTCCTCAATGATATTCCAAAGAAATTCGAGTACGCCTCCGTATCCATCAGTTCCAACATGGAGGATCTCATAGCCAGAGCCATGGTCCAGAATTTTGTTCCGGTGGTTGACGATCAGAACAAGTTCATCGGCATAGTTACACGAAAGGATATCATCGGTTACTGCTATAAGAAACTTAAGACCAGCGAATCATAAAAAACACCCGGATATGTAAGCATTTCGCCTGCACATCCGGGTATTTTAATGTAATTCAATATATCTTAATCCCTAATTTAATATCTAATTGAGATCTCCCGTTCTGTTGACGGCGCTCACGAGTGCATGTACAGATGCGTCTATGATATCGTTCTTTATTCCTGCGCCCCATGTAACCTTACCATCGACAGTCTCGACTCCGACATAGGCAACTGCCTGTGAGTTTGAGCCAGTCTGGAGTGAATGCTCCTCGTAGCATACGACCTTGAACTGTATGTCAAAGTGCTTCTTTATAGCGTTGCTCACGGCATCCAGACGTCCATTTCCCTTTCCGTGGTAAACCTTCTTCACACCGTTCTTCAGAATGGTTATCTCTGTGGATATTCCATCTCCCTGTACGAAGTGATTCTCAAGCATCTTGATAGGGCCATCTATATTGACATATGTATTCTGGAATATATCCAATACTTCCTTTGGACTGAGCTCCTTGTGCTCCTTATCTGACACATCCTTTACTGTGTAGCCCAGATCCTCTCTGAACTTTGCAGGAAGGTCAAAGCCGTACTTTGTCTGGAGGATGAATCCAATTCCACCCTTTCCTGACTGGCTGTTTATTCTAATAACATCGCCATCATACTTTCTTCCGATATCCTCAGGGTTAAGCGGCAGATATGGACAGGTCCACATTCCGTCACCTTGCTCTTTTCTGAACTTCATTCCCTTGGCAATGGCATCCTGATGTGAGCCTGAGAATGCGGCAAATACAAGCTTTCCTGTATATGGTGAACGCTCGTAAACCTTCATTCCTGTAACTCTCTCATACATCTCTGTGAGCGATGGTATATCGCTGAGATCTATCTCAGGGTCAACTCCATGGGTAAACATGTTCATGCAGAGTGTGATCACGTCCACATTTCCTGTTCTCTCACCATTTCCAAATAATGTTCCCTCTATTCTGTCTGCGCCGGCAAGGATACCAAGCTCTGCATCTGCCACTCCACAGCCTCTGTCATTGTGAGGATGAAGTGACAGGATAATATTCTCCCTGTCGTGGAGGTTCTTGCTCATATACTCTATCTGGCTTGCGTAAACATGTGGAAGTGACATCTCGACTGTTGCAGGGAGGTTGATTATAACCTTTCTGTCCGGTGTCGGCTTCCATACATCGATAACTGCGTTGCAGACCTCAAGTGCATAGTCAACCTCTGTTCCGGTGAAGCTCTCCGGTGAATACTCAAAACGATATGGAACGCCGTACTCATCAGCCATCTTGTTGAGCAGCTCTGCTCCATCCACTGCTATCTTAAGTATCTCTTCCTTTGACTTTCTGAACACCTGCTGTCTCTGGGCAAATGATGTTGAATTGTACAGATGTACGATCACGTTCTTTGCACCCTCTATAGCCTTAAATGTCTTCTCTATGATATGTGGTCTTGCCTGTGTAAGTACCTGTATCGTGACATCATCAGGTATGAGATCCTGCTCTATAAGTGTTCGGCAGAACTCGTACTCAGTCTCGGACGCTGCAGGGAATCCGATCTCTATCTCCTTGAAACCGATCCTGACAAGCTCCTTGAAAAATTCCAGCTTCTCATCAAGGCTCATAGGTACGATCAGGGCCTGATTACCGTCTCTCAGATCCACGCTGCACCAGATAGGTGCTTTGTCAATATACTCCTTGTTTACCCAGTCTGTGCACTGTACCGGCGGCATGTAATAGCCACGCTTGTAATTCTGATAATTCTTCATTGATATAACCTCCTACTTAAGCAAAAAAAAACTCACATCTCCTAATCACTATAGAGACGTAAGTTACGCGGTACCACTCTATTTCATACAATAATGTATGCTCTCATCGCAGATACAGATGAACGATATACTTACCGCCGTCTTATACCCTCCTGCTGTAACGGTCAGGCTCCGTCCCTTCCTACTTCACACGATCATCTGACGTGCCATTCAGCGGGCTGCTCCAAGGCGAGTTCAAACCCTATCGATCACCGCCTCACACCAACCGGCGGTTCTCTGAACATCTCCAGAATTCTACTGCTCCTCTTCATCGCATTATCTAGGCTGACTCTAACACATACAAGTGTCAGATGTCAACCCCTTTTCGCTATAATCCTATATATATTAACAGTTCTACCAGACAATAAATCTCTTGTTCTTGAGAGATCTTCCGCCTGCTGTAAGCATCAGTATACCCACTACAAGACCAGTAACTATCGTTATAACCCCAAGTGCTATGTTGAGTGCTCCAACCTGCTTCATAGTCTTATATGCTTTCTCCATACTCATATGCTCCTTTCTATAAGCCTTTATCAATTCTCAGATATGGTAAGTATATCATGTGATATTGCTTCTTACAACTTAAAACTTGAATTAGTTTATTTTACTTTGCCCCCCGCCCGTGATAAAATAACTGTGTTTCGGATCATTATATTTGTATACAAAAAGGAGTATCAATATGCCAGCAATAACAAATGACTGGGCTGAATATCTTAAGCCTGAATATAAGAAACCTTACTATAAAAAGCTGTTTGATTTTGTGGGACAGGCATACGCAACGGAAACTGTCTACCCACCAGCCGATGATATATTCAACGCATTTCACACAACGCCGTTATCCCATGTAAAATGTGTGATAATCGGTCAGGATCCATATCATGAGCCGGGGCAGGCACACGGTCTGAGTTTCAGTGTGAAACCAGGTGTCACCATACCACCATCGCTCGTCAACATATATCAGGAGCTTCACGATGATCTGGGATGTAAGATCCCCAATAACGGCTATCTTGAGAAGTGGGCCGACCAGGGAGTCCTCATGCTCAATGCCGTGCTGACCGTTCAGGCTCACAGAGCCGGTTCCCATCAGGGAAAGGGCTGGGAACATTTTACCGATGCAGCGATCAGGATCTTGAACGAGCAGGACAGACCTATCGTGTTCATCCTGTGGGGTGCATACGCCCAGAAGAAGGCCGCATTCCTGAACAACCCACACCACCTGATCCTGAAGTCCGCACACCCAAGTCCACTGTCTGTATACAGGGGCTTCTGGGGAAGCAAGCCGTTCAGCAAGACCAACGATTTCCTGGTTGCAAACGGAGTCGAGCCTATCGACTGGCAGATCGAGGACATTTGATTTTGGAGGACTATACACATGGAGATTTATATTGTAAGACACGGTGAGACCGTATGGAATAAAAAGAAGCTGCTTCAGGGCCGGACTGACATTGAGCTCAGCGACAAAGGACGAGAGCTCGCCAGGATCACAGGAGAAAATCTGAGAGACACACACTTTGATATGGTGTTTTCCAGTCCGCTTAAGAGGGCTTACGAAACAGCCAGCCTCATTGTCGGCGGCAGGGACATTCCAATTGTGAAGAATGACCTCATAAAGGAAATGTGCTTTGGTGACTGGGAAGGGCAGAATATGTCAGAACTTCTGGCAGACGGAGATCAGGATTTTCAGTATTTCTTCAAGCATCCTGAGCTCTATCACCCGGTTGGAAACGGTGAATCATTTGAGGAACTCTGCCAGCGGGCGGCCAGATTCATGACTGAGTATGTGGAGCCACTCTCCTCAAAATATTCAAGGATCATGATCGTTGCCCACGGAGCGATAAACAAAGCAATGATGATGCATGTAAAAAAGCATCCGCTCGAGGAGTTCTGGTCAGGCGGGCTGCAGCAGAACTGCAACGTGATAATGCTTGACTACTCAGGCAACGTATATACGATCATCGACGAGACAAAAATTTTCTATTAGACAGTATAATAAAAACAAAGAGCACTGTCCCGGCTTCATCCATGATACAACCTATCATGAATGTTTCAGGTTCAGTGCTCTCTGCACTTCCAGTATCTGCTCTTCTATCTTATCTGCGAGCATATATATCTGTTCATTATATCTTCCGTCTATTCTCCGCATAGCCTCGGGAAGGGGATTGAGAATGTCTGTATACGACTGCTTTATCTTCTTCTGTATCCACCTCACATCAAGCATGTAAACTATCGTTCTGAGATTGTGAAGCCTGTCCGCAAGCTTCACGATCACCGTCTGGTACGAACCCTGGGAAAATAACCTCCTGGCATATACGGAAAACGGTTCCCCCTGTATCCTGGTCAGAAGTCTCACCTGTTCGCGTATGTCCGCGCCAAATGCACTCTCTATATCGTCAAGTGTACATTCTGTATCTTCAACCGTGTCGTGAAGGAGTGCAGTTATGAGGATATCCTCGTCGGTTATCCCGCACTCTTCTCTCAGGATATTGTATACGCCAAGTATATGCTCATCATAATAAGGCTTCATACCGCCATTTCCCCGGCGCATCTGCCCTTCATGAAATGCTTTTGCCATATCCATAGCCTGCTGTATGCGTTCTGAAACCTGTACATCCGGTCCAACCATATCATCAACGCCTTTTCCCAGTGTCATGTCAGCCATCTTCTTATCCCTTTCAGTACATCCCAAACTACACAAAGTATAACATAGCAGCCTTGAATAATCTATCCATTTTTTATATACTTAACAAATGTGCTTCTATTAAATTTTACATTTACAATGAAATATTTTTTACTTTGCACATCACACTTTACAAAAGGAGTATATACATGGACATAATCAAGAAAATTGCTCAGGAGATAGGCTGTCGTGACAGCCAGGTTGAAGCAGCGGTAAAACTCATCGACGAGGGCAACACAATTCCATTCATTGCCAGATATAGAAAGGAAGCCACCGGCTCCCTCAACGACGAACAGCTTCGTCTTCTTCACGAAAGACTTGTATACCTTAGAAATCTCGAGGACAAAAAGGCTCAGGTCATCGCAAGTATAGAGGAGCAGGGAAAACTTACAGATCAGCTCAGGACGGACATTGAGAAGGCCGAGACCATGGTTCTGGTCGACGATCTCTACAGACCATACAGGCCTAAGCGAAAGACAAGGGCAACCATCGCCAAGGACAAAGGGCTGGAGGGGCTTGCAAACATCATCATGCTGCAGATGACCAGAACTCCGATAGTCAAGGAAGCTGAAGCTTATGTGTCTGAGGAGAAGGGCGTTGCAGACACCAGCGAAGCCATCGCAGGCGCAATGGACATAATCGCTGAAAATATATCTGACACCGCCGATTACAGGACTCACATAAGAGACCTCACCACCAGACACGGTGTGCTGAGAACAACAGCAAAGGACCCGGAGGCTGAATCCGTATACGAGATGTACTACGACTTCTCCACCCCTGTATCCAAGATGACCGGATACAGAACCCTCGCCGTTAACCGCGGTGAAAAGGAAAAGTTCATCACAGTAAAGATCGAGGCACCGGTCAACGACATAATATCATATCTGAAAAAACAGATCATCGTCAGAGACAATCCTGAGACCGAACAGATACTTTCAGACGCGATCGCAGACAGCTACGACAGGCTCATAGCCCCTGCCATCGAGAGGGAGATCAGAAACGCCCTCACAGAGACCGCTGAGGACGGTGCCATCAAGGTATTTGCATCGAATCTGCAGCAGCTCCTCATGCAGCCTCCTATCGCAGGACAGACCGTGCTCGGCTGGGATCCGGCGTTCAGAACCGGCTGTAAGCTCGCAGTTGTGGATCCGACCGGAAAGGTTCTCGACACCGTTGTCATATTCCCAACGGCACCTCAGAAGAAGGTTGCAGAGGCTAAAAATACTGTGAATGCTCTTATAAAGAAGTACGGCATAACTCTCATATCCGTGGGAAATGGTACGGCATCCAGAGAGTCAGAGATGGTGATCGCCGAGCTCATCAGTGAACTTGACACACCTGTACAGTACGTGATAACCAACGAGGCAGGAGCTTCTGTCTACTCCGCCAGCAAGCTTGCAACCGAGGAATTCCCTCATTTTGATGTTGGTCAGAGAAGTGCGGCTTCCATCGCCAGGAGAGTACAGGATCCTCTGGCAGAGCTGGTCAAGATCGATCCAAAGGCTATCGGAGTCGGTCAGTATCAGCACGATATGAACCAGAAGAAGCTGACAGAAGCCCTGGACGCAGTTGTTGAGGATTCTGTAAATAAAGTCGGCGTCGACCTCAATACCGCTTCTGCCCCACTTATGGAGCACATTTCCGGAATAAACAAGACGCTGGCCAAGAATATCGTGGATTACAGAGAGGCAAATGGACGCTTCAAAACCAGAAAGGAACTCCTCAAGGTTGCCAAGCTCGGACCTAAGGCATTTGAACAGTGCGCAGGTTTCATGAGGATAAGCGGCGGCTCAAATCCTCTGGATGCCACATCTGTACATCCTGAGAGTTACGATATAGCCACTGCCCTGCTGAGCCACATCGGCTACACAACCGATGACATTGCATCCGGCAGGCTCAAGGATCTTTCAAAAGCCGCCGGCAACATCAAAAAGCTAGCTGAGGAGCTGGGAACAGGAACGATAACTCTCAACGACATCATAAAGGAGCTTGAAAAGCCTGCCCGTGATCCCCGTGACGAGATGCCAAAGCCGATCCTCAGAGGAGATGTCCTTGAGATGAAGGATCTGACAGAGGGAATGATACTCAAGGGAACCGTCAGAAACGTGATCGACTTCGGTGCATTTGTGGATATAGGTGTTCATCAGGACGGACTTGTCCACATCTCAGAGATGTCCGACAAATTCATAAAGCACCCTCTTGACGTGGTGAGCGTCGGCGACATTGTCCAGGTAAAGGTCATCGGCATAGACCTCGCCAAGAAACGCATACAGCTCTCCATGAAGGGTATTTAACACACGACAAAATACAGTAACATATTTAAGCCTCCAGCATAGTTTATACAGAGAAAACTTATGTATGGAGGCTTTTATAGTGGAACAAAACAGAAACTGCTGCCGTAACGGCCAGAATCGATGCTACTATAACCAGGGAACCTCTGTTAAATACACCGCCTCATCCGGCTCCAAGCCACGCTCCTGTGACTCCGGCACTGCCACTTCAGTGAGAACCGACAGGCCGCTCGGAATGGCTTATATCCCTGAACAGCTCTTTGAAAATCTGTACGATGCAAAATGCGGACTGATGGAGGGCACCATGTTCAAGGATCTCAATCTGATATTCTGCGGGGTAAGGGGGAAATAGCCATGAATAAAATGAACAAAAAACAGCTTCTGCGCTTTATCACAGAGGTCTCTTTTGCACTTGACGATATTGCGCTCTATCTCGACCTTCATCCCGACTGCACCAAGGCACTTTCGAGCTATGACAACTATCAGAGCATGCGCACCCAGGCTATAAATGATTACGTGAACATGTATGGGCCGCTGAACAAATATCAGGTCACTGACAACAACTATTTCAACTGGGTCAATGACCCTTGGCCATGGGAAGGAGAGTGTAACTGCTAATGTGGGTTTATGAGAAAAGATTACAATTTCCTATAAATATAAAGGAAACCAACGCAAAGCTGGCTCAGGACATAATCAGTCAATACGGCGGTCCGGACGGTGAAATGAGTGCCTCGATGAGATACCTGTCGCAGAGATATTCCATGCCTGACAAGAAGGTCAAGGCGGCTCTGACCGACATCGGAACCGAGGAACTTGCCCATCTCGAGATGGTTGCGACCATCATTTACCAGCTCACAAGGGATCTGAGCATCGAGGAGATCAAGGCATCGGGCTTTGACAAATATTATATCGACCACACCATCGGCATCTGGCCCCAGGCGGCAGGAGGAATTCCATTTAACGCCTGCGAATTCCAGTGCAAGGGCGACGCGATAACAGATCTTTTTGAGGATATGGCCGCTGAGCAGAAAGCCAGGTCGACCTACGACAACATTCTCAGACTGTGCAAGGATCACCCGGACGTATATGAGCCTATCAAATTCCTGCGCGAGAGGGAGGTCGTGCACTTCCAGAGATTTGGCGAATGCCTTGAGGCTGTAAAAGATACCCTCGATCACAAGAATTTCTATGCATTCAACCCTTCATTTGACACCAAGGCACCTTGTTTAAAGAATAATTGAAAATTAGAAATATCGGTGGTAAAATGATGTCACTTTTAACAAGAGAAGAGGCGGTGTTATGTCAGAAAAACAGATCAACCACTCACAGAGATTCGGAATCATACTGGTTCTGTCATGCGGAATCATGTGGGGCATAAGCGGAGTCCTTGGACAATACGTGTTCCAGTCGTCAGATGTAAATGCCACACAGCTTTCCATAATCAGACAGTTTATATCCGGTGTCGTACTGCTTGTCATCGCCGCCGTAAAGGGAGATAAAAGGGCTTTGACCATATGGTCAAAGCCTAAAAGTGTCATATCTATGCTGTTCTTTGCACTCTCAGGTGTCATGGGCGTGCAGTTCACATACTTCGCTTCCATCGAACATTCCAACGCCGCAACCGGCACAGTGATCCAGTTCACATACATAATCATGCTGCTGTTGTACACAACAATATTCATGCACAAGAGACCTCATATATATGAAGCCGCCTCAGTCGTATGTGCATTTGCAGGTATCTTTCTGATCGCCACACACGGCAGCCTGAATTCCCTTGCCATATCCAGGCCGGCGCTCATATGGGGACTCACCTCAGCGGTATGTTTCACTATATACTGCCTTTATCCTCAGAAGCTCTACAATGAATATGGTCTGGTAAATATCATAGGCTGGTCATCACTCATAGCCTCCATTTTCCTTGCGCTGGTCACGAAAACATTCTCACTGCCTCACATGGATGGAAGGATAATTGCAGCCTCACTTGCGGTAGCCATTGTGGGCTCCCTCATCCCATTTACAATATACAGTCTCGGCATCAGCATCCTCGGAAGCGTGAAGGCGAGTCTTTTTGTCACAGTCGAGCCCGTGTCAAGTGCCCTGCTGACGTGGATCTTTCTGGGAACCCAGTTCACCCGTATGGATCTGATCGGTTTTCTCCTGATTCTTGGATCCATACAGGTTGTTGCCATAATGACATTTCACAATGAAAAACACATAGTAAAAGCTGAACAGACCCATCTGTCATGATGAAAGTCCATCCAGTTCATCTATCGCACATCTCATAACCCGGATCTCCTGAAGCTTTTCATCAAGAAGCTTCTCCCGGTGTGTGAGTTTTTCGTATATATCTCTTCTTCGTCCGTCAAGGCTTTGCAGCCCGGTTCTGCGGCTGTGTATCTCATCCCGCTGTGCACAGAGCTTATCAAGTTCCGCCCTGCTTTCCTCAAGCTCCGCTGTCAATCTCTTTCTTCCACTCTTCTTCCTGAGTCCCCAGTATTTTGACAACGCATATCCAATATAGTATGCAAGTCCCGCAGCTCCGACAGCAAAGAGCATCGCATACACAAGTCGTCCGTCCGGGAGAATATTATCCCCCCATGCGACCAATGCATACATTATAACTATCGACAATATTCCAAGTACCATGAGCGGTACAAGTGCTGTTCTTACTCCAGTCCTTATCCAGCTTCGTCTGTACTCCTTAGGAAGCTCCTCCAGATGACGTCTGAGCGTCGTGATCTCAAGTTCGCTTTTCCTCTCCTGTGCCCATACCGAGTTAAGCTCACCCAGAACATCAGAGCTGACCTCGTAGTCATTTTGCAGGCTCATATATTCCCTGACCGCAGCGTCCGCCTCGTATGTCTGACATTTCATCCTGAGTATCTGTCTGACCTGTCTCAGTGTATCGTGATAAAGCTCCCTGCCCATTTTTCTGCCCGATCTTGCATACAGCCCCGACACCTCTATCATCATGTCGACCGCAAGTTTTATTCCGTCTCTGCTTTCAAGATCGGCAACATTCAGTTTATCGAGCAATCGGCCAAATTCTGTATTTTTGTTGGCTCTGGCGTATTCACTGTAGTCGGATCGTTCAAATCTCTCACCTTCCACCGCCAGGATTCTGTAATCCTTCAGCATGGATGATATATCGAAGTTCTTCTCACAGCCCGCCATACGGTTCAGGCATATGGAATATATATTGTCACGTCCCTCAAGCTCCAGGATACCCAGAATGGCCTCCGTCAGAGCACCGTCCCTTGTATCGTTATCCACCGGATAATCAATTCTTTTATATTCTCTGACCGCAGCAGGCACAAACTTAGTCGAAACCACTCCGTCAGACATTTCCCCATAGATATATCCATGTGCGCCTGTTGACTCTCTCGACACAGCCTCCGGACTTCCAGAATAATAAGCCTTGCCCGGAATCTTCATCTGATACTTCTGGCGGCCGCCAAACGCAATGTAATTAAATCCACTGGCACGCAGCCTGTTCCAGTCAACCGGCATCCGTCTCCGGTCACCCCCACATGCGATCAGCACATTACATACCGCTTCATCCTGCGGTTCTGCATCATCCACCACCCTGGCATCCATCTTCCTGTCAAAATAGCTCACGCCGTATATATCAACGTCCTTGTCCGGAAAATGAATATGATCCAGTGCCATGGTCGCCTGCTCATCCCTGACCGCTGTGTACCCCATATCTCCAGTCTGTTTGTCTCCAATCTGTCTTATTCCAGGGCTTCCGATCACACACACACGGGATTTGAAACCATAGTCAAGAAGCGGCGCATCACTTCCCAGATTATCCTGAAATCCAGCAGCATATATGACCACTGTATGCTTTAAGCTTCCAAATATCTCATCAAGCCATACAAGCTCTTCCTCAGATGGCTGATGGTCAAACAGATTGCCTGCAACCAGAAGAAAATCCACGTCAAGCTCCCCGGCACGTGCCACCACAGCCTCAAATGTCATGTATATTTCGTTTTTCCTCTCGCCGCTCCATACACACTCCCTGTCAGGCAGCGCGCCGAGCAGCACATCGGATATATGTATAAACGTTATCTTTTTCATCAATCTGTATATTCCAATCCCAAGCATGAAAATGCATTATAATCCGTATTTGTTATGTGTGAGCATGACGCACGCCCCACATTTACATACTCTTTTATAATTATATTAGTATATGTCGATACACGCAAGTGCAACGACATAATGTATGTCGTGCACAGGTGCGACAGCCTTCACGCATCAGTGTGCTTCATTATTTCATGTCATCTGACCCTAAAACGTTCATTTCAACAGCCAGAGCATTATTTTGCCAAGTTTAATTTGTTTTTAGCTTGTTTTTCTCAATTGACTTTTAGATATGGCTTGCTTATAATATGTTAATGTAGTTTTTTGAAGTATTAATGGAGGATATAATTATGGCAGTCAAGTATGTGTTTGTCACTGGTGGTGTTGTATCTGGACTCGGTAAGGGTATTACTGCTGCTTCTCTTGGACGTCTTCTCAAGATGAGAGGATATAAAGTCACAAGCCAGAAGTTCGACCCTTATATCAATATTGATCCGGGAACAATGAACCCTATCCAGCACGGCGAAGTTTTTGTCACTGACGACGGCGCCGAAACAGATCTGGATCTCGGTCACTATGAGCGTTTTATAGACGAAAGTCTCAACAAGAATTCTAATGTAACAACCGGAAAGGTATACTGGAGCATCCTTCAGAAGGAGCGCCATGGTGATTTCGGAGGACACACAGTACAGGTAGTGCCACATATCACCAATGAGATAAAAGACAGATTCTACAGAAATCCCGATGCAAAGGATACTGAGGTAGCGATAATCGAGATCGGCGGAACCGTTGGAGATATCGAAAGCCAGCCATTCCTTGAGGCTATCAGACAGTTCCAGCATGAGGTCGGTCCTAAGAACTGCATCATGATCCATGTAACTCTTATCCCTTATCTGAAGGCTTCAGGTGAGATCAAGACCAAGCCTACCCAGGCGAGCGTTAAGAATCTTCAGGGAATGGGTATTCAGCCCGATATCCTCGTATGTCGTTCCGATCTTCCTCTTGATCAGGGCATCAAGGATAAGATCGCACTGTTCTGTAACGTGCCGAGCAGAAACGTTATACAGAATCTTGACGTGGATGTTCTGTATGAGGTTCCACTTGCCATGGAGAAGGAGCACCTTGCCGATGTAGTATGTGAGTGCCTGGATATGGAATGTCCTCCACCTGCAGAACAGGCATGGCTCGAGTGGACAAGCATGATAGATGCATGGAAGCATCCTGAGAAGAATGTAAGAGTTGCTCTGGTCGGAAAGTACGTATCACTTCACGATGCCTATATCTCAGTAGTTGAGGCATTGAAGCATGCCGGCGTTGCCAACAAGGCAGAGGTTGAGATCAAGTGGGTTGACTCCGAGCTTGTAACAGAGGAGAATGTCGCTGAGATCCTCGGCGATATAGACGGAATCCTTGTTCCGGGCGGCTTTGGCGACAGAGGTATAGAGGGAATGATCACTTCTATCAATTACGCCAGAACACACAAGGTTCCTTACCTTGGACTGTGTCTCGGAATGCAGCTCACGATAGTTGAATTTGCAAGAAATGTACTTGGATATTCAGACGCCCACAGCTCTGAGTTCAATCCAAACTCATTCCACCAGGTAATCCACATCATGCCAAACCAGCACGATGTAACCGATCTTGGCGGTACCCTCAGACTTGGTTCATATCCTTGTGTGCTTGCAAAGGATTCAAAGTCATACCAGTTATACGGTACAGAATATATCCACGAGCGTCACAGACACAGATACGAGGTCAACAATGACTATCGTCAGGCTCTGACTGACAACGGAATGGAGCTTGTCGGACTGTCACCTGACGGACATATCGTCGAGATGATCGAGATTCCTGAGCATCCTTGGTTCATCGGAACACAGGCACATCCGGAATTCAAATCAAGACCAAACAAGCCACATCCTCTTTTCAAAGGATTTGTAGCAGCTGCACTTGAGCATATGGATAAATAATATATAGAGACAGGGAGTATATCAACTGATGATATACTCCCTGTTTTTCTGTTTATTATGTTTTATAGCAGGTCTGTAAATGACCTTCCGGATCACTCCACCACGTCAAGAAGTTCCGCAAATGTATGGATCTCCGCATCCTTATCCTTCACACTGCCAAACCCGTATGCCGCGTGAATAAACTTTATCCCGGCAAATCTGGCACTGTCGCAGTCTCCCTGGATGTCGCCGACATATGCAGCATCCTCTATTCCATTCTTCTCCATGAGTATCTTTATACTCTCGCCCTTTGATACCTTTGTATCTCCCCAGCAGAGTATATCCTTAAAATACTTTCCAAACCCGTAATAATCAAGAAATGCCTCTATATATCCACTCTGGCAGTTGCTGACTATAAACAGCCTGTGTGATCCCGAAAGCTTCGCAATGGTATCCTCTACACCATCGTACAGAACGCCGCCATGTTCACGGAGATACTCGTTCTCATAGTCTCCGCAGGCATCCATAAGCTGAGTCATTCTGTCCTCCGAATACGCTCCGAACAGCTTGTCGGCAATGGCATCCATAGGCATACCCATAACAGATTTGATATCGGCCTCTGTCACCTTCATGTCCACATCAGCCTGTCTTTCGAGGACTTCACTCCAGGACGCAGCAACATTTGCCGCGCTGTCCCACAGAGTTCCATCCATGTCAAATATAAGTGATTCTACCTTCATATTCTACCTCTCGTATATTCTATTCAAGTATATGGTCAACACCCTGTTTGATGATGGTCACAACGTGCTCATCGGCCAGGGAATATATTATATTCTTGCCCTCTCTTCTGCTTTTTATCAATTTGGCCTGCTTCAGCACCCTGAGCTGGTGTGAAATAGCCGATGCATTCATCTCCAGACGCTCTGCGATGTCTCCGACACTCAGTTCCTGCTTAAGCAGGGCGAACATGATGGATATACGTGTCGCATCGCCAAACACCTTGAACAGGTCTGCCAGATCTGCGAGATCCGCCTGTTCCAGTTCATAACTGTCAAAAAAAATATTTTTATCTTCTGCCATATCTATGGTCCTTTCTGCTCCCAAACAAGCAACTCACGTGTTCCATTTGAACAAGTATTCATATGTAAATTTACTACACTTACTTTTTTGTGTCAAGTCACCTGAATCTCATGAATATTTCAAATGATAACTGCACACAATTACATCATACTGAAACGCCGCATTTGGCGCGATCATATTGGAGGTCAAAAATGAAAACATTAAATTGCATATGTCTCACACTGACCATAATCGGTGCTATCGTATGGGGCATTATAGGACTGTTCAGCTACAACATAGTGGACGGCATCTTCGGTGCCGGAACTGCATTTTCCAGAATAATCTATACTCTGGTGGGTGTTGCCGGACTGTATGCCATCTCCTTCTACTGGTTACTCAACAGGGATTAACGGCATTAATATGCAAATGCCCGCACCTATAAAAGTGCAGGCATTGTATTACATATCATAAAACAAATTCTGTTATTATCATAAATCCTATGCATACGCACAGTGCCAGAACAAGCGGCACAGATATGATCCTCGGTCTCTTGACCTCAGCGTTCCTGTTTCTTCTGAACATCGCCAGCATATCCATATGCCTTCCATTCAGGTACGCCAACAACACTATCATCGCCGCAGCCGCACACAATCCCATAAATGCAAATGGAATATATATCAATATCGTCTGCTTGAGCTGATCTGCTGCTATTCCCTCAGAAGCCTGTTTCTCCACCATCTGCTTTAGCACGCTGACATGTGATGCTATATAGCTGATGATGACGGATATCTCATTAAAGCAGAAATGGGCATACATGGTCGTAAATATACTTCCTGTCGCCTCGGCAAGAAATCCCAACATCATTCCCAGAACCATCGCATATGCCATCTGATTGAAATTCATGTGCATGGCTCCGAACATTATTCCTCCTATGATTATAGCCGCCAGTCTGCTGCCATATCTGTAGCTTCCCATTATGACGCCTCTGTAGGCAAGCTCCTCCACGATTCCCGGAGTGACCGCCATGAGAAGTGTTGACACCCACAGCTTATGATTCGACACAAGACCTGTTGCAAGCTCGGTAGTGGCACTCTCCACCCACAGAAGACTTATGGCATTTATGAGTGTCATAAGAGGCTCAAGAGCCACGACGAATGCCGGAACGATGATTATCGCCAGCCAGTGCGTCTTTTTCAGTCTGAGCGTTTCGCGCAGATCACATTTGCTTATAAGAATATATATGATCGTCGGCACGAATATCATGCTCTGGCTCAGGATCAGATTCTGAACCATGGTTATATGTGAGCCGATATTCGTCTTCCACAGGATCATAACAACACACAGATACACACATATCAGCGACAGGAAAAACCATGACGCTCCGTGTACCTTTCTCTGAACATTGTCCTGTCTCATACGCTTACTCTACTGTAGCGATGGCTTCTATCTCTATAAGCACATCCTTAGGGAGTCTTGCAACCTCCACGCATGAACGTGCAGGGAAATCGCTTGTGAAGAAGTCCTTGTAAATATCATTTATCTTGCCAAAATCATTCATATCCTTGATAAATACTGTTGTCTTCACTACCTTATCCATAGATGAGCCTGATGCCTCTATGAGATTCTTGAGATTGCCGATCGCCTGTCTTGCCTGTACAGTGACATCTCCCTCAACCAGTGTATTTGTCTCAGGATCGATAGGTATAACTCCTGATGTAAAAAGCATTCCATTCACGAGAACCGCCTGTGAATATGGTCCTATTGCCGCTGGTGCCTTTGGTGTACTTATTATTGTCTTCATGTTTTGTTCCTCCTGTTTTTTACTATTATATATGATGAACTATTACTCCTCATCCATCTCGCTCAGCTCCGCCATGAGAGCCTTTCTGTTGTTGCGCCTTCCGCCATTGCTTCTGGTGAATTTCACAGTGCCTTTTCTGTCTGGCACGGGCTCCGGTGACCGTCTGGATACCGGCTTCTTCGTCTCAGGCTTTGCACGCTTTACAACATCGGCTTTGGTTGTTCCTTTTTTCGCAAGCTCTGCCCGCTCTTCCTCGGACAGTATCTCAATGTTCTTCTCTGTGATCCTTATCTTACCGTCCTTGAGGAGCTTGCCAACCGCCGTCTTAAATGCTCTCTTGCTTATTCCAAATTCCTTCTCTATCACCTTTGAATCTGCCTTGTCATTGAACGGGAGCACTCCATTATATGAATCGATGATATTCAATATCATCTCTGCATTCTCCCTAATCTGCATCTTTATCGGCTTCTGCATGGTGAGGTTCAGCTTGCCGTCTTCCCTGACTGACGCAACCCTGCCCTCAACGTGGTCGCCGGCATATATGGCACTGTGTATCTCCTTCTTCGGGATAAGTGCTGAATATTTGTTGTCCACAGCGACAAATGCACCATACTCGGAGCTGTACTCTATAACTATTCCCGATATAGCATCTCCCTGCTTATATGGGGAATTGCTGCTCAGATACTCATAAACCTTCATGGACACACACAGTCTGTCCGATTTGTCAGTGTACATTCTGACCAGATATTCATGGTTCTCTCTCACTGGGCCAACCTGCTCCTTAAACGGAAGCAGAATATCCTTTTCAAGTCCCCAGTCCATGAATGCACCGATCTTGGTAGTTCCCACACACCTGAGAACAGCCATCTTACCCATAGTTATATATGGAACATTCACAGTTGCAATGAGTCTGTCGTCAGAATCCCTGTATATGAACACGTTGATGTGCTCGCCTGTCTTTATGCCATTCGGAACCTGCTTTCTCGGAAGAAGCACCTCACTGTCAGAATCCGCACATCCAAGATACACACCAAATTCCTTTTCTCTCTTTACTATAAGATCATTCCATTCGCCTATCTTTATCATCGTCATACCGTCCTCTTAATTTTTTCTGTCGACACAGTATATCATATATCCTTACTGCTCCGTTCAAACTGGACAACACACCTTGTCCTGTCCTCTTCATCTGCCAGGATTATCTGAACATATCTGTCGTCAATAAACCTCTTTACTACTATAACATCATCTTTCACATATTGCATCTTATATTCCGCTCTGACTGCAATAATATCCGCAACATCATCCACGTATTCCTGGGCAAGAGCAATATACGCTTCATTATTCATATGATTGTTGGAGTCTATCTGATAAGACATGACCTTTCTGGTATCTATAGTCTCCGCATCGCCCAGCAGTTTTACCTTGCGCGGCGCATACTCCATGTCTATGGCAGGCTCCATCGGATATGCGTCTGACACCTCTTTGTCTATCTTGACAGGTCTCAGCCTCTCGGTGTCCATATAGCTCCAAATGGATGCCGCCTTAACTATGCGTTCTCCATTCTCGTCCAGTATATCTATATTTCTGAATCCCAGAGATGCCTTGAAATCATATGCCCACGTCCTGACCTTGATCTTCTCTCCCATCGCAGGATATCTGACCACCTCTATCTGCCAGGAAACCAGGAACCATGCTCTGTGGTGTTCTGCCAGATAATCCAGCCCTATGCCGACCTCCTCCGACTGCAGTATAGCACAGTCCTGGAAATAGTTCGCTATGGTCGCCATGTTGGATATCTTATTTCCACCAGTCTCACTATACCTGACTATCGCTTCATATGAATACATTACGCCACCTCCATGATGCTCATTTTACTATAATTTTATACCCTATTTAGAGGGCTATCGCAAGGTGAAAAATTTTTTTGAAATTTTTTTAAAAAAGTGCTTGCATTATTCTGAGCTTTAGTATATACTACCATTTGTTGAGGCAATGGGCTATCGCCAAATGGTAAGGCACTGGACTCTGACTCCAGCATTTTCAAGGTTCGAATCCTTGTAGCCCAGCTACTAAGACTTGAGATTTATCTCAAGTCTTTTTTATTTTATAAACCGCTTCATATAATGATACTTACAGTGGGCAGTCCGCTCCACAGCACATAAAAAAGACATGTCGTTAGGCTCCGACATGTCTTTCGTGTATTACTATCTGTGAAAAATTTCATTGGCGTAACAAAAATGTAACACATTTTTAAAACATTATCAATAGGTTTTCGCGTATTTTTTCTAAAAATTCAATTTCAATCCAAGCAATTTTCGCGCATTATTCTCAAATATATTGTTTTTGTCCACATCTTCCAGATCAAGGGCCTCTATGTCCGCACATGACTGTTCCTGATCAGACCATGGGCTGTCCGTTCCGAACAGGATCTTGTCAGACCCGTGAGCTGCCACTATCTTCTTAAACATGTCACCATCAAGAAGCTGCCATCTGTGCGATGCCCCCTCCCGCCAGTCTATCTGTCCATAGGAAAATGCCGTGTCAAAATACACATCTCTTCCGCAAAGTCTGTTCAGCACGTCATCCCACATCTGCCATCCACCCATATGGGCAAGCACAAGCTTGTCAGGCCCAACCTCATCCAGCACCTCCTCCGCCATTGCAGGAGTGCAGTGAGTCACATCAGGAAGTCCTATGTCTGTTCCCGCATGTGTCACCACGATAAGCCCAAGCTCTGTGGCATAGCTGATTATCCTTTTATATCTTATATCGTTGAAAAAAGCCCCCTGGTAGTCAGGATGGATCTTTATCCCCTTCAGACCTTTGTCGCATATATCCCTGAGTATCTCTTTGTAATTGTCATTGTCGGGATGTATCCCTCCAAACGACCACACATGTGTCTCTGAAAAGCGCTCATTCTCATCAACTGCGAATTCATTTATATGCTTATATTGTTTCGGAGACGTTGCCACCGGAAGTACCACAGACACATCCACATGTCTGCTCCTCATGTCATTCTCCAGTCCGTCAAGTGTGCCATCCGAATGTGCCCTTGTACCGGATCTGCTCTCCAGAAGCCCTACCGTCTTGGCTGCTATCCTGTCGGGATACGTGTGTGTGTGAAAATCTATTATCATAAATATTCCTCCTGTACATTTATACTGCGTAAGCGCAGAACACCTCTGCTGCGGCCATGCTGTTCACGTTCTCCATATCCCCAGTTGAAAAACATCGGATTTTGAGGTATCTTTATCAAAGATATTTCCACAAAGGAGAAAACATGAGCAAACGAAAAAAGAAAATGACGCTGAAACAGATGCGTTCCCTCGTCGTCTTTTTGGTCGCCATAAACATCATACTATTATTGTGCATACTTGTCATGGGATTTTTTCTGGCAAAGGCACAGATCACCAAGGGGAAAGGACAGACTGTCATGCTCCAGAAGGCCAACGACACATACACGGTGTGTGTGGATGCTGGTCATGGAGGAAGCGATGTAGGCGCTGTGGGACTTGACGGAAGCTACGAGAAGGACGACAATCTCCGTCTTGCGCAGGAGGTTGCCAAAGCCCTGAAAAAGAGCGGCGTCAACGTCATAATGACCAGATCCGACGACAGCGACACACAGCTCGACTCCCGTTCAAAGATAGCAAACAAGGCCAAGGCTGATATCTTCGTTTCGCTACACCGCAATTCAACAGCCAACCCAAACACCACAAAGGGCATTGAGATATGGATACACAGCTCAGGATCTGAGCGCAGTTATGCGGCCGCAGATGACATTCTGAGCAATCTCGAGGAAGTTGGTATAACCTCCAACCGAGGGGTGCGAATCGGAACCCAGGGAGACAGCGATGATGACTATGCAGTCATCAGAGACACCGATATGACAAGCATGATCGTTGAGATGGGCTTCATGACCAACCAGGACGATCTGGACTATTTCAATGAAAATCTTGAGAACTACGCCAAGGCAATATCCAACGGTGTGGTTCAGTGGCTGAACGATTATGTCCAGTAACGCCGGACATATCATAACATTTGAATAATTCCATAAAAAAATAACACATTGAGCACAGCCCAATGTGTTATTTTTTATTCACTTATAACTGTTCTGTTTCTTCCTGATTCCTTCGCCTTATAGAGTGCTGAATCCGCTCTGTTGAACCATGCCTTGGAACTCTCTCCCTTGGTGTACTCAGCGACACCACAGCTACAGGTTATTCCATCCTTGTTCATAAAGTGGAAATAGTAGCATCTGAACTCTGTTCTTATGTCCTCAACAACATTCATGACCTTGGACAGTTCCACATCATGGAACAGTATCACGAACTCCTCACCGCCGTATCTGAAGGCAAGTCCCATATCCTTCGACTTCTCCTTCATCATCTTACACAGCGCCTTGATAACTATATCTCCATTGCTGTGGCCATATGTATCGTTGACTTCCTTGAAATGATCTATATCAAATATGGTGACATAGGACTTCGCCCCAGTCTGCTCCACATTCTCGATCTCCTTATCAAGGCTCTCCTCAAATGATCTTCTGTTGTACAGGCCTGTCATCGGATCAACCATAAGCTCACTCATCAGTGTTACCTGTCTGTTGTAGCTTCCGGCAATCGATTCCATAAGTGCCTTCGTGTGCTTGTTGACGACCATAACCATCGCACACATAACAGATACTACCAGTATGTATATGAGCAGTGCTCCAACCCAGTTCATCTGTGTGGCAAGCTCACCGACATTCAAATGTAATCTCACAACATTGATGACCATGAGTGCAAGCACCGCAACTCCCGACCATACCGTCAGCTCCTGATCTGCAAATAACGCCGTGGCAATTATGGTGACACACGGAATAAGTATAAGCGGGTATATGGTGCAATATGTAAATGCTATAACACCGACACATACATATATCATACCTGTCACGACATAATTCTTGTGCTTTATGTCCGCCTCATCGTGCTTCATATAAAAATAGCAAATTGTGATTGCTATAGCCTGTACTATCATCGGCAGCACGATATACTTTACTATATATGCGCCTGCTCCTATGCTCTTATCTACTCTGTATACTCCAAATAATATCCATGAAATAACAAAAGAAATACTGCATATAACTATCATCATACGCCATACCAGCATATGCCATCTTGCGTCAATCTCATCCTTGTTAATATCATTCATGTGTACGCACCCCGCAAACCATCATATGTGTTGATTTTACCATATGAGGGTCCTTTTTTCCACCATTAATCAACAAAAGACGGACTTTTTTTATGCCAAAATCCGTCTTTTGTACTAAAAATCGTCAAATTACTTAAGGTTGTAGCCAACCTCAAATGCCTCAAGATTCTTCTCCACTGTCTTAGGTGGAACTGTGTTCTTGATAACCTCAACCCATGCATCATGTGAGAAATCCATGTGCTGTGCCGCGATTCCTATGATGACTGTGTTAAATACCTTGTTGTTGCCAAGCTTCTTTGCCTCGTCCATGGCATCAACTGAGATAACCTTGTACTTGCCGCTGAGCTCCTCGATGATTCCATCAGGATACTGTGCTGCGCCTGTAACTACAGTGATAGGATCTATTCTCTGGTCATTTACGATGATAACTCCATCCTTCTTCAGGAAGTGTGCATATCTGAGCGCCTCAAGTCTCTCAAATGCTATGAGGACATCTGCACATCCCTCTTCCACGATAGGCTCATTTACCTTCTCACCATATCTTACATATGTAACAACACTTCCACCTCTCTGGCTCATTCCGTGAACCTCTGAGAGCTTTACATCATAACCTGCTGCCGTGGTGATTCCACCGAGTATACGGCTTGTGAGAAGTGTTCCCTGTCCGCCTACGCCGACGATCATAATATTCTTTGTCTCCATGATTAGAACTCCTCCCTTTCTATAGCATCGAACTTACAACGCTTCATGCACAGTCCACAGCCTGTACAGAGTGTGTCATCTATACGGATGGTTCCATCCTCCTGCCTGATAACTGCAGGGCATCCAGGCTTTAAGCACATACCGCACTTCTTGCACTTCTCAGGTATTGCCTTGCATCTTCCTGTTATCTTAGTCGTCTTCAAGAGTACACAAGGTGACTTTGTGATGATGACTGATACCTCATCCTTTGCTGTCTCCTCCTTGATGAGCTTCTTAAGACCTTCTATATCAAATGCATTTATCTCATGGACGCTCTGGATTCCCAGTGCCTTGCAGAGATTGTAAATATCAATGGCATATGTAGGATCTCCCATCAGTGTCTTACCTGTTGCGGCGTGATCCTGATGTCCTGTCATACCTGTTGTCGAGTTGTCAAGTATGATGACTGTTCCTGTGCTCTGGTTGTATACCATGTTCATGAGTGAGTTCACACCTGTGTGAAGGAATGTTGAATCACCTATGACCGCTACCCAGTTCTTGATATAATCCTTGCCCTTTGCCTTCTCCATTCCATGAAGGGTAGAGATGGATGAACCCATGCAGACTGTTGTGTCAATAACACTGAGCGGTGCGACAGCTCCGAGTGTGTAACATCCGATATCTCCTGCAGCGTGGATCTTCAGCTCTGAGAGGACTGAGAATACGCTTCTGTGTGGACATCCTGGACAGAGGATAGGTGGTCTAGCTGGAACCTGAGCAGCCTCGACTGTCTCTACCTTCTCGCCGAGAAGCTTCTCTCTGAGCATATTTGCGCTGTACTCACCCTGAACTGTAAGCAGCTCCTTGCCGACTGCATCTATTCCCCATGATCTGACCTGAGTCTCGATATGTGGCTCAAGCTCCTCGATGACATACACCTTGTCTACCTGTGCACAGAAGTCCTCGATCATCTTTCTTGGGAGTGGATTTACCATGCCAAGCTTTAAGACCGATGCGTTTGGCATAGCCTCTCTGACATACTGGTAAGGGATACCGCTGGTGATGACACCCACACTCTTGTCTCTCATCTCAACTCTGTTGATCGGCATGTCAGCTCCGTCTGCTGCCATGTCCTTGAGTCTCTGCTCTACAAATACATGACGTGGTATAGCGTTACCAGGCATCATGACATATTTCTTTATATTTCTCTCATATGGCTTGTCAGGAATCTCCTGTCTGTCACAGAGCTCTACAACGCCCTGTGAGTGTGAGAGTCTTGTGGTTGTACGGAGCATTACAGGAGTATCATACTTCTCACTCAGCTCAAATGCATACTTTGTGAAATCCTTTGCCTCCTGGCTGTCTGATGGCTCAACAACTGGGATCATGGCTGTTCTTGCTACAAGTCTTGAATCCTGCTCATTCTGTGATGAGTACATTCCAGGATCATCTGCTGCAACAAGTACCATACCTCCATTCACACCTGTGTATGCTGCGGTGAACAGCGGATCTGATGCCACGTTCACACCTACATGCTTCATCGACACTATTGATCTCACTCCCGCAAATGATGCACCGATCGCTACCTCTGTGGCTACCTTCTCATTTGGTGACCACTCTGAGTAGATATCTCCTTTGTACTGCACCATGTTCTCACTGATCTCTGTACTTGGTGTTCCAGGATATGCCGCTGATACCTTGACACCCGCTTCATAACAGCCTCTGGCGATGGCTGCGTTACCAAGCATAATCTTTTTTTCGCCCATGAATCTTACCCTTCCTGTCTATATTGATATTCTTGTTTTTATTTTTTCGTCTTAATTGACACTCTAATTTGTTATTATACAAGAATTATCAATAAAATAAAAGAGTTTTATACAATGTGATTACAAAGTGTGATTACAAAGCCATATCGAACAGCTCCTCTTATCGACATTTTCCCTAGTCAGTTATATTCTGCGTCTGACGTACCATGTCTGCAAAGCCCTGCCACTGCATATCGATAATATCGCCACTGCCGGCTGAACTGTCCACCTTACCGCCAACAAGAGCCATAACCATATCAAAATCTGCAGAACCCACATATTCACTGTTTTTGAGGATCATACCATAGGCCGCCACGGCACTTGCCGCACTCATGTCAACGGACATTTCGCTGCTGTAGCTGTCAGTCTTCACCACACGGCTCACAAGACTGCTCTTATCCCCATCCGGCTCCTTGTATCTTACGTTCACTGTCGCAAGCTCACCGGTATAGTCCTCTGCGCTATCAGACTTATCCTTAACGTCTTGTGATGCAGTCTCCGATGTATTTGCCTGATTGGAATCCTGTCCGTATTTGTGCTCGGCTGCAGGCACATCGAAGTCTGATCCCGCAGGCACTATCTCATAGAGCACCGTCACCATATGTCCTGCGCCTATCTCGCCGCCGTCCACAGCGTCATTTGCAAAGTCCGCATCCGCAAGGGCGCGGTTCTCATAACCTATCTGCCTGTAACCCTTGACATTTGCCGGATTGAACTCTATCTGAAACTTCACATCCTTGGCAACGGTGTTCAGAGTTCCGCCCATCTCGTCCACCAGCACCTTCTTTGCCTCATACGCAGAATCTATAAACGCATAGCTTCCATCACCATTATCAGCAAGAGCCTCAAGCTTGTTGTCCTTCAAATTGTCCGTTCCAAACCCAAGCACGCTGAGAAAAATGTTGTTTTCCTTCTTCTCCTCGGTTATCAGATCCACAAGGTCGCTCTCACTGGTAAGCCCCACGTTCAGATCCCCGTCCGTTGCAAGTATGACACGGTTGTTGCCTCCCTCTATAAAGTTCTTCTCCGCCAGCTCGTAAGCTGTGATGATGGCATCTCCGCCGTTGGTACAGCCCTCGGCTGTCATACTCGAAAGCGCCTCATTTATCGTGTACTGCTCTGAGCCGGATGTGCCCGAGAGCACCACCGTATCCTCACCCGCATATGTGACTATGCTCACCTTGTCGTTCTCATCCAGATTCTCCGCCAGCATGGCAAATGACTGCTGCACGAGTGGGAGTTTGTTATCTTCATACATGGATCCCGAGGTGTCGATCAGGAACACCAGATTTGAAGGCTTCTTGTCTCCAAAATCTATTTCATCCGTGTTGATCCCAACCATCATGAGCTTTGTGGCCTTATTCCACGGGCAGTCCGAATATTCTGTGTATATGGAGAACTTCTCTCCATCCTCAGGCTTCCTTCTGTAGTCATAGGTAAAATAGTTCAGCATCTCTTCTATTCTCACCGCTCCGTCCGGTGGGAGACAGCCTGACTCTATATACGACCTGACGTTGCTGTATGATGCCGTATCCCTGTCCGCCGCAAATGTGGAGAGAGGTCTGTCCGCTGTGGATACAAATCCATTCTCCGCCACGCTGTCATACTCTCTCGTATCGTAGGCGATCTCTGTATACATAGAATTTGAAGCATCTGTCACCATCGCTGTATCTCCAGCGACTGTTGCCACATCACAAGCTTCCTCCGCATACATAACATCATTCGACGTACTGTTGAATATTCCACTCAAGCCATTGTCCTGCAGCGACTTCTTTTTTTGCTTACTTTCTTTTTCCCTGTACTTTTCTGCGATCCCTGTTATCTCTGTCTTATCCCCATTTTGTTTTTCAAGGCGCATTCCCCTGCCATCTACTGCATCATCGTTACCGCAGCCCGTAAGACCTCCTACCATCATAATCCCTGCCATAACTGCGCATATGGATCTTGCAAATATTTTTGAATTATATTTCATCATAAAAAATCCCTCCGTAATATGAATTTCAAGCTACCGGTCAAGCTTTATATTCTATATACGAAGGGATTACTATTTTTTATGGTAATTTCTGTATTTTTTTAATTTTTGATTTGTTTGTGCTATTCTGCCCTCTCAAATCTGTACCAGTTGCCCTCAACCTTCACTACAAGGCTGCCATCATCACACACAATGTAGGCTGAGTTTCTGGATGGGTTCATGTCAAAGTTGACCTCGCCGTCATTTGCCGGCACGCCATCGGTGTAGCTCTCAGCGTAGGCCGCTTTGCTCTCATCCACGCTGTCAGCATCGACCATGTCGTATGTGTCCCTGTAGAGCACACCATCCAACATGATCATGGGGATATAGTCAGCACTATTCACAGAATTCTGAGCATCAGTATTTCTCTGTACATCATAACTCGCCGTGGCGTTTTCTGCCATTTCAGCAGCATCGCTTTGAATATCGTCTGCCGCAGCCGCGTCACTTTCTTGTGCATAATAACTTTCATCCGAAGTCACCTTCACACTGTTGTCCTGCGCTGTCTTATCGCTTGCCCTCTTACGGCTGTTCCTTAACGGTCCGGCTACGATCAGCACACACACCACTGCCGCTGCCACAAGACCGGAAACGATCTGGATGGTTCTTCTGTTCCTGTCTTTACGGTCTTTCTTGACTCCAAACTTCTTATCTCCAGATTTCTTATCCTGCACCCGATGCGCATCCACCGCATCAAGTCCTGCCTCTATTTTTCCCCAGAGATCAGGTGCATCCATATTCTCTATATATTTGTCAGCTATTTCCTTTTCCAGTTCATCTTCATGTCTGTTCATAGTCTGCACCTCCTAAGTCTCTTGATCGCACTGTTGTAAAGCCACGTGACTGTTCCCATCGGCTTGCCAACTATCTCTGATATCTCTCTGAAGGTAAATCCTCCAGCCACCTTCATATCAACTATCTCCCGCTCATCAGGCTTAAGCGACTCCATGGCCACCTTCAGTGACACGCTGTTCACAACCTGTTCCTCCATGCTGCCACTCTGCCCGGTCTCCGGTATCTCATCCACCAGAGCCTCACGGTCTATCTTCCTGATCCTGTCCACCGCCATATTCCGGGCGATCGTGACCAACCATTTCTTATGTCCATTTCCCGGCTTATAGCTTCCCGCAATGCTATACAGCTTGATGAAGAATTCCGATGTCACATCCTCAGCCTCCTCGCGCTGTCCTATGGTGTCGTACACCACAGCATATATGAGCTTCAGATACGCATCATATATGTGCCGCAGGCTATCCCTGTCGCCCGCCGCCATCGCAGACATGCACTGTTCAAATTCTCTGTCTGTCATAGCTCCCTCCTCATGATAATATACGTTATATCAACTGATTTTTATGGAATGTCATTTAACTTTTTAATCTTTTCCGCCTATTTACAACATCATATCTTCCGCATGGCGGCAAATCCCATCACGTAATTTTTCCTGCCACCGGCCGTGTCAAATGGCCATACCATATGGCGGCTGTCAACCAGCTCCACGTCGTAGTTCATATGAAGCGACATATCCTTCATGAGCTGTGCCACACCTTCTATGTGCTCCACCGACTTCATCGTCTCCACATCCCGCCTGTCAAATGCATTTGCAAGCTTCTCTGCGCATGTCTGATCCTCACATGCAGCGACCTCATATCCATATATGAGGACATCCTTTGTCATATGGTACATGTAGTCATTGAGTCTCTCCACCGCCGCCTCGTTCAGCCCCGAGATGGCACTGCTTATGAGTCTAAGATCCTCGTCATGATAATTGTCCCTGTAGTGGTAAAGCAATGCCGCAAATCTGGAATTGAGCTGGCTGTGAAGCCCGACCGCCACACTGTAATCAAATATATCAAGATACCTGTCGGTGTCATTTACTATATCCCCAGATTCCGTTCTGCCAATATATTTACCGGAATTGGCAGTCGCTATGCCTGTCAGGAACTCAAGTATATGCTCGGTGTCCTCACAGTCCTCAAGCATCGCCTCATACAAGCGGTACTGGTCATCGTCTACAAGCCAGAATGGAATATCCGCTATTATATAATCCTGTTCCTTCAGCCCATATTCCCTGACTGCCGAAAGCACAGCTTCCCTGTCTCTGTCTATGAGCACCAGCCTGTAATTATCTGCCAATCTTCCTATATCTATATCGCCGGCCGGCCCTATTCCCCACAGTGCAAGCACAGGCTTTGAATTCGCTGCATCTGCATCCTGCCCGGATTCTTTTTTTACCCGGCAGTTATTTTCTATATATTCCGTCACCTCACGTCTGTACTGTTCCCATCCCACATAGGAATCCGGTATACGCTCCGTGGCGATCATCTCATCAAAATAGCTCATTGTCTTCTCCTGACTCTGTGAACTGACAAATAAAGCAAAATGGTTATGCCTGTCAGTATTTATTGATCATTCACAGGTATTTTATAAAATTTTATTTTTAAGCACAAGTGGAATGTAGTATAATACACATAGTTGTGCAACAGGACACACCATTCCAGTTTTTTTACATTTTGGAGGAGTTATGGAATCAATACAGACAAACGCTCTGAACAGCAAATACATCAATTCACTCCTGCGCCCGGAGGAAAATCCTTTCATGCAGGAGATGCATAGTTTTGAGGAGATCATGATGATGTATTCATGTGCCATCAGAGAGGTGAAGACAAAATTTGAAGTGCTGAACGATGATTTCAGCGTAAGATATAAGAGAAATCCTATAGAATTCATACAGTCAAGGATCAAAAAGCCTGTCAGCATTGCCAAAAAGCTTGCAAGCAAGGGCTGTCCGGTTACATGTGCAAGTATACTGAACAATCTGGATGATGTCGCCGGAATAAGGGTCATCTGCCCATTCATCGACGACATATATATGGTGGCAGAAAAGCTCATAAGTCAGGACGACATCACCCTGATCGAGGCAAAAGACTACATATCGCATCCAAAGCCAAATGGCTACCGCAGTCTGCATGTCATAGTCGAGATTCCTGTGTTCTTCGCAGACCACACAAGGAATATGCGTGTGGAGGTACAGATCAGAACAATCGCGATGGACTTCTGGGCGAGCCTGGATCACCAGCTCAGATATAAGAAGGATATCCCGAACGTGGACATGATATCCGCAAGACTTAAGAAATGCGCAGATGTGATATCCGCAACAGACCTTGAGATGCAGTCCATCAAGAACAGCATTTATGGTCAGCGATATATTCCTGAACTTAAGAGAGAATCACCTAAAGAATAATTACAGTTATTTTTCTCCTACTGATATTTTTTCAACCACAGGGAGAATGAAAAAATTGAAATATTTGCAACTTTTTATTTGACATTTGCTCAAACCTGTTGTATTATAACTGATGTTGTTAATCAACATGTGTGCATAGCTCAGCTGGATAGAGCACTTGGCTACGGACCAAGGTGTCGGGGGTTCGAATCCTCTTGCGCACGTGACAGAAGCTGTCTGAATTATTTCAGACAGCTTTTTTGTTTCATCAAAACTAACTTTATAACAGCCAAATATTATTCATAAAAAAGCCAGGGGGTGCGACTATAAGCTTTATTTACATAAAGTGCTACTCCCTGCTCCCCAGATATTCTTCCACCTTCTCCGGCGTATCCAGTCTCAGCCGTACAATAGTCATCATGATCATGTATCGCAGGACTTCCTTTAATATCTCTTCGTCAAACTGCGACTTCATATTTTCCGGATACGCATGTACGAGAAAATGCACATTGTAGGCATCGCCCTGTCTTGAGATAAATGCACTCACATAGAGTCCATTCATGACCGCTGTTATGATGTCGTCATCCGTGATCTGTATATTTATCTTATACATCTTTGATATAAACTTTACCGTCTTGTCTTCTTTTACGAGAAAACGCCTGTCTGTAATCTCTCCTATGGAAAAGTTCTGTTTATGGAGTGTTATCGCCTGCAGGAATTCTGATTCCCTGTCATTCTCAATTATATAATCATATATATCATTAGGTGTGTATGCCATATTGTTCAAGTTATCCTTTCATCTATTTGTCTATATGCTAAGCGCTTTTGTCTATCACTCGTCCGGAGTCGTCACGTCACACTGCCCATCGTAAGTCCGATCACAAATACCACAAATGCACCAATCGTAAGCACATACCACTCGATAACACGGACTGTAAGTTCCCAGTCAGACGGCTCAACATCATACAGGTTTCTCACCCTGGGCCACATGGCCAATCTGAAAAGTTCATCTGGAAACAGCATACTTACGACCGCAATGATGCATATAATGATTCCGAATATATATAATACTATATTTCCTCTGTTTGTTGTCTGCGGACCATTAATAAACTTCACTATTTCATAAATATCCGGCGGATTTGCATAATAATCTCCTAAAACCACATCAAACTCGTTGGTCATCGTGCCGTCCGCATTGTATACCATGTATCCATCTTTTGAGACAGCGCCTCTAAAAAACACCTTATCACCCGCCATGATCTTTACTCCGATATAATCATCAGATGATAACATGCCGTTCTCCGTCCCTGCCGGTATGGCAGAATGATCCTCCATCCAGCTATATGGTCCATATGTTACGTCTCTATACCCATCTCCTGTAAATCGATGATAACACTTAAATTCTATGCTCTGGTCATCATATACTATGATACTTGTATGTCCATCTGTATATGTCACATTTCCCTGTTCTTCTTTTCGGGTCAGAAAGTCACCCCTGAATTCTATTCCCTTTATGGACATTATAATCGGATAAATTATGGAAAATGCTATGATCATTGCCACTATAATGCTCATCAGAACCTTTTGCGTCCTGGATAAATTCTTTATTCTCTCCATATACATTTCCCCCTTCGATCAGGAATTTTCTGTTATCTCCACGAGCTGCGAAACATACTCTGCAGATTTCAAATACATATCGACTGCCTATATTATCCTCCCATGCTATCCGCAGCCCCTGACTACTGCCCGCGCACGCCTAGAACAAATCCAGCGTATTGTCAAGATATATCTCTTCTCTTACCCTCAGCTGGTACTCTGGCTTTGTCATATAGTATAGTAGAAATTCCAGCACTATGGCACTTCCAAGACTTCTTCCCTCTATCTTGAAATTTGAAAACCCCAGCGGCAGGTAAATGTTCTTTATATCATCTATACCTATAAATCCCGGATTCTCCATCGCTTTTGAGAAACGATAGCCACCTGCTGCGTTCGGCGATGTACAGCGGTGAATGGACTTCTCTCCGAGAGCCATACGGCTCACATCCTCATAGCAGACTTTCCTGTCCTGACAGGAGAACCAACAGCATTCGTTGCACAGGAATTCCACCTTGTCTTTCTGCTTTTGCGAAAGCGCTCCCAGCCTGTCAAATGCTTTGTTCAGCCGGAAATCCGGCACAACATACCTGAATTCATCCCGGTCAAGCTCTGCCGAAAACTGATCAAAGTCCGTGATGACCTTTGTTGTAGATGAAACCATATATAGTCCCGGATAGTTCTCCTGCAGATAGTCAAGCAACAACTCCGAATGGACTATGACACCGTTTTGAATATCACCATTATCAAACGCTCTGCACAAATCATTACACCGTTTATCAGCAAGGTGTTCCGGCCCCAGTAGTGAGTTGCTGAAAGTCAGCCTCGCCGATATTCCATACTCTCTCATAAGTTCCAGCACATCTCTGGCACCGCTGTCACCATATCCCACTCTGCCACCGCCCCAGAGGCAGTCACCCGGTGCACCATACACTGAACCGATATCACACCAGTCGTAAAAATATTCCCTGTGCTCACAGTATAGTGGCAGGAACGCCTTATACAGCTCGTAGAATTCAAAAAGTCCGGGCAGATGGTAATGTGCCTTGTATTCTGTTTTGTTATTCTCTGTCATTGATCTGCCAGACAATGGCTCATTCTTCATAGTGTTCATTTTTCCGTTTTTCTTTCAGTTCTCATATGTTATCTTAATTTCCGCATACTGTCTACAATTATATAAAAGTTCTTCATCTGTTGCAAACCATGTTTAGGATATTGTATATTTGAAAGAGTCATCGACCACCCAAAGATCAAAAAGAGGAAGAACGTCGATGCGGAGCTGGACAAGTTTCTGTAGGCAATACAAACAAACTGCAACGGAGGTTATTATTTATTATGGGGAATACATTCAGGGAAGTTAAATGTTTCAAATGCGGACACATTTTTATGTGGCAGAAAGATGGTATAGAATATCAGTCTGAATATCGTCTGGAAAGCACCAACGAACTTCTGGGAATTGCGGCATGTCCTAAATGCGGAACGGATATGTTGGTAATTCCGCATATTCTTGAGGGAATCTCTAAAGATTCAAATGGAATTGTGGAATCAGGGATACGGGGAATATAAAGACAAAAACAACCGGGTATGTTTCTTCCTGAACATACCCGGTTGTTTTTTATATGAAAATATCCTACTCATCTGGATTCACGATGGCGCCTATCTTAAACTCTCTGCCGTCCTTTTGCCACTGTCTGTACTCCGCTGTAGCGGCAAAGAGTACATCTCCCGATGAGTTGATTGCCGTCTCAAGTGAATCCTGAACCACTCCGATGATCATTCCGACAGCAACAGCCTGCATGGATATATCCTGTGGGATTCCAAACAGCGAGCACGCCATAGGAATGAGCAACAGCGAACCTCCCGCAACACCTGAGGCACCGCACGCGCCAAGGGTTGCCATAAGACTGAGCATGAGTGCTGTCGGAACGTCAACCGACACTCCCATGGTATTTGCAACGGAAAGCGCCATTATAGTTATAGTGATGGCGGCACCATCCATATTGATGGTCGCGCCAAGCGGTATGGATACCGAATACACATCCGGGTCAAGTCCAAGTCTTTTGCAAAGTGACATGTTCACTGGGATATTTGCCGCAGAACTTCTGGTGAAGAACGCCGTCACACCTGACTCTCTGAGGCATCTCCACGCAAGTGGATATGCATTTCTCCTTAAGACGATAGTCGCAAGGAGCGGATCTACGATCAATGCAACCGTAAGCATGGCGCCCACAAGCACAAGCAGCAATCTGCCATATTCCTTGAATATCGACAATCCACTCTCCGATACTGTCGTGAACACAAGTCCCATGATTCCAAATGGTGCGCACCCGATGATCCACCTCACGACGGTTGATACCGCATCCGATATGGATACAAGTGCAGATTTTATAGACTTGCTTGTCCGTCGCATGGCAAGTCCAAACAAAAGTGCCCATGCAAGTATGCAGAGATAATTTGCGTTGAGTATCGCATTTACGGGATTATCGGTGATGTTGAGCAAAAGATTCCGGAGGACCTCCATGATTCCCGATGGGACGACATCCGCCTGATATGATTCAAGGTCCAGTGTCATGGTTACAGGGAAAATAAAACTTGCGCTCACCGCCACTATCGCTGCGCACAGCGTGCTGAGCATATACATGATCGTCACCATACGGAACTGCTGGCCATTTCCCTTTCCTGCATTTGCAATTGAGCTGATGACAAGGGCAAACACCAGTATCGGCGCAATTGCCTTGAGAGCCCTGACGAACATGGTTCCGATCAGGCCTATTCCCGTTGCCCCCGGCACCAGAAGTCCCAGCACCGCACCGATCACTATTCCAACCAATATCTTCGCGATCAGCGACACCCTATTCCACATCTCTACAATCTTTTTCATGAATCTAACTCCTAACTATATCTATATTTCTGCTTTTTAACATACATTTTCTTTAGCATTCTTCTTTCTCAGAAGAAGTATCCTCACGAGCAAAAGCACTGGGAATATAACTCCCGCAAGGATTCCGCGTTTCTTAATAGTATCATATATCGATCAGGCTTGTATATAACAGATTTCATAACTCAAAAAAGCGGCGAACAGATTCTTGTTTCTGTTCGCCGCCACTTCACTTCTATAACATTCTATTTTATGACCAGACTTCCTCTGCTATCTCCTTAACGAGCTTGAGCTTTGCCCACTGCTCATCCTCTGTCAGCTTGTTTCCGATCTCACACGATGCAAATCCACACTGAGGGCTCAGGCATAATCTGTCAAGTGGTACATACTTTGCAGCCTCATAGATCCTTGCAATGACCTTCTCCTTATCCTCAAGAACCGGAGATTTTGTTGTGATAAGTCCGAGCACGACCTTCTTGTTCTCTGAAACCTTTGCAAGAGGTGCAAATCCGCCCGATCTCTCATCGTCATACTCAAGGAACAGCGCATCTACATTCTCATTTGCAAATACATAATCTGCAACTGTGTCATAAGGACCGCTTGTGAAGAATGTTGAGTGGTAATTTCCTCTGCAGATATGTGAAGTGATGACCATATCCTCCGGCTTTCCTTCAAGGGCAAGATTGTTCACTGCAAGCAGCTCCTTCTTGACATCCTCAAGTGATATTCCAAGCGACCTATATCTCTGCTTTGCTGCATCCCCCACTATGGCTCCCCATGTACAATCGTCAAGCTGCAGGTTTCGGCATCCAGCATCATAGAACTGCTTAATAACATCCTGATAAGCCTTTCCGATATCCTGGATAAGCTCCTCATTTGTAGGATAGAACTTCCTTGTGTTTGCAATATTGTCAGGTACTATCATCTGCTGGAATGTCTGTGCAGGAGCCGGTATCGTATACTTTGCAACTGTATTCTCATCCTCGAACTGCTTTAGGAACTTGAAATATTCAACAAATGGGTGCGTCTTTGCCTTTATCTTGCCTACAAGATAAGTGTCGTCAAGAACCGCAAGCTCTGCATCGAATTTTACACCATTTCCAGTGTTCTCATGGGCAACGCCCTCAAATCCCCACATGAAGTCAAGATGCCAGAATGTTCTTCTGAACTCGCCATCTGTGATCGCATGGAATCCAAGTTCCTTCTGTTTTGCAACAACCTTGGTAATCTCCTCATTAACAACTTTGTCGAACTCCTCCTTGGTGATCTTTCCGTCCCTGTATGCTGCCTTCGCATCCTTGAGTGCCTGTGGTCTCAGAAAGCTTCCTACAAAATCGTATCTGAAAGGTGTCTGTAATTTGCTCATATGTCTTTATCCTCCGTAGTGTTTTCTCGTTTTCTTAACTTGAGGATATTCTAGCAGGATAGGCTGTCCATGGAAAATACTATTATTTTGAGACTCGTCATAGTTTTAAGCTATGGGTATCTATAAATCCTTTAACTCCACTGCGAGTTATACAGATCCGCATAGAATCCATTCTGCGCCATAAGCTCATCATGGTTACCCTGCTCTATGATGTCACCGTCCTTCATAACAAGGATGATGTCTGCATTCTTGATGGTTGACAGTCTGTGGGCTATGACAAAGCTTGTCCTGCCCTTCATCAGATTGTCCATGGCTCTCTGAATCCTGTGTTCTGTTCTCGTATCGACTGATGATGTAGCCTCATCGAGGATCAGGACCGGATTGTCAGCAAGAATTGCTCTTGCGATAGTTAAGAGCTGTTTCTGTCCCTGGGAGATATTTGTTATCTCCTCATTGAGCTCCATGTTGTATCCACCCGGAAGTGCCGAGATAAATCTATGTGCATGAGCTGCCTTTGCCGCTGCGATTACTTCCTCATCCGTGGCATCCAGTCTTCCGTATCTGATATTCTCCATGATAGTGCCCTTGAACAGCCATGTGTCCTGAAGCACCATGCCAAATACATCCCTGAGCTCACGTCTGTTGAAGTCCTTAATATTGTGTCCATCCAGAAGTATAGCACCGCCATTCACGTCGTAGAATCTCATGAGCAGCTTGACCATGGTGGTCTTGCCCGCTCCTGTAGGTCCGACTATGGCTACTTGTTGTCCCGGTTTTACATGGGCTGAGAAATCCTTGATGATGATCTGATCCGGATTGTAGCCAAACTTTACATGTTCAAATGTAACTTCACCCTTGATTCCCTCTGTGGATACAGGATTCTCTACTATCTGCTCCTCTTCTTTCTCTTCAAGAAGTTCAAATACTCGCTCAGCGGCTGCTGCCATCTGCTGCATCATATTTGTGACCTGGGCAACCTGCTGAACAGGCTGTGTGAGGTTCTTCACGTACTGTATAAATGCCTGGATATCACCTATCTGGATAGTTCCTCTGATTGCTAGAGCCGCACCTGATATGGCAACTGCCACATAGCCCAGATTACCGACAAACATCATAATAGGCTGCATCAATCCTGAGAAGAACTGTGACTTCCATGCTGACTTGTACAGAGTCTCATTTGTCTCATGGAACTCTCTTCTAACGTCGTTCTCCTTATTGAACGCTTTTATGACATTGTGTCCGCCATACACCTCTTCAACCTGACCGTTTATGTGTCCCACGTATTCCTGCTGCTGCTTGAAGAATCTCTGGGATTTCTTGATGACAAACATCATGAGCATGATACTTATCGGAAGTATCAGCACCGAAATGAGTGTCATAAGCGGGCTGATCGTGAGCATCATCACGATTACACCGATGACCGTACTAACCGATGTAATGAGCTGTGTGATACTCTGGTTCAGACCATTTCCCATGGTGTCTATATCATTTGTGATCCTTGAAAGTACCTCGCCATAGGTTCTGCTCTCAAAGTAACTCATCGGCATCCTGTTGATCTTCTCGGACACCTCACGTCTCATCCTGTAGCACACCTTCTGTGTGATACCGGTCATGATGAAGCCCTGTACAAAGCTAAATGCCACACTCAGCACATACAGGCCAAGACAGAACAGCAATATCTTACCGATATACGTGAAATCAATTCCGCCGTTGCCTGTTACCTTGTTCATGATTCCCTCGGACAGGGCTGTTGTCGCCTTGCCGAGTACCTTCGGACATACTACGTTGAATACCGTACTTCCAATTGCAAATATAGCAACGACAACAACCGCGGCCTTGTACTTGCCTATATATCTGAATAACTTTCCTATCGTTCCCTTAAAGTCCTTGGCTTTCTCGCCGCCCATCATAGGACCGTGGCCTCTTCTAGGACCTCTGAAACTTCTCTGATTATTTGTCTGATTCTGTTCTGCCATGTCCTACACCTGCCTTTCTGAGTCAGTTCCAAGACTGGCCGCTATATCCGATGGAGAAAGCTGTGACTCGGCTATCTGCCTGTACTCCTCACAGGTCTGCATGAGTTCCTTGTGAGTTCCCTTGCCGACTATCGTACCCTCGTCAAGCACAAGTATCTGATCTGCTGAGAGTATTGTGCTTACACGCTGTGCAACGATAAATACCGTGCTGTCATTTATGTGCTCGCCAAGTGCCTTTCTGACTGCCACATCCGTCTTGAAATCAAGCGCCGAAAAGCTGTCGTCAAATATCAGGATCTTCGGCTTTCTTGCTATGGCTCTGGCTATAGCAAGACGCTGTTTCTGACCACCGGACACATTTCCACCGCCCTGAGCAACCGCACTGTCGTAACCATGCTCCTTCTCCTCTATGAAGTCGGATGCCTGGGAAATCTCAGCTGCAAGCTTGACATCTTCATCAGATGCATCCGGTGCACCGAATCTTATATTGGACGCAATCGTTCCCGAGAACAGAATTCCCTTCTGCGGAACAAAACCGATATTCTGTCTCACGCTCTCCATAGTGAGGTCTCTTATATCCTGTCCGTCTATCGTTATCGAACCCTCCGTAACATCATAGAATCTCGGGAGGAGCTGAACCAGTGTACTCTTACCACAACCGGTACTTCCTATGATCGCCGTAGTCTGTCCAGGCTTGGCCTCAAATGAGATATTCTCAAGTACATTCTCATCTGCGCCCGGATATGCAAATGCGACATTGTCATACTTTACGACACCCCTTGGTGCTTCAAGCTTCTTTGCCCCGGCTGCGTCCTGAACTGTCACTTCAGTGTTTATGATCTCCTGTATTCTATCTGCTGCCACGCTGGCACGAGGGAGCATGACTGACATCATGCTGAGCATAAGGAACGACATGATGATAAGCATTGTGTATGTAATAAATGCAGTCATTGATCCTACCTGAAGGACACCCGCATCAATCTTGTGAGCTGCCACCCACTCTATTAGTATGCTTATGGCATACATGATGAACATGAGTATAGGCATTGCAAATGTCATGACTCTGTTGACGAACAAGGTGTTCTTCGTCAGGTCTTTATTTGCCTCATCGAATCTCTCTTCCTCGCGTTCCTCTCTGCCAAATGCCCTGATAACCGGGATACCTGTAAGTATCTCTCTTGACACAAGGTTTACTCTGTCCACCAGTGTCTGCATAACTTTAAACTTTGGCATGGCAATGACCATAAGCGTTCCCATGAGGATCACAACTGCTGCTATACCGATGAATATTACCCAGCCCATTCCGGCTCCGTTCTCAACAACCTTGACGATTCCTCCAATAGAAAGTATCGGTGCATATAGAACCATTCTGAGCATCATAACTGTAACCATCTGTATCTGCTGGACATCATTTGTAGATCTCGTTATAAGAGATGCAGTTGAAAACTTGTTGATCTCAGCATCCGAAAATGCGATAACCTTGTTGAACACCTTCTCTCTGAGTCCGCAGGCAACGCTTGCCGCAACCCTTGACGCCACAAGTCCTATGAGAACCGCAGCTGCTGCCATGAGAAGTGACATTCCAAGCATCTTCACCGCTGCCCACTTCAGATATGACATCTGTCCTGCCTTATAATCGTAGCCAAAGCTGTCATAGCATATCCTTGTACATGCGATGGCTGTGGATTCCATATAATCCTCCCCCATGCTGTCGAGCATGCCGTCAACCGTAGGTTTCATCTGTTCACCGATCTGCGCCCACATCTCCTCCGGCATCTCGTCAAGGGTGATTCCCATCTTGTCTAGCCCTGCCTTGATCTCATTGTCCTCGTCAGAGTTCACCATCTGATATGGATAGTAATACATCATAAGCCCCTTCATACAGGCACTATCCACTTCGTCTATGTGTTCCTCGCCGTCTTCTGTCAGGTAATAATAACCATCCGAACCATCTTTATAATATTTCTCCCATACGGCTTTCTCATCGTCATCCATAAATCCGTCTATCACTTTGTAAGCTTTCTCCGGGATCTGTTTCGGACTGCAGTTCTCTATACCATAGTTCTGTATACCGGTATCTATGAGCTTTGAGGTGTAGTCCGGAAGTGACAGATCACAGTATGCCTGCAGAACGAGAAGCAGGGCTATGATAATGACCGACTTCCAATACGGCTTCAGATTTCTGAATATCTGCATGTCATTTCCTCCTTGAACAATTATTGATCAGATGAATGTATCCCCCTCTAGTCTTTCTATGTGCACAACATAACATCACCTGTACCGGATCGCTCCCGCTCATTTCGGCCTACAGCGGTACTAAGGACCGGTGGTCTCAAATGTCCTGTACAGGTGATGTTATGTTGTACACGTTAATGTACATTATGCAGGGATACATTCATCTGATATCTACGCTTTCTTCTGACGGAGAAAATGCCATGCTTTAGCTGACGTTGTTTTCCCCTTTACATTTCCAAGCGTATTCTTACTTTATTTGAATATCTTTGAAAGTTTATCATTGCATATATTCTCAGTCAATTAAATATCTATAAAGATTTAATAATTTTTATGACAAAAAACCGGCAGCCGCTGTTCTCCAGCAACTGCCGTTTTTTCCCCGTTTCTTCTGACTTTCAATCTAAGCCAGCTTTATCCGCTCCGCCGCATCCCTTGTTATTGCTAGTCTTTTTCCCTTTGCCTTGATTATCACATTACCAAAGTAAGACGATACGACCTGCACCTGATCTCCGGTCTCAAGCTGGCATGCACCGAACAGTGATCTGTCCGCACAGTTCCAGGCTACCTCTCCTGAGAAACCGTTTACTGCATCTGATAATGACATCATAGTAACCACCCCTTCAAAATAATTGTTTTTATGAATTTTATTGTGTTTCAACGCACTATCCGATATACAATTTATCTTTCGTTTCTTCTATTGTCTACACAATTATAGTTCTTCAGTGTCGGTGCAAGTCAATTCTAATTGTTAGTATATGGGGCTAATCTTTCTTACACCGAACTAACTTGGATACACAAAAACCCCACCGACATCCGACTTACCATCAGACATCTGTGGGGTATAATGTTCTCAATAATTATTATCTCACACCGAATTACTCGATTACCTTAAGCCATCCCTCTGGGCCTTCGATTCTGCCCATCTGGATTCCTGTAAGAGTATCATACAGCTTCTGGATAACTGGTCCCATCTTCTCCATACCGCTTGGGAAACAGATCTCCTTGCCGTGATCGTTGATCTTGCCTACAGGTGAGATAACTGCTGCTGTACCGCACAGACCGCACTCTGCAAAATCCTTAACCTCATCGAAGTATACTTCTCTCTCCTCAGCCTCAAGTCCAAGGATATCCTTTGCAACTACCATCAGTGAACGTCTTGTGATCGATGGGAGGATACTGTTTGACTTAGGTGTAACTACCTTGCCGTCCTTTGTAACAAAGATGAAGTTTGCTCCACCTGTCTCCTCAACCTTTGTTCTTGTAGCTGCATCGAGATACATATTCTCATCGAATCCCTCTTTGTGTGCTGTAACTATTGCATGAAGGCTCATTGCATAGTTAAGACCAGCCTTGATGTGTCCTGTTCCGTGAGGTGCTGCTCTATCGAAATCTGAAACCTTGATTGTGATAGGCTTTGCGCCGCCCTTGAAGTAAGGACCAACTGGTGTTGTGAGGATTCTGAACTGATACTCGTCTGCCGGCTTAACACCTATAACTGGATTTGAACCGAACATATATGGTCTGATATATAATGTAGCACCTGATCCGTAAGGTGGTACATAATCAATATTTGCCTTTACTGTATCTACTATTGCCTGTACAAATCTATCCTCTGGGAAAGGTGGCATCTCAAGTCTTCTTGCTGAGTCTGCCATTCTGCTTGCGTTGAGGTCAGGACGGAAACATACAACACGTCCATCCTCTGTTCTGTAAGCCTTCATTCCCTCGAAAACTGTCTGAGCGTACTGAAGAACACCTGCGCACTCGTTTAATACTACGTTAGGATCCTCTGTGAGTGTACCCTCATCCCATGCTCCGTCCTTATAATTTGCTACAAATCTCTTATCTGTCTGAACATAGCCAAATCCAAGGTTTGCCCAATCGATATTCTTCTTATCCATATCTACATCTTCCTTTCACTTTAGCTTGTGCTTTTTTGTATGTGTCTGTTATATCACATTATTTCGCCTTTTTCCATATGTATATTGAACATTTGCTTGAAAAATTAAGGTTTTTCTTCCAAAAATGGCTAATTTTTTCATGTTACAATGTACAATTTGATGATTTTCCCAAGTTACAAGCTTGTCTACTTCAACTTATTACCCTCTGAGAAAGCATCACCAACCCTGTCGCCGAGTGCAAAATATCCATGTCCGATGGTGTCAAACACGATCGGATGGAACTCTTCATATGTGATCTCGCCGTCATCGCCCAGGATACGGTCATCTGCAACAACATTTACGATCTCGCCGAGGAACTTGTCCCCGTCTATGATCTCCTTGAGCTTGCACTCCATTGTCAGTGAAAGCTCGTTGATGACTGGAGCATTTACAAACTCGCTCTTTCTGGTTGTAAAACCAGCCTTCTTCATCTTGTCTGGCTCGTCATTTGCCGACACGATTCCCACATAGTCACAGGCTGCCACATGCTCTGCATCAGCAATGGCAACTGTGAAAGCTTTGTTCAGCTTTATATTCTCGGTAGTCTTATGACTTCCAAGGTCAAATATGATCTCATTTGCTCCGACTATTCCGCCCCATGCCGCATTCATGACATTTGCATTGCCATCGGCATCGTATGTTCCGATCATCATGACCGGCTGTGGCACCAGCATAGGTTTTGCACCAAGATTCTTACTCATATTATCTGCCTCCTTAATTTGAAGAAACTTACCATTCTATTTTATGACTACTGCCATCTAAGGGCAATATTTTTTTGGCTAAAATAGTCTTACACAATGTACGACAGCAGTGAATATTGTTCATCGTAAGGCACGTTTATTTTATTATATTCCAAATGCATATTAGTACCGCCAGGAACAGCACATTTGCAAATGTGAAATATGCCAGATATCTTCCTCTGGCGCCCTTGTCCTGTCTCGCCACGTATTTGAATGAGATCAGACTTGCCATGGACGCAATCAAAGTTCCGAGTCCTCCGAGATTGGTACCGACTATCAGATCTGTGTATTTATCTGTAAATCCCGACAATAACACCGCCGCTGGCACATTACTTATGACCTGACTTGCAAGTACTGATGTGATCATCTCATGCCCGCCAAGAACACTCTCCACAAATGTCCTAAATCCTTCTATTCTTCCCATGTTTCCGATAAACACGAAGAATCCCACAAATGTGAATATCAGCGAATAGTCTACCTGCAGCAGCAATCTTCTCTGGCATATAAGGACTACCACAAGCACTACCACAAATGTCACCCAGTATGGGACGATCCGCGCCACGGTGAGCAGCGACAGCACAAATAGTATGCTATATATACCCACCAGCTTCCTGTTCACCTGTATATCACCGCCTGAAAGTCTGATCTCAAGCTGCCTGTTTTTTCCTTTCATGCATACTATGACACATATCACAAGAAGCACTGCCGATGCCACTGTATATGGCAGCATGAGCAATACAAACCTGCCTGCGCTGATCCCTGCAAGTCCGTACAGATACAGGTTCTGCGGATTGCCTATGGGTGTCAGCATACTGCCAAGGTTCGCAGCTATGGTCTGGAGGGTTATCGCCGGCACCATCCATCTGGTGAGTACTTCCTCTCCTGCCATACCAAGGACCGTGAGTGTCATCGGTACAAATGTTATGAGCGACACATCATTTGTGATAAACATGCTGAAAAAGAAACACATGAATATCAGGACAATTGTCACCGCCCGGAGCGAACCCATACGATTTATCATACTTTTCGCTATGATGCCAAACATCCCCTGCTGTGAAAATCCCGCGACCACTGTCATAAGACAGAAAAGTATCGCAAGTGTCCTGAAATCTATGTAGTCCACATACGCGCTGTCCGGAGGCACGATAAATGCCGATATCACCGCCAGCAGAAGTGCCACGGTGAGCACTGTCTCTTTGCGGACAAATTCTCCGATTTTCTTTATACCCCCGATCATGGTCTGAATGTCCTGAGTGCCTCTATAGTCTTGGTGATCAATTCATCAAGTGACCAACCAAGCATATCTGCACCTCTTTCGATGACCTCCCTGGAGCATCCCGCAGCAAATCCCTTGCTCTTGTATTTCTTCTTAACTGACTTGAGTTCCAGATCTTGAACACTCTTTGATGGTCTCATAAGTGTAACCGCTCCGATAAGTCCTGTAAGCTCGTCCACAGCATAGAGAACCTTCTCCATCTCATGTTCTGGTTTTATGTCAACCGTGATACCATAGCCATGGCTTGCCGTCGCATGTATGATCCTCTCGTCAACACCGTGCGCTCTCATGATCTCCTGGGACTTGATGCAATGCTGCTCAGGATACTGTTCAAAGTCCAGATCGTGAAGCAGTCCGACTATTCCCCAGAACTCTTCCTCATCGCCATAACCAAGTTCCCTTGCAAAATACCTCATGGTTCCCTCTACGATCTGTGCATGCTCCAGATGAAACTCATCCTTGTTGTACTCTGTGAGTAATTCCCACGCTTCTTCTCTTGTCATCTTTTTATTCTCCTCGTATTATATAGTAGTAAATTTATTTCCTTGCATATCTCTTCATTTTTTGCAGAAAAAATTCACACGCCTCTGATTCTGTTTCAAACAAATTCAATCCCATATCTATCTAAGCAGTGCAGGTCTGCACACACGTGCCGACATCTGTTCCTTAAGTTCTGTGATCTTTGCGGCACACGTCGTCAAATTCGCCGCAGCATTTTCAGGCTTCATCGCCGTTCTCACCTGCTCCGAATCACTGTCATCTATACCAAGCACATTGTTCACTGCGTAACACTCATTGAACAATCCTTCTTTGACACAGTTCTCCGCACCATCCCCAAGACATCCTCCTATGGCGATCACATATTTGCCGTGTTTCTTTGCAAGCTTTGCGACTCCCAATGGGGTCTTGCCCATCATGGTCTGGGCATCTATCCTGCCCTCACCGGTTATGACAGTATCTGCCCACTCTACATCCGCCTCAAGCCCTATCTCTGACAGAACTATATCTATTCCCGGCATAAGTTTTCCACCTAGGAACATGAGAAACGCATATCCAAGTCCGCCCGCAGCGCCGGCGCCTAGTGTATACCTGTCGAATTTTCCTGTTTCATTTTCACCTACAGGCTCTGTATCTACGTCAGTTTTTTCATATCCACAGTCAATAAGCTGTGCCGATTTGCTCAAACCTTCTACAGATTCTTCTACAATATCAGCATAATGCTTCATGTATTCTTCCATGAGCTCAACAGTCTCCGCATTTGCCCCCTTCTGTGGTGCAAATACCCGGCTGCATCCGAGCTCACCTACAAGTGGATTCGTCACATCACAGGCGATACGGAATGAACAGTGCATTAACTTTGATACAAATTCCACTTCGCCATCACCTGTCACACGAGAAACTTCAGCTTCTTTCTGGCCAGATTTATTGTCAATACCAAACATACCATCAGGTCTGATCATACGCTCCAGGACGCCAAGCCCCGCCGCTCCATATGGCACATCCTTCCCATCCGCATCAAGACAGGAAAATCCAAGAGCCTGAAGCATTCCTATCCCGCCGTCATTCGTTGCACTACCACCTATCCCGATGATAAAACGCTCACATCCCTTTGAAACGGCATCATTTATCATCTCACCGACACCATATGTAGTCGTGTGCATCGGATCTCTCCGGTTCTCCGGAACAAGTGGAAGCCCCGCCGCCGCTGCCATCTCCATGACAGCAGTTCGCCCGTCTGCGGCATTATATATTGTATATTCCGCAGTGATCCTATCACCAAGCGGTCCGGTCACATAACATCGCTCTCTGCTGACACCATCTCTTCCATATATAAGAGCATCAGTAGTGCCCTCTCCGCCATCAGCCACAGGACGTACCCTGACCTCTGTATCCGGTAATATTGACTTTATTCCTTTTTTTATGGCATTCCCCGCTTCAAGACTCGTCATGCTTCCCTTGAAAGAGTCAACCGCCACAAGTATCTTCTTCATAATAACTCCTGTCTGTATACTGAAGCACCAGTCATCCATCTTTGTACATGGCTGAAGCTTCACATCGCCTTTGTATATTATAATACCATCTGCAATTTTTGCACACAAAAAGTGGGGCGTATACAAAACTGTTGTTATGTTCTGTATACGCCCCGTTGTTCAAAAGGATGTTATTAAGCTATTTTACTTTAACTGATTTCGCCTTGCTCCACGCAGAGTAAAATGTCACTGACTTTCCATTTATCTTTACTGTCTTGTAGGTTCTCACACGTACATAATATGTCTTTCTACTCGCAAGCTTCTTGACACTTGTTCTGATCGTCTTGTTCTTGCTTACAGTCTTTACCTTTGTGCCTCTTCTGAAATTCTTATTTGCACAATACTGTAACTGGTAACCCGTTGTCTGTGTCATCTGCTTGTTCCATCTGACTGTCATGCTGCCCTTGCCGGACGCAGTCGCAGCAATGGTGGTTCCCTTCGGATTGATGGTGAAATACATTGTCTTCGAATCCTTATATTTATTTCCGCACAATGTGACCTTGACCGAATATTTTCCTACATTTTTTCTCCCCGCACTGTAGGTGGCCTTGTAATCCTTATTCTTTGTCAGAATATTCCCAGCGGCATCTTTTACTGTAACCGCCGGTGTTCTGACCTTTCCATTATATACATACGAAGCCACATTAAGCTTAATTGTAGACACCTTGGATATTCTGGATGTCGAAAGCTTTTTGCCGCATGACCTACACGTTGTGGTGATGACGCCAGCCTTCGACATTGTTGCTTTTGTTGTCACAGTGTTCACCTTTGTGGCGTGCTTACATACGGTCGTCTTTGCTGTGAGGACGCCAGACGCGGCATTACTATACACCACGTAAGTGTTCTGTATATATTCAAGCTCACCGGATACCTTGTAACCATGTGACAGCATATACTCATTGCTGTAATACTGGTCTCTTGTAAATGAAACATTGTCTTCTGACTTCTCCACCATACAATATGATGACACATTTCCATACTTGTCTGTCACATCGCCAAGTACACCTGCTATGTCATATTTGAAATATGCATAATCTTTGTAGTTATTATCTATTGAATTATATAAAAATACACACTTATCGCCCGTCTTCTCCTCAATGTACACATATGCAGGTGAAGAGGATCTTAAAGAATATCCGGCAACAGATTCTTGTGTATCGGTGTATCCACACTCCTCAGCGTTGAATGTACCCTCTGTAGTCTTCAGCTCATGCATATAATACTTTCCATCGTTTCCTGGTATAGGCATGAGCTCATACTCTGTATATATACGCACATTCTCTGCCTTTATCGTTCCATCTGGATTATACTCGGTACGCACCCCCTCCGTCACGGTATACAATTTCTTATCATCAGCTTTTTTGTACACCTGACAAATGTCACCTTCACCGCTCAGATCAATCTCTATGCTCTGTATCTGCTCATAGTTCATTCTGGTTGCCTGTGTCTTCTGAAGACCGGTCAAACCATTTACAGCAAAACAATCTGCAACCGTTGTGTTCATGGCCAGAACAAGGTTGCCGTCCGTCTTTCCCGCAAATGCGTGTACCTCAGCATTTCCGCTTATCTTGAAGTATGATCTTGTTCCCTCCGGCTGTAAAACTATTGCGTCAGTTGACTTCTGCTTCTCGTTGACATACAATTTACCGTCACCAACGATTTCCACAGAACCGCCATATCCATCTCCCCATGCATACAATGCACTTACATGACTCGTTCCCACGAGCTTGATCTTAAAATCATCGCCCATCATATTGGTAACGACCCTGTAATCCGGCAAATTACAATTGGTGAGTGTCAAAGTGTTCGTACTCTTGTCATACACCGCACCTTTGGCACTGGTAGTTGTTCCTGCCTGCGGAGTCCTGAAGCTGTACACATATATCTCTTCGTTATTATCCGGATTGTAGAACTCAACATATGCAAAGCTCCACTCCTCATCCTCACACGGGCCATTGTTTGCGGCCATCGCCGCGACACCGCCTACCGTCAGAATAAAAATAAACGACAGCAGAAATGTCAATCTCCTGAAATGCTTCATAGTCATTCCCCCTTCTATGATATTCTTCGTCTACAGGTAAGTAACTCACCTGTTGTTTTATGTCATAGATTATAGTCATCTGCTGTCGTTTTCATAACGTTACATATGTCTCAATATGTGCTATATATTCAATTTTACATTTATTCATCACTTTTATCTAATCCATATGTGTATTTTCAATCTGGCACACTTATACTTCCATAGCAATCAACTCTCACGCAATCATCATTCCTCATGCCATCCATAATAATACTGAATAAGGCCTACTCTGGTCTTCGTTCCAGTCTTCTCATTCATGGAAGATATATGCCTATATAGGGATGCCCTTGATATGTACAGCTCATCCGCTATATCCTGTACACTGCCATCAGATACAAGCAGCTTCTGCAACACCTCCCGCTCACGTCCAGTGAGGTGATGAGCATCTGCAAAGCATTCAAAATCAACCTCAACTCTTGCGTTAGAATTCTCCGCCGATTTCGTCACTTTTTCTTCATCATATCGTCTATATTGTCCCTTCTGTAGATTTTCAAGCACAAATACCGCAATGCTTATAAGTACGAGCAACAATATGACCACTACACTCATAACCATGATTCCGGGGGAATCTATCAGCATATATGATATTATTCCCACAATACCCGCACCAATGTTGTTGACTGCCCTTCCGGCACCAGACCAAAGCGCTGACCAACGCATTCCATAGGATACATTTATGAATCCTGTCGTGAAATACACTACGAAGAATCCGGCTGCAAGATAGAATACAATCAGACCTATGATAAATGCCCCTCCAAACTCTATGATAAGCATGGCTATAACGGACAACACTGTAACGCAGTACATCATCTGATTCATAAAGCGCTGATCTTTTATATCAAACAAGAAGCCTGCTGCAACTCCGCTTAATGCGAGAAACAACCTTGGCCATTGCCCCACATCTGCCCCGCCCTCAGCGTGGACAACGGTCACAACATTATCCAGTGCGGAAAATATAAACGTCATAAGAAGAACAACCATCACAAGCGCCACAGCCACCGATCCGCTATCAGGAGTTGTTTCGTCACATTTTTCTTTGCAATCCTTTTTGTTCCGCTCATCTACCATGTATGTGTCCACTTCCGCTTCTGCGTATTCATCTCTGGCCAGAAAAAGTATCACTGCAAGTGCCACTATGGCCAGCGAGAACATAACCATACGCAGGATCACATTGTCTATAAGATTATAATTGATATACTGCAGAAGCAGTCCAAGTGCATATGAAATTCCCACAATTACCGTAAGATGCTTTCTATCCGTATAATCGCGGCTCACATCGTGATACACGCGTCCTCCCATAACACCACACACAATAAAGAATATAATTCCATATAACAGTATCAATTTGCCGGAACACAGTATTATCGCTGCGAGCGCGGCAACCTCCACTATATTCAAAGTAATAATTATTATCTGTTTGATTTTGCTGCCGACATATCTCTCAATCAGTGCATATATGAATAGTCCCACCGCACTGGCCAGCAGTATCACACTCTGATACAACAGAACACTTCTGGCATCCACAAACTCCGCAGCCCTGCTGTCGAAGAAGAATTCCATACCCAGAAATACAAAGCTGAACAGAGCCAGCGAGATCACACTTCTGATATGCGCCGGTTCAAAGCCTTTTTCATTATTATTTATTTTTTCAACATCCACTGATCTTTCCCCTGACATATATGGTCATCTCCTGTTTATTCTGTATTAAAGATAATATAGTGCTGAATTTTTGTCAAAATATAAAGTATGCTAATTCATAACACCTATACCCCTTGGAGTATCAATGTGATTGAATCGAAGAAGGACGCCCCCCAAAAGGCGTCCTTGCTATATTAATTATTATCTATGCATTTTCCGTACCGTCATCTTCTCTCTGACACTTTCTTATATACACAGAAAATCTCACAGATGCGGTGAGTGCTATCACAATCCATGTAAATATATTCGTATACCACACTCCCCAGAATCCCATCTTTAACACATACATCAGTATCAGTGCAAATACTATCCTTCCTCCCACCTCAAGAGCACCATTCAGCATGGAGAACACCACATCCCCCATTCCATTTAATGCGCCTCTCATGGTATATATCGTTCCAAGTGCAATATACATACTTCCGGATATCACAAGTCCCTTTGCGCCAAGCCTTATGACATTCTCCTCCGTCACGAAAAATCCCACAACATTTTCCCTGAAAACTGCTACCAGACAGAACAATGCTGCACCAAGAGCCAGCGTGATGAGCTCTGTCTGCCATACCGCTCTGCGCACCCTTTCGTACTTGCGTGCGCCACAGTTCTGTCCTGCAAATGTAGACAATGCAAGTCCCAGAGAACTAAACGGCTGGAATATGATTCCCTCAACCTTTCCTGTTGCAGTATATGCAGCCATGACCTCCGAACCATATCCATTTATAAGGGTCTGCAGTATTGAGCAGGATATTGATATCATGGAAGTCTGAACCGCCATTGGTATACCGATACTGAAATCTTCCTTCATTATATCTCTGTCAAACTTGAAATGGCCTCTCTTCAGTCTGAAATAGGGATTGGTTTTCACCGCATAACATATAGAGCCAACGCTAGACAGGATCTGACTGAGAACCGTTGCATATGCGGCACCGGCAACGCCCATATCCATGTATATGACAAACACTATATCAAGCACAACATTTATGGCAGAAGCAATCATGAGAAATATAAGTGGGGTCTTTGAATCCCCAAGTGCCCTTAGCACAGCAGAAATTCCGTTATAAATAGCCACCGCTATCGTAAATCCACAGGTGATCCTCATGTATGTATATGCGTAGTCAAATGTCTCTGCAGGGGTCTTCATGAGCCTTATAATAGGCCCCGCAAAACAATATCCCAGTATACTCATGAGTGCACCAACCGCCAATATAACAAACAATGCATTTGCTATGGCTTTTTTTACCTGCTCTTCTTTCTTCGCTCCAAAATATCTTGATATGACAACACCTATTCCAGATGCCATTCCATTGCACAAAGAAAAAAACAGGAAACTGATCATTCCAACTGATCCCACACCGCCAAGCGCATTTGCCCCTAGATGACGACCAACCACTATCGAATCAACCAGGCTGTATACCTGCTGAAATAGATTGCCTATAAGTAGCGGAACTGAGAACTTCATGATCAGTTTCATACTGCTTCCCTCTGTCATATCCATAACATATTCTTTTTTGTTCAATACCTTTTCCACTATGTTTGCTCCTTGTATATATTTAGATTATCCATGATATACAAGCTCATGAATCACCTTGCAGATTTTCATAGCAGCACCATCCGTATTGTAATCCCTGTGTATTAACCCATATGCCTCATCATAACATAAGTTATGCTAAGGTCAAGAAGCTAAATGGCTAATCTTCTATATACTCAACATAATCTCTTTCATCAGCGAAAAGCTGGTACTCTCCGTCCACATATCCCATATACCCTTCCGAAACAAAATATCCTTTTATCATGATCACGCCTCCTGTACACTTTATCTTCCAAGCTTCAAGCCTCTATCAAGCTCCTTAATATGGCTCTATCTTATCTTGTCAAGTGTCCAAAAAAGCGTACACCAATTCTCTTTTATATTCCACAAGTACCGACGCAAATCCGGGCTTGAAGATAAGTGACACGGCATATATAATGTATATAATTTTGAAAAATTTCTGCCATATAAGCATGGCACCAAGGAGGAAATATGTACTACGGCGCACTTGAAGCCGGTGGCACCAAGATGGTTTGTGCCATAGGCGATGCAGACAAGAATATAATAGACAGAATATCCATACCGACGGGCACACCTGACCAGTCCGTGCCTGCCATGATAGATTACTTTAAGAAATATGACATATCCGCTCTCGGAATCGGTACATTTGGCCCGGCCGACATCAATCCTAATTCCCCTACCTACGGCTCCATCATGAGGAGTCCCAAGAAAGATTGGGAGGGATTCAGCCTTTACAAAGCATTTACGGATGCGCTTGGCTGCCTGGTTGTGGTGGACACAGACGTAAACGCAGCAGCCTGGGGTGAATACCTGTATGGAGCACTGAAAGGACTCAACTCGGGAATGTACCTCACTGTTGGAACCGGCATCGGCGGCGGTATAATATCCGATGGCAGACTCATTCACGGCATGGAACACCCGGAGACAGGCCACATCCTCATCCCTAGACGAACCGGCGATGATATACCATGTACCTGCCGATTCCACCAGAGCTGTGTAGAGGGTCTTGCATCCGGCCCTATGCTTGAGCGCAGAACCGGAATGAAAGGCAAAGACATCCCAGCCGACTCACCGGTATGGGATCTTGAAGCATTTTATATAGCTGAGGCACTGGTCAACTACACCATGTGCTACTCAGTTGAGAGGATCGTCCTTGGCGGCGGAGTCATGGACAACAAATTCCTGTTCCCTATGATCCGCAATTACTACACTGAATTGCTGTCGGGTTACATCGACATGCCACAGGTCAATGACACCGACACATACATTGTTCCCGCAGGGCTCGAGGGAAATCAGGGCATCATAGGTGCTATGAACCTGTTCTGATACACACATTTGTCTACCAAAAAACAGTTTCACCGATCGACTGGTGAAACTGTTTTTTCTTTTCTATGCTGTTGCCTTCTCGTACTCCTCAAAGGTCTTATCCATGATAACCTTGTACTTGCCATACTCGGTCTTGTTGTAGAAGCACTCCTCTGAAAGACTCTTGATACCAAACTCCTCGAACCACTCTTCCTTAAGTTTGTTGAACAGAACCTCCTTCTTTGGTCCTGTGATGGTCTCCAGATGCCACAGACTGAAATGCAGTGCATAGTTGATGTAATCCTGCTCATACTCCCAGAAATTGCCGTGGGCTTCAAGCGCCGCCTTGAGTGCCACAAGAGCCTCGTGGAAGCACTGCCATGACTTCTCTCTGGTGTTGGACAATGACTTTGGATTGTTTCTTCTCTGGTGTGCAAGCACCTCGTCCACTATCTCTATATTTGTTGCAAATGCTATCGCTGAAAATACGAACAGCATATCATTCGAAGTTCTGAGCTGCTGGAATCGGAAATGGTTCTCCTCAACATATTCCCTGCTGAAGAGCTTATCCCAAGCCCATCCCACAAATACCTTGAATATATTGCCCGTGAAATTACGAAAATACATTGGTCTGTACGGTGGAAGCTCCTTCTCGTGAAGTGTCCATCTGACCTGAACAAATTCCTGAAGATCCTCTCTGTACTGATCTGATCTGAACACAACTACCTGAGCTCTGGTCTCGTGAGCCTTGCTCCATGCCTTTTCCAGCATGTCCGGCTCAAAGAAATCATCGGAATCCAGAAATGAAAGATACTCTCCGGTCGCGATCTCAAGACCTTTGTTTCTCGCTGCCCCGGCTCCGGCATTTGCCTGCTGTATAACCTTTACACGCTGATCCTTCGCCTCATATTCCTTCAATATCGCCAGAGAATCATCTGTGGAGCCATCATCCACGCAAATGATCTCTATATCCTTAAGTGTCTGACCCACTATGCTGTCCATGCACTGGCGCAGATAATCAGACACATTGTAAACAGGAAGAATAACTGATACCTTTGTACCCATAGCTTTACCTCTATTTGTTTCGACTAAATAAACTCTTGATCTTTCTAGGTATGAACATAATGACCGCACCGATCCTGAATGTAGGTGTCTTCTTCACTCTGTCCAAATCTGCACGGGTCTGATGAACCAGACCACGGAGTCTCTTGACTTCTCTCTCAAGCTTGCGCTCACGATCTGTACATGCGATCCTTGTATAATAGTAATCGTCAGGGGACTTGATGATAAACTGGATGTTCGCCCACTCAAGCTTTGTAAATATAGTCTGATCAATCTCCTGCATCTCCATTGCTCTCTTGAACTCGGAGCTGTATCTTCTTATATAATCCTTCTTGAATTCAGGTCCGATTCTCCTGATCGTCTCGTTGTAATTGTGGTATTTCTTGAGCCAGTATACGCCTCTGAAACGCTCCCAGATCTCGGGATCCTTTACAAGTATATCTCTGATGTGATCATACTCAACATTGACACAGTATACCTTCTCTCTGCTGTGAACAGATGAATTCGGGTTATCTCTGCGGTTCATATAATATGGCTTGTTCACTATCATAGCTCTCTTGGCATATATAAATGTCTGGAACCAGAAACCATTGTCCTGGAATGATGCTCCCGGAGTCTCGTTGTGTCTGATATGATACTCCTCTATGAAGCTTCTCTTGTAGATTCCACTCCATGTGTTCATAATGAAACGGATCGCACTTGGTGTCTCGCTTGGATTGAACACAACATTATAATCCTCTGCATTCGGTGACAAGTGGTTGTACACCAAAGTCATGTTGCCATTGTCATCGTTGCGCTTAAATCTATAGAAATCTGCCTTTACAAGGTCAAGGTCGTTCTCAACCGCCTTGTTGTACAGTTCCTCATACATATTAAGTGGCACAAAATCGTCAGGCTCAACTATACCAATATACTCACCTGTAGCCTTATCAAGACCGATATTCATGCCTATTCCATAACCGCCATTTTCCTTGTCAACAATAATGATACGGTCGTCTTTCTCCGCATATCCCTTTAATATTTCAAGTGAACTGTCTGTAGATCCGTCATTGATACATATGATCTCGATATCCTTCAATGTCTGATTTACAACACTATCCATACACTCCACCAGATACATCTCTACGTTATATGTTGGAATGATGATTGAAACCTTTGCCATCTTTCTTCTCCCATAAAATTTTATCACAATGTTAATATGTGCTATAATGCACAATTCATGGGCATTATAGCACATACTATATATATTATGCAATTTTTGATTTTATTTATTTATAAGCTATGCAAATAAGGCAAAATATGCAAGAACTATAACTCCGAGCACGATCCTGTACCAGCCAAATATCTTGAAGTCATGCTTCTTGATGTAGCTCATCAGGAACTTGATGACAACAATGGATACAAGGTATGCAACGACACAACCTATAATAAGTATAGCGAACTCAGCACTTGTAAATGACAGTCCGAATTTGATCATCTTCAGAGCACTGAGTCCGAACATAACCGGAACCGCAAGGAAGAATGTGAACTCCGCTGCTGCCACTCTTGATACACCGATGAGCAGAGCGCCTATGATGGTGGCACCTGAACGGGATGTACCCGGTATGATGGAGAGCACCTGAAACATACCTATAAGAAATGCTGTCTTGTATGTTATGTCGTTCAGCGTCTCAACCTTCGGTGTTCTGGTCTTGTTCCAGTTCTCAATCACAATAAATGCTATTCCATAGAAAATAAGGGCAATCGCTATGACAACCGCTGTGTGCAAATGCGCCTCTATGTAATTATCAAACAGTATCGTAACTATCGCTCCAGGTATACATGCAACAACTGTCTTGAACCACATACTCCAGGTATCTTTCTTCATGACAGGCTGTGTCTTGTCTTTGAGCTGGAAAGGCCACATCTTATTCCAGAATATGGTCACGACAGCAAGTATCGCTCCAAGCTGTATCACCACGAAAAACATTTCCTTGAAATCAGTGCTCGCATTCAGTGAGATAAATTCATCCACAAGAAGCATATGTCCTGTGCTACTGATCGGGAGCCACTCTGTGACTCCCTCCACGATACCAAGGAATACTACCTTAAGTATCTCGATAAAACTTAATGCCATCTCTTCTCTCTCCTTTTAACTTCATTATGAATATTTTAAATTCACAGCGGATATCTGACTCCATCCGGCTGCGGTCTCTATGATAACATATTCTCACTCGTTGTACATCATTCTACAGAAAGCTTTAGAAAATGTTATGTATGAGTTTATCTTCTGTCTATAATTTGCATATATCCGGTATCTCAGCACCCCAGATGTCAACCAGCTTATCCACTGAAAACGCAGCATTTGCCGGGCTTGTGGACGGAAGTACAACAGGTTCTATGCCAAGTATCTTCTGCTGATATTTTGCATAATACTTTCCTGAGGTCTTGCCGTTGCATATCACTTTTGTGACCTTGGAAGCTTCCACTATCTTCGACAGATCCGTGGGCGTAACATTCTTTATACTGCTGTCGCTTGAACCTATGATGTCACAACTGTAGATCGCATCCCACAGGGCTATGTGGTGTGCATGCAGCATGGCTTTCTTCTCATCTATGGTCACCGGAAGTTTCTCGCCAAGCACTCTGCTGATGACCTTCCAGAATCTGTTCTGCGGATGTCCGTAGAAGAACATCTGCTCCCTGGACTTCACCGATGGCAGGCTTCCCAGTATGAGTATCCTTGATTTCTCGTCGTATAGTGGGGGAAATGGATGTACTATATGTTCATATCTGTCCTCTGTCAATCTTCTCACCTCTCAGATAATATTCAAATAACTTTTTCCATTTTTCTGGTACATTGTACGCCACCTGCCGGTTATTTTTCAATTAAATTCTTGCTTTTGCAGCTATGTTTTAAGTCATGTCCACATTATTTAATTTACTTCCAAATGATATTCATGTATATTAATTAAGTTAACGTAATTTACGGACTATGAGGGAGGTCCGCCAATGCGGTAACGAACACATTTGGGAGGAATTATACATGAAAAAGAGAGAATCTTTTAACAACAAATGGGGCTTCATCCTGGCCTGCATCGGCTCTGCCGTGGGCATGGGCAACATCTGGATGTTCCCTACAAGAGTCTCCATGTACGGAGGCGGATCCTATCTCATACCATATTTTATATTTGTGGTACTCATCGGATTCACCGGAGTTATCGGAGAGATGAGCTTCGGACGAGCTACAAGATCCGGTCCAATCGATGCATTTGGAATCGCCATGGAGAAAAAGGGCAAGCGAAAGCTCGGTGAACTGCTGGGCGGCATACCTGTGCTCGGCGCACTGGCAATGGCCATCGGATACACGGTCGTCATGGGCTGGATACTGAAATACATGATCGGAGCTTTCACCGGAAGCACACTGTCACCGGAGGATATAGACGGCTTTGCTTCAAACTTCGGCGGAATGGCATCTTCATTTGGCAACAATGCATGGCAGATCATTGCACTTGCCATCGGAATCACCATCCTTATGTTCGGCGTGGGCAACGGTATTGAGAAGGCCAACAAGATCCTGATGCCGGCGTTCTTCGTATTGTTCATCATCCTGACCATATATGCGGCATGCCAGCCGGGAGCCATAGAGGGATACAAATACATCTTCCGCATAGAACCAAAGGTACTTGCAGATCCAAAGACATGGATATTTGCGCTGGGACAGGCATTCTTCTCACTCTCAGTTGCGGGAAACGGAACTCTGATATACGGCTCATATCTGCCAGACGATGAGGATATACCGGGGGCTGCCGGACGTGTTGCACTTTTCGATACGATTGCTGCCATGCTTGCCGCACTGGTAATCATACCTGCCATGGCAACTGCCGGAGCACAGCTCAACCAGGGCGGCCCGGGATTGCTGTTCATCTATCTGCCATGCCTGTTCAAGTCCATGCCTGGCGGTTATATTGTTGCCATACTCTTCTTTGTGGCTGTGTTCATGGCGGGACTGTCATCACTAATCAACCTGTACGAAGCACCAATCGCAACGGTGCAGGAGAAGCTTGGAGTTGGCAGAAAACCTGCATGTGCCATCATCGGTGTCATAGCAGTTGTGGTATCCATCTGTATACAGGGTATCGTATCTGACTGGATGGATGTACTGTCCATCTACATCTGCCCACTTGGCGCAGGACTTGCCGGAATCATGTTCTTCTGGGTATGTGGCAAGAAATATGTTGAGACACAGGTCAACACCGGAAGGGAAAAGAAGTTCACAGAGAAGTTCGTGCCTATATGCAAATACATCTACTGTCCTGTATGTCTCCTTGTATTGATACTTGGTATCCTTCTCGGAGGCATCGGCTAGACAGACATTTCAATATAATTAATAAAAAGCAGTCTGACGGATCATCACCATGTATAACACTGGCGATGTCCGCAGACTGCTTTTTACTTACTGTATCATTATCTCTTTAATCGTGTATCTTATTGTGTTTAATGTCTGTATCCCGCAATTATATGTAATGCCTTATCCTCATCAAGTGGCTTTGCTATGTGCTCATTCATGCCCGCCGCCTTGCACTTCTTCACATCCTCTGCGAATACATTTGCAGTCATGGCAATGATCGGAATGGTTCCGGCATCCTCAAGGTCTGAGCTTCTTATCTGCCTGGTGGCCTCAAGGCCATCCATCTCCGGCATCATCACATCCATGAGTATCACATCGAAGCTTCCAGCCGGATGTGATCTGTATATCTCAACAGCCTCACGGCCATTTGCCGCAGTTGTGGCAACAGCACCAGCCGTCTCCACCATAAATGTTGCTATCTCCATGTTGAGCGAATTGTCCTCAACCAGCAGTATCTTCATTCCATCAAGTCTGACTGCCTCGTGATCCTCTGGCTTCTCCGGCTCAACGACATCTGTACAGATCTCAAATGGTATCTTCATGGTAAATGTAGAACCCACACCCGGCTTACTATCAACCTCTATGCTTCCACCCATGAGGTCGAGAAGCTCCTTGGTAATAGCCATGCCAAGACCTGTTCCCTGATACTTTGTTCCCGCATCAGTGTGCTCCCTTGAAAATGGCTCAAACAGGTGGCTGATGAACTCCTGGCTCATTCCAACTCCTGTGTCAGCTATCCTGAACACATAATTGGAATGCCTGCCGTCTACAGGTATCTCGTCCATCCACGCCTCTACCGTTCCGCCCGGCTTGTTGTACTTGATGGCATTTGTCAGTATATTGAGAGAGATCCGCTGAAGATGAAGCGGACTGCCTATAACCATGTTGTGCTTTATATTGAAATGAGCACCCGTAAGCTTCACATCGTTCTCCTGTGCCATGACCAGGATTGGATCATATCCACTTCTCAAAACCTTTATTATGTCAAACGGTTCACTGGTGAGCTCCGTTCTTCCGCTCTCAAGTCTGCTCATATCAAGCACATCGTTGATGAGCAGTTCAAGCTGTTTTCCAGCATCATCTATCTTGGACAGCGCATCCATCACTCTGTCCCTGTCATCTATGCACTGTTCGGCAATTCGTGACATTCCAAGGATTCCGTTGATAGGTGTTCTTATGTCGTGTGACATGCGTGAAAGAAATTCCGTCTTCGCTGTATTTGCACGCTTGGCCTCTTCGTAAGCTTCGGCAAGCAGCTTCTGGGCACGGATCTCCTCCTTCTTCTCCTCGTCGATCTCCTGAACACCTATGAGTATACGGGTGAGTTCACTCTCCTCATCCGTCCTGACTGGAATCGCCGTTATACGGCACCAGCCATATAAAGTGTCCCGGAAATCCTTACTGACGCTCTTCTCCGTCCTGAGTTTCTCCGCCAGCCTGTCCAGATTGTAGAATCTGCGCATCTGCTCACGATCCTCTTCAACCACACAGTCATTTATCACATTTTCTATTGTCTTTCCTGCTTCGTAATCCGCATTCTGTGCCGGCTTTCTGAAGGTATCACCTTCCTTGATAACCCGCACCTTACCGGTCTGAAGATCGAATATCCACACAATAAAATATATGCTGCTAACAGCCTCGATAACCGAATCCTGCTCCCGGAGTTCCTCCTTGTGAGCCTGTTCCGCATTGCGCACAGCGGTTATATCCTGATGGTAGCCTCTGACTTTTATGCCATCGGTAAAACTCCTGTCCCGAACACCGCCACATCTTATGTGCAACAGTCCTCTGGTTGGATGCATCCAGGTATATATAACCTCAGCCTTGCCGTCGCGTCTTATGGTCTCCATGTATTCAGCGGTGGCCTGCTGTGACTCCTCAGTAATGCCTGCTATCCACTTTACATATCTATCTTCAGGCGACAGATCATCAGTCGTTCCAAGAAGAGCGTTCATCTTCTTGTTCGCATACAGCATGGATCTGCCGTCGTTCATGAGCACCATGGTCCACATACCAATACCGGCCCCGGCCAGGGTCTCTTCTATCTCACTCTGTACCTTTTTCTCCTGTTCCTCAGCGCTCTGATTAGCTTCATTTTCCGTCATTATATCAATCCTTTTTCCATATACTTTTCTATAAATATTTGTACCATATAACGACAGATTTTACCAGTTAAGAAACTCAACTATTATAAAGATTATTCATCATCTTCATCCAGTCCGAAGCCTTCCTCCAGAAAACGGTTCCACTCGGCATTGTTGCTCTCAAGCTGCTTCTTCTGCATGATACGGTTCCGGTCTGCGAGAATGGACAACATCTCATCCACAATCTCCTCAAGAGGCAGCTCCTGATAATGCGACAGATAGCCCATCATCCTGTCCGCCGTAAAATCCGTATTCAGATTCTTTGTTATGAGATCACAGAACTCCTCGGGATATCCCCGGTCAAGCATCATCTCATAGAGCTCCATGCTCATCTCTGATCTTGGTTTCATTCAGATCTCCTTCCTATCACAAAGCTTGCCACCACTGTAAATATTGCACTGATTATCAGCTCAGTATAGTATCCCAGCCCTCTGCTGAGTATCATGCCCGGCAGGAGCAATGTGCTGCCAAATATCGGCAAGAACATCTCCATAAAGAGTTTTTCACTGATTCCCATACCACCCGGAAGGGGAAGCATATCCACCGCAACTGCTATGGCTCCCTGCATGAGAATGATAAGCCATGATGATGATCCTGAAAGTCCAAACGCCTTGTACACAAACCATGTAGCTGCAAATAGTGAGAATCTTTGCACAACTGTTATAATGAACACTACCACCAGCATCCCGAAATGTCCTACCATGTAATCCGCAGTCTGGTTGTACTTTTCCATTGATGCCGCGAGCTTTTCCTCACGGGACTTCTTGTGTCTTAAAAACTTCATCCGCTCAAGAAGTCTGCTGCCATTCACCACAAATGCCTTTGCAAGCGACGGGTGAAATGCGAACAGCACCATTCCTGCCACACACACAACGTTCAGCACAAGTCCAAGATAAAATACCCACTGCACATCATCTATATATGTATGTATAAAACTCTGTCCAAATATAGCTATTCCAAGTCCCAGAAGTACCAGCACCAGCTTGTACATGATCGTCACTATGAGCAGTACCTGAGTTGACACCGGAATAGGGATCTTCTTTTTCTTCATATAATATATCTGAGCCGGCTGTCCACCTGATGCAGATGGCGTGATACAGCTGAAAAAGAATCCAACCGACGAGAACAGGAAACAGGTTCCCCTGCCTACATTCACTCCAAGATTTCGCATCATATAATGAATGATAATTGATTCTCCCCATATAAATACCACAACACATACCACTCCCGGTATGAGCCACCAAGGATTCACCGTCTGAAGTATATCAGATATCTGTCCTATATCCTCGCCGTGAAACACTCCGTATATCGTTCCGGCAAATATGAGAACCAGGAACAATACGTTGAACACCATCTTTTTCTTATTTCCCATTTAGCTTACTATCCTTTTCATAACTGGGGCAATACCCCTTTAAATACAGCGTGAACGTCATGCACAATGCTAGTATATCATGGATCATTCAATTAAAAGGCAAAAAAGGTTGGTTTTTACTTTAATTATTTGTAATGTGAGTTTTATGTGGCATACACATTCTATTTTTCACTGTTCAGGATCGGCAGATTCTGGTTCTCCTCCCAGAGAGTCGCAACCTCGGTTCCATCCTTGTGGCAATACACAATCTTATTTATAACTCTTGGCTCCTCATCGCCATAGTATATATCTGAACTGCCTGTATCCTTATGTTCTGTCTGAGGGACAGCCGCGCCCTCTCTATATCCTCCAAAGCTCTGATACGCCTCACTTGACATCCACGACCTTGCATTTCCAAATATATCAAGTGATGTCAGTCCCTGCTCCCCGAGATAAAATTTGAATACACCGCTATCCTCAACCGACTCAGATATGAGATCATACTCCGCATCCCCCATAAGTGCAGCCTGTGACTCTGACCGGTTATTTACCGCGTCAACGTCCACCTGCTCCCGGTTCTGTTTGCCCGCATATGTAAAGTATGTATTCTTGGCTATCTGACAGAGCCAGACCTTTATATCACAGTCTCCTTTGAACCGATCCACAGCTTTTATCGCTTTAACAAATGTCTCCTGTGTTATGTCTTCGGCTATGTGGGGATTCTTAGACAGTGCCAGCACAAAACGATATACGTCTTTGTAGTACTTTTCGTATATTTCTTCTATTCCATTTTTTTCTTTTCCTGACGCCAAGTTTTTTACCTCCCTTCACATATAAGACCAGTATAATTGAAAAACGTTACAAAAGGAGCAGACGCATGTTAGGCGCTTCGCGCGGCGTCTGCGTACTTCACAAGGATTCCTCCCACTTACGTGGGTCCCTCCTTATGAAAATAAAATGCTGTGAATTTCGAAAATTCTTCACAGCATTTTTCATCGTTTATATTTTGTCAGATTTTCTTCTCTTTGACTAGAAGCTGTGGCCACCGCCACCTCCACCGATGCCTCCGCCTCCAAAGCCGCCTCCACCAATTCCGCCATGGCCGCCGGAACCGGATCTTGTACTTCTCGTTTCAGTGAGCATATCATATTTCTGATTCATGTTATATGAAACCTTTGTACCGGTAAGCAGATTTTTTGAACCAATGTCATATACCTTTGACGTCTTCTTCAGCAGAAGATAATTAAGCAATATAGAAAATATTATTGCAAGGAGTATGTTGCTGATATGCTTCATTGGACGGCTTATCTGCTCTCCTACCAGCAGCATATTTATCTGCTTGAATGCCTCATTTGCGCACTCAAAATATTTCTCTTCACTTGCATATTCATAGACATTGTCTGTTATCGTATACGCATTTGTCTTGGTGATGATCTTATACGGTTCGCCATAAGAATAGATGTATATCTGTCTATTATACAAATCAATGAGGAACATAACACCATCCAGGGTGCCCAATTCCCTTTTGTAGGATGACTCAGCATGGTACGCTGAAGAATGGAATGCAAATTCCGATATCTCGCATAATACATTACAATAACGGGCTGTCTCCTGCATAGTCTCCATCAGTTGTTCTTCCTGACTTTTAGTCAACACATTGGCATAATCCTTGATTATCACTTTATAGTGGTAACTGTACGAATCATCCTGATCATTTTCAGATGCGTGGACAGTCACTGCACCGTTGCATCCCACAACCAGAAACAGCAGCATGATCATTACAGTGATCACCACTCTGCCAATTATCGCTCTACGCACGATGATCACCTCCCTTGTACTCAAACTGCGGAAGTGGTCTTGTGGACATCCGGTTGTGGCTGATAACCAGGTCTATAAGCGTCAGAATGGTTGCAGCACCCACCAGGAGCACGCATCCATAATAATACTTATCCATAACCGGTTTTATCAACACAACCACTACAGACAGAATGGTGGCAAAGGCAATAAATAATCCCATGACGCCACTTTTTCTTTTTACTCTTCTCACGTTTGCTATGCCTTTTACTGCTCCGTAAATGGCAACCAGACACGAGATGACCGCCACAACATAACTGGCCTTTCCCATAATATCCCAGTTAAAAAGTAAAGGATTTATTCCAAACTTCAGGCAGAAAAATAATATCATGCATGCTATCAGCTGTATGACTTCAAGAAAACAAGAAAACTTTATAAATGAAGTTATCTTATTTTTTAATTTTCTTTTTGTATTTTTTTGTGGCTTTTTTGTTTGTAGCTTTTTTATTTGTAGTTTTTTCTTCCTGCCTCCACTTTTCTTTACATTGAGTGTATGCCTTGCGAAGAATCCCACATCATTTTCATGTGTCTCTACATCCGCTATCTTCTCCATCTCATCGCAATATATCATGGTCACAAGCGCACCTATCGCAGATACAAATGCGAGCAGAACGCCAGGTCTCACCGTAAGAAATAAGTTCAGCAAAAAGTATAATGGAGCCACTCCTATCAGGCATCCCAGCAGGAACTTGCCGATATCAAGCGGTATATCCGCAGCCACTTTTCCTGTGCTGCCATTTACCGCTGCATATGCAATACGCTTACCGTTCTTGTATGACAAAAGCCACACAGGAAACAACCCGGTCTTTGCTCCAGTGATCTTTATATCCATCGTTTCTGACAATGGCTCCTCCGGTTCACCGATAGCATCGTATGTACATAGATGATGCTTTATCTTACTCATCATCACATCATACGCCATATCACCTGTCACCTGCGCTATCTTATCCCTGTACACACCATAATCCACATCCGGCAGATCCGCGTAGAACCCGCTCAGATATCCCATGGAAAATGGTTTCATATCCGCCGAGTCAAATGGTGCCACCTTACTGCTGAGATCATCCGGAAACAGCGATGATGCATCCATGGTTATATTCTCATAATGATTATCCGCAAAGCATCTTACATTATATGTATGACTGACTGTATCAACCCCTGAGCTATAGCTGTCCGTCGCCCTGACAGCTGTTTTACCTTTCTGGTCAACATCACACAGCCAATACGGCATGTAGATTCCACGGAACTCCTGCACATTTCGTCTGTGTTTCAGCCTGTTCGGAGCGTATATCGCCCTCTTCATGACTGTGGCATATGATGCCTTGCACATGTCCTTCGTCACCGCAAACGGTATCACATAATCCGGTCTTCTCTCGCTTTTCAGCCGGCTGGAAAGCATAGTCGCTGCCCCGCAGTAACTGCAGAATCCCGTCGCTGATTCATCTGTACTGTATATCTCCCCACCACACTGCGGACAAATGAATACAGTAAGTTCCATAAGCTTGCGTTCCTCGCTGTCCTCATCCTTGTCGACACTCTCCGGCTCGTATTCATTTCCACATGCTTTGCAGTACATTTTCTTTCTTGCTATATCATATACCAGATTGCTGCCACATCCGGCACATTGTATCATATGTATTTCCCCCTGTAATATAAATTGTGAAAGATTATTGACGAAATAACCTAACTCATTATACTACCTCTTTTTATAAAGAACCAGCTCCGGATTTGTCCCTTCCGCCTCATATGTCGATATCAATATAAAATCCATATCCGCCAGGACCCCAAAACATCTGTCTCCACCAAACTCACATTCCAGCTGATTTCCCAGATATGTTTTCTCGTCATCAAGGAATTTGACATTCATGCCATTTGGCAAACGATACTCGAGATTCACATATTTGCCAACAAGCGCATTGAGTCTTTCAAGGTGAGGCATCCCCTCTATATGAAGCGCATTGATCTCGTCTATAAGCTGCTCTTTAAATGCCTCAAACTGGCCGCCATCACTTAGCTGCTCATAACGCTTCCAATAATCAAGCTTCGGCAGAATTTCCTTCAAATATGCTCTCGCCTGCTCCTCAGTGAAATTCTCCCCCACCATATTCTTCACACATACATCGATCAGATCATCCATGTTGCTATAGGTATAGGTGCCGTCGGCGTAACACCATTTGCAGTAGTCCTCGTTCAGTGAACCATCGCTGTCCCGCCCCATAATGGCATCGTCCTCAAGCGGCATTCCACAGCACTGACATATCAGTTTCCTCGGTTCACCAAGCAGAGTGTTTATCGATACATCAAACTCTTTTGAAAGCAGTTTCAACGTATCTGTATTCGGCACCGTCTCGCCATTCTCCCAGCGCGATACCGCCTGCCTTGTGACCATGACCTTCTCTGCCAGGTCATCCTGGGATAATCCTCGTTTGGTTCGAAGTTCTAATATAACGTCCTTTGTCTCCATTGTACTCACCTCCGTTATGGATATCATAACAGATTGCGGGGATTGGGGAAAGCAACGGGGTGTTGCTCTGTTCCTATACCGACTGCGTAAACCGGCATTTCGGGAAGCCCGAGCAACCTATGAATTTTCCAAATTTCCCCGATCTTTCAACCAACTTTTTCCCGCATTCTGGGCATATCATAGACATCTTTAAAGATGCAGACTTAGCCTCTTCGGTCTTATCGCCAAGCAGCTCAGCAACCTCTTTATCTGTTAGTATCTCTGCTGTGCATTCTCTCGCAACCCTCACCGGCCTGCAAGTCCATACCGACTTATCGCCTATCATGTAGAATCTGAATTTTGCCCTTGTCGCTGCAACATTTACAATATTATTGTTCACCCAGTTGACTGCTCCCATAGATTTGCTGTCGCATCCGAGCAGGAATATAACCTCATCCGTTCCCTGCCCCTGGAAAGTGTGCACAGTTCCAATGTTATTTGCATTAAGCCATTTTCTGACTCTTGGCTCTTTTCCGTATAACTCCGATTTCTTTATCATCTCCAGCATTCCCTCTTTCACCGATGTAAATGGTGTGATGATAAACAGCCTCGGGATATCGATAGGATCCCGTTCAAATTTTCTCGCCAGAAGTTTCAGCACAAGCTCCCCCTGTGCCTTGACAAAATGATCCTTCTTGCCCGAATTCTCAGCACCGGCTACATCTATCCAACAGCTCTTGTCCAAAATAAATGTCTTTGCCCTATCAGCCTTAGGTGCTGCCGTCTGCTGCTTCATAGTTCCATCATATGAAAGCACATTTGAGATTGTGTACATCGGGTCAATGCAGCGCCTATGGACTACCAACGGGCAGCCTACCCACTCTTTCTCCTCATCTTTTCCAAGATAAGTTCCATACGGATTTATATAGTCAGCAAATGCCTGCACAGAGATTTTCTTATCCTTGTAACCTGCCAATATCTCTGCGGTAAGCAGCTGTTTTATCATGTCAGTCTCTGCGGTAACCACAGGCTCGATCTGCTTTGGATCTCCGACTATGATCGCCTTTCTGCATCTGAACATCGCACCAACTGCCATCTGTGGCTGTGCCTGTCCCGCCTCATCGACGATAAGAGTTCCAAGCACTCCGCTTTTCTTCACATCGCCCAGAAATGTCTGCGCAGAAGCAAATGTCGTGGATATCACAGGGGTGAGCAGGAAAATGCTCTGGAGCATATATGGCATGGCTTCTTCTCTGTCAGCAAGCTTCATCCTCTCACCACAATCATCAAACACATTCCACGCAATCATCAGGTTGATGATATTATGCCGCATGCATTTTGAAGAAATGACAAATTCTTTGTGCAGCTTACATGCATACAGGAATAACTTTTCACGCTCTCTATTGTACTGGGCGGTAAACCATGGATTGGTTATCTGTGCTTTTGTTGACAGCCTGTCGTCCTCGGATACATAACGTTCCATAAATGCAGCGTCCACCGGGGTCATCTTCATCTGCCCATGCGAGTATTTTGAAATACACCGCTGGTATTCCTGAAGATTCTGCAGGCCTGATATCCTATTGTTCAAAGAAGTTATCTCTCCATTAAGTTTTGATATTGTCGCTTTCTTCTCCTGAATGAATATATCTCTTGCGGATGTATCCTTACGCCTTGCGAACAATCCCTTCGGTCTGCTTTCCTCAAGCTCGATCAGCTCTTTTTGTTCAGCAAATAACTGACGCTCAAACATCTGCCGCTTTCTTTCCACATCACTTATTTCACATGACAAATCCTCTGGTGCATTTTCCTGCAACTCCACAGGAACCGAACTTGCCAGAGCACAGATCTGTTCCAACTCATTTCGCAGGCTTTCCACCAGTTTATATTGAGATAAAAACTTTTTTCTTACCTCCAGATATTTTGCCTTATGCTGCTCTCTGACACCATTCGATTTATAGTCCTCCACAAATGGCTTCAGGACCGAATTGCAATACTTACGGATATTTGCCTTTCTGCCAAACGGAGCGGATATAAGGCCCCAGCAGTCGGCTCCGCCTAAAAGTTTATCCGCATAACGCGTAAAATAAATATCCTTCTCTTCATGGCTCTTACCATATCTGGTTATAGTCTCCACATCACCTGACTTGTTGATATCAAACAAATCATGAACCTCATCCAGACCGCAGCGGATCTCCTCTTCATCATCTCTAGACGACTCCAGACTGTCAAGTATATCCCTCGCCTTCGGAAGATCTATCGTGATATTTTCCACCGCCGCATTGTTACATGACGCGACCAGCATACTATAATTGTTGATCTCATCAACATTTATCGAATAATAATGAGGCGCATACTGGTAATAGGCATTCTCATTTGCCTCTAGCGGGCCATGAGAAAATGAATGCATTTCGAATATAGAGTCTGAATCTTCTGCGTTCTCAGCGAGAAGTCTGGCACGCTCAACAATATTGCTTGCCACGATCTCCTTGAGCAATGTAGTCTTTCCCGTTCCGGGAGGTCCATTTACAGAAAAAACAGGAGCATCCCCATCCTGTCTGATCGCTATATTGACCGCAACCTGCTGCATCAACGCCGGCATATATTTGGCCGGCCATTTTCCCCTTGGCGAATTTGTAACGTTAAGAATTCTGTCAAAGAACAACTTCATCTCACTTTTTCCCGCATCCGGCGAGATGATCGTTCTCGGTAAATCGTCTGGGCCTTTCGACTTTTCGTACCCTGCCAGAATGTACTCGATCACTTTCTTCTCATATTCATTCCCATCGCCAAAGCTCCCGTTCTGAACCAGCTCTGACACCTGGATAATGTCATTCAGAAAGAAGCTTTTACCCAGATCCGCATAGTCAAATGCGTCCTCGTCCGCATCTCTGGCCTGTTCGCTCGCATACCTGTTGTATTCGGCAATTCCCATCGATTTCTGCGAATCCTCTGAGAATCTGTGTTTCACATACTCGTTAAAAATCTTTTCATATATGGTTGAAATGAACTCATCAACATTCTGGTTCTGCAGTTCCCCATCGATCTCTCCAACAAGTTCTTTATATTCGTTAGTATCGAGAGCAAAGTCATGACTCTTATGTGCTCTTGACTCATCCCACCTGGCAACTGCCCACAGTATCGATGACAGCTGGAAACTATTCTTAAGATACACGCCTTTCGTATCTGTCTTGAATGAGCACCATGCGATCGCACTCTTTTTCGGATAAGCTATCTCAGGATTATCGGATTTATCCTCTATAAACTTCTCAAGATAATCAACTACTGTATTCCGCTCTACCTTCCCCAGACAAAAATAGATCTCATCACCAACCGAAGGAAACTTCGCATAGTCGTCCCTGTCATTTTCCAGGATCATTTCCAGATCAATATCAGAAGCCGACAAAACTGGCAAATCAAAGAAGACCTCGATCTTCTCTGCCTTAACCTCTTTGCCATTCTTAATATTCTTAATTAGCTTTTTGTTCTCTGTACTTTCCTGTGGAATGTCGATCTGACCTAGAAATTCTGTGATTTTCCAGTAGTTTAGGATTTCCAGGACTGCAGTTTTTCGTTTGTTTTCCATTCGGTGTGCTCCTTGTGGTGTAACCCCTAATCTTCTTTCTTGAAATATCTTCCGATCTTTCTTATAACCTCACTTTTGAATCTGTTTTTACATTTGCTTACCCTTTATCTTATCCACCAGTGTCACATCCGCCGGCAGCCAATCGACCGAATCAAGTTCCTCTATAGTGAGCCACTTCGCATCTTCGTGTTCTTTTAATTCTAAATGATCTGCTGCCAGATCACACAAGAAACAATCCATCGACAACTGAAAAGCTGGATAATCATATTCGATAGTATCAAGCAATTCTCCAACATTTATCCTTGCATCCAGTTCCTCGTTTATCTCCCTGACCAGAGCGTCCTGTGGAGTTTCACCAGCTTCTATTTTTCCTCCAGGGAATTCCCATCCCCCTTTAAGTTCTCCGTATCCTCTCTGGGTTGCAAATATCTGCTTTTGGTTGTTTTTTTCTCTTACAATTACTGCAGCAACTACTCTTATTGTCTTCATAACATCCTCCAATTAAGAATTTACAATGTACTCGTAAATATCTTCACGCACTGGAACATCAAGTATCCATTCAATTTCCACTGCTGTTTTCTCTGTGTTCGCCATTTTGAATTCTTTAGTTTTTCCACTTGCTGTCATATGTCCAAGATAATAAAACTCCTTAGAAATCTTATCATCTTTATTCTTTCTTACAAAAAGCTCTACATGAATCCCTCTTTCCTTTGCTTTAAGGAAATTCTGTACATCCTCTGATTGTAAACTTCTGCCAGACTTCGAAATAGCTATCAATCGATCCCTGAAGCCCGGGACAAAATGATCTTCATATTTCGTGGTGTCACTAATATCCTCTGCCTTATCATAATTGATGAACACAGGAAATGTCTTCGTCTTTCTGTCATATTTATATCCACCAATATTTAACGGAACTTCATTCTGCTCCCAATTGAGAAGACGACATACATCCTCATAAGTGTATTTCTGGTACAAAACAAAATCTGTTTGATCATATGTATTACTATAATCACGCTCGTATCTGCTAATACCAAATTCAACAAGTTCTTGAAGGATATCATAAAATTCGCCATTTGACAGCATTTGTATAAATGACTTTGTTGGGCAATAATCGTTTTCGTTTTTCTCAATAAACACACACTTCGCGTAAGTTTTCTTGCTCGCTCCAGCTGGGAATTCATTAGTCATAACATTTACAATGTTTTCCTTCTGCTCCTGACTGACATCTCTTCCATATTTCTTCATATCCTCTGAAAGGCCGGCAAACAAACCAAATTTAGCTAGGCCCCGGGCATATGTAAGTATTCTTTTCAACATCTGAAGTTCTTGAATTCTTTTTCCATTTGCCAATTTCTTAGAAACAAATTCGATTACTTTTTCTTCATCCTCCGACAAGCGAGTCTTGTATTCTTTCTCATATTTCACTAAAAACTTATAATACGAGCCGAGACTGTTATTATCAAAGATTCGAATAACATCCATCTCACCGTATTCATCAAAATCCCTCAATCTGGGAATACGTCCAAGTTTATTCTTGAGGTTCGTATAATTCTCTTTGATGAGCCTTATATCACTAAAGTTTGCGTTATCAACCGACGCAAAAATTCTCTTTCTGCTAACCTCATCAAAATGAACCGTAGATGCACCAGGAATCATCCGTTCACCTTCCATGACATATCTACGGATATTATCTTTGTTATATGTTCTATCTCCTGATAAGGCAATCGGTATCATGAAATTGTTGTTATAGTTTCCAATAAAATCAAGGATTACAACGTATTCCTTCCCCTCTGCTTTTCGAAGGCCTCTTCCCAATTGCTGTATAAAAACAATTGGAGACTGAGTCGGTCTCAACATGATGACCTGATTTACCTCGACAATATCAACACCTTCATTTAAGACATCCACAGAGAAAATATAATCTATAGGAGTCTTATCTGCCGCTGCGTCTCTCTCATCCATAGCAAGTCTCTCAAACGCATCCTGCCTAACCATCTCTGAGTTCTCACCACTAAGTGCAACTGTCCTATATCCTAATTCGTTGAACTTCTTTGAAAGTTCCTTACACTCCCGGTTACGGCTGCAAAATATCAGGCCCTTTACACGTTCTCCGCTGTAACCATAGTAATTCGACTGCTCTATAACAAGCTTTACACGCTCGTCACATACCAATTTATTAAAATCTTCTTCAGATAGATTCTTTGACTTGGTATCCTGTACAACGGATAAATCAGTAATTCCAAAATAGTGAAATGGACACAGCAAGTCCTCTTCCATTGCCTGCTGCAGACGAATCTCATAGGCTATCTGATGATTAAATATCTCATAAATATTTTCCCCAGAATCATTGTCATTCCTCTTGTCAGGCGTAGCTGTCATACCAAGGAATAGACGTGGAGTAAAGTAATTCATAACCTTCTGATATGTATTTGCCGAGCTATGGTGGGCCTCGTCCAGAATAATACAATCAAACTCGGCTGGATCATACATTTGCAAATGCACATCCCTATTTAACGTCTCCACAGTGGCAAATATATAATCTCTATCGTATTCATGATAGCCAGCACCAACCAACCCTACAGAAATCGTACTGCCGAAAACTCTCTGATACGATTTCTTTGCCTGTACAGCAAGTGACGCTCGATGGACAAGAAATAACACTCTCTTAAATCCAAGTTCACGCATTGCAAATGCCGACGCATAAGTCTTTCCCGTACCAGTGGCACTTATAAGAAGTGCTCTCTTCTCATCATTCTCCAATATAGCTTTAAGGTTAGCAATAAATCTCACCTGCATGCTGTTTGGTTTTAATTTATATCTCTCCAATGAGGTAATATTTCCCTCTGAAGCGATTTTCCTTTGGGCTTTGATTATATCGTATCTCTGCTTATATTCCTCATAAAACACATCATAGTCCAGAGCATATTCTGAGTTCCATAACTCGTCAAATTCTCTTAATATATCCTCTGACATCTCTCCCTGTGCCGTGGAGACAAGCTTCGTATTCCATTCTCTATTGGTCGTGAGTGCAGCACTGGTAATATTCGAGCTGCCAATTATGATCCTGTATATTTCTTCCTCTCTGAATATATATCCCTTTGTATGAAAGCCGTTGTTAGCAGATCTTGTATCATACATTCTAATCTTTATATTCTTCAGAGAATGCAATTTCTCCAAAGCCAAAGGCTCACTAAAATCCAAATAGTTTGAGGTCAATATCTCCCCTGGAACACCTTTTCTCTCAAGCTCTTTCAACGTCTGAAGAAGCGGTGTTACACCGCCCAAAGTAATAAATGCCACACTTATCTGAAACTTATCACATTTTAGAAGTTCACTCTCTATGACTGAAATAACTTTCTTGCCTTCCCTGTGATTATTTGAAACAAAGCCCGGCTTATATGATATCTCAGATGCAATATTACCATCGATATATGCAGTTTCCAATCCGGCACGTACTAACTGCGTTTTATCCTGAATCATAGTTGTCCTCCATTTCAAATAGTATGATTTATTTTATCATAAAAGATGGGGAATGGGGAGATTTGTAAAAATTAAAGCGGGATAGAATCTGGTTTGGTGATTCTATCCCGCCTTTAAGTACAATAAATAATTGATGTCAGGCAGTCTCATTATAAAACCAACTGCCTATGCTTATTCTTTTATAGTTTTCTGTATCCATTCAATTCTACATAACTAAACTTTGAACTACTTATCCATCAGTTTTCTTTCGAATACAAGTACATCTTCACAAGCAGTAGAATTTTCCACTAATCCCAACACCTTTAATGCATTTTTGCCTAGCTCATTTGAATAAACAGTATGTAACTTCCACCCCTCTCTAGCACGCTTGTTTATCAATTCAGTCATTCTCTTTGCATCAACACACCCATGATCTTCATTTAATATTGTTTCAACTGCATATTCATATAAGCCTATTAATGAACGTGCATACTCTTGTTTCTCCATTTCATCTTCTTGCATTCGCTTTCTTTCAATGATTATTTCTTCAGCTGTCCTATGCGACTTTTCAATATCTGTTGCAACTTCATCAATATATTCTTTTGCATTATGGGAAAATTTAGAAACATTTATGGGGTCTCTAAAGAATAGCAAATCATCCTCATTTCCATTTCTTAATCCTTGTAATCTAGTAAAACAATTGTTGCAAATACTCATTCCTGCAATTATTCTATCTTCTTTTTTTGCATTGCATATCTCACATACCCTCATTATTTTCTTCCTTCTTTACTACGAATTTTTCACTTTCTGTTTTTTCTATCAATTTATACTATACCAAAGGACATCAACAATGCTAATATCCCAATGAAAATCGAAATGATCTCATAAGCCGACATCGGCGCCACGTCTACACTCCGTTTCGGTCGGTGCTAAGCAGGTGCCACTGGCACCTAGCACCCCTTCCTATGTATTCCGGTTGTCCGATATCATAAAACTCGGGAGGCCACCTCTACGCTCCGCTCCGGTCGGCGCTAAACAATCGTCCCCCCGGACACTTAACGCCCTGTCATGGGTACTTTCCTTAGATAGTATCCCAACATAAGAGCTAATGCTTCTGCAAGGATAAATAAAAATTATTGATTATCCCTCTACGTCGCAAAATACTATTTAGCATCGGTTACAATCGGAAAGTTCATTTCAACAATAAACTCGTTTTCCTCTATCTTTGCTTCAATCTCTCCATCCATCCGACTAACCAACTCCTTTGCAATAGATAGTCCCAATCCAGTAGATGTTTTACTTCTGGCAACATCTGCTTTATAAAATCGCTCAAATACCTGATCTATATTAATCTGTTCTGGATGTGTAACCTGATTGCTGATTCTAAGCACCGCCTGATTTTGATCACGTTCCAACACAATGCTAATCTTCTTTTCTCCATGATCCAACCCATTTTTTATCACATTCTGGATAACACGGCGGAGTCCCTGCCTGTTTCCATGTATATACAACTGTTCTTCCGTAATCTGAATATCCGGCTGAATTTCCATTCTTACCCATTCATCATAGTATGAAAAAACTGTTTCTTTCAAAATCCGGTTCATACAGCACAATGTCAATTCCAAACTGTAAGATTCGTTTTTTAACTTTGTAAACATAAAAAGTTCTTCCAACATTTCATTCAGACTATGAATTCTTTCGTGGATAATGCTTAAATAACGTTTCTGATCCTCTATATTTTCACATTCTTCCATTAGCTGGAAATATCCGTCCAAAGATGTCAGTGGTGTGCGGATATCATGAGAAAGATTTGTATAAGTGTCCGCAATCAGAGCTTCTTTCTCCTGATAATGCTGCTTCTCTTTTCTTCGCAGTTCCAGAAGCTCATTCAACTTGTCAGAAAGCTTTCCTATTCCACCCACATCAAATTCATGGTTAATCAACATGTTACTGTCATGTTTCATCATAAACGCCAATTGGCGGCAGATGTCTTTCACCTGCCGCTGGTATTTCCACATAATAATAAATTGTAAGATAATAATTCCTGCTAATATCCCAATTACGATATACATCCGTTAAATATCCCTCTTTTGAAAAACAACGCTGCTTACTGATATCATCATAACGATGAACACTATTGCCACACCAAATGCCGCCAAACACTCATTTCCACTCGGATTCATAGGAAGCAGTGATAATTTTCCTGTTATCGTATACTTATAAATCTGGAAATTCTGAATTCCTATTTTTTGAATGGCACTATTGATCACCCCATACACAATGGTCATTACATTCATGCTAAGACAGACAGCAATGACCATGCTGATTACATTATTTTTCAAAATAATTGCAATCGCCATACAAATCAGCACAAGTGCATAATGAAGAGCCAGTTCAGTCACAAAATAAGATAAAATTGCCTTTGTATTTCCCCATTCCAATTCCCCGAAAACAATACCATTCGCCGCTGCCTGAAATAAGAATGCACCTGCCATTGTCAGTACCGTAAAGACAGCCAAGGCAATTGCTCTGGAAAAAATCAGAGTTCCTCTATTTCTAACCTGACCTCCTATATTCTTAATATATCCGCTACTGATATCCGCTGTTGAAAACAGAACAGTAAAAATCACCAAAAGCAGTGCATACAATTTTCCTTGGGAATTGGCAAAAAAGATATCATATACCGTCACCTTTTCTCCCGGCTCCGTAGGCAGCGTTACCATCATTCCCACATTAATATTATCCACAGTAGGTTCAGTAACCTGCTCCTGTTTCATGACATCCTTTTCAGTCAAAAGCTCATAATCTGTCTTGCTTAAAGATGTTGTAATCAATAATATTGCTGCCAGTACGATCCAGATTACATACATACTTTTGGTTTTAAGCATCCGGTATAAATCCATTTTTATTATATTAAGCATGATCCGCACCTCCCGTCAGATTCAGAAAATAAGTTTCCAGTTCTTCACTGGTTATGGAAATCCCTTTTACCGGAATTCCTGCCTTTGCAAGTTCCATATTCAACGCTGCACTTTCATTCAATCGTTCAAAAATATGAATATGCTCTTTATCTGTTACCTGATAGTTGGTAAATCCCATAGAATCCAGCACCGGAATCGCCTGTTTCGGATGATCCAATGTCAACTCTATCCGTTCACTGCATCTTCTTATTAATTCTTCTCTTGTAATTTCCTGTAATAAACTTCCATTATGAATAATTCCATAATCAGTAGCAATCTTCGATAATTCCTCAAGAATATGACTGGAAATGCATATTGTCATATTCTTCTCTTTCTGAAGTCTCTGAATCGTATCCCGGATCTCTGCAATACCCTGTGGATCCAATCCATTGATTGGCTCATCAAGAACTAATAAATCTGGTTCTCCAACCAAAGCAAGACCAATTCCCAAACGCTGTTTCATTCCAAGCGAAAAATGTTTTGTTTTTTTCTTTCCCACATCCTCCAGACCGATAATTCTCAATATTTCTTCAATATAACTTTTTTTCTTTATTCCAAACAGCTTGCATTTGATATTCAAATTTTCATATGCAGTCATATTTTCATAAAGTCCCGGTGCCTCAATCAGACATCCTATCCGTGATCGAACTTTTTGCAAATCCTTTCCCTTGTATCCGAACATCTCGATTTCTCCACAAGTTGGCTTGGAAAGTCCACTGATCATCTTCAGACAAGTTGTCTTCCCAGCTCCATTCCGACCGATAAAACCATAAATAGCACCTTTTTTAATATGCATATTGACACTGTCCACAGCTTTATGGTGTCCATATTGCTTAGTCAAATTTCTTGTTTCCAATAACATTTCGCTCAAGTTTTTCATCTCCTTTTTCTTATCTGCATTTATCATAAAGGAATAATCCTAATCAAACGCAAATAAATAGTAAAAAAAGAGTAAAGATTATAGATGAAGACGATAACCGATTCCCCAGACTGTTTCAATATATTCCTCAGATGTAACTGTTTTTATCTTTTTACGAATATTGCTTATATGTACATCCAGAGTTTTTGTTTCACCCATATATGGTTCGTCCCACGCATATTCAAAAATGTCCTCTTTACTGAAAACCTGCTTCGGATTTCTGAGCAGTAATTCTAAAATCGCAAACTCCTGTCTTGTTATCTTAGAAAGTATTTTTCCACCAATGCTGACCTGAAAAGTAGCTTTGTTCAATACCATCTCTCTGAACGAAAGGTTAGATTCTTTTATTTCCTTTTCTTCTGTATGACGAAGCTGTACCTGAATTCTTGCCAGTACCTCTCTGATTTCAAAAGGTTTCGTTATATAATCATCAGCCCCACTAGTTAAAACCTTTACCTTTTCATCCAAGCTATCTTTCGCAGTCAAAACAATAACCGGAAGATTTCCCTTTTTCCGTATTTCCTCCAGAACTGCTTCTCCTGTAATTCCCGGCAACATCAAATCCAGCAACACCAGTGCATAGCTATGCTCCTGCATATTCAAAAGCAGCTTTGCCTCAGTTCCGGAAAACGCCTGCTCACAGGAATAGCCTGCTTTTGATAATGCTTCCTGAAGCAGATTATTGATATTTGTATCATCTTCTACAATCAGTATTTTCTGCATGATAGTTCTCTCCTCTATTTTACACTGTGAAAACATTATTTTCTTGCATTATACGCTTTTCCCTTTTTTCCCGCAATTACTCCCCACAGATCCCCGGAATTCTCCAGTACATAACATACTTTTTGTTCCAGCTGAACTTATAATTTTCAGTATTCCTGTACTTCCAAGATGCATATATCACTTTTTCCTTACCATTATGCCTTTATTTCTCCGTCAGTGCTTTCGCAACCCTTATCCCGCCCACAAATAGAGCCAAACCAGAGCCATTTGATAAAACAAATGCCGGAAACCCGCATAAATACAGGCTTTCGGCATTTTAGTCCGTTATTCAAACTCTTTTTCGGGTTCGATTTTTCATGTTAATCTGATGTTATCATGTATCAAAATCGTATCATTTTGATACGTTTTTATTTTTTGTTAATGTGGTTTCAAAGCTGCTGTACCCAAATTGTACCCATTTACATAAAAACAAATATATATATATTTATATATTGCTCAATAATGTTGATATCCATATAAGAAGCACATAGAAACCTATAAATGCCAACAAAACACTTACAACTTTTATCCGTTGTTTCCAATTCATTTTAGACCATAAATCAACTATTTCTCCCACAAAATTTTTTGCTTCTTTTATATCCGACCGAATCATTTCTTCATTTTTTTCATATTGTTTGTCAACTCCTTCAAGATATTTCTCTACTTCATCTTTTTTCTCTTCTTTCAATTTTTTGTACATACTTTTATAATTACTTATTGCGCTCTCCGCAAAAGCAATTTGCCCAATTGCGAAAATCATTATATCATATATGTTTCCTACGTCATCAGATGACATATCCATCATGGAAGTAATATATATAACTAATAAAATCAAAAATTGCACTATTGATGCAATTGATTTCACCCTATAAAATTTCACTTCATCAATAACACATTCTGTTAATGGAATGTATATAAACAAAGATATAATTACAAACCCTATGATTAGGGTCTCTGGCAGATTAAACTTTAACGCCTGTGCAATAATATCTATTTCTTGACACAATGTTGAAATCAAAAATACTATTACAAATAAAATTACTATAATTTTTATCCAATTATATTGGTACCTCTTTCTCTTGCTTATTAAATAATAATAACTCAATAATACTTCGCTATAATTATCTTGTCCAGTTCCCCAGTTTAACAATATAATCAAAATTACCGTACTTACCACTACACTTAAAATTCTAGCAAAATCTGCGCCATTATTCCCTATGCAATTATATAGCAAAAATGCCTCTAATATATACAATATCAATGCTAGACCAAGAACAAGCAAAACAAGCAAGATTATCCCAACAATAATTCTATATCCAAATCGCTTTTTTCTTGTTGCATATAGCCATTGCAAACATTTTTCAACAATGTAACTTATTATATACTTAATATCATCCATCTCTATGTAAATTTCTCAGCTGTATGCTTTTCTCCACTTCATAAATTTTATTATTTCCATGCGTATTATCGACGTAAATAATCTTTCATTATCTTTATTTACCAAACAATCACAATATATCTGCTCCTTGGTACATAATGCCAACTTATACAGATTTTATCTCCTATTTCAATAAATCAAAACATCTCGCTTTCAATTTATGCATTTATCTATAGCAAAAAATTTATATATCTGGTGTAATTGTTTTTTCTTTAATATAAGAATCTATTTTATTTTTTTCACAAAAATCAATCACTTGCTTTGCCTTTTCATTATAAAAGTGTTTATGCTGCGGATATCCTAGTGAAACCTCTTTACAATAATTCGTTCTACCAAAAATAATTTTATCAGTAAATGACACAGCTTCTAAAAGTTCATTTATATCCTGATCAATCAAATTAGGTGTAGGATATGGCTCCATACTTATCCATGTCTTACACCCAGAATCATGCAACGCTTTTAAAGCATCTATTCTTTGCTGATAAGGCGCTGCATACGGCTCCATTTTTTCCCGATATTTTTCATCTAAAGAAATTAATGTAATGCCATACTCATTATCCATTGAATAATTCTTTTTGTATCCCAATTCAAGCGGAAGTATTCCCTTCGTCAAAACTGTGCATTTTATCCCATTTAAATTTAGAAGTCGAATCGCATCTTTACTCATTTTAGCAATTTCATCAAACTCATACATAAAAGGATCTGTGGTAAAACACAGTTGAACTGATTCTATTCTATTTCGAAGCTTTGGTATTTCACTTTGAAGAAGTTGTAATGTATTAGATACCAAATATGGTTGCAGCCATTGTTCATAAGTATGTATTTGTCCAAATCTTTTTTTTTGCAAGAAAGCATAACATGGAAATTTACATCCGTGAGCACATCCCAAAACATGATTCATTGTATAATCGCCGTATTCAACACCTGTTTCATAGAGCATTGACTTTCGCTGAATATAACCAGCCACTCGCTTCATGGTTGCAACCTCCTAATTATTACATTGTGATTCCCCTTTTCGTCCATAAATTTTAATGGCTTGTTTGTCTTCTCCGAAAATTGAGGTTGTCTCACAATCTGTATATATCCATCTTTTTCTAATTCTTTAAGAGCATCATTAACCATGCTAATGTAACCTATCAATCCATATTTTACATAAAATTCTGCAGTTAGCCTACTCAAATGCACTCCCGTGTTATAATTTAATAAGTGCTCTTTCATTTTGCCTTTAACATCCTGAATAGTGATTTGTTTTCCTGAGCTATCAGTGCTTACATCTGACATCAGATCAAAAATTGACATCTGACCTTCGCCTTGTATATTTAAAACTAACTCATCTGTACGATTTAACATATTCTGTGCCATCAATAAGCAACCTTCTTCATGGTTACATACATGTATCATTCGATATTTAGGATGATTTGTTTTCTTAATCTGTATTGGCATATCTAGAACATATGAATATCTCTTTCGTAATTGTTTTTTATAACCTGCGGATAGTAATTCTTCTGCCTGATATCCATCAAATTTCCCCATATTAAAATCCCTAACTATCTCCTGCCAATAAGTTCCATCCGCAATCTTATTAAGTAAATTGATAGATTTTTGATCTGCTTCCACTTGTATAGGTGAGTACTCAACCAAATCCTCAAGATCTGTTAATGCACGATCTTTTGTATAATCAACTTTTAATGCACGGCAGGCCTCTCTAAAAAAGCCAAAGGAATTAAAATTTATTAGCATTTCAAATGATGCAAATTCAAAAGTTGAAAATATATCAAACAATTCAGAGTCTAATGCCTGAATGCCATATGGATCAATGTACAAAAATACATTAACATTTTTCTTGGTTTTAAGGATTTCAATAATTTTTTCCTCATATTTACCCGAAAAAATAGCAGGCTTCCAATAGCAACTAGAATAACTAGACAAATTTAATTCAAGATCTGATGCGTAATTTAAATCAATAAAACACATATCAATCTGAGCATTTTCTGATCTTGTCTGCGCAATACAATCCTTGCGTATATCAAGTGCAATAATCGGAGAACCTGGTTTTCCATCATCAAATCTACCTTTCCCAGAAAAGCAATCCACATAAAAAATTGGACGTTTTGTCATCAAAACTTTTTGAAAATATGGTTTTAAATATGCGCCCAATAATGTATCTTTAATCTCCGACCAATCTTTTTTCTCTTTAAAAAAATCTCTATTATCCTTCGACATTAAATATCTCCCAACCTTTGATAAAGTCTTCAGAACTAAACATATCATCAATACATCGCAAGTAATAATTAATCTCTTTTGTTTAGGGCATAAAACCTTATCTAGAAAGCATTTTATTATATCGTAACAACTTTCACCTTTAAAGCCCTTATCCTGTCTTCATTAATTAATATACGTTTATTACCTACTTTTTACAGAAAAAATTGTTGTATATTCTTCAATTATAACTTCTCTGTTTAGTTTATAGGTGCGTATCAAATTATTGATTTTTTCCATGTTTTTAAAATTATTTTTCTGACACATTGCCACAGCAAAACCTCTTACATTTTTTTTAAATTTTTCTAATAATTCAGGAGTCATAATCCTAATTTCTGAAGTTGGAGAACATTCAAAACTAAATATCCTACTATTATGAATCATCACAGGAATACATTTTACTTGTTCATCTTGATACAAATTCTGAAACCACGCATAGGATCCATTCAACTGATTACAATCATGTTTACTAATTGTATCCGTTGTCGTTTCGTTTTTACACTCTATAACCAAATAATTGCCAGAACCTAAAATAATAAAATCATCTGGTCCTTTTCCCACTTCTCTTTCTGGTTGTCTTGCTCCATATCCAATTATCGAAAATACATCTTTTATTGCATTTTCAAATTTCTTTGACGTCCCTTCTAAGAACTTTAGGTCATCCATAATAGCATCCATATATAATATAAATTTATTTTCATCAAAATTTAACGCATTAATTCTATCAATAATATTCCTTGACTGTTCTGGTAAATTTCCCGATACTTTCAAAAACTGAATTCCCTCAATAGGATTCAAAACATCCATATTATCTTTTTTAGCAGATTTCAGTATTTGTTGTGCTTCACTTTGATCTATAAAATTTGTATATTCTGCTAAAATTTGTTTATAGTATCCTTTTACTCTAGCATTTTTTTCTTCGTTGACTAAGCAATTAATACTTTCTGCCGCTTTTACATAATCACCATACATTCCATAGTCAAATGCTTTCCTTGTCATTTTTGCCATGTTACTAATATTAACTGAATAAACATACTCTACACTAGCTGTAGCATTCTTACATATCTCAATCCAACTAGAATCTCTATGAAGAATATAATCTCCTATACCCATAATCTCATCTATTGATTGTCCTTCAATTTGCTCACACATTTTCTCAGATAATTTAAATTGTGCTCTCGTCGCACTGCTAAAATAATTATATCCATCCTCAGCATACAAAACATTCGTCAGCTGATTCCCTAATAAATAGATTAAGCAATAATCATTACTCGACCGTACTCCTCTTCCCATTCCCTGTTCAATTCTTTGTATTTGCTCACGTTGAATTCTTTCACTTTTTCTAACAACTTCATGTTCATACTTATCATTCATATTGCTTATATTCGGGAGTCCATCTATAACTAAAATTCTACAAGAATTATCGGGAAGATCAATCCCGTCATATCTATTCACAATTACATATAAACCATGACTATTTTCTTTAATATGGCTAACACCTTCAGAAATATTTCCAGACGATAAAACTACACCCCCATTACTCTCCCAATATTTTGACATTGCAAACGAAGGAACAAGTACAACAACATTATATTCCTTAGCTTTTTCAATAAGTGCATTTCTCATTTCCATTTCAGTTAACTCTTTATTAATTAACTTAGGTACAACTATTAATCGCTCTCCAATGTCATTCGCTTTTTCAGGGGTAATAACTCTCATATCTTCCTTAAAATCTACTCCCATTACTGTTGCAAATGGGCTATCATCTGGCAATGTAGCACTCATATAAATTCTTCGCTTTGCATCGTCAAAACTTTTAATTTTGTGTATAGGTGTACAATTAGGTACAATACTAATACCTTTAGCAGAAATATAACAATGAGATAATTTTATTGAATCTTTCACAAGATTCAACTTAAATTTGATAAAATTCTTTTCTCTATTTTCACATAACAATTGATACATTTCATGACTCTTCTCTTGCCAACTCCAAAATGGTACTAACATATTATCATAAATGTTTCTATCTTCTACAATTTCAGCAAAGCGCCCCTCGGCTTGTACATTCATCACATCATAAAATAATGCAATAATTTGCTCATATAATGAATCTGTCCTAGGAACTATTATAGAAAATTGTTCTTGAATATTTCCAATACATGCATGCATATCATCAATAATGACACTTCCAATGTTGTAATTATTTTCTTCTCTAAGTCCAAACACACTCTTTCCATTAACCAATTTTTGAATAGTTGTCACTAAAATCGCTCTTTTACGCGAATAATCCAAATCCGTTTCTGAATCAATAACCTTAATTCCTAATTCTTTTGCTTGACTAATTACCTGTTCAACCAAATACTTATCAGGAACAACATACATAGCCGGGCCTATACCTTCATTCAAACAACTTTGTAAAATCATTAAAGCCACAACGGTCTTTCCACTTCCCGTATTCATTTTTATAATTGTATCTCTATTATTTCTCTGCTCAAACCATTGCTTCCAAACTTCGCCTTGCACATCTCTTGGATACTGATATTTTTCCGTTTTATTTGTTAATCTCATGAAGATATCTCTTGGATTAATCTGTTTTTGAAATGTATTTAATCCCAACTGTGTAAAATCTATCATATTTTTACCCTCCACTTTATCCAAACACCTTCGTAATATCTTGATACCGATTTACCACCCGGTAAATCTCCACTGCTTCTTTAACAACCTTATACAGCACAACATAATCTTTCCACACCACATACTTATAATCCGTCTTAAAACTCACACGCTTAGACAAGTCTACACCAATGTAAGGAAACTGCTGTATATTCTCAAACTGTCTGTAAATCTCCTGTATTGTTTCCAATGCTTTATCTGTATTATCCTCAGCAATATAATTCTTAATAGATTTCAAGTCCTTTGCCACTAACGGATTAATCCGTAACTTCATCATGTTCTATTCTCCCACCCTTGTCCTTAGTTCATCCAATGACAACCAACCTTTTCCATCCTTGACAGTCGCCTCTGCCTCTTGCAACTTTTCTAAAAGTTTCTTTTCAGCTTTGTCACGCTCATAATCTTCTATATCCATCACCACAAATCTGCCCCTGCCATTTTTAGTAAGGAAAACAGGCTCCCCCACTTGGCAGTTCTTCAACACTTCATTGTAATTTCTCAAATCAGATACCGGTAATATATTTGGCATAGTTACCATCCTTTCCAAATCAATACTATATTTCATCTTTTATTATAGCCCAAAATGCTGTAAAAATCAACGAAGGTTTTTACAGCATTTCCTTTATTTGCAGTGTCTGATTAAGAGCATGCGGACAAAAAGTTGGACTGTGTAATGCCTGATATGTTATGAGGTACACACAAGAACAAATATCGACAGCACTTGTATTGTTAAAAGCCACAGGATCACCTGATAAAGTAATTCAGACCTTATGTTATCCATCTTCACCGATGCTTTATCATTGGCGCAAAAAGTATCCTGAATACTACGATGTTCCAAATCAAAAGCATTGGAGACAAGCTCCAACTGAATTGAAACATGACGTAATTAAACGTTGCTTTATTAAAGGCGAGCCTGTAAAATTAGTGGCAGAAGAAATCGGATACACCCCTCCTTGATATATAAATGGATTAGGAAGTATCGGGAGAAGGGATGTTTTCAACCCATGAAAAAAACTACTGCCCGCATTAATGTAAATCCAAACGATATTACCTCTGCTGAAGATATCAATGAGCTTAAAGCTCAGATGCTCGATATGCAGATGGAAATAGATATTCTTAAAGAAACAATCAATGTATTAAAAAAAGACCCCGGCATCGACCAGACAGCTCTCACAAATTGGGAGAAGGCAGTGATAATCGATGCCTTGAAAAATAAGTATTCACTGCCGGATTTTCTTAAAAAGCTTAACCTTGCAAAAAGCAGCTATTATTATCAAGAAAAAACCATTTATGCAGAAGATAAATACTCTGATCTTCGCAAAAGAATTATACAACTGTTTCATGAAAATCGAGATATATTTGGTTATCGAAGAATTCATATGCTGCTTCATCGTGAAGGTGTAAAAGTTTCTGAAAAAGTGGTTCGCCGTATTATGAAGCAGGAAAAACTAATTATCAGACGAAAACGCAGACAGAAATATAACTTCTATAAAGTAAACGCTCCATAGCCAGTACCCTACCGTATTCTTAAAAAATTTGAGATAATCTTCCTAAAAAGTTGGAAAATCCGTGCGGATTTTCCAACTACGTTAAGGAGGTTGTCTATGGATACACGATTAGTTGCAAGAGAAAAACAATTAGAAAGCTGGGCTTTGATTATCCAAGAATGCAAGAATAGCGGTTTGAAGACCAAGGACTGGTTGGATCAGAATAACATTTCAAAAGACCAGTATTATTATTGGCTGAGGCTTGTACGAGAAAATGCTTATATCAAAAGCAAAAATGAGGCTGCTCAAATAAATCAAGTAGTGAGGATCGAGTGCGAAGATGTTGATACCTCGCAAGATATTTCTACAGATATGATCACTATAAATCATGGACAATTAAATATAAGCATACCGGTGACAGCAGACGTGAACATAATACGGACAATTATGGAGGTGGCTGTACGTGCTAAATAAAGCCACCTGTTTTAATAACATTTACATAGTATGCGGCAGAACTGATCTGAGATATGGCATAGACAGTCTTGCCGGAGTTCTCCGATCACTAGGCATCGAGAATCCGGCAGCGGCCAATACGCTGTATTTATTCTGTGGGAGAAGATCAGACAGGATCAAAGGATTAGTCTGGGAAGGTGATGGTTTTCTTCTGCTTTACAAGAAACTTGTAAATGGTTTGTTCCAGTGGCCGCGGAATGCAAGTGAAGTAAAGAGCTTGACTGCAAAACAGTTCAGGTGGCTGATGGAGGGCTTGACAATAGAGCCGAGAAAGTCGGTTAAAGAAGTATCATTTGAGTACATGAGCTGATAACTTTTGTGCATAACAAAGAAAAATATATGATATTTCACGTAAAAAAGCACCTACTCCCTGCATAGATATATATGTTGCAGGGGACAGAATTAATTCGTTACATGCGGTCAAGTACATTTCGATATTCAAAAGATCTGATTATCTTAAAGCATATCTACAAGCAGTATAAGAAGTCTGAGGCATAGTCATTATGACGAAAACACATGGATTCACAATTCGCCAATTCAAAAGAGATATAGTATAATAGACTCATGTAAACGGAGGTCTGTTATGGCAAAAATGTATGATTAGGAACAACTGAATAAGTTTGATAAAGAAACAATCATACAGCTGTTTCTCATGAGGAGCATCCCAAAGTTTGTGTAAACCTCCAAACTGATGTAAGATAAAATTACTCAGTTTGGAGGTTATTTTTATGGCAAGAAGAAAAGACAGCCCACAAAAAGCAGCAATGAGAGAAATGATGCGTGACTATCTGAAAAATAATGATATCAGCATCAAAGACGGCACCGATGTAAACAGTATCATGCGCGACATGATGTCTGTCCTTTTAGAAGGTGCCTTGGATGAAGAACTGGATGAGGAATTAGGATATTCCAAGTATGACTACCGAAACAAAGAAACGGACAATAGTAGAAATGGACATTCCCATAAAACTATGCATACCAGTTATGGAGATATGGATGTAGCCATTCCAAGGGATCGTAACGGTGATTATGAACCACAGCTGATTAAAAAATATCAAAATACCGTAACTCAGGACATGGAAGAAAAAATACTTTCCATGTATGCCAAGGGAATGACAACCGGCGATATCGAATCTCACATGCGCGAATTATACGATATTGATATTTCTGATAGTACAATCAGCAGGATCACAGACAAGGATGTCCTTGGAATGTACGTAGGCGAAAACGAAAGTGCAAAGTTTTGGCTTTCAATCATGAATGGATTAAAAAACCGTGGAATTGAAGATATACTTATTGCATGTGTTGATGGTTTGAATGGATTTCCACAAGCAATTGAGGCTGTTTATCCTAAAACAGAGATCCAGCAGTGCATCATCCATCAGATCCGTAATTCAACAAAATTTGTTTCATATAAAGACATCAAAAAACTAATGACTGATTTGAAACTCGTATATGCTGCACCAACGGAAGAAACAGTATTAAATGAGCTAGAGCTGTTTAGAGATAAATGGGATTCCAAGTATCCTAAGATTTACAAATCCTGGTATGATAACTGGGCAACTCTGTCGACTTATTTCAAGTATCCAGAAGCAGTAAGTCGCCTGATTTACACAACAAACGCCATCGAAGGTTTTAACCGCCAGCTCCGAAAGGTAACAAAAAGCAAGACTGTTTTTCCGTCGGATGACAGCCTTTTAAAAATGCTGTATTTGGCAACTATGGATATCACGAAAAAATGGACAGGTCATAGGCACGACTGGGGTCAGATTTACTCCCAGCTGGAAATCTATTTTGAAGAACGCCTGGCAGGACGGAACCTGTAAAACAGATAAGTTTTAGCCAGGTCTTATTGACATGCCTAAAAACTCCTGTATAATGCAGATATGGGCAGAACCCGCGAAGTCGGCTCTGCCCATTTGTAACTATTCACAAATCTTATATCGGTTTTTAACGTTTACACAAAATTTGAAACGGTCTCTATTTTTTCATTAGTACCTATTATAAGGACATTTTTTTATAAAGATTATACTAAATATGAATCTTTAATTTACGACTTAAGACAGCCAAAAATTTTTTATACCTCTAAATAGTAATTTCATTTGTTATTTATAAAGCATGAGCCATTCGTCATATAAAATCGATACGAATGGCTTCAACTTTATTTAATACAACCCAAACTATATTTTGAGAATTCAATCAATTATGAGACACCTTCTTGATTTTATATCTCAAACTTTCTAAAACCAATCATCAATCTCCAACACATCCTTAATAAACCTATCTCTATTCCTCTCCCATCTCGTAACAACAATTGGAGGCAGCTCCAATTCCTTACTTAACTTAGTTCTCATTTCCTCAATCCGCTCCTTCATCTCCCCCTGATCGGAATCAAGTTTTAACGAAATCTGTCTGGGATTTATTGCGCCTTTGATCTCCTGATAATCAAAATGAGGCAATAATATAGTCATATACTCTTTTTTCAGTGCCCATACTGCCCCCATTTCATTCAAACAGGGAATACTTTTATAGTAGTTGCGCGAAAGCACAAATATTACATGTACGTCAGTCCTGCTAAATTCTTCTGCAAGATAATCATATATATCCTTGTCCATCGGAATCCCAAAGCCTGGTACAGACGAGCAAAATATCTGTTTTTCACGAACACCCATATCAACAATAAGATCTATTATTTTTTCTACGTATCGTACATCCTTAGAAGAATGACTTATAAATATTTTCTTGTCCAAACAATATCCACCCTTTCCTTTCCCCTTATGTTCATAAGTCATTTTTTTCGATTATAGCATTTTCAAGTTTTATAAATGGCAATTCTAACATAGCTATATTCTTTAATTTTATCAAATTCTCGCATTCACAATATCCAGTATAATATAGAACCTCATCCATACAATCATAATCGTCATAATCATCATGATCATACACATACGAGACTGCTTCTGATATATTTTCATTATCATCAAAATATATCGTATCTGATTCGTGCAGCCCATCAGCATAATATATTTCAATCCCACTTACAATATCATTCATTTCTTCTTCAGATATTTTATACTCTCTAACGAACCCTTCTAAACATTTATGCAAGTTGTCTGAAATCTCTGTCAATTCGCCAAAGTAATAATCCTCTAGAAGTTCATATAACACCTGAGGGACTTCTCCCTCACTAATTTTTTCTTCCCCACTCCACATCGGCCAATCTAAATCAGCAGGCGGATCACATGCGTCGTCTAACAATACAACTCTATCAATATTATCCATATTCAGAAATAGAACCTTGTTGTTCATACACGGGATTACCATGTATTTGTTTTCCATATCCTGATATACAAATTTTCTGGTAATTCTAGTAATAGGAAACCATTTGTATTTTTTTCCACGCGATATCCGAATCCCAACATGACCCCAAAAACCACTTACATCATTGGTACCCTTTTCAGCAATAGTAGAAATCAACAAATCCATCTCTGCCAGTTGAGGTTCAAAGAAATTTTTTTCCTGTATTACATTGACGCTTGTAGAAAAGCACATAGCAATATCTCTCAGTTCTGTTAATGTTGCCTCCGCACCGTCTTCTATATCTTTCAAACGATCTACTGATATGCCAGTAAATTTTGCTATGTCTTCAATAGATTTCCTTAAAATCTCTCTAATATTTCTAGTCCGATTCTTTTTTATATTGCCTAAAAGCACATCCGACGATATCCCAAGGCAATCCATTATCTTTGATATATGTTTATCATAATTCGTCTTATTTGTAATACTTCCTGAGATCATCTTATCCAACGTTGGTCTCGACATGCCAGTTTCACGACATAATTCAGCCTTTGAAATCGCCTGCTGTTCCATTTGTTTTTTTATTTTACTTCCTATTGCTGCTCTCAAATCAAACAAATCATTACTATTCTGCATATTAATCTCCTTGATATAAATTCCGCATTCATATAAATTATAGTATCACTCCCGCACATTGTTGTAAATATTTTATTTACATTTTCGCAGTTATTTTTTACTTCCAGTATTGTTACCAATCATAAACGTCCCCATATTTCATATTCAACTTATGTACAACAAAAGCCTTGGCTAAAAGTTAAACAACTCTTAATCAAGGCTATATTACATACTTTTTTATCATTTTTTCCTATCTCTCATTACATATATTGCTTCAATTATCCTTCTAACACCATAATTCTTTCAATATAACCATACTTCATTGTACAATCCTCAATTATTATTTTCTGGATGATGCCTTTCATATGGTCTGGCAACTGAGATAGCTATTATTGTACCATTATAGCTTTATTTCATCTGCAAATACTTTTCTATCAACCTAGGCTGTATCAAAGGATATGTCCATTTCTCGGGTAGCTCATCCATAAACACAACCTTCTCCATTTCGCTATGTAATTCTTTTGCAAATTCAGTTATCTCTGCAAAACAAAGCAGTCCAAATGTTTCCTCCCCAGTATCATTTACTCTGGTCTTACCGATTACTGAGTATACACATATCGGCTTTATCTCGAACTTGACTGCCCCTGTTTCTTCCTGTAACTCTCTTTTAGCCGTTTCAAGAATATTCTCCCCAGCTTCTCTATGCCCTCCCGGCACTTCATATGTATCTCTTTCTTTATGCTTGCAAAATACCCACTTGCCGTTACTCTGTGAGATAATTACTGCAAATTTCAATAGTTCATCATTAACTGTATCATAAAATCTTACTTCCACCATATTTCCTCTCCATGTACATATCTACAATATTTCATTTTCAATAAAATCCGCAATTCCCTCTTCGTCATTTGAACCAATTACAATATCCGCTCTCTCTTTTACCTCATCAATCGCATTCCATATTGCAACACCTGTTCCACATAATTCAAGCATTCCGATATCTGCATAATCATCTCCAAATGCAATAATTGAATCTGTACTAAATCCACATACTTCCGTAATCTTCATAATTGCGTTTTCTTTCGTCACATTCTTTTTTGTAAACTTGTACCAAAATCCATCAGAGAAACGAATACAATCACAATCAGAGAGACTTCGAGCCAGCTTATCTGCCTTATCTTGATTAAATATCTCGACACACATTTTTAATGAACATTCGTTAAAATCTGAAAAATCTGTATAAATACTATCTCCCCAACTCTTATCTAACTTCTTAGGATCTATTTTATAATTCCAATAATGTGTATCTATTGTATCTATCGTAATTTCGCAATCATTTCCACAAATATTTCTTGCCATGTCAATCATCACATTCGTTTCTTCTTCGGAAAATTCTGCCCTATAAATATATTCTGTTTTGTATTTTACTAATGCCCCTCCACTCGATATTAAAATATCGGGCATCAATTCATTTAAAAATACCAAAGAGTTTTGCTCACTTCTGGAGGTGGAAACACCTATCAATATATCATTTTCCCTGCATTTTTTTGAGCTGATAATGTTCTTGTTGATATTGTTTTTTCACTCTGTAATAAAGTTCCGTCTAAATCAAAAAAAAGAAGTTTGCATTTCTTCATATCATTTTTTCCTTTTCATTCTTATGAAAAATTACATTTGCATCAATTACTCTCCCCACAAATAGAGCCAAACCAGAGCCATTTGATAAAACAAATGCCGGAAACCCGCATAAATACAGGTTTTCGGCATTTTAATCCGTTATTCGAATTCAATCGTTCCAGGCGGCTTACTAGTCAGATCATACATTACTCTATTAACACCCTTGACCTCATTAATAATCCTGTTCATTACCCTCTGAAGCACCTCAAATGGTATCTCTGAACAATCTGCTGTCATGAAGTCTGTTGTATTTACAGCACGGAGTGCTACGGCGTAATCGTACGTTCTGAAATCTCCCATACAGCCAACTGAACGCATGTTGGTCAGGGCTGCGAAGTACTGACCGAGGCTTCTGTCGAGGCCTGCCTTTGCGATCTCCTCACGGTAGATGGCGTCGGCATCCTGAACGATCTTGACCTTCTCGGCTGTGACCTCTCCGATGATTCTTATTCCAAGGCCTGGGCCTGGGAATGGCTGACGGAATACCAGGTACTCTGGGATTCCAAGCTCAAGGCCGGCCTTGCGGACCTCGTCCTTGAAGAGAAGACGGAGTGGCTCCACGATCTCCTTGAAATCTACATAGTCAGGAAGTCCGCCTACGTTGTGGTGGGACTTGATGACCGCTGACTTGTCAAGGCCCGACTCGATGACATCAGGATATATGGTTCCCTGTACGAGGAAGTCAACGGCACCGATCTTCTTGGCCTCCTCCTCGAATACACGGATGAATTCCTCGCCTATTATCTTTCTCTTTGCCTCAGGCTCGGTTACTCCGGCAAGCTTGCTGTAGAATCTGTCCTGCGCATTTACTCTGATGAAGTTCAGGTCGTAAGGTCCATCTGGTCCGAATACCGCCTCAACTTCGTCGCCCTCGTTCTTACGAAGAAGGCCGTGGTCTACGAACACACATGTGAGCTGCTTGCCTATCGCCTTGGACAGGAGAACCGCAGCTACTGATGAGTCCACACCACCTGACAGGGCGCACAGCACCTTGCCATCGCCTATCTTGGCACGGAGACTCTCTATTGTATCTTTTACAAATGAATCCATCTTCCAGTCGCCTGCACACTGGCATACATCCATGACAAATGCTCTGAGCATCTTCATACCTTCCTCGGTGTGCATAACCTCTGGGTGGAACTGAGTCGCATACAGCTTCTTCTCAGCATTCTCCATGGCTGCCACTGGGCATACAGGAGTGTAAGCTGTCTTCTTGAAGCCCTCTGGTACCTCTGCAATATAATCTGTGTGACTCATCCAGCAGATGGTCTTGTCATTCACATCTGCAAACAGCTTGGATGTCTTGTCAACCTCAACCTCTGTTCTTCCATACTCGCTGACAGGGGCCGTGCTGACCTTGCCGCCCAGCAGATGAGCCATGAGCTGTGAACCGTAACATATTCCGAGAATAGGAATACCCAGTTCGAATATCTCCTTGCTGCAGCTAGGTGAATCGTCTTTGTATACGCTGTTTGGTCCGCCTGTAAAGATGATTCCCTTTGGATTCATCTCCTTGATCTTCTCCAGCGGCAATGTGTACGGATGTACTTCGGCATATACATTACACTCTCTTACACGTCTGGCGATCAGTTGGTTGTACTGTCCGCCAAAGTCCAATACGATAATCAGTTCCTTATCCATGTATATCTCCTTTGTTGCCTTTTATTACTTATAACAGATTTCTGAACATTTCCTAGTATAACACAATATGCAGCACTTTTGTGCTGCATATTATCTAAAAATTATGTTGTTTTAATTATTTATGCATTTTACATATACGATAGCATTCGAACAGATACTTCACTGACAAATTTATATAACGCAGTAACGTCATCTGCCCTGCCCACTCAGTATTGAAATCTATTATATAACTATATTTATACCAATCTCTATCTTAATCCCTACTTCAGCTTCTCCTTCAGAACCTCAATACCCTTCTGGTACTGGCTGTCATTCTTGCCCTGGAAATCCTCATAGGTATAATCATCTGGAAGATCCACTTCAATATCAGGCGCAACACCCTTCTTGTGGATATCGTTGTCATCGTGTGTGAAATACTTCTGTGTCGTGAGCTTGATCGCTGTGCCATCACCAAGTGGTATAACACTCTGCACGATTCCCTTACCGTAGGTATTCTTTCCTACAACAGTTGCAGCCCCGAATTCCTTGAGTGCCGATGTAAGTATCTCTGACGCACTGGCACTGTACTCATTTGTCAGGACTACCATAGGCATATCGAGGTATTCATCATCTGTCGATTTATACTCGTCCACAACCTTGCCGGTCTTGTCCTTGATGGACACTATGGTTCCCTCTGGGAGCAGATAGTCGCAAATGTTTACGACCGTGGTGAGCATTCCACCCGGATCACTTCTGACATCGATCATCAGTGCCTGCATGCCCTCATTCTTGAGCTCCTCAACTGCCTTCTGGAAAAGCTCGTCTGTGTTGTCTATGAACTGCGTGATCCTCACATATCCGATCTTGTCGTCTATCATAAATGATGATACCGTACTGTACTCAACGATCTCCCTGGTGATGGTGACATCGTGGTAAGCCTTATCACGCTCCCTGTATATCTTCAGCGTAACATCAGTTCCAGCATCGCCTCTTATGAGTGATACGAGGTAGTCAAGATCATCGTCTGTAGTGATCTCGTGATCATCTATCTGTACAATAATGTCATCAGGCTGTATATCCACCTTCTCAGCCGGTGCACCCTCAAGGATATTTACCGCACGGACATATCCCGTATCCTCATCCTTGCTGACCGTAACTCCGATTCCGGCATACTCACCTGAATCATCCTCCTGCAGCTTGGCATACTCTTCCTTGGTGTAATACTGTGCATACGGATCGTCAAGGGATTCCATTATACCCTTGTATATGCCCTCCCTGATCGTATCATCGTCAATATCATTGTAATAATAATTGTCTATGATACTCTCGATCTTCTCTGTCTTGTCAAGTACGTCCGCATCCAACAGATTGCCATCATAGGTTATCTTGGTGGAACTGCCGGTTTTGCCGCTGAGTGTGCCACTGAACACACCTGATGTACCGCAGCCCGTCAGACCGATCACCGTACTTGCCAGCACCGCTGTCACTACTGTCTTCTTCAACATTTTCCTCATATCATTATCTCCTAACCTTGTATTGCCATCAAATACCTGAATCTCTCCATATCCCCTGCCCGGTCTACTGTCCAAGGAAGTCATGCGGATTGACATACGTTCCGTCTATCGACACGCCAAAATGGCAATGCGGACCTGTCGACACACCCGTACTTCCTGCCTTTGCTATGACCTGACCTTTCACAACCTTGTCGCCAACATTTACACATAGCTGTGAGTTGTGCATATATACCGTACATATTCCGCCGCCGTGGCTGATCATGACCATGTTGCCACCGCCGCCATTGTAGCAGGACATCACGACTGTGCCGGCCTCCGCCGCAACAATATCTGTTCCATAATCACAGCCTATATCAAGTCCCTGATGATATGTACTTGCTCCCGCTGTAGGAGCATCTCGGTAACCAAATTCATCCGTGATAACACCTCCGGTCGATACCGGCCACATGAATTTGCCCTTATATTTGGAGGTGTCGTATACCTTTCCATCTTTCGTATACGCACCCGTACCATTTGCATTTGCCTTGCCCATCTCCTGTCTGGATATCTCCGCGATACGTCTCTCGGCTTCCTCACGGGCCACAGTGAACTTGTTCATCAACGACTTCTGGGCTTCTATATCACCATCATATCTGGTGATCTCTTCCTGCTTCTGATCTATAATGGTCTGCAGTTCAGCCTCGTTACTCTCCAGATCCGTCTTGACCGACTCCACCTGTCTGAGGTCAGATTCAAGCTGCGCCTCATAATTGGCAATATCTGTCTTGGTCTTGATCAGCTTTGCAAGCTGCCTCTGATCGTATTCCGATATCTGGTCTATATACTCTGATTTGTTCAGGAGATCGCTGAATGATATGGATGTGAGCAGGGCATCGACATATTCCGTCTCCCCCTCCTCATACAGATACTGTATTCTCTGCTTCATCGCCTCATACTGCTCATCCTCTGCCTTCTGAGCTTCATCCAGACTTTTCTGAGTTGTGTCTATCTCCGTCTGGAGCTCGTCTGTCTGCTCCTGCAGGCTCGTTATCTGAGTCTGGACGGATGTCATCTTGGCATCCAGATCCGCAACGTCCTGAACGATCTTGTTCTGCTGTTCCTCCAGAGAATCCAGAACGTCCTTGGCATTCTTCTCGTTTTCACTGGCATCATCCTTCTGACGCTCAGCCTCTTCCTTCGTCATGGCATATGCCATATTTCCCCCGGTCTGAGACGCAGCCATGCCCCCCATGACTACACATCCCGCAACAAGCAATGCCATCCTTCTGATATTCCCTTTTACGTTGACTTTCTTTTTCATAATCTACTACTCCTTGTTATCCCCATCTAACAATTAACTAGTATATCTTATGTCGTCGTGCGTGAGCGCGATGACCTGCGCACGCATCAGCGTGCTTCATTATATTATATCGCCTGCCGGCTCAATGAGGGCATTCGCATTATGACGTCTTGCGCAAGCGCATCCGTCGCAATGCTCATTATATCATACTCTCAAATGCTTCCTCGTGGTAAGGATACTTCCTACCAGTCCAACACCGATACCAAGCACAAGTCCAACCGGTATCATGGTCTTGAACAGGTCATGCTGGCTCACAAATGCAAACAGCGTTGTGACAACCTTAAATCTTCCGGCAACATATGTCAGTATCTTATCATACATGTAGTACAGAAGGACCAGAGGTATAGCCGAACCGACCGCACCTATGATCACGCCCTCTATGATGAACGGCGCCCGTACAAATACATTTGTCGCACCGATCAGCTTCATGATCCCTATCTCTTCCTTTCGCACCGTGATACCTATGGTGATAGTATTGCTTATAAGGAAGATAGATACCAGCATCAGTATCACAACTATTCCTATGGATGCATATCCGACAAGGGATGACAGTGTCGTGATGCTGTCCGCAGTCACGTCAGAGCTCTTGACCTTTCTGACTCCTGAAAGCCCCTGGGCAAATGCCACGAACTCCGGCTGTCTGGCCACATCCTTGAGCGTAACCTCATATGAGGCCGAATTCTTAAGTGGATTGTCCTCGCCAAATGCATCCTTTGCCGCCTGTGGATCATCGTAGTTCTGCTCAACAAATTTATTCCATGCGTCATCCGCCGACACGTAATCCATCGTGTTTACATAATCCAGAGTTCTTATCTGTGATCCGATAAGCTGTATCGTGTCGTCCGACACATCCTCGTCAAAGAACACTGATATTGTAACTGTATTCTCAAGCTCCTGCATACCGGACTGGAAGTTTACAACCACCGCATATATGATTCCAAAGAGGAACAGACATGATATGATGGTTCCAAGTGATGCAAGTGAGAACAATATGTTTCTTCTTATATTCGCAAAGCCCTGTCTGAGGATATAGAAAAATGTACTAATCTTCATCTATATATCCTCCTTCCTTCTCGTCGCTGATAATTACACCCTTCTTCAGGGTGATAACTCTCTTCTTCATCTCATTAACGATATCCTTGTTGTGGGTTACCACGACAACTGTGGTTCCTCTCTTGTTGATATCCTCAAGGAGGTTCATGATATCCAATGAGTTCTTAGGATCGAGATTTCCTGTAGGCTCATCCGCCAGTATGATGTCAGGATTGTTGACCAGTGCTCTCGCCATGGCAACTCTCTGCTGCTCACCACCTGAGAGCTCTTTTGGATATGATTTGTACTTGTCTGCAAGTCCAACCAGCGTCAGCATGGCCGGAACACGTCTTCTGATGTATCTCGCCGGAGTCTGGATAACTCTCTGTGCAAATGCAACATTCTCGTATATAGTCCTGTCCTTCAGAAGCCTGAAGTTCTGGAATACGACTCCAATCCTTCTTCTGACCTTCGGTATATCTTTTCTCTTTATCTTGCCATAGTCGTATCCGGCAACAGTGATATTTCCCTCCGTAGGATCGAGCTCCTTGAGCAGAAGCCTAAACAGAGTGGTCTTGCCTGATCCACTGCTTCCAACTATAAATACGAACTCGCCTTTTTCTATATTGATGTTCACATTCTTGAGCGCCTGATTGCCCCCAGGGTATGTCATACTCACGTTCTCTAACTCTATCATCTCATGTCTCCTATATTGCCTCTTTACGGCATAAACTGTACATTATCTTACATTTGTCCATAGTCGGATGATTCTGATTCATTTCATCCTCGCTTCATTATACTACATATTGATTGTTTTGTTGTGTATAGTTTGTGAATTAAAATTAATACACGATGCGGCAGTCTTCATATATCCATATGTAAGGCTGCCGCTTCTATGCAATCTATATTCCAGATAACTGTCCACCGGACATTTTAATAATCCAGTGACTCCATGTACTTCATGTACTTTACAACCATAAGAGCGATCTTGAATGTGATGGCATCCTCGAATACTCTCAGATCAAGGCCTGTGCTCTTCTGCAACTTATCAAGTCTGTATACCAGAGTATTTCTGTGGATGTACAACTGTCTTGATGTCTCTGATACGTTCAGGCTGTTCTCAAAGAACTTGTTGATAGTTGACAAAGTCTCCTCGTCAAACTCATCAGGGCTCTTGCCGTCAAATATCTCTCTGATGAACATCTTGCACAGAGGAAGTGGAAGCTGGTAAATAAGTCGTCCTATTCCAAGATTGCTGTATGCTATGATATCTGTGTTCTCATAGAATATCTTTCCAACATCCAGAGCCATCTTAGCCTCTTTGTATGAACGTGAAACTTCCTTTATCTCATTGACAATTGTTCCGAATGATACATGTACAGATGACATCGCCTCGGTATTGAGCATGTCAACGATGACCTTGGCAATCTTGTTCATGTCGTCATATGTCTCGTTGGACTTGACTTCCTTGACAAGAATGATGTTCTTCTCGTCCACAGCAGTGATGAAATCCTTTGTCTTGGCTGAGAAGATATTACGTACTGTCTCAAGTGCATTGGTATCCTTCTCATTCTTTGTCTCTATGATAAATACGATTCTTCTCACATCAGTATCTATGTGGAGCTTCTTTGCTCTGTTGTAGATATCAACCAGAAGGAGATTGTCTAAAAGAAGGTTCTTGATAAAGTTGTCCTTGTCAAATCTCTCCTTGTATGCGACCAGAAGGTTCTGGATCTGAAATGCTGCAATCTTGCCGACCATATATGTATCATCGGTCTCGCCCTTTGCCATGAGAATATGCTCTAACTGGTTATCGTCAAACACCTTGAAGAACTGATAACCTCTTACAACCTGGCTCTCTGCCGGTGAATCAACAAATGCACGAACTGAATCCTCGCAGTCATCTATATCCTTAAGTGTTGACGCAAGCACTTTTCCCTCTGTGTCCAACACGCACAGGTCAGTTCTTGTTATACCTTTTAATCCGTCTATTGTATCCTGAAGAATCTGGTTTGATATCATTCTTTTCACTCCTTATACTCATTATACGTTTTATCCCGTAATCCATTACTCTTATTTTAAAGCAAAAATGCAGAAAAAAAAAGAGAAAATGCAGATTTTTTATATGTATTTTCTGCATTTTCTCAATTTTCCAAGAATTAAACTACTGTTTCCAGTTATCTGGAGTGTAATTGTAAGTTCTATGTGTTATCTAAGACTAGTTAACAAGGATCTCCTCTGTCTCCTTATCGAAGATATGAATCTTGCTTAAGTCAAATGCGAACTGAACTGTGTCGCCAGGTCTAGCTGTTGTACGAGCATTTACTCTTGCTGTGATATCGAACTGGTCGATTGTGAAGTATAAGTAAACCTCGGCACCAAGCATCTCGTAGATGTTGATTCTTGCATCGATTACGCTCTCTGGTGATGACTCGATGAAGAGCTGCTCATCATGAATATCCTCTGGACGGATACCAAGAACAACTTCCTTATCGATAGCATCAAGTGCGATAAGTCTCTCAGCCTTGCTGTCTGGAACCTTGATTGAATGTGAACCGAACATAAGGAGAACGTCAGCACCTGACTTAACAACCTTACAATCGATGAAGTTCATAGGTGGCATACCCATGAATCCGGCAACGAACAGGTTACATGGCTTGTCGTAGAGGTTCTGAGGTGTATCTACCTGCTGGATGATACCATCCTTCATAACTACGATTCTTGTACCAAGTGTCATAGCCTCTGTCTGGTCATGTGTTACGTAGATGATAGTTGTCTGGAGTCTCTGATGAAGCTTTGAGATCTCAACACGCATCTGTACACGAAGCTTAGCGTCAAGGTTTGAAAGAGGCTCGTCCATAAGGAATACCTTTGGCTCACGGACAATTGCACGTCCCATAGCAACTCGCTGTCTCTGTCCACCTGATAAAGCCTTTGGCTTTCTGTCAAGAAGATGCTCGATATCAAGAATCTTAGCTGCCTCATGTACAGCCTTGTCGATCTTCTCCTTTGGAACCTTTCTTAACTTAAGTCCAAATGCCATGTTATCATATACTGACATATGTGGGTACAGAGCGTAGTTCTGGAATACCATCGCAATATCTCTGTCCTTTGGCTCTACATCGTTTACGAGCTTGTCGCCGATCCATAACTCACCTGAGCTGATATCCTCAAGTCCTGCTATCATTCTAAGAGTTGTTGACTTTCCACATCCTGATGGTCCAACAAAGATGATGAACTCCTTGTCTTCGATCTCAAGGTTGAAGTCCTTAACTGCGTTGAATCCGTTAGGATATACCTTGTAAATGTTCTTAAGTGATAAACTTGCCATTTGAAATTACCTCCGTAGTGTATATAATCTTGTTTTTGTTCACCCTAAAAACTATTGTTATTCTACATCATTGGCATTTTTCATTCTATGTGATTATTGCTCAAAAAAATTTTTAAACTTTTGTCTAAATTGTATACGTGCACAAATTTTGCAACATTTTGACGATTTTCGAACCGTTTTCCCTTGGTTTAAACTTCCTTTTTTGTGAAACCTTCACCATACCCATTTATGTCAATAGGGTTTTTCGTCACGTTTTCGGTATATTTTATTACTTTTGCCTATTGTTTTTACTCATATATATACTTGACAAACCAGAAAAATGTAGAACAGCCGGCAAAATCTGTAACATTTTGTACTACAGTAAAAAAACTCTGCTGATATCGGCGTTTTCTATTCCGATATCAGCAGAGTTTTCTATATATTTTCTACATATTCTTCTATATCTAGTTGTTGGCTGCGTTGTCCACACCTATTACTACGACAATGTCTGCACCTGAAATGTCAACATCTGAAGCAACAGATGAGTCAATATCTGATCTGTCAGCCGTTGCCGCTCCACCCAGAAGGCTTACAAGTCCGCTCACATCATATGAATCTGATGTGTAGATAACTGTTGTTGACTGATCTCCGTTGTCATATGTTCCTATATCTACTGATGTGTATCCATCCGCTGTGAGTGTTGTCTGCCATGTAGCTGCCACACCTGACACGCCTGATGCGTTGAGCACTACTACTTTTGCATCCTTGCCATTTCCTGCATTTGCATCCTCTGTTGAAGCGTCCTGTGAGCTGTCATCCGCTGATGTGTCTGAGCTGTCTGCAGCATCGCCTGAACCTCCAAATGTAGGATCTGACGGATCTGACTCCTCAGTCACGATGCTTGTCTTATTGCCCGTGTCCGATGCGTCTGATTTCTTGCTCTTGCTGACGGTTCGTGCAAGCAGTACGAGCATGACAACTATAGCCACTGCAAGTATGATAACCGCTGCTCTGAGCATTGTATCTAAGAATAATTTCATTACTTTCTTACCCATTATATAGCCTCCATCTCAATATAAATGTATATTCTCATTTGTTAACAAAAACAACTAGAGTATACCAAAGTGCTTTTTTATTTTCAACATTTAATTCGCATGATATACTAGAATTAAATTTTTGTTCACAAATAGCGGAGGTACAGATTTGAAAACAGCGATAATAATTGGCGCCTCGACAGGCATCGGAAGGGCGACAGCACTGGCGCTTTCAGGCAAATATAACAGCATATCTATCACTTCATTCAAACACAAAGAAGAGCTTCTCTCTCTGAGAGACGAACTTATGGCAAAAGGCTGCATCTGTTACTGTGAGACCGGAGACGCCGGGGATATGGAATTTATGGAGAAGTTTATACAAAATACCATAGATCATCTCGGCAGCGACATCGATCTCCTCATCAACAATGCCGGCATATCTTATGTGGGGCTTATAAACGATATGACCGCACAGGATTTTGACAGAACCATGAAGTCAAATGTGTACTCGGTTTTCAATAGCTGCCGACTCGTGGTTCCTCACATGATCCAGCACCACAAAGGACACATAATCAATATCTCATCCGTGTGGGGAAATGTCGGTGCGTCGTGTGAGGTCGCATATTCAGCCTCCAAGGGTGCTGTAAATTCCTTCTCAAAGGCTCTTGGAAAAGAGCTTGCTCCAAGCGGTATAACTGTCAACGCCATAGCATTTGGCGCAATTGACACCTCCATGAACGGTCATCTGTCACCGGAGGAACGCCAGATGCTGGAGGATGAAATACCTGCAGGAAGAATGGCCATACCTTCTGAAGCGGCAGATTTCATTGTGCACATTGCCGAGTGTGGAGAATACCTGAATGGTCAGGTGATCACATTTGATGGCGCATGGCAATAGGTGCTTTTCATCAAATTTTACAACAGTATAGGCAATTTCGTCCAAATTTCTATTGCTTAATTGTATATATTGCATTAGAATATTTTATATATGTTATAGAATCGGGGTTATAAAATGGGATTTGGATTTGGGAAAAAGAAGAAAAATATTTCATCGGACACAACTCCCGCCGCCGCAGATATCAAGACTACTCTTGACGAGGACGGCAATGTGGAGATTGTTTCCAAAAACTTCAAGATGAAGCCGACACAAAAGCTGGCGGAGCAACCATCCAGTGAAGGGGACACTTGGATCTGCTGGGGATGCGGACAGCCTACGGATCAGGATATCTGTCCTGTCTGCGGTAAGAAACGCACAAAGTAACAACACACACACACAAGGGGCTGTGAAAAAAATCGATTGAGTTTTTTCGCAGCCCTTTTTTACTTTATTGCAATGCGGTCACTGCACATCGCTTACATTTATTTTCTCTACACTCTGCTAAAATGTGATTCCAAGAGCATTTATTATGAGTCCCCACGCAAGGCCTGCAGCATACAGCACCACTGCTATCCTTATATTCTCCACAGGTCTATGCCTGTTCATCCTAAAGAGCACCACAAGGCCTACTCCTGCACTCACCAGAAGTCCTGACATCATAGCACCCGCGCTGAGTATTCCCTGAAGATACAGCTCGGTTATTATGACTGATGCCGCACAGTTAGGAATAAGACCCACCAACGCTGCTGCCGCCTCTCCAAGCACAGGCACATCATTGAATATGCGGGCTATGGATTTCTCTCCTACAGCCTCTATGATCACATTTATCACAAGTGAGAATATAAATATAAATATCGCAATCTTTGCAGTGTGCACCAGAGCAGATCTGAATATTCCACCCTCGCAGTCGCAGTGTTCCTGTTCGCACACCTCATGGATATTCTTCTCTCCCAAATGTCCGTGGTCGTGACTGTGCTCATGGACATAGTCATGCACATGTCCCTTTCCTTTCTTCTCAGCAGCATCCTTATACACTATATTCTGTGTATGTATGGAGCTTTCTGCCGCTTTTGCAGTGTCACTGTGCACATGTCCGCCATGGTGTTCGTGTTCATCATGTCCGCCATGTCTGTGGACTGGATCTATCTTCTTTACCTGGACCGGCTTTCTCAGTCTGTCCAGCACAAATCCTACTATATAGCCTGTTATTACGGCTATGACCGCCTTTGTCGCAAGGATCTTCACTATTGTCCCCGCGCTTATCGCGTCATTTGACAGCATGATCGGCAGCATCTCGTCCGAGGTTGACATGAACACGGCTATGAGCACGCCCGCCCCTATCACGCCTCCGCTGTACAGGTTGGATGCCATAAGTGAAAATCCGCACTGTGGCACTATTCCCAGCACTCCGCCAATCAATGGCCCAAGCTTCTCTGCCTTTCCAAGCACATGTGCCTGTCGGCCTGCAGTTTTTCTCTCAAGCCACTCCATGACCACATAGGTGATGAGCAGAAACGGGATGAGCTTCACCGTATCAAACAGTGCATCCTTAAATGAATCTATAAGCAATTCCTTCATATTATAAAACACTCCTTCTCAGATCAGCACTCGTAGATATTGTACCCACAATTGTCCTGACTGAATCCAAAATACTCCTCGTTGGTCATATCCATGAAATAGCTGCATATCACCCTGCATATTCCGTTATGGCAGACAAACAGTACCGACGAATCCGGATAGGTCTCGCGGGTTTCAATTATAAGATCGTACGTTCTCCTGGCAATATCCATCATGGATTCTCCACCAGGATATCTGTATGCGAACATTCTTTTATTGTTCAGGAAATCCCTGTCGTCCCTCTGGACACCCTCATACACACCGTAATCCTGTTCTATAAGCCTTTCATCCGTAAGTACCGGCAAATGCTTTCTCTCCGCCACCGCTCGTGCTGTCTCCTGTGCCCTGGAGAGCGGCGATGCTATTATCACGTCAATAGAGCAGCTATCCAATCTCTCTGCAAGGAGCTGTGCCTGCTGAAGTCCTTTATCTGTAAGAGGGGAATCTGTCCTGCCACAGACCTTATTAAGTCTGTTCCATTCCGTCTCTCCGTGTCTTGCAACATATAACTTCATATGTTTTCTCCTTCCAGTCATATTGAATATCTGCTCTTTCTCCCAACTGTGTATTAACTACAAAAATCTCATGTCTTTATAATATTAAGCATTTTTGCAAATTAATCAACTGTTTTCGGCTATTAAAGCGTCTGTAATTATCTTCTATATGCTCATGCTGTCTGAGCTCGAACTATTGTCTTTGTTCTGTGAACTGCCATTTGCGCTGTCATTCTGCCCATTATCTGAATCACCATCCGGTCTCTGCATATTTCCATCATCTGAATTGCCACCTGGTCTCTGCATATTTCCATCATCTGAGTTGCCGCCTGGTCTCTGCATATTTCCATCATCTGAATTGCCACCTGGTCTCTGCATATTTCCATCATCTGAGTTGCCGCCCGGTCTCTGCATTCCGCCATTATCTAAATTGCCGCCCGGTCTCTGCATTCCGCCTGAGCCCTCGCTGTATGTAATATCATCCAGTGTAAATGTACTGCCCTGGTCTCCAACAGTCAGAGTGTAGATCCCACCCTGTTTCATATCTGATGTACTGATGACAACCGAGTTAAATTTCTTGTCTGCCTTGTAGCTGAGCACTTCTTTGCCATCGGAATTGGTGAGTGTGATCGTCTCTCCGGCGTCTATCCACTCGTCAAAGTTGACCAGAGCCGAGCACTGTGTGGACTCATCTCCAAATCCCTGTGCCATACCAGAACCACCTACAGCCACGATCTCGCCGCCTGTTATCGCAGCACAGATTCCGTAGTCCATCGCGCCATTGCCATTGTCAGAAGGGCCGAGTACATACACGCTGCCTCCTGTAATTCCAATGCAGCCGTTGGAGTCTATTCCATCACCATCAGCATTTATGTTTATCGTTCCTCCTGTTATAAAAATATATGCATCACTGTCGGCATCCATGTACACTCCGCCCATGTCTGGGCCGCCTCCAAAACCATCATGGTTGTATCCCGAGCCTGAGCTTCCTCCGGCCGCATTAAATCCGTCATCGCTTGACACCACGTCTATATCACCGCCAGTCACAAGAATCTTATACCCCTCTACCCCCTCACAACTCTTAGATACATCTATATCTCCACCAGTTATTATCAGAAGTCCCTCCGCATGGAGCGCGTCATCCCCAACCGATATGTTGATGTCTCCGCCTTCTATATATACATATCCATCCTGCTGGTCGTCATTTCCCGCATGTATACCATCCTCATCACAGCTCAGGTTAAATGTTCCATCCGCAATTCTCACGCTATCCTTGCCATTCAGGCAGTGATCCTGACTGTATATGGTATAAGTGCCGCCTGTAACCACCAAGTCATCCTTGGACACGATTCCATGTCCCGTGTTATCCTTGACCGTCAGGCTTCCAGTGCCATTAAGTGTGAGATCACATTTGGCAAATATCACAGCGTCCACATTATTGTCATCCGTCTGGACGTAGTCTCCGGATACCGTAAGACTGTTCCCTGCCCCTTCCGCCAACGTAACAAATACCTTGTCAGCGTTCTTTGCATATATAGCCGCATAGTCCGCAGCCATGATCGATACTCCGTCAAGTACAAGTTGAACCTTATCATCATCGCCCGCATCCACCACGATGGTGCCGTCTGTGAGTGTCCCTGACAGAACGTATACACCGGCCGCTTTGATAGTCACCACTCCATCCTCGATCTGAACATTTGAACTATTACATGCGGCTGTCTTTCCCGATAATGTTATCTTTACAGCCTCGCTCTCATCATAGTTTCCCGCCAGATCCCGCTTCGTGAACATATCTGTTATATCTATAGCCGCATCGCTCATGGCTTCATCTATAGCCGCCTGCATTTCCTCCACAGTCATCTCTGTCTTTACACTGGTATTCTCTGCATCCGCACTGCCATTTGGGCTTTCTTTATCAGCGTCCGTCTCTGTGCTCACATCACTTGTCACCTCAGTATCAGAAGTCGAGCTTGTGCTCTGGCTGGTTGAACATCCGGCAAGCATTGCCATGCACATGGCCGCTGTCAACCCTATAGCCAGACATTTGCGGATTCCCGCTATATGTCTCATATATTTATTCTTCCTCATACGATCATCTCCTTACTAAGTATCTGCCTTATCAACTGACTTCTACAATGTCATGTCCCCCGAATCCACCTGCGCCAGCATGATCTCAAGGTTGCCATTTCTCACTCTGAGCTTATCTATCATATCCTTCTGATTTGTGTGCTTCTTAAGCTTCACCACATATGTAAGCTTGAACAGGCTTCCCATGTTGGTCGTCTTCACATTTATCAGTCTGTAACTGTCTGTACAGTCGGCAAGTATCTCATCAAATGCCTCTGTATAGTCGAGATTTTCAGGCACGGTGATCTTCAGGGCTCTCTCTTCATCCCTTCCGCCGCCAAATCCAGTAAGGCTGCAAATGAACATCGCTCCGCCTAGTATGGTGGCAAATAATACTGCATATCCTATAAATCCCATTCCGGTCACAAGTCCAGCTCCCATCGCAAGGAATATGGCGCATATCTCCTTTGCCGAACCTGGAACCGATCTGAACCTTACAAGGCTGAATGCACCTGCCACAGCAACACCCGCGCCAACATTGCCATTTACCATCATGATCACCACGCACACAACCGCAGGTATAAGTGCCAATGTCACCAGAAAACTCTGGGTGTATTTACTTCTGAATGCGTAAACCAACGCAAGGAATACTCCTATTATAAGGGATACCGCTATGCAGGTCAGAAACTCCTGCACTGATATCGTTGTCGCCGTTCCAAATATACTGTCAAATAATCCTGTCATCTTCTATCTCCTCCTGTCTATGTTTGCCACTTTATCATTTACATAATTCGTCTTTTTTAGTTTCTGGCTTTAAATGTATATGATCCACTTATGTCAGCCTACCATCTGTTTATACGCCTCTCCATACTTTGAAAATGACGTCTTGTATGCTCCATACTTTGTCAGCAGATGTGACAGCCACAGCGGGAACCCACCTGCCATCTTGATCTCCATCAACACCTTATATTCTGGTACGACCTTGTGCCCATATGGTTCTTTCTGAAGTGTCAGATCATCATTCTGCCACAGTATATTGTAATCAAACGTGATCCTGAGCTCCGGATCATCTATCCCTTTGTAGGAATCTCTCTCATACGAGAGAACCACCGCAGGCTCCAGATCTTTGTATACCTGCATGAAATAATCGATCTCTCTGCCGATCTGACAATCCTTGTGCAGCGGCTGGCCGCCCACCAGATAATCCATAGCCTCCTGTTCAGGCACCTCCAGCCTTCTTTTGTACACAACAGATTTGTATTTCTTCTTGAGCTCAATAAAAACCTCTGAATCGTCATCCGGGACTCCATAGCTTCTGAGCCTGAGCTTTTCTTTGTAAACCGGCTTTTCTATGGAGTCTCTGATGAGCCTGTGGGAAGGAGTGTCGAAATATATGTTAATGATCTGGCTATGTGCAAACCTGTCCGGTTGCATATACCTTATCATTTCGCTCATTATCTGCTCGTACTGTTCTCTATCTAACATGTACTTAAGTTCATATCTTTTAAACGTGTTGTCTGCCATAAGCATCATCCTTTCTTTACCTTATTCCCTCTTGATGATGCTATAATAGCCTGTAAAACTTAAACGAACTTTAAATATAAAAAATTGTCTTCGGTGACTCCTGTTGGTGTGTATTCTCTACGTTGTATATCCAATCGGTAGTGTCGGCGACCGAACTTTGACGCTTCTGTGCCGCCGCAGAGAGCTAGGCGCCCTTATCGTGCTTGGCGCGGCGTGCACGATGGAAGCAAAGTCAAAGTGAGGGTAGACATATACAACATAGAGATTACACCAACAGGAGTCACCGAAGACAACTGCAACGCAAAAACGCCCATCTGCGGATCACTCCACAGATGGACGTCTATAGTCTTATATTATAATCTTATGTCTAGTTGATTTGAAGATGTGGCTCTCGTCAAATGCTTATGATTAGCAAACACCCTGAGCAAGCATAGCGTCAACAACCTTCTCGAAGCCGGCGATGTTAGCACCTGCAACATAGTCTGCGTTTCCGCCAACTGTCATGTCGTATCTCTTTGCTGCATCTGAGATGTTAGCGTAGATTGTCTCCATGATTCCCTTAAGCTTGCCGTCAACTTCCTCGAATGTCCATGAAAGTCTCTCGCTGTTCTGGCTCATCTCAAGAGCTGATGTAGCAACACCACCTGCATTTGCAGCCTTACCACCAACGAAGAGAACACCATTCTCCTGAAGGTACTTAGTAGCCTCAAGAGTTGTAGGCATGTTAGCGCCCTCTGTTACTGAGATAACGCCGTTTGCAACAAGCATCTTAGCATCGTCAAGGTTAAGCTCGTTCTGTGTAGCACATGGAAGAGCAAGGTCACACTTGATTGACCATACGCCGTGATCATTTGCATCCTTCTTTACATGGTACTCAGCTGATGGTCTAGCAGCAGCATAAGCATCAAGACGTGCTCTCTTAACTTCCTTAACTTCCTTAAGAAGTGCAACATCGATTCCTTCTGGATCGTAGATCCAACCTGTAGAATCTGAACATGTAACACACTTAGCACCTAACTGATGTGCCTTCTGGATTGCGTAGATTGCAACATTACCAGCACCTGATACTGCACAAGTCTTGCCTGCGATATCAATGTCATGATCCTTTAACAGTGCGTTTGTAAGGTAAAGCAGTCCGTAACCAGTAGCCTCTGTACGAGCAAGTGATCCACCATATGTAAGTCCCTTACCTGTGAGAACTCCCTCGTATGATCCACGGATTCTCTTGAACTGACCGAACATGAAACCGATCTCTCTAGCGCCTGTTCCGATATCTCCAGCTGGAACATCGACATCAGCACCGATATACTTACAAAGCTCTGTCATGAAGCTCTGGCAGAATGCCATGATCTCTCTGTCTGACTTACCCTTAGGGTCGAAGTCTGAACCACCCTTACCGCCACCGATTGGAAGTGTTGTAAGTGAGTTCTTGAAAACCTGCTCGAAACCAAGGAACTTAATGATACCAAGGTTTACTGATGGGTGAAGTCTGAGACCTCCCTTGTATGGTCCAATGGCATTGTTGAACTGTACACGGAAACCTCTGTTGACCTGTACCTGTCCGTTGTCATCTACCCATGGTACTCTGAACATGAGCTGTCTATCTGGCTCTGTGATTCTCTCGAGGATAGCATTCTTTCTGTAAAGCTCCTCATTTGCCTCGATACAAGGTCTGAGTGAATCAAGAACCTCTGTTACTGCCTGTAAGAACTCAGGCTGATCTGCATTCTTCTTCTGTACTATCTCGAGTACTTCATCAACATATGACATAGTAAAAATCCTCCTAAACTGATTATATATCGTGACCTGTTAATTATTTTCTGACCACGCTCCCTATTATAGTATAGGAAATTAAGATTGTAAAGAAAAAACTTGTGAAATCTAAGTATTTTTTTGTTTTTGCTTAATTTTCCCCTGTTTTTATCAATTAAGCTTATTATTTATAAACATTCTTCTTGTTTTGGGGTATTTCCCGCTGAGTTAAACGTCTAAAGTCTTTTCGACACAGTTTTCACTTTTTACTTCTTCTCCTCATCGTGGTGAAGATCATTCTTCCAGTATCTGCATCTGTGCTTTACATTTGTGGAGAATACGATCTGAGTCTTGGTCTTGCCAAATCTCTGAAGTTCACCAACAAAATGATCGAGATCTGCTGTTGTCTTGAAACGTACCTCAATGAGCATTGAGTAATCTCCTGTCACACAGTTGCACTCCACAACATTTAACACGCTGTCTATATATGGATAGAACTCAGCCTTCTGCTCAGGTGAAACCTCCAGATTGATAAATGCCTTGATATAATGACCCATAGCCTCCGGGTTGAGCTTGGTCGTAAATCCCTCAAGCACGCCCTCGGCAAGCATCCTGTCTATTCTTGTTCCAACTGCTGTAGGTGACATGGACACCTCAGCACCTATATCCTTGAGTGATACACGTGCATTGTCCTGAAGCATGGCAAGTATCTTCTCATCCACCTCATCCAGTCTGTAGTATATCAGTTCTTTCTTTTCCATAAGATGTCTTCTCCTTCTCACTTTCTAAGGCAATTACAATATTATCCTACATAACCGCAATTGTCCTTTTCCCTATTCAAGCACCTTATCTCGTGGTGCAACTTGTGTTTCACAATCATATTAGCATATTTACTTAAGATTATAAATGTGTAGTGTCATTATATACCCTGCTCTGCGCAAATTACAACCTGATTTTTATGTATATTTACCGTTATACCCAACCTGGATTTTTACCCATAAGTTTTCGTCATTTTACGATATAATTATCCTCAAGCCAGTGCGCCACCCCATCCTCATCATTTGATGATATAACCGATGTGGCATACCTTTTTAGCTGTTCATCAGCATTTTGCACTGCGTAGCTTTCGTCAGCAAGTTCAAACATATCTATATCATTCCTGCCATCTCCAAAGGCAACCACCCTGTCGCATTCCAGAAGTTCCTGCAACTGTTTTATTGCATTTGCCTTAGATGCTGCAAACGGCATGATCTCCAGCCATTGTTCATCTGTATAAATGTCTTTCTGATATACACAGTGAAATTTATCCTTATACTTATCGTACAACGGTTTTAATTTTTCCGGACTGTCAATGCAGGTTATGTAGAAAATATCTCCCACTTTCAAGTTCTCTGCTGACTTTACGATATTTGTCCTGACATCCCCCTGCCTGCTGAGCAGAAATTTCTTCATACCATCTGTGCACAGCTCCGGAACATACGAAAATTTCTCCTTGCCATCTATCCGCGCATACACTATCGGAAATATCTGATTACCGAACAGATCGTCAAGCACTGATCCTACCGATTCATCAAAGTAATTTGCAGCAAGGACTTCACCGGTAACATTGTCTACGATAAACGCCCCATTGTATACGATCAGTGGAATTTCTGCCCGCAGTCCGCTTGTCACCTTCTTAGCTGTGATAAGGGAGCGCGCCGTGGCATAAGAGAATATCATTCCTCTATCTGTCAGATTATTGATTACACTGTTTGTATACTCGGATGTGGTCTCATTGCTGCGAAGAAGCGTACCGTCCAGATCTGATACATATAAAGTTTTCATGTTGTCACCCACCTATCACAATTTTTCTGCAATACATACTATATTTCTACAACTCACACATTTTCATACAACGTGCATTATTTCTTATAATGCTTTCGTTTTCCCACAATTCACTCGATTTCCTACTACCCACTAGATTTTCAATTTTCTACTACATACTAGTTTCCATAACACTCTATCTTCTGTACAGGATTTCCACATCGCCGTCCACGAATCCAGCGGCAACAGCCTCGTACTTCTTAAGTTTCTCAGCATATTTTCCTTCTGTGAGATACTTTCTGATCATCTCACAGGAAATATCAAGTATCTTCTCCCAGCCTACACCCTGCTGCCATTCGTACAGATCTTCCCCTGTCGTGAACTCCTCGTAACAATTCCAGTCCTCGTCCTCCTCGTCAAAATAAGTTGAACTTATCAACTGGATCGACCAATGCAAGTCCACCTCTTCATATATATTGAAGTTGATCGCCACCCCCGGCAGCGGCATATTCTCATCTAAAATTCTGTCTAACCATTTTGCAAATTCATCATACATAACTAATCCCCCGTATATAAAACAAAGCTGATGTGAAGTATTCTCTATACACATCAGCCTCGTTTTATGACTCTATATAATTATTACTTGTTGTTCTTGATGTACTCATCAATTCCCTTTGCACCAGCTCTACCAGCTTCCATTGCAAGTATAACTGTTGCAGCACCTGTTACGGCATCGCCACCGGCATATACGCCTTCCTTGGTTGTCTGTCCGTTTGCCTCTTCTGCAACGATACACTTCCACTTGTTTGTCTCAAGTCCCTCTGTTGTAGATGAGATAAGTGGGTTTGGTGAAGTTCCAAGTGACATGATTACTGTGTCAACGTCCATTGTGAACTCTGAATCTGGAATCACAACAGGTCTTCTTCTGCCTGATGCGTCTGGCTCACCGAGCTCCATCTTCACACACTTCATACCGCATACCCAGCCGTTCTCATCCTCAAGGATCTCTGTTGGGTTTGTGAGGAGATCAAATATGATTCCCTCTTCCTTAGCATGATGAACCTCCTCAACTCTGGCTGGGAGCTCCTCCTCTGAACGTCTGTATACGATATGCGTCTCAGCGCCAAGTCTGAGTGCTGTTCTTGCTGCATCCATAGCAACATTTCCACCACCGACAACGGCAACCTTCTTACCTCTCATGATAGGTGTATTTGAATTCTCGTCAAATGCCTTCATGAGGTTGCTTCTTGTGAGGTACTCATTTGCTGAGAATACGCCGTTGGCATTCTCGCCTGGGATACCCATGAACTTAGGAAGTCCTGCACCTGATCCGATGAACACTGCGTCAAATCCCTCATCCTCAAGGAGTGAGTCGATTGTGACTGACTTTCCTACTACTACATTTGTCTCTATCTTAACACCAAGTGACTTGATGTTCTCGATCTCCTTGGCAACTACCTTCTCCTTTGGAAGACGGAACTCTGGAATTCCGTATACGAGAACTCCGCCCGGCTGGTGAAGTGCCTCGAATATAGTTACATCGTAACCCATCTTTGCAAGATCTCCGGCTGCTGTCACACCTGAAGGGCCTGATCCGATGACTGCCACCTTGTGACCATTCATCTCCTTTGCAGGCTCTGGCTTGATTCCGTTCTCACGGGCCCAGTCAGCAACAAATCTCTCAAGCTTACCGATGGATATCGCCTCGCCCTTGATTCCTCTGATACACTTCTGCTCACACTGTGTCTCCTGTGGACATACACGGCCACATACAGCAGGAAGTGCTGATGACTCGCTGATGATCTTGAATGCCTCAGCGAAGTTGCCTTCCTTGACCTGAGCTATAAATCCAGGGATATTGATAGATACAGGACAGCCATTCATACATGGGGCATTCTTACATCCTATACATCTTGAAGCCTCAGCCATAGCCTCCTCTTCATTATATCCGTAACAAACCTCTTCAAAATTCTTTGCACGTACCTGTGGCTCCTGCTCGCGAACCGGCACTCTCTTCCAAACATCTACTTCTATAGCCATTACTTGTCACCTCCACAGTTTCCACATCCGCCATGATGTGTATCGCCCTCTTTTGCTGCAAGGAATGCTCTGCCCTCTACAGTCTTGTAGAGCTGCTGACGCTGCATAGCCTCCTCAAAGTTCACCTTGTGACCGTCGAACTCTGGTCCATCTACACACGCGAACTTAACCTCTCCTCCTACTGTCACACGGCAGGCACCACACATACCTGTTCCGTCTACCATGATAGGGTTAAGGCTGACAACTGTAGGAATCTCAAGCTCCTTTGTGAGCTTACATACAAACTTCATCATGATCATAGGTCCGATGGCAACACACACATCATACTTGTTGCCAGCATCTACAAGCTTCTGGATCTCATTTGTAACGACACCCTTGCTTCCATATGAACCGTCATCTGTTGTGATATACAGGTTGCCGGCTACCTTCTTCATCTTATCCTCAAGAATGATGAGTGACTTGTTTCTTCCTCCGACGATGACGTCAGCTTCGATGCCCTGCTCGTGGAGCCACTTTACCTGTGGGTATACAGGCGCTGTTCCAACACCACCTGCAACGAAGAGAATCTTCTTTTTCTTGAGTTCTTCTATATCCTCCTTGCAGAACTCTGACGGACATCCAAGTGGTCCAACGAAATCCGCAAATGAATCTCCTGCCTTCTTATTCTTCATCATCTCTGTAGCAGCTCCAACTACCTGGAATACTATAGTGATGGTTCCGTCCTCTCTTGAGTAATCGCAGATAGTGAGAGGAATTCTCTCTCCATCCTCAGAACCTCTGACAATTACAAACTGTCCCGGAAGACATTTATTTGCAACTCGTGGTGCAACCACGTCCATGAGGTATATGGTCTCTGTCAACTGTTCAACCTTAGTAATCTTATACACTCTGTGCTCCGTCCTTTCCGACAGCCAAATTCTGACTGTTATGATCATTTTATTCTGTAAATGGGTGCAAACGCCCCTATTTATACACGTACGTACTTAATTTAGCAAAAAATATCAACAAAATCAAGGTATATGTAAAAATAGCACTGTTCTAAAAATGATCCTCAGGTGCAAAAAATCCCGCCAAAAGAGAATTTTTCTCTCTGGCAGGGACTATTATATCTTACTTTATATTACTGTCTCTTTCTCTTCGCCTTGGCCTTGAGTGCTTCCTCTTTCCGTCTCTCGTTCTCCTGAATTATAAGCTTCTTCATTCCCTCCAGCTTTTTCTGGTTCAGCCTTATCTGCTCAAGCTCGCTCTCCGCTGCCTGCTGTGCCTCTTTGCTCTGGAAGGTGACAAACTTGTCAAATGCTCCCGGATAGGCAAATGTCTTTTCTACATTATTATAAGAAAATACAATTCTTATATGGCTTCCATCACATTCCATCACACTGCCTTCACCAAACTTCACATGGTTTACTTTTTCATTCTCAAACATTATTACATCCTCCTATCCATATTATTTCCATCTATAATACTGTTAAAACAAACTCACTAAAATTACGATATGATGCACCTGTCTGTTTCGATCTGCAAGGCTGACTCTGTTCACTATGTGTTCTTCCTGCTACTAATTATACTGTAACAAAAAAATCGGCACTTTTTCCAGTTAAAAATGCCGACTTTTTTTATTTTCGTGAAAATAGTCACTACGAGTCATGGTTTTTGTTCATTATTGATTTCTCAAACACATGAACCATACAAAAATGTACTCATATTTTTACCAAGCCATATTGTGCACTTTTATCTATCTTGCATTTGCTTTGAGAAGTTCCGCAACCTCCGTCTCTGTTGCAAGTGAGAGTGCCTTTGCTGCCAACTCATCTGCTTCAGCCTTCGACCACTTGGCTATCGTTCCTCTTGTCGCAAGGACTGAAGTGGCACTGACTGAAAACTCTCCCAGTCCAAATGATATGAGGAGAGGTATGAGCAACGGATCTGCTGCCGCCTCACCGCACATGCCTACCATGATGCCCGCTGCATTTGCCGCCTCGATGATATTCTTCATGGAGCGGAGAACTGCAGGATTGTAGGACGAGTACAGATACGCAACCTTTGCATTGCCTCTGTCGACCGCCATGGTGTACTGTGTCAGGTCATTTGTGCCTATACTGAAGAAGTCTGCCTCCTTTGCGAGCAGGTCTGCTATGAGACTTGCCGCAGGCGTTTCTATCATTGCACCGACCTGGATATCCTTATTGTATGCTATATTCTCTGCATCAAGCTCAGCCATGAGCTCCTTAACAAGAGCCTTCACGCTTCTGATCTCATCAACACATGTGACAAGCGGTACCATAATCTTGATATCGCCAAATGCACTTGCGCGGAGAAGTGCCCTCAGCTGTACTCTGTATGAATCTTTATTCTGCAGACAATATCTCACTGCTCTGAAACCTAAGAACGGATTGTCCTCTTTCTCAAGTCCAAGGTATGGGATATCCTTGTCACCACCCACATCAAGGGTTCTGATGATGACTTCTCTGCCCTCCATGGTCTCGGCAGCCGCCTTGTACGCCCGGAACTGCTCTTCCTCAGATGGGAGCTCCGATGCGCCCATGAACAGGAACTCTGTTCTGAAAAGGCCAACGCCCTCTCCATCACATGCAGCAACCTGCTTTGCATCCTCCGGATTACCGATATTGCCATACAGATGTACCTTTACACCGTCAGCTGTGACTGTGTCTTTGCCTCTGTATACCTCGAGAAGTGCCTTGTCGCTAAGATACTTCTCTCTCTTTGCCTGATATTTCTCTATCTCTTCCTGGGACGGATCAAGTATGCAGATTCCATCGCATCCGTCAACTACTGCTGTCATGCCATCCGAAACCTTGTCAACTATTCCGTCCACACTGAGTACCGCCGGTATCTCAAGTGCCCTCGCAAGAATAGCTGAGTGGGATGTCTTGCCACCAACCGCAGTGATGATTCCTGCCACATTCTCCTTGACGATTCCCGCTGTCATGGATGGGGTGAGATCCTCAGCCACAAGAATCGTTCCGGCTGGAACCTCTGATATGTTCACGTCCGGCGTGCCAGTAAGTATCTTGAGCATTCTCACCTTGATGTCGCCGATATCCGTTGCTCTCTGTCTTGTGAGCTCATCATCCGCCATCTGGAACATTCCTGCAAACATGTCACATGTACTCTCAAATGCCGCCTCTGCACAGGTTCCGCTCATGATGGCACCTTTTGTTATCTCATCCATCCCCGGATCTGTGAGGAGAAGTATGTGTCCTTCAAGTATCTCGGCATTGTGCTCTCCGACACTCTCCTTCATAGCCTCTGCCATGGCATGAGTCTTCTCTGTAAATGCTGCAACTGCATCGTCATATCTCTTGATCTCTGCATCTGTATCTGTGATCGTTCTGTTCTCATATTCCGGCTTTGCGTCAGATATGATCACAACCTTTCCAACGCCGTAGCCGGCTGAACCCGCGATTCCTTTTTTCATAAGAAAACCTCCAATTATTTTATATACAACAAATGGTACTCAATCTGAGTACCATTTGTCCGTAACATTTACTGAAGTCTGATATCAGATTTCACTTATCATTTTCCTGCTGCGACGTTAGAACATCTACTCGCTCTACTCGCCGAATCCTGACTCGATGAGCTCAACTGCCTTTGCAAGAGCCTCCTTCTCGTCTGCACCATCACACTCTACTGTAACCTCAGCACCACACTTGATGCATGCTGCGATGATCAGCATCACGCTCTTGGCATTGATCTTCTTGCCTGCTACGTCGAGAGTTACTGCGCATGAGAACTTTGTCATCTCCTTTGCAAACACTCCTGCTGGTCTCATATGAAGTCCCTGTTCATTTACTACTTTTACTGTCTGTGCTACCATAATAATCTTCTCCTTTTCTAATACGGGCCGCAATGATCATTATACGACTGCAAGTGATTGTATATATCACTTGCAGAATTTGTGTTACATAAGCGGCCCTTGTTTTGTTTAATAATATATTGTGACTTGTAATTATCTGCTTTATGGTTCTGTTTCTTATCAACCCTCGGATTTAGCAGAATTTTGTAAAAACATTTGATCTGCATTTTTCTGTTATATGGTATCACAGCCAGATGTTCCCCACACCTTTTTCGTTATTCCATATATCCGACAGATTTTCACAAACCCCAATTGTATAAATTATAACATTCTGTCGTTTTTTGTGCATTACTTTTGTGCATTTTTTACTCCTGCACTTTTCTCTTGATAAGACCGAGCATGATACATGTGATCGCTGATCCAACAAGCCATGAAATGATGTATGGTAACCAGTTGCCTACTGTTGCGAATACGAATATTCCACCGTGAGGTGCCATCAGTGTACATTTGAACGCTGCTGACATTCCACCTGCAACTGCTGCGCCTACGAGTGTACATGGTATTACGTGGAGTGGATCTGCAGCTGCAAATGGTATTGCGCCCTCTGTGATGAATCCACAAGCCATTACGATGTTTGATACTGTTGAGTTTCTCTCTGCCTTTGTGAACTTCTTAGGGAAGAAGATACATGCAAGGGCAATTCCAAGTGGAGGTACCATACCACCTACCATAACTGATGCCATTGAGATATAGCATGCCTGAACTGCTGGATCTGAGAGCTGTGCGCCGCCTGCGACAAGCTCTGACGCTGTTGCGAGAACCATTGTTCCGTATACATAAGCTGCCTTGTTTATAGGGCCGCCCATGTCTATCGCCATCATACCGCCGAGGATAATTCCAAGTGGGATGAGAAGATTTTTATTTGCAAGGGCTGTCAGCATATCTGAAAGTCCTGTATTGATCAATCCAATAATTGGATTGAGTATAAATATCATAAGTACTGCAACTATAAACATACCAACAAGTGGATATATAAGTGTTGGCTTAATTCCCTCCAGTGACTTAGGGAATTTTGAGCAGATCTTTCTAAGAAGAAGAACTACATATCCTGCAAGGAAACCTGCTGCGATACCGCCGAGGAAACCTGATACTGTATTTCCGCCGCCTTCTGCGACGAATCCAAACTTTGATATAAATGACTGGAAGCCGCCAAGGTTATCTCCTGCCCATACATAACCGGACAAGGCTGCATTTCCGGAAGATGCCAGGATACCGCCGAGGAAACCAACCGCAAGTCCAGGTCTGTCTGCTATGGACTCTGCTATAAATCCTGCAAGCACCGGAACCATCACGCCCATCGCCAGGCCACCGGCATACTTGAAGAATGCTGAGAGCGGGGTCATGGAACCGAAGTTGGATCCACCTGTTGCACCAAATCCGCAAAGTGTATCTATAAGGAATGCAAGAGCTGTGAGGATACCACCGCCGATTACGAATGGGAGCATGTGTGATACTCCGTTCATAAGATGCTTGTATATTCTGCTTCCCACACTGCCATTTGCACTGCTTGACTCTTTTCTGCCGCCCTCCTCGTGGTGAACAGGAACCTGACCATCCACGATCTTCTGTATGAGCTCCTCAGGCTTGTGTATTCCGTCTGCCACTCTTGTGAAAAGAACCGGCTTTCCATCAAATCTTGCTGTTTCAACACTCTTGTCAGCTGCAACTATGATACCATCACAGTTTGCGATCTCTTCATCAGTAAGTATATTTTTTGCTCCGCCTGAGCCATTTGTCTCAGCCTTTAATGCATATCCCATCTTGGCGCCGGCCTTCTCAAGTGCCTCGGCTGCCATATATGTGTGAGCTATCCCTGTAGGACACGCTGTAACGGCAAGCACTCTAAAGCCTTTCTTCTCAGGAGCCTTCTCAACTGCCTTTTCCTCAGGCTTCTCTGCTGTCTCCTCTGGGAACTTTGCGTTCTCATATTTGTCAACGACTGCAAGGAATTCATCCTTGTCTGCTGCCTTCAGAAGCTCTGCTCTGAAGTCCTCATCCATGAGGAGCATAGACAGTCTTGAAAGTACCTCAAGATGTACATCTGATCCGCTCTCTGGTGCTGCGATCATGAAGAACAGGTTTGATGGCTGTCCGTCAAGTGAGTCGTAATCAACTCCATCTGGAACTGTCATAGCTGCAAGTCCAGGTCTCTTGACTGCCTTGTTCTTGGAGTGAGGGATCGCTATTCCTTCTCCTATAGCTGTTGAGCCCTCTTCCTCTCTCTTAAGTATTCCTTCTTTGTATGTTTTCTTGTCTGAGATGTTGCCTGCTGCATCGTGCAGGTTTACAAGGTAGTCGATCGCTGCATCCTTTGAATCTACCTTTACACCCAGAGCAATGCTTTCCTTTGATAAAAGCTCTGTGATTCTCATAAGCGTAACCTCCTCTTAAATAATCAGCCGCATCCACATATGCTGCTGTGCGATATCTGAATCTCCTAAGTATTCCCTCTCACGACGGAACACGTACGTTTTACTATAACTGCTTGTAGAGTTCTTCTACTTTGTCCGCTGTGGCAAGGCCTTCTGAAAATGCTGTGGCACTTCCGGTTGCTGTTCCTCTCTTCAGCGCTTCCATGTAATCGTGATCCTTCAGGTAGCTTGCTGTAAAACCTGCCACCATAGAATCACCTGCCCCTACTGAGTTCACAACTGTTCCCTTTGGAACTCCGATCTTGTGAACCTCTCCTGTCTCTGTGATAAGTATTGCTCCATCCCCTGCCATGGATATGAGTACATTTCGTGCACCCATGACCTGAAGCTTCTTCGCATACTCAACGATCTCGTCGTCGCTCTTTAAGACTACTCCGAACATCTCGCCAAGCTCATGGTTATTCGGCTTGATGAGGAATGGATGGAACTTCAATACATTGAGCAGAAGATCCTTTGTCGCATCCACCACGATGTCGATGTTCCTGTTCATAAGCTTCTCCATGATCTGCTCGTATATGTCAGATGGAAGTGAAGCAGGGATGGTTCCCGCAAGTATCAGGCAATCTCCCGACTGGAGCTTGTCCAGCTTGTCAAACATCTGCTGAAGCTCATCTTTCTTAATGTCGGGCCCCTGTCCGTTGATCTCCGTCTCCTGTTCTGCCTTGATCTTGACATTTATCCTGCTGAGACCATTCTTCAGCTGGATAAAATCTGTCTTAACTCCCATGGCCTTGACTCCGTCCTCAATCTCCTTACCGGTAAATCCGGCAACAAAACCGAGAGCTACGGAATCAACTCCTATGTTCTTAAGTACGGTGGAGACATTGATACCTTTGCCGCCATAGAATATAGCTTCTGACTTACTTCTGTTCACCATTCCAAGCTCAAGGCTGTCCATCTTGACAACATAATCGAGCGCCGGATTGAATGTCACCGTATAAATCATTATCTGAGTACCTCCTTTACAACTGTGGCGTCTATGTACTTATCATTTACAAGTCTGTCCGTGATAATACAGGCTTTTTCGATTGCTGCAAATGTCACTGCCGTCACCTTGTCGAACTTGCTGCTGTCAGCAAGGACTATGCTCGCATAAGATCTGTTCACCGCTTCCATCTTCACCATAGCTTCTTCCACATCAACCGTTGTGAATCCGTAATCCATATGGATTCCATTCGTTCCAAGAAAGCACTTTGTGAAATTGAACTTTTTCATGGAATTGACTGCCTCGGCTCCGATGATCGCCTCTGTGATCGGCTTTACAAGTCCGCCTATCATATACGTTCTGAGGTTCTTCTTGAGAAGCCGCTTGGCATGTGCTATTCCATTGGTGACAAATGTGGCATTTGTTTCGCCGATATAGTCGATCATGAGCTCCGTGCTGGTTCCTGCATCTATAAATATGAAATCTTCATCATTGATCATCGTTGCCGCATATTTTGCAATGGCACTTTTCTCTTCGACGTTGAGCTGTGCCTTGGCTGAAACCGGTGCCTCATTGGTGATATATTCATGCTCGATCGCCTTGGCACCACCATGGAATCTCTTGATCTTACCCATATCGTCCAGAGCTATCAAATCTCTTCTTATAGTAGATTCTGACGCTCCCGTGATCTCCGTGAACTCTGCAACTGTCATAGACTTTCTCTCTTTCAGTGCATCTAAAATCGCTGTGTATCTATCCTCGGTCATCATAATAATTGCCTCCTGTCTTTTAAGTATGTCTCCTGTATATGTGTTTTTCGTGTTTGTGTATTTTCTTTTTTCGTGGCTTTTCAGAATGCATATATCTGCATCCGGTGCTTTTAACTTTTCTTTAGGATAACATATTTTTTGACTGTTTTCAATTATTTGTGATTGTTTCAAGGTGGTTTTCACTTGATTTCAGTCACTTTCAATCAATCTATATGCATAATATCATCGCAAATGAAGATTGTCAATCATTATTCTGCATATTTTTGAAGATTTTTGAATTATTTTGATTGTTTTTGACTATTTGCAGGTTTGGTACTCGTTTTGCAGCTTCCAGCACACAAAAATAAGACACAGACCAAATCTGATCCGTGCCTTACTCTGCGTTATCAATCTATGATTATTCTGCCACATCCGCAGGATTGACATGCACCATCACATGCTTTACCTTTGGAAAATTCTTCTCTATTCCCTCATGGACCTCTTCCGCTATCTCATGCGCATGTCTTAATGTATATGAACCGTTTACACCTATCTCCACATCTACATATATTTTGTTGCCAAATATCCTTGTGTGAAGAAGATCAACACTGAGAACTTCTTTCTGGGCGAGCACAAAATCCCTCATCTCTTTCTCTGTCTCTTCATCGCAGGAGTGATCCACCATCTTATCCATGGCATCCTTGAAGATATCGTATGCCGCCTTAGCTATGAATACAAAGATAACAATACTTGCAATGGAATCCATAACCGGGAATCCCATCATCGCACCACCGATACCGACAAGCGCGCCGACCGATGACAGCGCATCTGATCGGTGATGCCATGCATCTGCCATAAGTGCGCTTGAATCTATCTTCTTCGCATAGTGTCTTGTGTACCAGTACATTATCTCCTTTGTGACAATGGATACAACAGCCGCCACCAGTGCCAGCATCCCCGGTTTCTGCAGGCTTTGGTAATTGCCACCGATTATGTCCTTAACCGCCTGCGAGCCGATCTTGATACCGGTATACAGCAGCACTATAGACAACACGATCGCTGCCACACACTCAAGCCTCTCATGGCCGTAAGGATGCTCCTTGTCGGATTCCTTCGACGCTAGTTTTACTCCAATTATCACTATTATGGTGCTGAACACGTCTGATGCTGAATGTACCGCATCACTTATCATTGCATTTGAATGTGCAAATATTCCCGCAAATAATTTGAATACTGACAACAGTACGTTCTGTACTATAGTTATAAACGATACTTTATTTGCAACCTTTTTAAACTCATCCTCTGATACGGCAGATGCCGCCATCGTGTTTATTTTGTTTGCGCTTTCCATATAATCAGCCATCCTTTCTTAAATGAACACCAGTCTATTGATAATCACCTTAATCAAAAGACCGATGCTGTGCGATCAATATATTTCAGAAAGCTCTTATCACTAAATATATGTGGGAGATTTTATAGAATGTCTAAAAAAGTATAAAAAAACACCCACGACTCAGTATTAGTAACTACTGTCCCGTGGATGTAAAGATTCCACTGCCATGATGGCCCGACTCCTTGGCTTTCGCCAATGGTCTGCTCAGTTTGTACTGTAGATTTATATGCAGTGCAAAGAGTTAATTTAGGTTACCATCTATGGCAGTCTATGTCAATATTTATTTTCAGATCAAAATTCTTTTTCAAAACTAAACTTAATATCCTTGAGATCAAGTCCATTCGATTTCACATACAGTCGGAGCACATTGAATCTGCCGTAAAATTTGACCTCTTTCCTGATCACAACATCCTTGCCGTCAGTTCCGTTAAATGTGAAATTGCTCACAGGGAATCCGTTGAAAAACAGGGTACACGGCAGCTGGGCAAGCTTTTCGAGTGTCGAGCTTCCCCTCAGGCTCACCTCATACTCTCCCGGATGTTCAACATCAAGTGCTATGACATAATTCGTGTCGGCGGTGCTGGCCTTCTCTGTCAGATCTATAAGTATGTCTCTGTCGACATTGATGTATTCCACATCATCAATTGAAAAATCGTCCGCCTGCTTTGGACGGTTTATTATCTCTACCTCTACAGGCTCTCCCACAAGACGCTTAAATGCATTCGTATTCATGGCAAAGTTACACACATTCTTTGCAATTCTCTGAAGCTCAGCTCTCAATATACGTCCGTCCTGAAGTGCCTCTATGACATTATCTCCGCCCATGTTCTTCGAGCCGTCCGGGCAGCACATATACATGTCATTCTGTGCCTGTATCATAGTCGCAAAGTCATTTGCATCCGGCTCCATACCCCTGCGGTTGATGGATGCCCACCAATCTGTCATGACCACGCCTGTAAATCCCCACTCATTTCTGAGTATCGTGGTATTCAGATCATAACTTCCTGCGGTGTAGAGACCATTTACCAGACCATATGTTGTCATAACAGAGTCGGCATATCCCGACTTGACAGCTATCTCAAATCCCTTCAGGTATATCTCCCTAAGTGCCCTCTGGGAGATGACCGAGTCCGTCGTATGGCGGTGATACTCCTGATTATTTCCGCAGAAATGCTTGATCGTTCCGGACACGCCGCTGGACTTAAGTCCCTCTAACTGTGCAGTTGCAATGGAACCCGTAAGGTATGGATCCTCGGAGAAATACTCAAAGTTTCGTCCATTAAGCGGGTGACGGTGGATATTCATTCCCGGTCCAAGAAGAACCTCAACCTTATTTGCTGTCATCTCAAGTCCGAGAAGTGCATACAGTCTGGTGTTCAATTCTTTGTTAAATGAACATCCGCACAGAGTGCCATTTGGAAGTGAGAATGCCTTCATACCTGAGTCGAGTCTCATTCCCGATGGTCCGTCATCACAGCACACCGACGGAATCTTATGTGCGATCAAATTTGGCGATACCCCGGCAAATGCTGACGCCGTTCCCGCCGTCACAAGAGAACTTCCCATTCCCTCGCCGCGGACAAAGCATGCCAGATCCTCATCATCAAACTGCGCTATGAACTCATCCATGGTGGCCCTGCCTTCCCTTACATCAAGAAGCATAATTCCCTTGTCACCGGTAACCGGTATCTCCTCCGGCAGTTCCTGCTCTCTCCTGTCATACATATCAACAGTGACTAGAGGTGTCTCCTCATACTCTATAAGCATCCTGCCGTTCTCATCACAGAATGGTTTCATGCGGTCAAACTTCTCATAAGGTGCAAGTGCCTCCTGAAGCTTCTGAAGCTCCACAATCTCGGCAAGCTCAAAGAACAGACACTCTGTTGTATTTCTTATGCTGTTTCCTACATGGATAGTGTAGTCTCCAGCTTCAAGCACATAACAGTTTCTATGGCCCGTGACTCCCGAATCGTCAAATGATGCCATACGGTCAAGCGGAATCTCAAACTTCAGCTCTTCGCTGAGTCCCGGAACAAGTTCCTTTGTCTTCGCAAAATCAATGAGCACTCTGGATGGCTTGCCAAGCCTGCCCTGTGGCATCTCACCGTACACCTGGACAACCTCCTTGCCAAGTCTCTTTCCTGTATTTGTGACTTTGACACAGATATTCGCCACACCTTTTTCAAAATCCAGGCTTGCATGTTTTACGCCGATCTTGAAGTCTGTGTATGACAATCCGTAGCCAAACGGATATCTGACCTTATCCTTTGCAAATGTCTCAAAGTAACGGTATCCCACATAGATATCCTCAGCGTAGAAGTTTCTCTCTTCGCCGCCGAAATTGTCATACGCAGGATAATCCTTGATATCGTAGGCTATCGTGTCTGTGAGTTTTCCTGAAGGGCTGACATCTCCTACGAGGACATCAGCCACTCCATATCCTCCGACCATTCCACCCTGCCATACATACATGCAGGCATCCGGGGAAATCGTGTCAAGAAATGACATATCTATAAGACCGCCGACATTCAAGAGAACGACCATCTTCTGGAAATTCTCTCTGACAAGTCTAAGCATATCAGTCTCTATATCAGTGAGCATAAATGCTCCTTTTTCAAGTGTATTGTCCTTGTCCTCGCCTGCCGTCCTAGCGATTATCACTATGGCCGAATCCGACTCGCCGGCAGCCTCCTGCACGAGCTCCTCTGTAACCGGCATCTCTGCCTGTGACCACGGCTCCTGTCCCCAGCCAAGTCCCAGCTCCACAGGATGTTCCTTATCCCATGCGGCATAAGTCTCTGCCAGTTTCTGATTGACATTTACATCCTTGCACTCATTAAGTGCATCAAGGATTCCTACCACTCTGGCAACATTCACCATGCCGCCTGAACCGGTTCCACTCTTATAATAATGATTCTGCATACGTCCAAATACAGAAACCGTCTCTCCCTGCTTAAGTGGCAGAGCTTTGTTGTCGTTCTTTAACAGAACCAGTCCCTCTGCAGCCATCTCACGGGCTGTCTTCTCATATACTGCCCAGTCAAGTACTCTATCTTCCATGTGTTTAACCTCCGTTGGGTATTTCAAACTTTTAGTGTTTTGTTTACAATTTATATTTTACAGTCAGTTTCGTTTATTTGATATGGAAAAGTTGTTTTATTGCATTACCTGATGACATAACTTTTCTACTGCTTTACATATCTCTGATTTCTGCTGTTAGGTTTATCAGGCAATGTCATCTTTATCAGTCCAAGCTCCATCGCCGGATTTATATAATTTTTTCTAAGGGTCTCTTTGGACTTAAGCCCCAGCGCTTCCATTATGGAATTTGACGTATACGGCACTTCATATTCCATGACCGCCAGCATCCGCTTCACATATTCTGAAACTTCTGAATTCGACCTGTTCACCTGCAAGATGACTTCATCCAAAATCTGATTTATCATATTGAGCATGAATTCTATAAATATGTCCGAGTTGCCTTTTGTATGACATACCGCTATCGCATCATAATATTCATTCTGAAACCGCTCAATCTGGCTCTCCAGCGGTATATATTCAAATACGCTTCTCCACCTATATAAGAGAACTGTATGCCACAATCTTGCCATTCATCCATTTCCATCTGCAAATGGATGAATGAACACAAACTTATAATGAAATATTGCAGATAAAATAAGCGGGTGAATAACTCCCTCATCGCCTTTTCGGAATATACCGGACTCGCGGGCGGTTCTGTACGTCAATATTCCATGAATCCTTTTCAGGTCTGATATACTTGTCGGATCTATTTCGGGGATCTTCTCATAGGCTACGTATGCATTTTGCACTTCCTGTATTTCCTTTTGATCGTCAAGAACCAGATGTCCATTTATTACATCTCTGACATCATTCAATGATAACGAATTTGCCTCTATCTTTAGCGAAGAATGAATTGATCTTATTCTGTTGTTTCTGCGCAAATGTGGTTTTGACTCCAGCTCTTTATGACTGGTAATCCTTCCAACTTTTTCAGATATCTCTGAAACAAGTTCAAGCATTTTATTTGAGATCGTATATAGTGGTATATAACCGCTCATCAGCTCACCTCAATCTTGCTTATTATCTTACCAATTTATTGTGGGATTTTCAATGATGTTTATATACATATCGCAAGATCCCAATGTAGGAATTTGAAGAATCAACGCAAACAACGATAAGCATTAATAAAAAACTACTCTACAAAGCATTGCTTTGCAGAGTAGTTTGTCTACAGTCTGAGACTAAATTTTCTAGACTTTCCCCTATTTTTTATATGGCATAAAAATTATTTAACTTTTATCTTCTTTATACCACTATAACTTCCATATATTTTCTGTGATCCTACGATCTTATAACTTCTCACCCTTACATAATAGATTTTACCAGTCCGCTTCTTAGTTAATGTCACTCTATACTTCGAGTACGGCTTTATTGTATATGTATTTACAGACTTTTTAAATTTGCTATCAAGAGCTGTTTGAATCTCATAGCCACTTACCTTTGTATCTTTAACATACTTAACATATATGCTTGACTTTTTCTGTGATTTGATTCCCTTTATTGCCTGTATCTTAGGCTTTACAACCACTGTTACCTTCTTTGTTGCGGCCTTATATGCGGTCGTCGCTGCTACATAAATGGAAACAGTCACCTTACCTGTATTTTTAACAATCATTTTTCCAGTCTTATCAATCGAAACTACATTGTTATTAGAAGACTTGTATGATATTTTTCCATTTCCATTTGTCTTTGCCTTTATGGTAACAGACTTTCCGCCATATACCAAAGTATAATTTGCAGCATTCGTTGTTATTGTCTGTGTCTTTTTAACTACAGGCTTTTTGGTTATCTCAAAAACACATGTTGCTGTACCTGCATAATAATCCTCTGTCTCTGCAACATATGCCTTAATTATATACTTTCCTTCATTAGATGGTACAGTATTTGAATACTTGTTACTTCCTACTTTAGAATATGTATATGTAACTTTACCCTTTCCATCATTTCCTGTAAGAACTGGAGAAGATGGGCGATCACCAACATGCCAGCCCGCCATCATCAAAACAAGATTATTGAGTGACTTTTTCGTTACAGGCTGTAAACTACTATATTTATCTGTAATTGTAAACTTACAGGTTGCAACTCCACCATAATATTCATCAGTCTCTGCAACAACAGCTTTTATTATATATGTTCCCGCCTTTGTTGGTATAGCACTTGTGTACTCTGTACTTCCAACTGATGCATAGCTATATATTACTGCGCCATTGCCCAAATTGCCTGTCAAAATTGGTGTTGATGCATTTTCGCTTATATCCCAATCGTCAAGTATTAATACTAAGTTATCCAATAATTTTTTGACTACCGGAGCTGGCTTACTATTGTTATCCGTTATTGTGAACGTACATGTTGCCACTCCAGCGCAATATCTATCAGTCCCTGCTACCTCTGCCTTTACAGTATATGTTCCTGCTTTTGTCGGAAATTCTGCTGTGAAAACATCGCTTCCCTCTGGTGCATATGTATATGTTACCGCACCATTACCATCATTTCCAAGTAATACTGGCTGTGATGCCGTTCCGCTCAAATCCCAATCAGACATTTTAACTGCAAGATTACTTAATATTCTTTTTGTCGCAATGGTCAAGATATTACTTCTACATCCAGTATAAATTTCGTTCTTATTTTCATATGTACATATACCATATGCTTCTACCAAATAAGTATATGTAGTATTCTGTTTTAAACCAGATATAACACAAGAGGTTGTTGAACCATTTGCTATATCCTTCACCTTTGAATATGTATCATCATTCTGATTATACAAATAAATATTATATCCATCTGCTCCTCTTACTGAATCCCATGATATGTTTACACTATCAGCAGAATACTTTACAAGTGATGCATTTGTAGAATCAAGATACAAGCCATGACATTCGGCACCTGATGCACCTAAACAATAATCATTTGCTGCATTAACCCTGTACTCATATGTTATTCCTGATATACAATTTTTATCTTCGTATGTATCTATGTCTTCTCCTGAAACAACTGCTATTCTAGAATAGTCACTGTCCGTTGCCTTCTTACGATACACTTCGTATTTTGTTGCACCTGACACGGTATCCCATGATAACCGGAAACCGCCCTGTATTGTTGTCAGACCGAGAGCATTACAAGTATCAAGGCTTGTTGCCACCTTCTTTATTGTGAATTTCTGAGCTGAACTCTCATTTTTTTCATACAACCACACATTTGTACCATCTGCCGAGCCATTGCTATCTATATCAAGTACCGCATCTCCACATGATGCGTTTATAAAATAAGCACCTTCTGCTCCTCTCACAAACCACTTTTGCGCAGTCGTATTATTTCTTGTATATACTCCTACATTCGTTTCATTTTCCTGTCCCCAATTAGTATCATCAAGAGCTTTATCAGAAGCATTGTTTATTATTTCATATGATCCGCTTTCTCTCTTTCTAAAATGCCAAAGCTGATTTTTCTGTCCCGAGGCGGTTCTTATTGTCACATTGTCATCGCTATCGGCTGTCAAATACTTACCATTTCCTGTATTGATTATATTTGCGTAAAAGTCATCTCCTAAGTTAACTATCGAACTATCATATCCATATGTACTTACTGTCTTCACTGCTTCCTTCTGACGATGCTCTTTATCATTATAAGGTATTGCATATATATCAATTCTATAATGTCCTTCTTTCGGAATTGTAAATTGATAACTATTTGCATTTACATCTCCGTTTGAACCTGTTGCTCCACCGATGCACTCTTCCCCAGTATCAGTATTGGTGATGATTAACCAATAATGTAAGAAATCACTCTGACTGCTCGTTTTATTCCACGTAATATTTATTTTATCTCCAACTATGTAACACTCTCTGTTTGTTGTAATCGTTGGAGTTGTCATTTCTCCTGAAGCCCCACTCAAAGCACTTATGTGTAATACTCTTGCACCAACATCACACCCATTACTCCATGTGTGTGGATCACACCATTTTCCAAACGCTCTAGGAGTATTATTTCTAGCTCCGTTATGTGCGTAATAGGTTGCATAACCACTACTATTATATCCTCCACAAATCATTATATGTGGTCTGTATGTATGCGTATTACACCACTCTATTACAACATCTCCAGCCGCAAGAATATCTCCATCCAGACTTTTTGTCGCCTGTCCAGATGAATCAAGCTTTAAAATCTGTCCTTGTACTCCAGTTGCATTTGATACTGCATTATAACAATTTGTCGTTATTGTCTCAGTATTTATTGATATACCACCAGCCTGTACACACCGAGAAACAAATTCAGCGCATAATCCTACACCATCATTCCAATGACTTGCTGCATATTGTAACGCTGCTTCAGCGTTATATCCAGCAGCCTCTACTTTATCAGCTTTCTTTCCTGGCATAAATGGTACTAACGTAACAATCATCACGGCTGCCATTATCATGCTAATCCATCTTTTTTTCCGTAGCGAAATACCTTTATTCCACTTTTCATTCATACTCATAAATTTTCCTCCTCTTCCTACAAACTACTCAAGAAAAACACAATCTTCATTATTTGCCAAGTGCATCCCCCCATTTTTCTTTTGCTAATATCCTATTGCTTTTCATTTTAACGGAATGCCCGTTAAAAGTCAATTTCAATGAACATTTGTAATATATTTTATAGAAGTATATTTTTTTAGTAACTTAGGAGTACCTAATGCATTATTATGAAATAATTAAATCACTTCGTGAAGATAATGACCTTAACCAGACTCAGGTTGCAAATATAATACATGTTGCGCAGACAACATATTCTGACTACGAAAAAGGCAAAGTTCGCATGCCGATTGAATGTCTTATCGAACTTGCCAGGTATTACAACGTTGATATGAATTACATAACTGGTGTTTCTAGCTGCAAACAGCCATTTCCCATAAAAAAATAAGACACTGACCAACATCATTTTGATCAGTGTCTTATTTTTATTTACGAGTAAAACCTACGAACGATAATCCCCATTGATCTTCACGTAATCATATGTCAGGTCACAGCCCCATGCCTTGGCTGTAACATCGCCGATTCCGAGATCTATGTTGATGTGGATTTCATCTGAGCTCAATACCTTGGCTGCCTTCTCCTCTGAGAATGGTACGCCTGCGCCGTTGCGGCATACTGGAACCACGCCAAATTCTGACTCAAGATCTACTGCAACCTTATCTATATCAAAGTCTGCCTCCGCATATCCGATAGCACAGAGGATACGTCCCCAGTTGGCATCCTCGCCGAACATAGCGCACTTTGTAAGTGGGGAGCGGATAACGCTCTTTGCAACTATGATGGCTGTGTCAAGGTCAGGTGCTCCTGCAACTGTGCACTCGATCATCTTGGTTGCGCCCTCGCCGTCCGAGGCGAGCATCATGGTCATACACTCCATAACTATGTAGAGTGCCTTCTTGAACTTCTCATAAGCTTCGTTCTCCGTGTCGATGAGCTTGTTGCCAGCAAGGCCATTTGCCATGACTGTCAGGGTATCATTTGTGGACTGATCTCCGTCTACGGAGAGACAGTTGTAAGTAACCTTTACGATCTCTGAGAGCGCCTTCTGGATCAGCTCTGATGTAATGGCTATGTCTGATGTGATGAAGTTAAGCGTTGTAGCCATGTTTGGATGGATCATTCCGCTTCCCTTTGCCATACCTCCGAGGGTGCATGTCACTCCGTCTATGTCAAACTGGACAGCAACCTGCTTGTCAACTGTGTCTGTGGTCATGATAGCATTTGCCGCCTTGTCGTTGCCGTCTGCTGAGAGACCGTCTGCAAGCTCTTTCATATGCTCCTCAAATGGCTCGATAGGGATGATCTGTCCGATGACGCCTGTTGAAGCATTGATGACAAGGTTCACATCTATACCCAGGGCATCCGCTGCAAGCTGGGATATCTTCTCAGCCTTCTCTATTCCATCTGCGTTGCATGTGTTGGCATTCTTGGAGTTCACAATGACTGCCTGTGCCTTGTTGCCGGATTTCTTCAGGTGTTCCTTGGTAACTGTGACCGGTGCGCCCTTCACCTTGTTCTGTGTATACACGCCTGCTGCCACACATGGCACCTCTGAAAATACCATTCCAAGATCATTCTTGTTCTTGTCAGGGTTCAGTCCACAGTTAAGTCCATTGGCCGTGAAACCCTTGGCCGCGCACACGCCACCGTCTACATATGTATAACCGTCATATATCTTCTTGTTCATAGTAATCCAATCCCTTCTAAAATGTATTTTAACCAATCTTCATCAATTGGATGTGCACAAGTATATAGTACAATCTGTAATCGTTTTGACATTAACTGATGCAGGACATACGAAGGCGCCGGCTCTCAGTGAGCCTGCGAGCGCTAGTGCCGCTGCAGCCTGAGTTGAGCGGGAGCGCTCCTGCATGGTTATGTCAAACACGATACAGACTATGTCAACTTAATGTGCACATCCAATTGATACATCCTATCTATTCACCCACGCAAGGAACTTGTCCAGTCTGCCCATGGTCTTGTCTTTTCCGATCACGTTCATGATAGTGAACAGATCAGGTGAGTTCTGCTTGCCTGTGATGGCAACTCTGACTATGGTACATACATCTGTGATGCTTCCCTTGTATCCGTCAGGATTCTGCTTGTACTCCTTGACATTTGGACAGTAGCCGATCTTCTCGCCCATGACCTTCATGCTTGAGAACCAGTCCTCTGAGTCAAGGAAGAGATCCTTCTTGTACTCCTCGATAACCTCTGTGATCATCTCCGGTGTGTACTTCTCGTCTATCTCATACTGGAGATCCAGCTCGTCCTCGGGAGTGTACAGATAACCGAACATAGCGCGCAGATCTGACCATTTGCCGACGTCCTTGCGGACCTTCTTGCCTGACATCTTCCACAGGTTGATGGTCTTCATGAAGCCGTCCTTGTCCTGTGTGCCAAATGTGTATATGTTCTCGTCATGCTCCTTTGCCCACTCCATGATGAGGTCGTAACATTCCTCGGCTGTGAGCTTTGAGATCATCTCCTTGCTGACATCATTGAGCTTCACCATGTCAAAAAGTGCGCCGCTGACAGGCATCTTCTTGAGTGATAATGTAAAGTCGTCTATTGTCTTGTCTGCATGTGCTGCATGCCACTCTTCGTAGTTGGAGTTTGCTATTGTCATAAGGTACTCAAGCACGCTGACTGATGGGAATCCCTGCTCTGCATAGAAGCCAACCGCAGCCTCCGGGTCCTTTCTCTTGCTGAGCTTTCTCTTTCTCTGGTGCTCGCCCTCCTCGTCCACTGTAACCTCAAGCTTCATGATAGGTGCGATGTGCGCATACTTTGGAAGCGCAAATCCACACAGATCAAAGAGCTGCTTGTGAAGTGGATATGATGCAAGCCACTCGTCACCTCTGATGACAAGATTTGTCCTCATGAAATGATCGTCAACTGCATGTGCAAAATGGTATGTAGGTATTCCGTCTGACTTCAGAAGTACCACATCCATGATATTCTCAGGCATCTCGATTTTGCCCCTGATAGGATCGCTGTAGATAACAGTCTTTCCTGCCTCGCCCGGACTCTTGAGTCTCACGACATATGGCTCGCCCGCTGCAAGCTTCTCCTCTATCTGCTCGTATGTCAGATTTCTTCCTACTGCATACTCGCCGTAATATCCTATGTCAACCTTTGCAGCCTCCTGCTTTGCCCTGATCTCATCAAGCTCCTCGGCTGTTGTGAAGTCAGGATATGCATATCCCTCCTGCATAAGCTTCTTGACACATGTCTGATATATCTCTTTTCTCTCACTCTGCTTATATGGACCATATATAGTCTCACCGCCCTCAAATGGTCCCTCGTCAAATCCAAGGTCAAACTTCTTCAGCGAATTGATGATCTCATTTACACCGTCCTCAAGCTCTCTCTTTCTGTCAGTGTCCTCTATTCTGAGGTAGAACACGCCGCCACTCTGCTTTGCAAGCTTTCTTGAGATCATGGCTGCATACAGTCCACCGATGTGCATGTATCCTGTAGGGCTTGGCGCAAATCTTGTTACCCTTGCTCCCTCCGGAAGATCTCTCTCCGGAAATCTCTTCTCAAGGTCATCCACTGTATCTGTTATATCTGCAAATATCAAATCCGCTAATTTGTTGTAATCCATCTCCTGTTTTCACCTTTCTGCTATATCACTTATCATCAAGAGTCTGCTTGATGATCGCTTCATTATATCCTGTCTGATTATAATTTGTATTATGTTTTACGTCAATTCCTTAAACCACAATGGCAATTGCATAGATTCCATATACTTATCGCCTTGACTTACACATAAAATTTTCCACAACTATCTCATACACATTTACCGCTGCAAGCATCTGGTCTGAGTAGTTATACTTCTTCTTTTCTACCTTGTCAAACGATCTCATATTCTCGGTATTTCTCGCAAGCTGATGATTCATAAGGCAGTTGAGTGCCTCGCACTTTTCCTCAGGATCTGTCAACTTTCTGGCTGTGCCATTTCCCATGATACTGCTGTAGAGGTAACCGAAGCTGCAGGCATTTGGTCCCTCAACCAGATAGTGATCTGTGTCCATCTCTATGGCCACCTTCGGATCCGCTGCCAGAGCATCCACCTTCCTGCCCTCACCGGCAGAGTGGAAATAAAGCTTCAGAACATCCTCCTCGTAGGTATAACCGAAATTCAGCGGAACTATGTACATTCCCTCTTCATCGTGAACCGCCATCCGGAACACCTTACACGAATCAAGTACATCCACTATCTCTTCACGATCTGTTATCATCCTGTCACTTCTCCGCATCTCCCGCATACAATACCTCCTTTTTCAGCGTACAATCTATTAAAATAGTATAAATGACGTCAGCATATTTGCAAGTTTTTTGAACTTTATATTATTCGGATTTTCAAAACTTTTTTATTTCTGATCCAGGCTCCACGCTTTAACTTTATATGATGTAACTCCAAGTATCGTCTCGCCGTCTATCTGAAGTGGTGTCGGACGATCAAATTCAACCTCAACCTCTTTTGCGTTGAATATATCAACATACTTTTCGTACTTGACATGCTCTCCCTTGAATATAGAAGGAAAGATCATAAGGGTTCCAAGCTTGCCCTTGCCGCGGAACACCATAACCGAAACTGTATGCTCCGGATTCAGTCTGTCCTGCCCGGGGGTAGCCATCATTCCGCCGCCATAATATCTGCCATTCATGGTTGGCACGAGCCAGGCATTTTTATATTCATGACGGACTCCATCCACTTTCACCACAGCATTTCTCGGTTTGAATGCGTAGAGCAGGCCTTTGATAGCTATAGCCGTATAGTTCACAGGCTTGTTCTTATGAGTTTTCTCATTCTTTGTCCTCTGGCGGTCGCCCTCCTCACAGCAGTAACCGTCTATTCCGAATCCAACATTGTTGATGAATAGCCACTTTTTGCCGTTGATTGTCACCTCCGGGAGATGCTGTATGTACTGATTTATCTGGTAATCCGGAGTGTCATGACTATTATGTCCTATGTCCTTTGCAAAGTCATTGCCGCTTCCGGAGGCATAATAGTAGATGGTATTCTTCACATCCATGTCCTTTATATCATTCACAAATATGTTCAGCGTTCCGTCACCGCCGCACAGGATAACCTCGTCATCCTCTGCAAGCGATCCCATGAACTCCGCATATGAAGCGATCTCTGTCATCTTCTTGAGTATCGCATCAGGATATGTATCTGCAAGTGCCTGCACGTCATACATACATTTGCCGTTGCCCGCCAGTGAATTATATAAAATGTACTTCCTTCCCATAGTTTTTACCCTTTTCATCTTTCTCAAGAACAAGTCTCACCCTGTCGCTGATCTCATTCTTCTTCATTGCTTTTACCTCATCGGCAGGTATCACATCCACCGCATCTATATAGACGTCAGATCTGCGCCTCAGCACATTCCTGTAGATATTCTCCGTTCCGTGTATCGCCATGACGACTATCGGCGCATGCGCTTTCTGGGCTATTCTGAAAACACCCGTGTGAAATGGCAGAAGTCCGCCCTGTCTGTTTCTCGTTCCCTCCGGGTATACTCCAACTGCCATATCTCCCTTCTGGAGAATCTCGGTAGCCGTCTTGATCGTAGACAATGCCTTACCCGGATCTGATCTGTCTATCGGCATAAAGCAGCATCTTCTGATGATCCTGCCGAATATCGGTATCTTAAAATTCTCCGGCTTGGATATAAATGCCACATCCCACTTCTTAAATACCTGCCATTCTATCAGCGGATCATAATTTGACAGATGATTTCCCACAAAGAGTGGTTTGACATCCACTGGAATCTTCTCCATGCCAGTCACATGCATTTTCACTCTTAGAAACCACATGGCAAATCCGGTGACACCATACAGCAGATGCCTGTAGAACCTGCTGTCCTCCATATACTGCCTGTCAGTTCTCACGAACAGACTGCACACAAAGAGAAAAAGTATGTACATCAGAAATATGGCTATGATTCCGCCAAGTATATATATAATTATCACTTTTTATTCCACCCTTTTCTAATATCATCCATAAGCTTCATCATATATATAGACTCTGACAAAGGCATCGATTTACTCTGGAACTGTCCCTGTCTGATCATATCAAGGCTTTCCATGACCTCGTACTCGTAGCCGCTTATCTGCTTTGGCACATCCACATGTCTTATCAGTCTGTCCTCGCAGTCAAATACATCTATCCACTGTGGATTATTTATATTCTGGACTATCATGTATCCCTTCTCACCGTAAAAGATGCCTTTTCTGTCTGATCTTCCGTACATGCTGTGGGTTGTCACTGCCATCCTGCCGTCTCTGTATTTGACGGTTATACTCTCCTGTCCGTCTACCCCTGTCTCATGCATCATGACAGACGATTCGATAGCTGAGATCTCTTTACCCATATTCATGACAATGAAGTTCAGCCCATAAACTCCCACGTCTAAAAGGGCACCTCCTGCCAGCTCAGGTCTGATCAGGCGGTCTATCTTTGATATCGGATAGGACAGGTTGCAGGTCATTGTCCTGATATCCCCTATCACACCTGATCCAAGAATTTCATTTATTATCTGTCTGGACGGCATATATCTCGTCCATATTGCCTCTGCCACGTACACATTCTTCTTTGCTGCCAGATCTGCGATCTCCTCAGCCTGTGCAGCATTGTAGGTGAATGCCTTCTCGCATAGCACATTTCTTCCATGTTCTATGCAGAGCTTCATTTGCTCATAGTGATGTGAATGCGGCGTTGCAATGTATACCAAATCTATCGCATCGTCACTGACCAGTTCCTCATAACTTCCGTAAGCTTTATCTATTGCAAACTCGTTGGCAAATGCATTTGCCTTTTCCCAGCTTCTCGAACCTACAGCATACAGCTTCACATCAGTCATCCTGTTTATCGTGTCCGCCATAACGCCGGCAATCTTGCCTGCGCCTAATATTCCTATGTTCATATGCTGTCATCCTCCTGTTTTTTCTATCTGTTTTCCAGCGCTGACACTGCATATATATCTTCAAAAGTACATCTCTTTTTGTTTTCGACATATTTTGACACTACATATCAGATTATAACACACAGACGGGAAAATAGAAGAAAAACTCCTGATGCCAGCGATAACTGACACCAGGAGTCCTCCCCTTTATCTTGAGCACCATAATAAGCACCCAACCCACTATATATGTTGTACTATGCATCTCTATCGGCTACACATATTCTACAGTGTAAAATATGTTGTTCCACAATCCGCATGTTACTCTCTGTACATAAGGTAGCTGTACATATCTGCATAATCATGTCTCTCATTCTTGATGAAATCGATGGCTTCCCTTGGATGCTGATTCAGCATTCCGGTCAGCATGTATGGCACATCATAGCCCCATACTGCATCTCCCTTTGCCTTGAGCGGAACCATGTACTGCTCTATGAACTTCAAGATGTGGTACAGGTTGTACTTTGGATTTCTGAGGAATCCAAGAAGAAGCTCAAGCGCACAATTTCCTGCGCCCCTGCCCATACAGCTTACAGTTCCATCGAGCATGCTCGCACCACTCCTCATTGCCTCAACAGTGTTGGCATAGGCAAGCTTTAAGTTGTCGTGTGCATGTATTCCTATCTTCTTGCCATACTTCTCTCCAACTGCGACATATTTCTCCGCGAGTTTCTTGATCTGCTCAGGGTACAGTGAGCCGTAGCTGTCAACAATGTATATTCCATCTACATTGCTCTTACCAAGCAGCTCAAGGGCAAGATCGATATCCGACTCCTGATCCTTTGAAACTGCCATGATATTGCATGTAGTCTCGTATCCCTTTGCATGTGCATCCTCAATCATCTCGATGGCTGCAGGCATGGTGTTGATGTATGTCGCCACCCTCACCAGATCGATAACACTGTCGGCTCTGTCGATGATATCCTTCTTGTAGTCGCATCTTCCGACATCAGCCATAACTGAAATTTTCAGATCTGTATTGTTCTCTCCAACGATGGCTCTTATATCCTCCTCGTTGCAGAACTTCCATTTGCCGAATTTGTTCACATCAAACATTTCCTTGGAGGCCTTATAGCCGAATTCCATATAATCAACCCCCGCCTTGATGTTCGCTTCATAGAGGGCTCTTATAAACTCGTCAGTAAAATAGAAATCGTTGACAAGTCCTCCATCTCTTATTGTTGCGTCAAGTACCTGAATGTCAGGTCTGTAGGTGATCAGATCTCCGCCTATCATAATAGTGTCCTCCTTCTTGTTTTTTTGTTTTGATTTTCTCTTTTTCTCTTTTGGTTTTTCTCTCTGATATTTCTGAGTCTATTTACTGCAAAGCTGTTTTCCAGTTTGATTCTATTTACTACACCTCTGTCTTCCAGTTTGTATCCTATAGATATTTTTCCTCAGTTTTCTCAATTTAAACTTACGTCACTTTAACGCGTTGGTGTATGTTAGTGGCTTTATTTAGTATAGCACATAAATAAATTAATGCAAGGACTTTATTCAAAAATGCAATCTTTGGTGATTCTGTTTTTATCCTTTTTCGCAGGGAAATCAAAGTCTTAGGATAATTTTATCCTAAACAAGCGAAATATAGCCCAAAAGATACAACTTTCTGGAACTTTGTATCTTTTAGGCCTAAATTGTTGATTTCTGGATAATTTTTAGCTCAGATCCTCGCCGTTAGTCTCGATGACCTTCTTGTACCAGTAGAAGGAATCCTTTCTGTATCTCGCAAGATCCTTCATGTCAAACTCATCTCTGTTGACATATATAAAGCCGTATCTCTTGGTGATTCCTTCGTGGGTGGACACGAGGTCGATTGCTGACCATGGGCAGTAACCCATCATCTCTGCACCCTCGTCTGCTGCCAGCTTAATCTGCTCTATATGCTTTCTTAAGTACTCTATACGATAGTCGTCGTGTACCCTGCCATCCTCTGTAAGCTTGTCATATGCGCCAAGACCATTCTCTGTCACAATCATAGGAAGGTGATATCTGCTGTACATCTCTCTTATAGTTGCCCTAAAGCCGTCAGGGTCTATCTCCCAGCCAAACTCTGTGCGGAGAAGATTTGGATTTGGATACGCCTTGTATACCCCCGGCTCAATACCGGCTGATTGCTGATCCTTTTTTTCTGAGTCCGTCACAGCAACCGGACTGTCATCCCACTCAACCGTTGCAGTATTATAATAATTGAAACCTATAAAATCAGGCTTTGCCTGCTCCATGATATCCATATCTCCGTCCTCGATGACTGGAATGGCATCATGTTCCTCAAGGAACTTCCACACCAGGTCGTTGTATCTTCCATACACTGCCATATCAAGGTAAAGCCAATTTCTTATCGCGTTGAAGTTCTGTGCTGCCAGGACATCCTTCGGCTTGCATGTGGCAGGATATACCAGTGAAATATTTGGTGCAGGACCAATCTTTGCACCAGGACACATCTCATGGAGAAGCTTCATGGCCTTTGCCTGAGCAAGGAGCATGTGGTGATTCTCCTGATAAAGCTTCTTGTATTTATTTGTCACGCCCTCCATGTTGCAGGTTCCAATCACGTCACCCACAAGTGTGAGCATGTTCTGCTCATTGATAGTCAGCCAGTACTTTACTCTGTCGCCATAATTTGTGTAGAGAAGCTTTGCAAATTCAACAAACTCGTCAACACTCTCTCTTCTCGACCAGCCACCTTTTTTCTCAAGAGCCGCAGGAAGATCAAAATGGAACATTGTGACAAGCGGCTCGATTCCGTACTTGAGGCACTCATTTATCACATTGTTGTAGAAGTCAATTCCCTCCTGGTTGACTCTGCCGGTTCCCTCTGGGAGGACTCTGCTCCACGCGATGGAGAATCTGAATGTCTTGAATCCCATCTCAGCCATGAGGGCTATGTCCTCTGCATATCTGTGATAAAAATCAGCACACACATCCAGCTCACTTGTTCCCGCTGGAACTGTCTTGATGTCCTGCACACTTGGACCCTTGCCGTGTGACAGATTGGCACCCTCAACCTGATATGCGCTTGTCGATGCTCCCCAGAGAAAATTCTCCGGGAGTCCATGTTTCTTTGTGATTATCATAATTTTCCCTCCATGGATTTACATTTTCAATAGTATTTATAAAAGAGATGAACCATCTGTTCCAGTTCATCTCCATCTTACGTTTGTTTTATTGCAATTTTATTTCACGCCCTCATACTTCTGCTTATAGTTGTACAACGCGCCAAGAAGATTCGAATCATTGCGGAACTTGCATGTGTCGATAACCATGCCATCGTAGGTCTTTGTAATCTTTCTTATCTTGTCCACATACTTCTTAACCCCCGGAACAAAGTTCGGATTGGCACTCATTCCACCTCCGATAAGTATGACATCCGGATCTATCGTCATGTACAGGTTACAGCAGAGCTTTGCTATGGAGAAGTATGAGTCCTCAACCATATCTATGATCTCCTGATTACCCTCATCTATCCATTGATATACCATCTCACCGGTCACCTCTTCTGGCTTCATATGCATTATCTTGGATGCCTTGTATGTAATGGAGCTTGCAGTACATGTTGAGGTTACCATGAACGGGTTATATTCAAATGTCTCCTCAACAGTCAGCTCTTCACAGCATCTGACATTATCAGCTTCTTCCCTTGTCATGTTCATGAGGGCATATGACAATTCACCTGCCAGAAGTCTCTTGCCTCTGTGGATCTTTCTGTCAATGATTATTCCACCGCCGATTCCTGTACCCACGACAACGACTACTGCATTTGTAGCCGTACTGGCATTGCCCAGCCACAACTCTGCGAGAGCCGCACATTTGCCATCGTTCTCAAGGGCTACAGACACACCGCCGCATGCCTCTGATATGAGATCACCAAGATGTGCACCATCAAGATACTTGATCCCGCCACCGCCGTACACTATGCCGCGCTCGACATCTATCTGTCCAGGAAGCCCCATGGCAATTCCTGTTATGTCACAGTCCAGTACCTTCTCGTCATACACCTTCTTGATCTGCGCCACAAATGCCGGAGTTCCAGCCTCGGCATATCTGTCGGTTGGAGTCTTACCCTTTCCCGATATATTGCCCTCATCGTCCATTAACGCATACTTTATAAATGTTGCCCCTACATCAAATACTAAATACATAAGTCCCTCCTGTTTTCTCATTACCCATTGCTTTTTCTTTCTATATATATTTTTATATTCACCTTGTCACTCTCGTTCTCTCCACTGCGTCCTTCCAGCCTGCAAGGAGCGTCTCCCTCTTATCTTCGGTTATCCCCGGCTCAAATCTTCTGTCGGCCTTCCAGTAGCCCTTGATCTCATCCAGACTGTCATAGTAGCCAACAGCAAGTCCAGCCAGATATGCAACACCCAGAGCCGTTGTCTCCGTGATCACAGGCCGCACTATCTCGGCATTCTCTATATCTGCCTGGAACTGCATCAGGAAGTTGTTGGCGCTGGCGCCGCCGTCCACTCGAAGGCTTGTGATAGGAAGTCCTGCATCCATCTCCATAGCCGCAAGAACATCCGATGTCTCATATGCCAGCGATTCGACTGTCGCCCTGACAAAGTGCGCCTTATTTGTTCCCCTTGTAAGGCCGAACACTGCCCCTCTGGCGTACGCATCCCAGTAAGGAGCGCCAAGTCCCGTAAATGCAGGTACCACATATACACCATTACTGTCCGGCACAGACAGAGCAATGCGCTCAGTGTCCGCTGCATTGTCTATGAGCTTCATCTCATCCCTGAGCCACTTGATGGCTGCTCCAGCCACAAACACACTTCCCTCAAGCGCATAGCTGACTTTTCCGTCAAGTCCTATGGCTATAGTGGTGAGAAGTCCCTGCTGCGAGTCAACTGCCTTATCCCCCGTATTCATGAGGAGGAAACAACCTGTTCCGTAGGTGTTCTTCACATCACCGGCCTCAAAGCAGCACTGTCCGAACAGCGCAGCCTGCTGATCTCCGGCAACTCCCGCTATAGGCACCTCACCGCCAAATATCTCCCTGTCCGTGTATCCGTATATCTCACTGGAATTTCTCACTGCCGGAAGCATGCTCTCCGGGATGTTGAACTTTGCAAGCAATTCCTTGTCCCACTCCAGTGTATGAATGTTGAAAAGCATGGTACGCGACGCGTTTGTGTAGTCCGTTGCGTGAACTCTTCCGCCTGTGAGCTTGTATATAAGCCATGTGTCAACGGTTCCGAACATCAGCTCCCCCGCCTCTGCGCGTTCCCTGGCTCCAGGCACATTATCAAGTATCCACTCTATCTTCGTTGCAGAGAAATACGGATCTACTATCAGTCCCGTTTTCTCTCTTATCACCTTGTCATATTCTTCAGCCTTAAGCTGCTCTATCCTGTCCGCAGTTCTCCTGCACTGCCACACTATGGCATGGTACACCGGATTGCCGGTCTTTCGATCCCACACTATGGTTGTCTCTCTCTGATTGGTAATTCCTATTGCGGCTATGTCCTCGGTGCGGATTCCCATGGTCTCCCTCGCCTCCATCATCACCGACATCTGGGTTGCCCATATCTCCATAGGGTCATGCTCCACCCATCCGTTATTCGGGAAATGCTGGGTGAACTCCTTCTGTTTCACTGAGCATATCCTGCCTTCCTTATCAAATATTATCGCCCTTGAGCTGGTCGTTCCCTGATCCAGCGCCATTATATAATCTGCCAAATTGCCCTCCTATTAACACGGACGCTCGGTTCTAGTGTTTTGCAACCAAACTGATGGGTATGCCTTCTCAGGGGACGCTCCCGCTCGTTTCGCCCTGCAGCGGTACTAAGATGCTGCTTAGCGCACCATCTAAGAACCGGCGGGCTCAAATGCCCCTGCGAAGGCATACCCACCAGCTTGGTTTATATACACTGTTAAGCCTCGCTGTTCTCCGTAATTATGTATGGTCCGTCGGGCAATTTTGCCCTGACAAACCTTTTTTCCTTCTTCCTTTTAAGTATCTATCAAATAAGCCAGAATCAAATAGTTCAGCTTAATTGTTTTGATCAAATTTTCTCAATCGTTTTTCAGATAATTCTCTCTCAGATGTTCGTTCACCCTCTCAACCTCTGCCTTGAAGTCCCGTGAGGACATGCGGATCGCACCCTGGCCCATGGTGACTATCTGCTCCAGTCCGTCCGATGTGACCACAGTGACCTTGTGCTTTCTCGCAATCTCATGTGTGAGCTTTTCTATATGCGCATCCGCGGTCTCACCCTCCTTGGTGTACACAACCTCTATATCGTCATAAGGAAATCTCTCCCCCTTGTTGTCCTTCACCTTGTAGCCGTCAAATACCACTATCAGATGACAGTTCATATATCCCTGATAGTTCGACAGGATATCCATGAGTTTTCCTCTCGCGGAGTCTATGTTGTGCTCCGACAGTTCCCGAAGTGTATCCCACGCAAATATGACGTTGTAGCCATCCACTATGACATAGTCCTCGCCACTCTTTCTGCGCTTGAATGCTCCAGGTGTTGCTATCCCTCTATCGGCTGGCCTGCTGCCCACAAGCGGCCCATTCCCAGGCTGTCTGTCTCTGGACTGACTCTTATTATACTGTCCATTTACTTTATACTCAGATGTAGTTCTCCTGAATCTTCCATTCAACGCCACATCCTTGTCCTTGTAATCTCCGCCAAATGTCCTTGCAAATATCTCGCTGAGCTCCTCATCTGTTATGGACATCTCCGATACACTCTTTCCCGGCCTGTTCACCGGAATATCCATAGCATAGCCATCTTCCGTGTAGCCAAGCTGGCCCGAGATCTCAAATCCCGGATCCTCCTTCACATGCATGTTCTCATACACATCATACCAGTCCACCAGATAACCTGCACCGTGGGCACAGAATACCGATGAAGATGGATTAAACCTGTCAAGCTCAGGATCATAATGTCTCTCAGCCAGAACCTCTTCGGTGTTGTGGCACGGCTGATAGCCGTCTATATCCACCTGAAGCCTGCCTGTACCTCTGGAAAATGCTGTGAGTTCACTGTAATACTCTCTCATGGTATATACCGGGGCATGTCCCGTGATGACTGTCGTCTCACCGGATATCTCCTGACCGTCCATAGTTCCGCTCATCTTCACTATGTCTGCAAGAACCCTTCCAGCATACTCCTGTGGTACCTCTATTTTAAATGCATACACAGGTTCCAGCAAGACACTTTCCGCCATCATAAGGCCCTGTCTCACCGCCCTGTATGTCGCCTGTCTGAAATCTCCACCCTCAGTGTGCTTCTGATGTGCGCGCCCCGCAGTGATGCTTATCTTCATATCCGTGATTGGCGATCCCGTAAGCACTCCCCTGAACTCACGCTCCTGAAGATGGGTGAGTATCAGTCTCTGCCAGTTCTTATCCAGTACATCCTCGCTGCAAATGCTGTCAAAGCACATTCCACTGCCATTTTCCATAGGTTCAAGCAACAAATGTACCTCTGCGTAGTGCCTGAGCGGTTCAAAATGTCCTACACCCATGACTGGAGCCGCGATCGTCTCCTTGTATGATATCCTGCCCTGTCCGTATGTGATGGCAATTCCAAACCTGTCTCTTACCATCTGAGCCACTACCTCAAGCTGTACCTGCCCCATGACCTTGATGTATATCTCTCCTGCGGTCTCATTCCACTGCACCTGGAGCTGGGGATCCTCTTCCTCAAGCAGTCTGAGCTTTGACACCATCGTGACCGCATCCACATCAGTCGGGTACATGACCTTATAGCTGAGAACCGGCTCCAGACTTGGGAGCTCTCCATCCAGGCAGGCACCGATTCCCTGTCTGCCGTAGGTATTCACCAGTCCCGGAACAGCACAGACACATCCGGCGGGAACCTGGGTTACCATGTCGTACTTTGCACCGGAGTACACCCTTATCTGGTTGACCTTCTCATGGCTCTCCTCCCCCTGACTGTTTCTGAGCGTCAGCACATCCTTGAGCTTCAACACTCCTCCAGTGACCTTCATGTAGGTAAGTCTCTCGCCCTTATCGTCACGTCCTATCTTGAACACTCTGGCGCCAAATTCTTCCCCGCGCACAGGTTCCACTACATATCTGTTCATGCCGTCAAGAAGCTCTGACACGCCCTCATTCTTGAGTGCAGAGCCAAAGTAACATGGGAACAGCTTTCTGCCCGCAATGGCATTTACCACGTCCTGTTCATCATTTGCCCCAGTCTCAAGAAAATGTTCAAGCATGGCCTCATCGCACATGGCGATCTGCTCTCCTGAATCTTCACATAAAAAATCGACACAGCCATCACTCAGTCTGTGTCTGATATTGTCCATGAGGTAATCTCTGTCATAGCCAGTCATGTCCATCTTATTGACAAATATAAATACAGGAATCCCATATCTCTCAAGCAGCTTCCACAGGGTCTCCGTGTGGCTCTGCACTCCGTCCATACCGTTGATGACCAGAACCACATAATCAAGAACCTGCAATGTTCTTTCCATCTCTGTTCCGAAATCCACATGTCCCGGAGTGTCAAGCAAAGCTATATGCATATCAGCATATGCAAGCTCTGCCTGCTTGGAAAATATCGTGATCCCCCTGTCCTTTTCCTGACTGTCCGTATCTAGATATGTATCCTGATGATCCACCCGCCCAAGCTTTCTTATCTGTCCTGCCTGATATAGCATCGCCTCCGACAGGGTGGTCTTACCCGAATCAACGTGGGCCAGTATGCCCGCGACTATGTTCTTCATATGTATCTTTTTCCCTTCACCAGCCGATATATATCACCTGCCATGCATCTTGCTGACCATTGATATATATCGGTTCTTTATAAACTCATTTATCGGTTCAGCTATGAGTCTGTATCCGCCATGCTATCGCCATCCGGGATTCCCTGTTTTTCATTCTGCGCCGCCTTATATCTCTTGAACCTCTTGAAGAATATGGCTGTAAATGCACCTATGATAAAAGGGAACATGAATGTGGCAAATCTATAGAGAAGTGCCATGGCTCCGGCTGCAGCAGAACCAACAAGTCCCGAATAGATCGCTGTCATAACAAGCTCACTTGATCCGATTCCTCCCGGCATAGGAATGACTGCCGCCAGCATGACACTCATGGCTGTTATACCTATTGACGTGACAATATTCATATCACACAAGTTGTGACACACTATATAAGGTATGGCAAACCAGCACGCGAACTTGCATATATCAAGCAGCATGACTACCACTATAAGCCACGGTTTCTTAAGTACAACCCTGGTGGCATCCTCCATCATAGCTGTCTGCCCACTTAAACTGTCAATCTGCTTTGCAAATCGTCCTTTAAACAAAGCATCAGCTTTTTCAAGAAGCCATCTGAGGAATCTGTGAAACGGCGGCCAGCACGCAAAGAGCACTATCGCCATCGTTATGAGTATGGTCGCTATAACACCGAGGACAACATATGAACTGTATTTGCCAAACACTCCAAGCATATATTCTCTGTTCGCAAGAAACAATGCCACCGCCATAACACATATGGTCATCTTGTGTATCGCATAATCAATAGAGTACAGACCAAGCGCTTTCGACGGCTGTATTCCGCAGTGTTTCATGAACAATGTGGATGCCACTATGGTACCGCTCCCAAGGGTTGACACCCTGTAAAATGACACAAAATACGTCATAATATTTGCATCGAAAAATGTCATATTGTTCTCCACCTGTCGCATGAGGATAAACGTTATGCAGCTCTCTATCACTCCATATAAAAGCGTCGCTCCGAGAATAGCTGCCACAACCACAGGACTTGTCTTTACAAGCTGCGACATTATAGGGCCTGCCATGTCACGGAATACGTAAATGATAAGACCTACAAGTGCCAGAACGCACAACCATTTTATAAGTGTTTTCTGTCTATCTGATAGTTTTTTCATAGTCTTATATCCCTTTTCCCCTAATATCAATTCATTCAGATCAGTCTTATCCCAATCTGCCCACCATCTCAAATGTACCGGCAATTAGACTCTGCCATGCATACTGATCTCCTGTTTCGTACAATAGATTAACAAGCTAACGGAAAAAATACAAGCATATGTTATTTCATTCTGACATAATAGGTAGACTTGCCTGTACCGCCTCTGCCTATATCGCCCTCTTTTACGAGTTTTCTGAGTGCACCCTCTACCGAACTGATGCTGAGGGTCGGACAAAGTTCCATTATATCCTGCTTTGTAAACTTTCCTATTTTCAGCAGTATTGCTTTTCGCACCATCTCAATCGCCGGCAACTTTTCCTCTACGATTTCAAAGCGCTCCTCAAAATCCTTATAAGCAGCCAGTATTGTCCCAAGGAGATATTTTATAAACGGGATCACGTCCTCTGTGCCCTCGTGCCAGCCTGCCTGGGCTTTCCCAAGCGACTCATAATATAACTCCTTATTCCCTGCGATCTTAGCCTCAAGGGAAATATACTTTCCAACATAGAATCCACTTCTATATAGCAGAAGCGTTGTGAGCAGTCTGCTCATTCTGCCATTGCCATCATTAAACGGGTGTATGCACAGAAAATCATGTATGAAAACAGGAATGACGATCAGCGGCTCCACCTCGAAATTACCGATCACCCTGTTGTATTCCCCACATATCCTGTCCAGCGCTTCCGGTGTCTCAAATGGAGCCATCGGCGTGAACAGGACTTCCGTTTGCCCATCAGGATAAGTTGCGCTGATATAATTCTGCACCGTCTTTGTTCTTCCGGCAAATGGGTTATTCATATGACTGTACAACATCTTATGCAGCTGAAGTATATAATTCTGAGTTATAGGTATTGCATCAAAGCTTTCATGTATAACCCCCAGCACATCCCTGTAACCTGCTATCTCTTCCTCGGCTCTGTTCTTCGGTGTGGTCTTCTCCTCAACCAACTGCTTTATTCTTGTATTTGTTGTGACTATACCCTCTATGGCATTGGACGCCTCCGTGCTCTGGATCTTTGCTATCTCAACAAGCTTATCCAGTTCATCCGGACGCTGTCTTAAATACAGTTCCTGTTTACCTGCATATCTATATATTGCAGCTATGAGTCCAAGCACTTCAGAATCCCATTTTTCTTCTTTTATTTTACTGTAATTAAAAGTTCTCATTCCCTTAATCCACTCCTTTTCCCTTAAATATTAGCACATTTCAAGGGAAAGTCAACCCAATTAAGGGCATTTCCCCTCAAAGTTCTATCAGTTTTAAGGTTATCCAATTGTATACTATTTATGCAGCTAATTAAGGGTACTTTCAAAAAAAGCCACCACATCAAAACACGATGTGGTGGCTTTTTCATATAAATTCTATATCACAGCAATTACTATATATCCATTTAGCCGAATAACGGAGTTGAGTAATATCTGTCTCCACTGTCTGGAAGAAGTACTACGATATTCTTGCCTGCATACTCAGGGCGCTCTGCGATCTGCTTTGCTGCAAAGTAAGCTGCACCTGATGAGATTCCTACGAGGATTCCCTCTGCTGATGCGATCTCCTTTGCTGCTACAAATGCGTCATCATTCTCAACGGCGATGATCTCGTCATATACCTTTGTGTTAAGTGTGTCAGGAACAAATCCTGCACCGATTCCCTGTATCTTGTGTGCTCCTGAAACGCCCTTTGAGAGGACTGGTGATGTGGCAGGCTCAACGGCGATGACCTTTACATCTGGATTCTTCTCCTTCAGATACTCGCCAACGCCTGTGATAGTTCCACCTGTTCCGATACCGGCTACAAATACATCTACCTTGCCGTCTGTATCCTCCCAGATTTCAGGACCAGTTGTGAGTCTGTGTGCCTTTGGATTGGATGGATTTACGAACTGTCCAGCTACAAAGCTGCCAGGGATCTCCTTTGAAAGCTCATCAGCCTTTGCGATGGCTCCCTTCATTCCCTTTGTTCCGTCTGTGAGAACTATCTCAGCACCGTATGCCTTGATGATGTTACGTCTCTCAACGCTCATGGTCTCAGGCATAACGATGATAGCCTTGTAACCCTTGGCTGTTGCTATGGATGCAAGACCGATACCTGTGTTACCTGATGTAGGCTCGATGATAGTTGCCCCCGGCTTGAGTGTTCCATCCTTCTCAGCATCCTCGATCATCTGGAATGCGATCCTGTCCTTAACACTTCCTGCTGGGTTAAAGTACTCCAGCTTCGCAAGGATATTTGCCTTGAGATTATTCTTCTTCTCTATGTTTGAAAGCTCCAGAAGTGGAGTCTTGCCTATAAGCTCTGCTGCGCTCTTATATATATTACTCATATTATCGTACCATTACCTTTCCTGATATTTATTATGTTCACTATTTGTAGTCTTCTCTTATATTCATTATTTATATCGATTACTCCTGAATTGCCTTGAATGCCTCGTCAAGATCCTCGATGATATCGTCTATGTTCTCAGTACCGATTGAAAGTCTGATCGTGTTCTGCTTGATTCCCTGATCGATAAGCTCAGCCTCATTCAGCTCTGAGTGAGTTGTTGATGCCGGGTGGATAGCCAGTGACTTAACATCAGCGACATTTGCAAGAAGTGAGAATATCTCCAGATTGTCAATGAACTTCTTGGCTGTCTCTGCGTCACCCTTGATCTCAAATGTGAAGATTGAACCACCACCGTTAGGGAAGTACTTCTTGTACAGTCTCTGCTGCTCAGGATCTGTTGAAACTGAAGGATGGTTTACCTTCTCAACAAGTGGATGATTGTTCAGGTACTCAACTACCTTGAGTGCATTTGATACATGTCTCTCAACACGGAGTGACAGTGTCTCAAGTCCCTGAAGGAATATCCATGAGTGTATTGGTGAGATCGTAGCACCTGTGTCACGGAGGAGGATAGCTCTGATCCTTGTGACAAATGCTGCAGGACCTGCTGCGTCTACAAAGCTTACACCGTGGTAGCTCTCATTTGGCTCAGTGAGCTGTGGGAACTTACCTGATGCCTTCCAGTCGAAGTTACCGCTGTCGATGATAACGCCACCGATAGTTGTTCCGTGTCCACCAATGAACTTTGTCGCTGAGTGAACTACAATGTCCGCACCGTACTCGATAGGTCTTACAAGGTATGGTGTTGCAAATGTGCTGTCGATCACAAGCGGAATCTTGTGTGCGTGAGCGATCTTTGCAATTGTCTCGATATCTGAAACCTCTGAGTTAGGATTTCCAAGAACCTCGATGTAGAGGGCCTTTGTGTTCTCCTGGATAGCATCCTCAAATGCCTGTGGATCAAGTGGATCAACGAATGTTGTATCTACATTGTAATCCTTGAGTGTATGTGCAAGGAGATTGTATGTTCCGCCGTAGATATTCTTTGCTGCTACGATGTGGTCTCCTGCAAGTGCAAGGTTCTGAATTGTATATGTAACTGCCGCTGCACCTGAACCAACTGCCAGTGCTGCAACGCCACCCTCGAGGGCTGCGATTCTTCTCTCAAAAACATCCTCTGTTGGGTTTGTAAGTCTTCCGTAGATGTTGCCGGCATCCTTGAGTGCAAATCTGTCAGCTGCATGCTGTGAGTTGTGGAATACGAATGATGATGTCTGGTAGATTGGTACCGCTCTTGCATCCGTAACCGGGTCTGCTGTCTCCTGTCCTACGTGTAACTGTAATGTCTCAAACTTTAAATTTCTCTCTGCTCTTGTCTTCTTTGCCATGATCTTATTCTCCTTAAATTCAAATATTTTATCTGTCATGCGCACCTGCCCATTCATCTTGTCATGTATATGAGCTCATGTGGCATTATACTCTTCTTTATTATTCTCTGTCTATTATGTATGATCTGTTATTTATATCTGTGTCATGATTATTTGTTCTGTGTTCGCTTTAACAGTAGCAACACATGACTTCTATGAAACACATAACTTCTATGAAACACATTCGTCTGTCTTCGTTAAGATACTGTGGTTTAAATGTCCTTCCCAGCATATCAACACCTCTTTCTCGATTTTCGTCTTTGAAATTTGACTTGATCGTATCATTTCTGTGATTATTTTACTTTTCACATAATTCCTACTCGGAAACTATGAATTAAGCATAGCTGTATATTACAGCCTAATTCCCACTTTGTCAATAGGTTTTTTATGAATTATCTTGATTGTTTTTTTTCAGATGTTATAATAGACATGTAAATGATGTGAAATCATCAGTAAATACAGGCATTTGGGAGGTTTATATTATGAAAGTATCCACAAAAGGGCGTTACGCTCTGCGTTTTCTTATAAATATAGCATCGAGGACAGACGGCAAGCCAGTGAGCATCAAGGATGTTGCCGCACAGGAGGAAATTTCCGAGAAATACCTTGAGCAGATCACTTCTGTGCTGAACTCCGGTGGGCTGGTGAAGAGCACCAGAGGACCGCAGGGAGGCTATCTTCTCCGAAAAGCCCCTGAAGACATAACAGTTGGAATGGTTTTAAGGCTCACTGAGGGCGGCATATCTCCTGTTGCGTGCCTTGATGCAGATGAATTCCAGTGCGAACGCGAGGCAAGATGCTCCACCATAGGTCTCTGGCGCAGACTGGACAAAGCGATCCGGGACGTGGTAGACACCACCACCATCGCTGACCTTGTGGCAGAAAGACCTGAGGCGGCAGATAACTATTGCATTTAAATCATATTTACCCTATCAAAGCATAAAAGCATGTATATATGATTTCCAGCAGGGCAGCTGAGATTCATATATACATGCTTTTGTTATATTTTTTATACTTTTGACTTCAACAGCCGTATGACCTTCTCAACATACGGCTTTACACCATCCCCAGGGAACACATCTTCCGGCATCTCAAATCCGTGTTCCTCACGGTACATATAATACCTGTTATCTATGTATTCACCATATTTTTCACAGAGATCATATACCTCCATGGTTCCGAAATCATCCAGCATCGTCACCGTCTTCACAAGTATGCTGTCACAGAAATCCTCGGCTATCTCCTCCACACCCATGCACAACATTTCCTCGGTGGGGCTTTTTTTATCTATGGAATATATCTGATCCATATACAGCATTTCACCACTTCCCAGGTCAATACTGCCAGCATCGCCATCTATAGACCATACCCTCGCATTATATTCCTCTGTCAGCTTTTCGCCTCTAAAATCCCAATATTTGATACTGGCCAGCTCTTCGCCTTCGGTGACAAGCTCAAAGCTGTTCTCCAGGCACATCAGAACTTCGCCATCAATTCTCTTGTTATGCTTTTCTCTATCCTGGTGAAATTTCAGCCGGTGATTATACAAGTCCTCAGCGTTTTCTATGAATCTCGTAACGCATGTATACAGACTGCGGATATCCTCCCTGTTCAGGCCGGTCAAACGGTAAAATTGAGCAATCCCAGAATCCACACCACAATTTGTTCCTACCTCCAGCTCATACATATCCGGCGTGTCGCGCTCCGTATATCTTTTTATCCTTCGAAGAACATATCCATCCTCCACATATGTCCCCTCCGTCCCAAGACACAACACTTTTTCATATGGCTCTCCGCTATTATCCCTCACGATCTGGGCATCTTCCATATTGGAGTCCAGGATGGTCCGTATATCCGCCTTGAGCTGCCTGACATTCGGAAAGTCGTATGCCGATGCATTTATCAAAGTCTCCCACTCATCTCTATCGCTTTCTTCGTTATCTGCCTTCTTATCATTTTCTGTATTTTCCCGGTAATTTCTCTTGCATACAAGGAGCTGCATATGATAATCAAATGACAGTATTTTATTCTCCCCATTCTCAATGTCGAGTATATTATCTCCGTTCACGGCCTCCATATCCGGGCGTGTATAACAGAGCTTATATGTGCCATTCGTCCAGCAGAAAATATCGTTAAAAAGATGACTGAGATAATCATCGTCATGCTCGCAGCCACTCTCGCGTATAAACTTATATCCCTGTCTCATATCCTGTGCCCCCTCACACTCGCATTTATTTACAAAAAATAATACCCTGTCCTTTCGGACAGGGTAAGTGAACCTGTGGTGTAAAATTTTCACTCTTACTTGTGAGCCATTGTCTTGATCTCTGTGTCGATCTTCTGTACGAACTCGTCAAGTGGAAGAACTGTTGTGTCAGCCTCACCGTGGAGTCTGTATGATACTGTTCCGTTCTCAGCCTCGTTGAATCCGATTACGAGAAGGTATGGAACCTTCTGAACCTGCCCCTCACGCATACGATAACCAAGCTTCTCTGCTCTGTCATCAAGCTCTACACGAACATCGATGGCATCAAGGGCATCAACAACCTTGTGAGCATAAGCCATAAGATCCTCGTTGTCTGTCTTTACAGGCATAACTCTTACCTGTACAGGTGCAAGCCATGTTGGAAGATTGCCCTTTGTCTCCTCAAGGATGTAAGCCATGAATCTGTCGAGAGATCCAAGGATAGCTCTGTGGAGAACTACAGGTGTCTTCTTCTCGCCGTCCTTGTCGATATACTTCAGATCGAACTTAGCTGGCAGACAGAAGTCGAGCTGACATGTCGAGAGTGTATACTCATTTCCTACGGCCGGCTTAACATTTACATCAAGCTTTGGTCCGTAGAATGCAGCCTCACCGATCTCCTCTGTGTAATCGATTCCTATATCATCAAGAACTTTTCTAAGTGCATTCTCTGCTTTGTTCCACATCTCATCGTCATCGTGATACTTTACCTTGTCCTCTGGGTCACGGAGTGACAGTACGCATCTGTAATCTGTGATTCCGAAATCCTTGTATGTGTCAAATATGAGCTTAACAACTCCTGCAAACTCTTCCTCGATCTGGTCTGGTGTCACAAATATATGTGAATCGTTCTGACAGAAGTGTCTTCCTCTCTCAATACCCTTGAGTGTACCACTTGCCTCAAATCTGAAGTCGTGTGCGATCTCAGCGATCCTGATAGGAAGATCCTTATATGAGTGCATCTTGTTTGCATATATCATCATGTGGTGCGGGCAGTTCATTGGACGAAGTACAAATGACTCTCCCTCCATCTCCATTGCCGGGAACATGTTGTCCTTGTAGTGATCCCAGTGTCCTGATGTCTTGTAGAGGTTTACTGTACCTACACAAGGTGTCATAACGTGGAGATAGCCAAGCTTTCTCTCCTTGCGCTTGATGTAGTTCTCAAGCTCCTGCCATACTGTATATCCCTTTGGAAGGAACATTGGAAGTCCACGTCCTACGAGGTCATCAACCATGAAGAGCTGCATGTCCTTGCCGATCTTTCTGTGGTCTCTCTCCTTAGCCTCTTCAAGTAACTGAAGATGCTCCTCAAGCTCCTCCTTTGTAGGGAAGCACACACCATATATTCTCTGAAGAACCTTGTTCTTGCTGTCGCCCTTCCAGTAAGCTCCTGAATGTCTGATGAGCTTAAAGTTACGGCAAAGCTTTACATTGTCTACGTGAGGTCCACGGCAGAGGTCTGTGAAATCACCCTGCTCATAGCATGTGATCGTTCCATCCTCAAGTCCATTTATAAGATCGAGCTTGTACTCGTCATCCTTGAACATCTCAAGAGCTTCTTCCTTGGATATCTCCTTGCGGATGATCTTCTTGCCACTCTTGGCAATCTTCTTCATCTCTTTCTCGATGGCTGCGAGATCTTCCTCGCCTCTGATAACGTCATCGCCGAGATCTACATCGTAGTAGAATCCTTCTGCAACTACCGGTCCTACCCAGAACTTTGCCTGTGGGTACAAATGCTTGATAGCCTGTGCCATAAGATGTGCACAGGAATGATTCAGTGTCTTAAGCTGTTCGTCTTCTTTGAAATTAACCATGTCAGTTCTCCTTCTTACTTCTTATAAAGTGAAAATAAATTGCATGTAACAACAAAAAAGCACCCCTAGATATAATCTATCTAAGGGTGCGTATGCACGTTTCCACCTTAACTTTTAACTCAATTATGCCTTTAACGCAGCTACGCGGTGACGCTTATATCGCGCACGGCTCGGGAGTGGTCTTCATGTGATATATCATAAGCTGCTCCCACCATATGTTCTGGCTCACGTCTGATTCATATCTGAGTCCGATTCACATATGCAGCTCTCTCTGGATGCATCCACCACACTACTCTTTCCGTCTATGCCTTTGTCTTATCTGCCACTTAGTGTAGCACGATATATTTTTTTTCACAATAGTATTTTTTATTTTTTTTGCCTTTATTTTTTCAACCATTTTCAGCCTTTTTCAGCCAATCAAACAGCCAACAGACTTCTCTCTACCTCATTTCCATGGAAAGACTCATATCCTGGCCGTCCACCATAAGAGTTCCCATGCTGCCGCATACCACAGGCATCATCGGTGACAGATGTCCGAGATCCACATCCATCACGACAGGCACATTGTATTTTCCTATGATCCCCAGCACAGCCTGATACTGGTCAAGGCCCATCATCTCCTGTCCGAACTGCATCGGTCTGCCGATCATAAAGCCCTTACAGTATCTGAACCATCCGCCGTTGTCCATCTGCCACATGGCTCGTCTTATGGACATGACGTTCAGATCACAGGACTCGAGGAACCAGATAAATCCATCATCCTTATATCTCTCAAGGAATTCGCCAACATGGTCAAACTTTGTTCCTATAAGGTTCACCAGACAGTCCATGCAGCCGCCTATCATTCGCCCGCTCACCTGGAACTTCTCAGGATAGCCCTTTATCACTCTTGGCTCTGTGATGTTGTATGGCAGGAATGGATGTTCCTCATCCCTGAGGGATTCCTTCTCCCATCCGTCATATCCGGCAAATGACAGTTTCTGTCCCTGAAGGACCGCCATAGCATCCGCAACTGATCGGTGCCACGGCTCTTGTCCAAATGCCGCCGCACACGGACCATATATGGACGCCGTATCGCACAATGTCGTGAGCAGGAATGTGAGATTTGTGTTGTCCGAATATCCCATAAACCACTTCGGATCTGCTGCCCTCAGTCTGTCAAAATCAACATAGTTAAGTATCTCGCACATGAGCTCTCCGCCGCCGCAGGATATGAGTGCATCGTTCTTCTCCGATGTGTAATAGTCATTTATCTCCTGACCGCACAGCTCCGGCTTGTTGCTGATTCCTATGCCTTCTCCGACATAACAGTTTGGCCCGATCTGTATACCAAACCCCATATTCCTGAAGTTCTCCTGCGCTCTGCCAAATGCAGTCTTATACGGCTCTGTATCACAGCCAAATGATGGTGCAACGAAACCTATCGTATCGCCCCTTTTTATAAATTTCGGAAATCTCATATATCATACACAGGTATTTCCTGCTTACCTCCTTCTTATCGTTTTATCATATTCAGCCATCCGGTCCAAATCTCCAGACATCATAAATTTCTACATCAGTTTTAATATCCACTCAACCACGAACACCGTCACACACGCCGCAGCAGCCACAACTATAAGTCCCTTCTGCTTTATTCCAAGTATGAGTGCAACCGCAAATCCACACACAGCGCTTATGACACTCTCCGTACTGTATAGTATAGACGGAAGTGTCAACGCCGTGAGACATGAATACGGCACATAGTAGAGGAATGAATTGACGAATCTGTTCTCTATCTTCTTGCGGAACGCCACCAGCGGCACCATTCTTATGAGGTAGGTGACAACCGCCATGGTTATTATATATATGTATATATTCATCACTGCACCTCCTCTTTCTCAGCTCCCACAGGGAAGAATATAGCTCCGATCACAGACGCTGCCACAGTGCTTATGATTATGGCGATTCCCGTCGATATGAATTTGAATATCGGAACGTAATACAACACGCATGATATGGCTGCCGCCACAAGCGCAACTATGGCAACCGGTCTCGATTTCTTAGCGACCGGCATGACTATGGCAACGAACATTCCATAGAGTGCCAAGCTTAATGCGCTGCTGATGGACTTCGGAAGGATCCCGGATGCCACCGCACCGAACAGCGTTCCGCCCGTCCAGCCGACTATCGGAAGGAGCTGAAGTCCTATCATATACCCAAATGTCAATTCCTTCACATGGCCCATCGCCACCGCAAATATCTCGTCAGTATTTGCAAATGCTATTACGAGTCTCTCCTTGATTCCAACTGCCTCCCCAAGCTTCTGTGAAAGTGACAGGCTCATGAGAGAATATCTCAGATTGATTATGAACTGGGTGAGTATCATCTCAACCAGCGTTCCCCCTGCAAGGATAATCTTGAGTCCTGCAAACTGTCCCGCACTGGTTACATTTGTCAGGCTTATGATGACCGCCTGAAAACTTGTGAGTCCGCCCTTTACCGCCAGCAGACCAAAACTAAAACTTACTGCGAAATACCCCAGTGCTATCGGTATTCCATCCTTTAACCCTTTTCTAAATTCCATCTTAAATACTACTTCTTTCGTGACAAATTATGTTATCTCTTCCTTCTGCGTCCTCCGCAGTCGTAACACTTTACATACTTCCACACAAACCTGTCCTTGAACCCAAGGCCAAGATATGTGTATGCCCTTACCTTTGTATACAGCTTTCTGGCAGCCGCGATCTGCCTGTCATCCGGCTCAACGCGTCCGTATACAGCAGCCTGAACCCATTTTATAAACTCTGTGAACTCATCGCCCTTTATAAAGCTGCACGACTCCGTTACAGTGTCGGCATACTCCGTGTCGTTCTCACTGACGTTCTCTATGGCACCAGAAAACACCATCATATCATACATCGCCGTGGACATCTCGTATATAGCTGATATCCTGTTTCTTCCCACAAGCCTGCGTCTCCTGCGCGCAACTATCGTCCTTCTTCTGAAGATGACTGCGCCCCACAATATCAGTATCACGGCAAGCACAACAACGACTGTTCTGAACACTCTGTTCTGTACAAGCTCCGACAGACCATCCCCGGCATCCCCTGGTGATCCCGACTGCGCATCTCCACTGCCATCATTCGGGACATCGACCTGATTGCCATTTTCTCCTGTGCCATTTGAAGAATCACCATCCGTCTCCGTAGTGACTTCTGTATTCTCTGACATCTGGGTTGTCGAATCAGTTGTCGCCTCCGTTGTTACATCCGGACTTGAAGTCTCCTCAGAAGTCTCCGGCTCCTCTGTATCATCCGATGAATTGTCCGCAGTATTATCACCGCTGTAATCCGGTTCCTTCGGTATCCCCAAAGTATCCGCCCTGTCTCCAAGCGGTGTGGCATCCACGATCACCCAGTCACCGTCATCCTCACTGTACGCTTCAATCCACGCATGACTGTATTTATCCAGAACCACCGCACGGTATGTTCCATCCGACTGCTTTATCCACGCAGACGACGGCACCACATAACCTGTATTATACACGGTGGAGATTCCCAGTATCCTGAAGCCCACCGCCGCCGCAGAAGCAAAGTGAACACAATATCCCTCATGAACGTCATACATCGCACTGTTGACTGGATCCTCACCCTCGGTAAATTTCTTTGGTGCTGTGGTATATGACATATGCTGTCTTATATATGTCACCAATTTGTCCATGACCGCATTGGAAAACTTCTTATCTGGCGCATATCCCTGTATCTCTGATTCGTATCTTGCAAATGTATCCTTATCATAATACACCATGACCTCATCATCAGGGCTGTGTCCATCCGCCCTTCCGTGCCACGACCCATTCTCATATGTAACATAGCTTCTCGACTTGACGTAGAGATTTCCCTGAGGCTTATCCTCCCTGATTATCTCATCCACAACTTCATCACCGGGATTGACCTCAGAATCATCCACCTTATAGTAACCTGAATATCCTTTGTTACTTTCCCCCGACAGAAAATATTCCATGTTGTCCACCATGTCGAGCAGTTTCCCTTGTTCCTTCACACCTCTGTCGTATACGCTGTCATATACAAGAAGGGTGACAACAAGACACGCGGCAAATACCGTCACAGGAACTGCAATGTTCCACACCACCGACAGCGGCTGTCCCATTCTCATGAGAACATATCTCGCCACGATAAGTGACAATACAGTAAGCACTACTCCGGGTGCACTCACAGGTACACTGAGTGTTGCGCCAGCAAGCATAAACAAAAATGCAAGTCCGATAGCTATCATCAGACTGTTACACCTGTATATCATATAAGTGGCAAAGAACATTGACACCGCCACTATAAAAAGCACAAATTCCGTCACAGCACTCACGCTGACATAGTCAAGATCTATGAGTCCTGTCTTTATCCCATAAACCTTTTTCAGATCATATGCTATGCTGTATACCATGCCCTTTCCTCCGGCATAGAGCAGCTTTCTTCTGGCAAGCCCCCATCCCAGCAACACAGTAACCGGAACCACAATATCCAGTATCCTCTGTTCTTTTCTCAAAATGTACCACAGAGAATAAACCAGTGCTATCACCAGACTTCCTATGATATACGCACCCACAAGATTGGTGGAGTCCATATATTTATTTATATCCGAGCTGTATGCGATATCGCCCACAAGGTATGTCATACCAAGCGACAACGCCCATACAGCCAGTCCCAAAACAACTCTCAATTCCACACCTCTGTAATTCTATGATGATGCCTGGAGAATCTACACCGTGATATAGGATTTTGCAAGATCCTCCTTTATGGTTTCAAATCCCACCTGAAAACTTTCATCTCCACACTCTATATTGCCATTCATGTCTATGTCGATGAAGCTTGTGAAATCCTCACCTCTGTATCTCTCTCTGTACATTCCTATCACATCGTAGCTGTCATTTGTCCTGGCATCCACATACGACAACCTTGCAGCGGCATCGTACACATCCTCCTCACGGACTATGCGGTATCTCGTTATGGACATCTCCTCCGGATCATACCACGCTATAAAGTGAGGGACTTTAACATCTATCAGTGAAAAGCTCACCGATACCATGGATTCCAGCGCAACAGACATTGCCTGTCCATAGTGACGGCAGTTTCTTCCATCGAGATCCATACAGATGATGACCGGACACGACAATGCCTTTGATGTATCCCTGACCATTATCTCATCCTGTCTGGCCGACAACTTCCAGTGGATACGGGTCATCCTGTCTCCAGGTCTGTACTCTCTCACCTGATACACCTCGGTCGAGTCATCGCTTCTCACATCCGAATAATATACATCACTGTCCGTCACAAAATCTCTTGTGTTCTTCGTGACCTCCACCGGAACGAGATAGCACTGAGGCAATACGTAAATGTACGCCGTTCCACCAACCTTTTTCCTGATCGAGAAAATATGGAAAGCATCATATATCCTGACGCCCGATGCCTTTATCTCGTATCTTCCGCTGACATCCAGCTTCATCTTTCCCACGCACTTTCCATACCTGTCATCTATCTGTTCAAATGTACTCTTCTTCTTTTTCTTCATACCCGGAGCAAGAACACTGAACACCGCTGCCACATGGGGTACCTGACCACCGGTGGCAGATACCGCAAGTTCCGGACAAAATGTACTGTTCTTCTCAACCACAGGTATATTCATCTGCATCTTAACACTGGTTCTTATGTATCGCACGATCAGCCCGGCTATAAGACTCAGCATGACAGCAGTCATGATCACCGCTGCGAAAAAGTATGATTTTTCTTTATTGATTATTCCTATATATACACATGCCCCTATCAGGACAATATACAATATTCCTCGTCTCATACGACATCCTACCACTACACGCTTCCAAATCTCATGCTACTTTTTCGCCGAACTTCTTCGTCTAACCGACGGTTTGTACACCCTCTCCATTATGTCCTTGAGCACAGCCTCCTGTGTTATGTGGTTCACCCTTGCCTTGGCACTTAAGACTATCCTGTGTCTTATGACGTCCGTCCACACCATCTGCACATCCTCAGGTATGACAAAATCTCTCCCGCTTATATATGCCCAGCTCTTCGCCATCTTGGTGAGGGCTATCGTTCCTCTTGGACTCACTCCTAGCTCAAGGCTTGGATTCTCTCTGGTTCCAACAACAAGCTGGCCTATATAAGAATACACGTCATCGCTGACCTTGACATGCTTTACTTCCTCCCTGATAAGCCGCAGCTCAGACGCACCTATTACAGGCTGTACATCCTGAAAGCCATCAGCGGAGGTTCTTCCCTTAACTATATCCAGCTCGCTCTCTATGGATGGATATCCCAGCTTAAGGCACACCATAAATCTGTCGAGCTGGGAATCAGGAAGAAGCTGTGTTCCGGCACTGCCGATAGGGTTCTCCGTGGCAATTACTATAAATGGATCCGGAACCTGATATGTCACTCCATCCACAGTCACATGTCCCTCCTCCATAACCTCGAGAAGTGCCGACTGTGTCTTTGGAGATGTTCTGTTTATCTCATCTGCGAGGAACAGATTGCACATAACAGCACCCGGTCTGTACACAAACTGATTTGTCGCCTTGTCGTACATCGTAAATCCCGTTATATCTCCCGGAAGGACATCCGGTGTAAACTGGACTCTCTTGTTCTGGAGCCCCATTGCATTTGCAAATGCAAGAGCCATCGTCGTCTTGCCGACTCCCGGTACATCGTCCATGAGAATGTTACCACCTGCGATTATCGCCGCCATTATCTTGGCAATACACACATCCTTGCCTATGACGACCTTCTTCACCTCATCTATAACGTCCATTACCTTGTCATTATAATTCATCTCGTTCTCCCATCCTTCAGATTATCTGTCTACATACGCAACAGGGAGGAAGCTCTTCCACTTCCTCCCTGTTATCATTGCTGCTGAAGCTTCGCCTTTACCGTCTCTATATTATTCATTATAACTCTGTATGTATCATTGTCCCCATAGACACTGTAGAGTTCTTCTGCCGCAAGCTGATAAAATTTGAGTGCCTGCTGGTAGTCCTCCTGTCTGTACCACACCTCTGCAACAGCAGACAGCGCAGCACTGTAGTGATATCCTCTGACACCCTTGAGCTGATATCTGCGCACCGCCTCCGTCAGCTTGTCCTGAGCTTCCTTGAGCCGACCTGCCCTGAGAAGGCTCTCTCCGAGATTGGCATATGTGGCAACAATCTCCGTACCGGCATTCTCATGTCTTTCTATGATGCTGAGCGCGTGCTCCAGTGCATCAACAGCCTTGTCGTAATCGCCAAGCTCCTGATAAATGAGCGCCACGTTGTTATAATAACCCGCCAGCAATATATCATATGGACCGAGCTGCTCCGAATATATGTCATACACCTTCCTGCAATAGGACAGGGCTTCCAACAGGTTACCTGCAGCCCTGTTCTCATTTGCAATATTCATGAGAGCGGTTCCATATGGAACTGTATCTTCAATCCCCATCTTATGAGCGAGCCTCATGACCTGCCTGCAAAAATACAGTGCCTTGTCGTGTTCTCCCGTGGTGCGGTGAAAACCGATAAGCTCATTGTATATCGCAAGCATGGAATCAGTATCCTTTTCATATTCAGCATCGCTGAGTGCCTGGGTAAGGTATCTCTCCACCTCCGGCAGTCTGTTCTCTGCGAACAGCTTATCAAGCCCGCTAAAAACCTCATTTATATTCATATAGTCAACCTCAATTTCTCTCACAATATCCTGTCATCACATCATAACACAATATTCGATTCATTTACAGACCCATTAAGGAAATCCATGGCATTGTCCAGAGTGGTCCTGCTTATCGCCTCCAGTGCCTCCTCTGTAAGGAATCCCTGATGAGACGTCACTATCACATTTGGAAATGACAACAGTCTCGCAGTGATCGAGGACTCCAGTATGTCATCCTCCCTGTTCTCAAATACATTTGGAGTCTCCTCCTCGTATACATCCAGCCCGATTCCGAAGAATTTTCTACTTCTGATCCCTGCTATGAGATCGTCGGTCTTGATGAGTGCACCTCTGGAGGTATTCACCAGGATCACGTGATCCTTCATCATGCCAATGGTCTCTTCATTTATCATATGGTAGGTCTCGTCGGTCAGCGGACAGTGAAGCGATATAAGATCAGATCCCGCCAGAAGCTCAGGGAGCTCCACATATCTGACAAAATCAAGGTCCGGATTCTTATACATATCGTAGGCGATCACATCCATTCCAAATCCATGACATATCCTCGCCATGGCAGCCCCGATCTTACCGGTTCCGATGATACCGGCTGTCTTGCCGTAGAAGTTCATGCCTGTAAGTCCGACCAGACTGAAGTTGTTCTCCCTCACCTTTATATAGCTCTTGTGCAGTCTCCTGTTCACCGCCATGGCAAGTGCCATCGCATGCTCCGCCACAGCCTCAGGCGAATAGCCCGGAACCCTCATCACAGTTATACCGCATTTTTTTGCCGCATCCATATCCACGTTGTTGAAGCCCGCGCATCTCATCAGTATAAGCTTCACGCCCGCATCACTCAGCGCATTCACAACGGGTGCACTCACATCCGAGCTGACAAATGCACATATGGCGTCATACCCCTTTGCAAGTCTTGCGGTCTTCACCGACAGATCTGTGTCCACATAATCTATGGTCAGCTTGTCGTACTGATCTTTTATCGAATCGAACGACTCCATGTCATAACGCTTTGTATCATAAAATAATATATTCATATCTGTTCCTCCTGTTTTTTCCTCTATCGGTATAATGTGTAGCATTGCTTTTTTCTATGTACAAAAACGGAGATTCTCTGAACTGTGTACAGAGGATCTCCGTTTATTATTTGCGTGACAGTATAGCTGTAAGTCCCTGAGTCGGAACATGTGAGTCATCGTTATCCAACATGTTAGGCAGTATGAGTGTCGCCTCATACACCTTGCCCTTTTTGCAGGTCGTAAATGATCCATTCATCTCCTCCGCCATCTTCTGACATGTCAAAGTACCTATATGTGTGCTCTCAGCCTTGCTGCTTTCCGGATTTATATAATTTCTGAAATAAATTCTTACCTTTCTCCGATCTATATATACCCTTATATCTATGCTTTTTGATTTGTCCGAATACTTTCTGATGTTGGTAAATACATTGTCGGTTATCCTCTTCATACCCTGAAGATCAACGTAAATTTCGGCTTCCTTGTCCGAGATATCAATGTCGAACTGATATCCATTCTCGCCCAGGAGCACAACATACTCTCCAAGCATCTGGTCAAGGAACGGCCCCGCCGGGAACATCTCCATGTTGAGATCCTCACCGCCCTTTGAATATACATAGAAGTATCTGAACATCTTGTCCGACATCGTCCTGAGCTGCTCCGCCTTCTCAGCACTTATCCTTATGTATTCGTCAAGCTCCTCCTGGGATGAATACTCCTTGTTCTGCATGAGCTCCAGATATCCCGCCATGACTGTGAGCGGAGTTCTTATATCATGGGCCATGGCTGTGACCAGATCACTGTTCGCCTGCCATGCCTCACGCTCCCTGCTGAGCTGCTCAATAATGGTCTGCCTCATGGTGTCTACATTCTCCGCCAGCATACAGATCTCATCCTGACCGTGTATTGTTATCGGCCCATTGATATCCACATCCTTGATATCCATGACCTCATTTGTGAGGCGTCTCATTCTGCCTATCTCTCTTCCGAAATAGACTATTATCACACCGATGAACAGGATACAGCATATGACAAATATCGCTATCTCTCCGACATCCTTGATCGTATCATCCGAATAGTCAACTATGCAGACATCAAACACTCCATCCTTGAATAGCACAGGATAGAAATCGTAGTCAAATTCATTGAGGTCTCCTCGCAGCATGCTGGAATTGCCGTAGTAAGCTCCCTCATCCGCGGTCACCGCATCGGATTTCTTCTGGGATTCGCTGCTCGAGGATGCCTTCCTCTTGATCTTTCTGATATTTCCATAGTTGTCCTGTAACAGAATGATTATCTCACCAGTCTCCGAATTCGTTATGACATATTTGTATGCGCCTTTCTTCTCTATCATCCAGTCAGAGTCGAATACTATATCATTGTTGTTATAAATCAGTATGTACACATTGTCGTGCTGCTCCTGCCATGCCCTGAGTGCCTGCGTATCCGTAGCCTTTATGGAATGGCTGGTCACATATGAAGCAAAGCTCTGGATCTGTCTGGCGGATCTCTTCTGTGTATTCGTGTCACTCATGTATACATTTTTCATGTAGCTGTTCAGTGCAAATGTTCCTGCAAAAAAAGCCGATATGGACAATATTAGCCCAAGCAGTATGATCACAAACAGCTTTACCCTGAGTGTCCGCTTAAATGGCATCTTCATATCAGTCTACCTGATATCCCTTTCCATATATGGTCCTAATGATCTCAGGCTGCGCTGAGTTGTCCTCTATCTTCTGTCTGAGTCTGAGTATGTGTACCATGACCGTATTGGAAGATGAAGGAAGATACTTCTCCTGCCATATATTCTCGTAGAGTGCCTCGAGTGACCATGGCTTTCCTCTGTGCTCCACCAGGAAGAACAGAAGTGCATACTCCTTGTCGGTGAGCTTGATGACCTCACCGTTCTTGATCACAATCCTCTTAAATGAGTCAATATTTATATTGCCGACTGAGATATTCTTTGGATCGGTCTCTGATTTTCCGCGGTACACCTTGTATCTTCTGATAAGAGCATTCACCTTGCGGTTAAACTCGCTCTGGGTGAATGGCTTTGCCAGGAAATCATCGCCACCCACATCGTATGCCTCGTTCTGATCCGGCTCCTTCGTCTTCGCCGTCAAGAAGAGGACTGGGATAGATGAAAACTCTCTGATCTGCTGGCATGCCTCAGTACCTGAAAGCTTTGGCATCATTATGTCCATAACTATGAGATCGATGTCCTTGTCCGCACGCACGGTCTCGACAGCCTCAACTCCATCGGCAGCCTCCACAACATCGTATCCAAGTCTCTTGAGATATATATTGAGCAACGTTCTGATGTCCTGCTCGTCGTCCACTATAAGTACTTTTACAGATTCTTTTTCGTTCTCCATATCGCATTACTCCTTATCCACACCAAATGTATGTACATTATAACAAATACTCATATCTTTATTCCATTCTAAACTTCTTTGTAAGGAAATTTAAGTCATAAAAAAAACGGGAACCCTCACTATGTGAGAAGTCCCCGCCTTTTCTTTATAAAATGATTGGAAGAGCTATAGTTAGGTGTGTCTAACTGTTTCTGAGTATATCCAAATTGCCAACATATGTCAATAACCTGCCCGCCATTTGTAATGATAACATTTATCAGTTCGCTCTTCTCTCCTGTCTTCTTCGCTTTATGCCTCTCCATGCCCCCATGATCATGTCCCTGTACACGCCAGGATTGAATATGAGCAGCAATGGGAAGAGCTCCAGTCGTCCCGCAAGCATGTCAAACATCAGAACATACTTGGTAAATCCCGTCAGCCCGCCAAAGTTTCTGGTAGGTCCTACCTCGGAAAGACCCGGTCCTATATTGTTGAGACACGATGCCACCGCAGTGAAGTTGGTCACCAGATCCCTGCCCTCAAGGGACACAAGAAATACAGACAGGGTAAATATTCCCATCAGCGTGATGAAGTATACATTTACCGCCCTGACTACCTCGTGCTCCACCGGTTTGCCATCCATGTTTATCTTCTTGATATTCTTCGGATGGAAATACGAACTCAGCTCCTTGACAACGGTCTTGAACATTATCACGAGTCTCGACACCTTCATACCGCCACCGGTGCTTCCCGCACAAGCTCCGACAAACATCAGTATGACCAGCACCGTCTTACAGGTCTGTGACCACTGGTCAAAATCCGCCGATGCGTAACCCGTCGTGGTGATGATCGATGCCACCTGGAAGGCCGCATGTCTTATAGCATCTCCGATATTTGCCATAGTCTGCATCAGGCTCAGAGTTATTATCGTTATTGCACCGAGTATTATCAGCAGATATGTCCTGACCTCCTCCATGGAAAGTGCCTTTCGGATGTTCCTGAACAGCACAAAATAATAAAAGTTGAAATTCACACCAAACAATATCATGAACACAGTTACAACCCACTGTATATATGGTGAGAAGCTTCCAAAGCTGTCGTTCTTTATTCCAAAACCGCCTGTTCCGGCTGTTCCAAATGCCGTACACAGAGCATCGAACAATGACATATGTCCAAACATAAGGAAAATGACCTCCAGAACCGTCATTCCGAAGTAGATAACATACAATATCCTGGCAGTGTGCTTGAGTCTTGGAACAAGCTTTCCAACGGATGGCCCCGGGCTCTCCGCCTTCATCAGGTTCATATTTGAACCGGACGCACTGTTCATCGGAATGATGGCAAGCAGGAACACCAGAACTCCCATACCGCCTATCCAGTGGGTAAAGCATCTCCACAGCATCATGCCGTGTGACATACTCTCCACATCGCTCAGTATGCTGGCTCCCGTTGTGGTGAATCCCGATATGGTCTCAAACAGTGCATTTGTGAATGAAGGGATCTCCCCTGAAATGACAAATGGCATGCAGCCAAATATACTGAGCAGTATCCAACTGAATGCCGTGGCTACACATCCCTCTTTGAGATATATGGTCTGATTTGCCGGTTTTCTAAGTGTCATAAGCGTTCCTATCACAAGACATGATATTATGACTATAAGGAACGCAAATATTTCATGTTCCTGATATATGAGAGATGTCAGGCATGGAATGATCATGAGCAGACCCTCAAGTCTTATGATCTGGCCAAGTATAAATACTATCATGGAATTATTCATAATCTTCTCCTAATCAAACTGCCTTAAGCAAGTATATCTCTTATATCCGTAAATCCTGTCTCAGTGGTGACTATCATGGCCGTATCTCCAACCTGTATAGAATCCTGACCTGTTGGAAGCAGGATCGAACCGTTTCGATTTATAAATGCTATGAGGAGGTTCTTCTTGAGATTGAGATCCTTCAGCGGTATATCCGTCACCTCCGACTTCTCATCCACACGGAACTCTATCGCCTCAGCTCTTGAGTCAAACATGTGGTAGAGTGTCTCTATGCTGTTACTGTTGGAATTCTTCTTCGCACGGACATATGCGACTATGGACTCCGCAGTTATACTGCATGGATATACAACACTTCCCAGATCAAGGCTGTTTATGACCTCTCTGAAATTGCTCCTGTTTATCTTGGTTATCGTCTTGGCATTTGAATGTTTGCGGGCGTGGAGAGTCAAAAGTATATTCTCCTCGTCGATTCCTGTCAGGGACACAAATGATTCAGTCTCCGCAAGACCCTCCTCGTTCAAAGTCTCCTGATCCGTTCCATCACCATTTATGATTATCGCCCTCGGCAGAAGGACTGAAAGCTCCTCACAGCGCTTCTTGTTCTCCTCTATGATCTTGACGGATATTCCCATGTTCACGAGCTGTCCAGCCAAATAATATGCGACATTTCCTCCACCGATTATCATGGTGTTTTTGACTCTCGCAGTCTTGAAGCCTATATGCTCCATGAATTTTCTGGACATAGGCCGTGTTCCCACACATGACATGATGTCACCGGCCTTGAGGACAAAATCACCGGAAGGGATATAGAACTCCCCGGCTCTCTCAACTGCCGCTATAAGTATATTTATCGGCTTCTGTTTATTTGCAAGATCCTTACCGAGATCAGCTATGCTCTTGTTGTCCAGCACATTCTTCTCAGGGATCTTTATCCTGGTCATCTCCGCCTGTCCGTGTGCAAATGAATTTATCTCAAGAGCCGTTGGCAGATACAGTACCCTCGACACCTCGATTGCAGTCTCAAGCTCAGGGTTTATGATCATGGTAAGTCCAAGCTTCTCCCTGAGATAGCTTGCCTCCTTGCTGTAATCCGGGTCTCTGAGTCTCGCTATGGTCGCGCAGTCTCCGACCTGCTTGGCTATGGTACAGCACAGGATGTTGAGCTCATCCGACGACGTGACTGCAGCTATCAAATCTGCGTTCTGTATTCCCGCTTCAAGCTGCACACTGTGATTTGCTCCGTTTCCAACTATTCCCATAACATCATACTGATTTGCGTATGTTGCGACCTTCTGGGGATCCTTGTCTATGATAGTTATATCATGCCCCTCATTTGCAAGCTGCTTGAGTATGGCCACGCCAACCTTTCCACAGCCCACTATTATGATCTTCAATCCCGTCTTCTTGCCTGATCTGCTACCAAACACGGATTTATCCTCCTTGATTACCTTCAATTAGCTAAGCCAAGTATAGCATGCTAAATATAAAAATCAACACCTGCCACTTTTCTTTACTGAAACCTTACACGAACAGTCTTATTATGCAGCACACCAGCACAAATATGACAAATGCTATGCCGACTATCATATTTGTTCTCTTGCTGAAACCTTTGGTGGGTTTTCTGTAGATTCCGTCATCTTCTTTGTTCTTCTTCATAGCCTTTTCTGTCTCCTGTTTTATTGTTATGAGTTTATTTTATATGTGATTTTCCGCAATAGCCTTAAGCCTCTTTATGAGCAGATTCACATTTGTGTGCCTCTTCAAAGAATTTTCCCCACTCTTTATGAAATCCCATGACTCCCCATAAGTCATATCTGTAGTCACAGTCTCATTCTCCTCAAAAAAACGCTCCAGCGATCCCGACGTCTCATGCTTCATCGAGAACTCCGCCGCCCTCCGCACCTTGCCGTGCTCATCTGAATTTGCATCCCGATACAGGAAATGATCCAGGTTGCTCGAAAAATAGTATACGGAGTATTTTATCTTTTTACTTCCTATCTTTATTGATGACAGCGAAGTGAGCACATCCAGATTCGCACTCTTGCAGAGATTGCGCTCCTTCACGTGATCCGGATTTGCCGTCACAATGATATCCGGGTAGTATACCGGCTTGTCTTCATTTCCCCCATCAGTCACGACCAGATTGTCATCTATGTACGCCCCATCCATATCCACAAAATGAATTATCTCCACAATGTCCTTCGGATACAGGCCCGTCCTCTTTAGCAGAGGACTGACCATTATCTCATCTATAAACCGCTCTATGTTGTCAGGATGTATGCCATTCTTTGAGGTTATATCACCGCCAAAGCTTCCGTCATCCTGCATGAGCATGGCAAATTCCAGAACAATATCAGGATCTATATCCTCCAGAAGCTGTCCAAATGGCACCTCAAGAGCATTCCGGTCCGACACTCCCTCGACAAGGAACAGGAAGATCTTCTTCTTAGGTCGTTTCCCCATGATCCATACCTGCCTTTCTGAATGCCGATACAATCTTGAACCTCTTCGTATTCCTATACAGCTCCTCGTCCTGTTCTCCAACCACGATCTCCCTGAAATAAGTATTTCTGAGATTGTTGCTGCTTCCGATTCCCTTCATACGGATATACCTATTTCTCGGATTTGTCGTGGTGAAATATATATAATCCTTGCTTATGACCTCCAGCGGTCTGAGGTTATGCGATGTAAATATAAACTGCCCCTTGCCAGACTCCTGGAACGTCTGCAGCACCTCTCCCAGAAGATACTCAAACACACCGGCATCCAGCTCGTCTATGGCTATCGTGCACGACTGCTCATTGTACGCATCTATTATCAGACTGAGCACCGACACGATCTTGCGGATACCGTCGGACTCGTACCTGAATGGCATGTGCACTCTTCCGTCAGGCGCAGCCTCCTGATTGTGGAACACACTCATGTCCGTCTCATTTCTGCTGGACACTATCTCCACCACATGTCCCATACTGCCATCCTTCATGAGGGCAGGCGACAGCTCGTGAAGATCAACATTAAGTCCCGGAACTATCTGGCTGAGGACTATGTTTATATTCTCAAACTGGCTCTTTATCTCGCTGAAGACTATCTCCGGCATGATGTTCGGCACATCCGTCTTCAGAAGAAATTTACCGCTCTGTGTGTATAGCGGAAGTCCGTAGTTGAGTCTTATATATCCTGTTGATTTCGTGTCTACCACATGAAGATAGAGCTGACTGTAGTACGCCAGCTCCAGTATAACCTGATAAAACTCAGAGTATAACCCGCACTCATCGCACACCTTTGCAGTTCCGAGCGAGAAGATAAACGACGCCGACTTTTCCTGCGCCAGTCTTCTCACCACATTCAGCTCATCCACGAACTTTCTGTCATTTGTTATGAAATATTTCTGCTTCGATACAGGCCCGAACGGCATGTCGTCAGTGCATGTGTCAATCACAGGCTGAAGTATCATCTTCCTGCCCTCAAAATCACCTGACATACTCAGTTTCTCTCCCGATATGCGGACTCTGTAGCTCGGCTGGCCACTGTTCTGATCCTCTCCTCCGTACTGTCTGAATCCGTTATTTGTCTCATTCTCCACGGCGGACATGAGGAATTCGTACACAACCTTTCGGATGCGTCCGTCCTCGTACTGAAGGTCAAATGTAAACTCCAGTCTGGCCATCTCCTGACCCTTTGCCACACATTCTGCATACACCGCCGGAACCTCAGCTCCAATCATCAGAAGCTTCAGTATGGCAAGCGCCTCTATAAAACTCGTCTTACCCGAGCCGTTCTGTCCATAAAGTCCCAATATATCTGATTCTGTTCCATACGGAACAAACTTCTTTCCACAGGCAAATACTATCTCTCCATGCTCCACACTCTTGAAGTTGTCAAGCACCGCTTTCTGCAGTCTTATCGTGGGAAGCCTATCCCAGTGGTCTTCTCTAAATTGTCTGATTCTCATTCACGGTCTCCTCAGATGCTCTTAATATAACGTCATAAAACTGTATTACCATTATATTGTTATCTCCAATTTCCGTCAACAGCCATCAAGTTTTTCGAATTTTATATTCTGTTTTTTTGATCTTTCACAGCTTTACCATTTCTATATCTTAACGGTGGTTCTCCCACCGCCGCAGAAAATTTCCTGATAAAATAACTTACATTTGGGTAACCTGATTTCATGGCAATCTCGGTAACCGACAGATCTGTGGACTCGAGAAGATGCCTTGCATACTTAAGTCTAACATAGTTCACATACTGTGTGAGCGTCATGTGAAATCTCTCACTGAAGAATCTTGACATGTACTTTTCCGACAGATGAAAATGTTCAGAAAGCTCAGCAAGACTTATGTGCTCATGATAATTATCCTGTATATATATAAGTATCTCCTTTTCCAGTCCACCTGACGCTCTCCCTGTCTTCGCTTCAAGCTGATCGTATTCCACTAAAAGATCTACAACCTGCAACAGTCTGATTCTCACCTGTATCTGTCTGTGTGTTCCAAATTTCCCATTTTCCTCTGACAACTCATCAAGAATAGGTATAAGTTTTTCAAGCAGATTCCGATTCGTCACTTCAGGTCTGAATTCCCGTGTGTGATTCCTAAGAGGAAAAAATATCTCATCCTCCAATTCATCCTTGGTCTGAAATGATATGAATTCCATCGGAAACAGAAATGTAAAATAATCCACCGGTGTTTCCGGGGCGGCCATCATATGCAGCACTCCCGGACTTACTATATATACAGCTCCGTCATCCCCTATAAATTTCTGTCCATCAATCTCAACCATAAGTGGACCTTTCCTTACATATATTATCTCCACCTCATCATGCCAATGAACCGGGATCTGGAATGCATGTGGCCAGTATCTCATATGATACTCACAAAATGGATATTCTCTTGTCCCGTGTGGATGATTTTCCTTTAATTCTGCGTACATTGTTATCCCCTGATATTGATTTATTATATATTGTGTTGCCTTTTATATCATGCAACTTCGTCATATTAACTCATATGTAGAATATGTGCAACTTTTAATTGAAATAGTACAAGATTCATGCGGTATCAATGCGATATTATACAATTTAGTTATAACTCATGATTTTATACCCATCACCAAAGGAGTACTGATTATATGAAGAAATTATCCGCACTTTTTATACCTATATGTTTTGAAACACTATTCTATATGCTGTCTGGCATGGTTGACACACTTATGCTCTCATCAGTGGGCGACTATGCCGTGGGTGCTGTCGGAACCGCCAACAGTTATATCGGAATGTTCATCATCATGTTCTCCATCATATCATCCGGCATGATGACGGTCATGACTCAGAATATCGGCGCAGGCAGACCTGGGATTGCTTATCAGGCACGCCAGCTTGGTCTTATATTCAACTCAGTCATAGGTATGGGAATGTCTATATTCCTGTTCATTTTCTCCGGAAATATTCTTGATCTGATTGGAATAGCCGGGAACCTCAGGGAACCTGCCATGAGCTATCTTGAAATCGTTGGCGGAGGGTGCTTCCTGAACGCGCTGATTCCAATATTTGCAAGCTACCTCAGGGCATTTGGACATACAAAGCAGCCTCTCATCGCTACCATAATCGGCAACCTTGTAAACTTCGCCTTAAATGCAGTATTTCTCTTTGCGCTGCATAAAGGGGTGCAGGGTGTCGCTACAGCGACAGTCATATCCAAGGTTATCAACCTTGCAATTGTTATCTTTTTCTCCTGCACCCTTGTAAAAGCAGGAAAAAATCCCGAAAGGCTTTCTAACAGAACTGTCCTTTCACAGATCATCAGAGTCGGACTGCCATCTGCATTCGAATCCGTTCTGTACAATGTCGCCATGATGCTGGTGGTCAAGTTCCTGAACCAGATGGATACTGACGGAATAAATGTCACGGCACGATCCTACGCAGTCCAGATAAGCAACTTCTCCTACTGCGTCGGCTCAGCGCTCGCCCAGGCAAATGCCATCATGACAGGATGGCATATCGGTTCCGGCGATATAGATGCATGTAAAAGAGATACCAAAAAGGCCGCCATCATCGGTGTGATCGTGGCGACCTGTCTTGAAACTTTATTTGCAGTCACAGCCCCATGGGCCATGAAACTATTCACCGACAACCCGGACATGGTACATATTGTCACAAGGCTCCTTGCTATTGACATCATCCTCGAGGTTGGCAGAGTTACAAACCTTGTCTACGGCCAGGCCTTAAAGACCAGCGGAGATGCGGTATTCCCGGCCGTCATAGCAGCTGTCTTTATGTACGTGTGTGCTGTCGGCGGTACATGGATGTTCGGCCTGCACCTTGGGCTCCTTGCAACCGGCGCCTACATAGGCCTTACCTGTGACGAATGTGTACGCGCAGTTGGTATGGTCCTGCGCTGGCGAAGCGGAAAGTGGACGGAGAAGAAACTGGTGTGATAATACCCTAGTACCAGATATATTCCAGAATGTATCAGACCAGACATACGCCAAGCATTTATCACAGTATTCCCCCTATCATATACACCACAAATGCCGCAAGCCACGCCACAACGCACTGCCAGATCACTACCATGACAGCCCAGCGATGTCCCATCTCTCTCTTGATGGAGGCGATGGCTGCTATACAAGGCGAGTAAAGCAGGCTGAATACGAGCAGCGATGCTGCAGCCCTGGTTGTGATAGCTGCGGTCACTGATCCGTTAAACAATATCTCAAGTGTGGATACCACACTCTCCTTCGCCATGATACCGCTTATGAGCGACGTACATATTCTCCAGTCGCCAAGTCCAAGCGGCTTAAATATCGGCACCAAAAGTCCGGCTATCGCAGCAAGTATGCTGTCCTGCGAGTCTTTCACCATATTGAGGTGCATATCAAAGCTCTGAAGGAACCAGATACATATAGTTGCAAGAAATATAACTGTGAACGCCTTCTGAAGAAAGTCCTTTGCCTTCTCCCACAGGAGCTGGCCTACGTTCTTCGCACCCGGAAGTCTGTAATTTGGAAGCTCCATGACAAAAGGAACCGCATTGCCCTTAAACAATGTGCTCCGATAAACCATAGCCACAATTATTCCTATCGCAATTCCAAGGAAATAAAGCCCTGCCATAATAAGGCCGCCCTTTCCAGGGAAGAATGCGCTTACAAAGAACGCATATATAGGAAGCTTAGCTGAACAGCTCATGTATGGAGTGAGCAGAATAGTCATCTTTCGGTCTCTCTCACTCGGGAGTGTCCTGGTTGCCATGACGGCCGGAACCGTACAGCCAAAGCCTATCAGCATCGGAACTATACTCTTGCCGGAAAGTCCGATCTTCCTTAGCAGCTTATCCATGACAAATGCAACTCTGGCGATATATCCGCTGTCTTCCATGAGCGACAGGAAAAAGAACAGAGTCACTATGATCGGAAGAAAACTGAGCACACTTCCGACACCCGCAAATATTCCATCCATAACAAGGCTCTTGACGACCACATTTACATTTGCTGCGGTGAGAAGCTTTCCCACCTGAACCGTGAGCGCATCTATCCCCATCTCTAATAGTTTCTGCAGACCTGCTCCGATCACGTTAAATGTCAGATAAAACACCGCCAGCATGATACCTATAAAGCATGGGATTGCGGTATACTTACCCGTAAGAATGCGATCTATCTTTTCGCTTCTGATCCTCTCCTTGCTCTCCTTTGGCTTGACTACACAGTTTTCACATACCTTTTCTATGAAATTAAACCTCATATCAGCTATGGCTGCACTCCGGTCAAGTCCTCGCTCTTTTTCCATCTGGATTATCAGATGTTCTATCGTCTCTTTCTCGTTCTCATCAAGTCCAAGCCTGTCAAGTATGAGATGATCTCCCTCTATGATCTTGGTAGCAGCGAATCTAAGCGGCAGATCTGCCGCCTTTACATGATCCTCTATAAGATGCGCCACCGCATGTATACATCTGTGAACAGCTCCGCCAAACTCATTCTCATCACAGAAGTCCTGTCTTCCAGGCTTTTCCTGATACTTGGCTATATGTATGGCGTGTCTTACAAGCTCATCCACACCCTCGTTTTTTGCCGCAGATATAGGCACAACCGGGGTTCCAAGCATTGCCTCCATCCCATTTACATCTATGGAGCCCGAATTGCCTGTGACTTCATCCATCATGTTGAGTGCGACGACAACCGGTATCTCCATCTCAAGAAGCTGCATTGTGAGATACATATTTCGCTCTATATTAGTAGCGTCTACTATATTGATGATAGCCTTTGGGTGATCATCAAGCACAAAGTTTCTGGACACGATCTCCTCGCTGCTATAAGGAGACATCGAATATATTCCAGGCAGATCCGTCACGGAAGTATTCTCCCTGCCCCTTATCGGACCATCTTTTCTGTCGACAGTTACTCCAGGGAAATTGCCTATATGCTGATTTGATCCGGTGAGCTGATTGAACAGAGTCGTCTTTCCACAGTTCTGGTTGCCAACCAGGGCAAATGTAAGTCTTGTTCCTTCTGGAAGCGGATCACCGTCCCCTTTGACGTGATATTTTCCTTCCTCGCCAAGTCCTGGATGTTCCTTCTCCTCTATGATCTCAACTCTGGTGTGGGCTCTGGATCTTGTCTCTATCTGCTCTGCATCTATCTGCTCTGCATCAGCCAGTCTGAGTGTAAGTTCATATCCATGGATCTGAAACTCCATAGGATCGCCCATCGGAGCAAGCTTCACAAGGGTGAGCTCCGCACCGGGTATAACACCCATGTCAAGGAAATGCTGTCTTAGCTCTCCTTCACCGCCAACTGCCTTTATTCTGGCACTCTGTCCTACCTTCAAATCTCTCAGTGTCATAATTGATTATCCTTCTTTCATCATTCATCCAGATTCATCCACGCAGTCTTTCAGTACCACAAAATCGTCTGTCGAATGCCGTCTATTTATGTTTATTGATATTTTTTCTCAATTATAGCACGATGCGTTGTATGCGCAATATATAGATCCTGATTATCGTCTATATTTTCACGGCTTTTTCATGTGCATCTCTGTCTATAGAAGTCAGTTCCTTAAGTTCCCTCACCGTAAACACACCGCAGACAATCGCAGTTATTCCGTCCGCTATCGGTCCCGCATACATGACACCATCGATCCCCATGAATATAGGGAATATGATGATGAGAGGAAGCAGAAATAGTATCTGTCTTGTGAGTGACATGAACACACCAAGTCTCGCCTTTCCTATAGAGTTGAAGAAGTTTGATGTCACCGGCTGGATTCCATTTACGATGGTAAGAAACATATATATCCTGAAGTATCTCTCTGAAAACTGTAAGTACAGCTCGCTTCCCTCTCCAAATGCGCTTATGATCTGTCTGGGGAATATCTGGAATGCTGCAAATGCCACCACCGACAGAGCTGATGCTGCTGCCAGCGCCAGAAGATAAGTCTTTCTCACCCTCCTGTACTTTCCTGCGCCATAGTTGAAGCCTATGATCGGCTGGGTTCCCTGTGATATTCCTATAACGATCGCCATGAATATCATGTTTACCTTGCTTATTATTCCTGAACACGCAAGTGGTATGTCGCCTCCATACACCGACTGTGCTCCGTATCTTGACAAAGTATTGTTCATGACAACCTGGACTATCGCCATGGCTATCTGATTGAAACACGCCGACGCACCGAATCTGAATATATTGCCGCAGGGCTCTCCTCGCATAACAAAACTTTCCCTGGTAAGATGTATTGTCTTGAAATGGAACATATATCTGAGGCTTATGGCAAATGATATGATCTGTCCTGTGATAGTTGCCAGCGCCGCACCGCGCATACCCATATCGAGCCCGAATATAAGTATCGGATCAAGTATAGTGTTGATGATGGCACCTGTCAGCATGGATATCATTGAATACCTCGGACTTCCATCAGCCATGATCAGCTTGCTCATTCCGGTATTCGCTATCAGGAATGGGAAACCTATCGCTGTTATCCTTGTGTACTCCTGTGCAAATGGCAGAACCTTGTCAGTTGCGCCGAATGCCTTTAGCATAGGTGTCAGGAATATTGTCGTCACAAGGAAAAGTGCCACGCCAAATATCGCCATGAGACAGATTCCATTTCCTGCTGCCTCAGCCGACTTCTTCTCATCTCCGGCACCAAGCTTCAATGAAAAGCTGGTCGCACTTCCTATGCCAAGAAGAAGCGATATCGCGGTACATGCCGTTGAAAGAGGAAATGCTATATTTGTCGCAGCATTTCCAAGCATTCCCACTCCGTGTCCTATAAATATCTGGTCAACTATATTATAAAGTGCTGTCACCAGCATGGATATGATACACGGTATGGCAAAGGTTGTGAGCAGATGTGCCTCATTCTCATATCCAAGGGGATTGTTCTGATTTTCATTTGTCTTTGTGTTATCAGATGTCATGATTCTGTATTGCCTTTCTGTCTGTATTGCGACTCAGTTTTTCATTCCATATTTCTTCAGGTCTACCCGGTCATTTTCAACCTCTATGCCGTCTGCCCTCAGGCGGTCCGCCTGGACATTTGCTCCACCGAACGCAAATGCTCCCGCAAGCTCACCCTTGGAATTCACCACTCGGTAACACGGTATATTCTCAGGATCAGGATTCTTATGAAGTGCATTCCCCACGGCTCTCGCCATCTTCCTGTCACCTGCCATCTCCGCAACCTGGCCGTATGTTGCAACACATCCCTTCGGAATCTTCTTCACCGCATCGTAGATCCTCTTTGTCGGACTGTAGGTTACTATGTCATAGCTATCCGCTATCATCTGCTTCACCGCATCCTCTGGCACACTTCCATCCAGTATGATAGTGTTCCAGTGTTCTTTGTTCTGATGCCACCCCGGTATGACAGACTCAAATGCCTGCCTCCAGAAATCCCGGCTTTCCGGATCAGCCTTCACATTCAGATTGATATATCCATCCCTCTCATAAGTCCAAAGGAATGCCTTCTTGCTTCCCTTTACCCTGACAAGCTGCCAATTCTGGTCGTGAAATGGAGCCTCCTGGTAAGTGTCCGGAAATGAGAGACCATATGCCAGAACTTCCTCCCTTGTTGTCATGTGTATTTTTCCTTTCTTGTGTTGCGATTATGTAATTAGCTGCCAGTTTTCACCTCAGCTACATAACTTGTTGTTTTTATCTTTTTTCATTTTTCAGCTAAAAAGCGATAAACTACCTGTATCCCTTGAGATATCTCTTCTGCTCATCCGTTATACGGTAACTCTCCACAGCCTTCTGTATCGTCTTTCGGTGAACCCAGTCAGACATGCGGTGCTCTTCTATGTACGGAATGACCGCATCCCACTGCTTTGCCAGTGCTGTCGCCATGTACCATGCTATCATCATGTTGACATAATACTCATCAGACTTAACTTCTGCCACCAGCTTCACATATTCAGGATCAAAATCAGCATCCAGATAAAGCCTCATGAGCATTCCTATTCCATACCGTATAGTATATGTCTCGCCTGAGGCGATCCAGCGCTTGATGACCGGCAGCAATTCTTCCTTGTGATTTTCAAAACACTTCGGTGCCGGGAAATCACAGGTTGCCCAGTTGTCTATATACGGAAGAAATCTCTCTACCTCTGATAGACATTTATCATAGTCCTTTATCCTGGTTATGAGCATCATGTGAAGATTGTTTTCCTCGTAATAATGGTGTGGAAGTTCTTTTATAAACTTTTCTGACAGTTCTGTTCCAGCTATACTCTTTGCATATTTTCTGAGCACGGGAACTCTTATGCCTATAATCGTCTCCTTGTCGATGTCTGGCATAAGCCTGCTGTGAAAATCTCTGTATGCCATATCCTGTAGTTCAAACAGATGCTTTTGAATCTCCTCCATATTTTCACCTTACGCTTTCTAATTTTCTCGTTGTTAGTTTTCCATTTTCTACATTTTTCTATTCTAACTCATAATTGTATACAACTATTATATCTAATACTATCTGAATTTCTTCACATGCTCCGATATAAACCGAAACAGCTCGATATTGACCTTCTCATTCTTCTCCTCCGCCTCAAGATACTCAGGCACCGGAATATCCGTCTGAATCTCTCCGCATATATCAACGCCCAATATTCTTGAATGTCTTATATCACCGGCATTTCTTTCATCATTACGACAAGCGTCAGAATTTTTTTCTTCAACCTGACCGCCAAGAAAGACACTAAGCAGGCGTTCAAGTCCATCGATTGACATATCCCCCTGACTCCAGTTCGTCTCCGTGTACTCTGTTCCGAGGACATCTTTGTCTATAGATATATACAGAGGCAGATCTGTTCTAATAAGTTTCAGCTTATTCTCAAGCAGATCACCATGCAGGTCTTCGGCGGAAAATGTCAACAATCTTCCGCTCTGACTCCCACTATAACTTTCCAAAGTCTGCTCTATATCTGACTCCGGTGGACCTACAACCACCAGCTGTCTTAGATTTTCATTCTGTATAAGAGTCTGTCCCGCCCAGTCTCCGCAGCTCATCATTTCTGGAACCATAGGTATCTGCATGTCTGTATGATGATCATACATAACCAGCCCAAACGGTTCGGTTATATGATCTGTTATAATCTTCGTTATATAATGATAATTTCCCGAATCTATATAATGTATACCCTGGATTCCGTACGGCTCTATCCTGCCCCATATTTTTTCATACGCATTTTTTGAACAATACATATCTGTCTCTTGTATATCAGAGCAATCTATGTATCTGAATCTATCTATATCTTTTATATCCTCATCACGATATACGTGAGTAAAATCCAAAATCATATTCTCATTTTTCACCTTGCTGTCACCCATATACAACCCCCATATATCCAGTAACAAGTCAATTTCGCAGCAATATCGATTAACCTGTCAATAATAAAATAATCTTAATATAAAAATCGCCCGACTGTATTCTAACACAACCGGACGATTTTAATCACTATTTGTCTTTCTTTTTCCTTATGTGGATCTCCGGGATTGCCACCGTGTCATATGTCACAGACGAGTCATCCTCACCCACATTATCCTCATTGTCATCATGGCTCTTTGTGTTCACCTCAGGAATAGCCAGATTGTCAAATGACATGTTGAATCTGTGATGCTTTTTATGCTGTTCTTTATTTTTTTCTCTCATAGTTGGTTATACCCCCTAAAGTATGTTTATGAAAAATGTAATTACCAGGCTATTCAGGAAGTCAGCAAATAAACTTCCTATAAGTGGGATTATCAGATACGCCTTGACCGAAGGAACGTAACGGTCGCATATAGCCTGCATGTTCGCCATGGCATTTGGCGTTGCTCCCATACCGAATCCGCATGTTCCGGCGGACAGAACCGCCGCATCGTAATCCCTGCCCATCACGTTGAACACAACAAAATATGTGAACAATATCATGAGTATGAGCTGTGCCGAGAGCAGTATGATAAGCGGAAGTGCAAGCTCTGCAAGCTGCCACAGCTTAAGGGTTATCATCGCCATTCCAAGGAACAGTGACAGGCAGATACCACCGAGATTGTTGATCTCACCCATATAAATATCAAACTTACCGGAATACTCTCCGATATTTCTGATGACCGCAGCCGCGATCATCGCACCTATATATATAGGAAATGTAAGTCCTGTCTTTGTGAGAAGTTCCGATATGATGGTTCCTATTCCTACTGCTATGATGAGCTGAAACACTGCTGCCGCATACATATTGGTATGACGCTCATGTTTCTTCTCATCCTCAACCAGTATACTGTCGTCCTCGGCAACTGCAGTGTCCAGAAGTTTCTTCCTGTCTATGAGTCTCTTGCCAATAGGGCCACCTATAAGACTTCCTGCGATAAGTCCAAATGTTGCCGCAGCCGTGCATATAGTTGTTGCCCCCTTGACATCAAAATCCTCCAGCACCGGGCCAAACGCTCCTGCAGTTCCATGACCACCTACCATAGGTATAGATCCCGTGCAGAGTCCAACAAGCGGATCAAGATGCAGCAGCTTACTCACCCCGAGTGCCAGAAAATTCTGGGACACTATAAGCACCACAACCAGTCCAAGGAATATGAACAACGACTTTCCTCCGCTCTTTAAAACCTTGAGATTCGCCTGGAATCCAACGGATGTGAAGAAGAATACCATGCACACCTCTCTCAGCGTATCGTCAAATGTAAATTCTGCTATGCCAAGACTGTAACACACACAGGTCAGGACTGCGAAAAGCAGACCTCCTATGACCGGCGCCGGTATGCAGAATTTCTCCAGGAAATTAATTCTTTTCTTCAAAAACTGTCCCAATATAAGTACCAGAACTGACACCGCCAGTGTCTGATACATATCTATCTGTATCTCCATGTAAGACCTCTCTTATCTATATTATATACACATGCAGACATCCGTGATCAGATACCTTCTTAATCCAATATCATCTGCATATATTCTTTTCCGCATTCAGTATATTTATTATCAGCAGCTGACAACTACTGTTCAGCCGGGATCTCTATTCCTTTTTTCTGATAATAAGCTTTCGCACCATCATGAAATGGAATGGTCACGTTCTTCACAGCCTCACTCTCATCTATCTGGAAGGTGAGTGCTATTGAATACTGGATATCCTGCGCATGTTCAAAGAGAAGTCCTGTGAGCTCCTCCACTATCTTCTCATCCATATCATCCCTGGCGAGGAGCACTGCTCTGACACCGAGTGTCACAACATCCTGAGTCTGTCCCTCGTAGGTTCCCGCTGGTATGGTGTAATCCGTATAGAAGCCGTACACGGATTTTAGTCTGTCCCTGCATTTGTCATCTATTCCGATGAGCTTTACGTCACATTCCTTAGACAGCTCCTCGATCACCGAGGTCTGTATACCTGCTGTACAAAAGAATGCATCTATCTGTCCTGATTTGAGTTCATTTGCCGCATCCACATAATCGAGATTAACCGTGTCCACAAGGGATTCCACAAGGCCGGTCATCTTAAGTATCTGCTCTGCATTTCTCTGGGTACCGGACTCCTCCTCACCCACAGAAATCTTCTTGCCCTGAAGATCATCCAAGCTGTCTATTCCCGAGTCAGATCTCACCACGATCTGACACGCCTCAGTGTACAGGCTGGCAACTGCCGAGTACCCTCTGTACCTCTTCTTGTCCGTGGCGCCTGTTCCGTTGTAGGCCGCATCCACCAGATCCGCCTGGGCTATCGCCATGTCCACATATCCGTCGGACAGAAGCCTGATATTCGCCGTGGAGCCTGCAGTAGCCTTTACCTCAAAATCAAGATCCTCATCCTCCGAGGATGCTATCTGCGCAAATGCGTTGGAGAACGCATAGTATCCGCCGCCAACTCCCGCGGCTCCCAGCTTCACGGAATCACTGCCGATGCCACACCCGGCAAGGGAAAGTGTCATCAGAATGGCTGTTCCCACTGCAACCATCCTCTTTATCTTTTTCAGTTTCATTTCATTTTCCTCCTTACGTGACTTGGCGAAAGATCTTTCTCTTCGCTATTACCACCACCATACAACAATCCCGTATAACACGAAATAAAGGGCTTATCGCCCTTTATTATCGCCGTCCATATACCATGTACATCATTATTGTTATTTTACAACTATATTTAACAAAATGATATGGATAATTGTATTTTATATCTATAAAATCATCCTGAATCCGTCTATGAGAGCTATATTATTTACTTCTTTATAATTTTTACGCCCTTATCTGCATCAATAATGCCGCCCTTCGCTGTAAGCTTTTTATTCTTTCTGACATCCAGCTTAGTCAGTTTGTTAGGCTTGCAGAACAGTTTTTGAAGACTTCTGCTCTTGCTTACATTCAAGGTCTTTAAGCTATTATTACCACAATACAATGTTCTGAGTTTCGGTGTGTTTCCGGTCGACAGAGCTGTAAGCTTATTATAATCACAGTTGAGTTTTTCCAGTTTCTTGTTTCCCGAAAGATCTAGTGATGTGAGATTATTGTGTCCACAATCAAGATACTTAAGATTCGGGAAATACTTAATTCCCTTAAAACTGCTGATCTTCCAATATTTCGCACTTATTAATGTTGCATTATTCCGCTCTTTCTTTGATAAATAGCCATCGCTGTTGGTGTCAAAATAATACTTCACATATAACCTGCATTTCTATTGTATATAAGTAAACTTAAAAGTCAACTCCGTATTGCTGCTTATTATTTTTATCATATTTTATTTTCTTGCAAATGCCGGAGCACTCCGGAATATAAACAAAATAAACGGCGGAGTCATTGTCTCCGCCGTTTATTTAAAACACATATATCAAAGTGACTTTACCACTCGTGCACCTCTACTTCTAACCCCCACGTGCTGAACAGTGAATCCGCAGCCTCCTCCACAGTCTGACCATCAGGGAGTGCCATGTAACTTCCACTCACGCTCACTATTCCGTCACCACAGTTACTATAGGCTATCCACAGTGCACATTCCTCCCCAGCTGGGATCACCCACACCTGATCCAGCACCGGTTCACTTACTACATACGCCTGATCATACCTAAGTATTGATGAGGCCGCCAATGCACTCGCTCCCCCAGCGCTGGCGGTCACATAATTTCCAAATGCCAAGCACGCATTTTTTTCAACACGGTCTCTGGCCGTATCGGATAGGGACGTTTCACCATCAGTCTGCCCCATAATGAATTTTGCTGCTTTATCCGAGATTATCACAACTGCAATCTTGCCACTTGTGTCGGCTATATTACCCCCCCAGTCACTTGCGACTTCAGCAACCTCGTCACTTCCGCCCATTATCTTTATATAAGCTTCATCATTTGCAAGTTCGTTCACCGAAGCCGCCACATCTAGGGCAGTCTCCTTGAACCACTCCTCATCCGGCGTATTGACCTTGAACTTTCCTTGACTCTCTATACCCGATTTGGTTCTATCTGTTTTATCACTGCTTACCACTGATGAACATCCTGCAAGTCCCACCAGTGCCGCAAGCACACATATCACAATTCCTGTCTTTTTCATATTCCATTTACCCATTTTTTCTCGATATAATCCCATTTTTAATGTCTTATTATATAAAGAAACATTCTCCCATATTTTTCTCAAGTATCCATATACTTGATTTGTCTATAATACAATAACTCCATACATTTACACAACCGTTTAAAACTTAAATAATCTTATGCTGCCCGTCCGGATATTCAATGGATATTACATCTTAGCTCTATTTGTCACTTAAACACTTCCTGTCCGTGCTCTTTAAAGTATACCATCATCTCATGTGTGAGACTCAGGTGCTCCGGATAGTCTGGAATATCATCACGGTTCACCCACTCTCCGGTTGCAAGCTCCTGTCTGTCTATAGTCAGATGTCCGTCACCGCCCTCCGGTATGTCTGCCTGACAGAAATAACCCATGAGAAGATTGCTGTCATAGCCCCATGGCTGTGACTTGTAATAAGTGATATTCTTAACGCTGATGCCGACCTCCTCCATGACCTCCCGTCTGACGGTCTGCTCAGCGCTCTCCCCTATCTCGGTAAATCCCGCTATCAGGGCATATCTCTTGTACTCCCTGCCCGCATATGTGGTAAGTATGATCCTGTCGCCGTCGATCACGCCCACTATGACAGCAGGAGCTATGACTGGAAATATCAGCCTGCCGCATGACGGACATCTGAGCATCCTCTCTTTCTCATCATGAACAGTTCTCTCTCCACAGGCACCACAGAACCTGTTGGTCCTGTACCAAAGCGACAGATGCCAGCCTGTCGCCGCCGCAAGAACCGCAGTCTTCGGATAGCAAGCCCTTGTCTTATACATGCTTCGGTATTCATAGCCCGGGGCAGCAAGTCTGTTATCTCCATTCCACATAAAATATGCGGTATCATCTATTGAAAAGAGATAAACCAGATCCCCTATTTTCCTATCGCATCCGGTTATTTTCTGCAGTTCTCCATACGTCATAAACCCAAGCAGGTTCTCATCATCCATAACTTTCGCAAATATCATTTTCTCAGAAAAAGAGAGAACCATATCGTGATCCTCTGGTTCTCTCCTGTTACTATATTGATTATTAAACCTCTGTGGTTCTATATCCTGTATCATACCTATATTTCCTCCACTATTACAGATGTCCAAAGATCTCAAAGAGAATGACATCCCTCATTTTCCCTATTATTTTCCTTCAAAGACTTCAGCCTGTCAATCCTTAATGTTGGTTACAGCCATGCCATGTAAACATAAAAAATCAGACAATCGGTATTTCACCAATCGCCTGATCTTTTTTATGTATATATTGTATTTAAAATCTTTACGGGGAACCCCCGCTCATCTATTAAGCCTCTGCCTTCTCAGCATTCTCCTTCTTCATAAGAACGAGCTTCTTGATACATGTGATGGCCACGATGATACCAAGCACGATAAGGAATACTGCTACTATAAGCTGAAGTCCCTCTACAAGGAATGTTGCTGTTCCAGCCTGGAACTTCTGAATATTGCCTATTACATTGAGCACGATAGCTGTAAATGTAACAGCAAGCATTATCAGCATAGGTGGGTAGAGCATTGCATGCTTTCTGTTTGTTGCCTTGAGGAATACTGCTACGCCTATAAGTACAAGGGCTGCAAGCATCTGGTTTGCTGATCCGAAGAGTGGCCATACATTTGAATATCCACCCTTGCAGAGAAGATAACCAAAGAACAGTGTTATAACTGTTGCAAAATACTTGTTTGTAAGTATCTTCTGCCATACAGGCATCTTGGATGTATCTGTTGTGTCTCCCATGAAGAGCTCCTGGAATGACATACGTCCGATACGTGCAACTGAGTCAAGTGATGTAAGAGCAAGTGCTGATACACACATTGTCATGAATACATTTGCAACTGAGTTTGGAAGTCCGAACTTCTCGAGGAATCCTGCGATACCCTGTGAGAAGATCTGGAAAGGTGTAAGACCCTCTGGAGCCTTGCCGCCAACTGCGACAGCACCAACTACTATAAGTGAGATAACTCCGAGGAGCGTCTCAAGGATCATTGCGCCATAACCTACGAAAAGCATATCTTTTTCATTTCTTACTGTCTTAGATGATGTTCCTGATGAAACAAGGCTGTGGAAACCGGAAACCGCACCACAGGCGATCGTTACAAACAATGTTGGAAACAGATAACTCTTAGCTCCTGTTGATGATACAACTGTGAAACCATTGAATGCATTCAGGTTCATATCAGGATGTCCTACCAGAACTCCGACAAATGCACCAACTAACATACCGATGAGCATGAATGTTGTCATGTAATCTCTTGGCTGCATGAGTAACCACATTGGAAGAACTGATGCGAGGAAGAGGTAAGCCATGATTACGTAATTCCACTGGTCACCATTTAAGTACCAAGGACATTTCATACCTACTGCAAACATTGCAACGATGAGGACGATGGCTACTATAGCTTTGAGCCACTCCTTCATATTCTTGCATGTCTTCATAACCACACCGAATACCATGGCTACTACTATGAACAGCATTGAAACTGTAGCAGCTGCAGCACCATTGAAGTTCTTTGTCACAGCTCCGTCAGCGCCTGCTGTGAAACCGTTAAATGTCGATGAAACCATCGATGTAAATGCTGCTATAACAAGAAGTGTAAAGAGCCAGCAGAACAGTGAGAAGAATCTTCTTCCTGCCTTGCCTATGTACTTCTCGATGACAAGTCCTATTGACTTACCACCATTTTTAACTGATGCGTAAAGTGAACCAAAATCCTGAACTGCACCAAAAAATACGCCTCCGACAAGCAGCCAGAGTAAAACTGGTACCCATCCGAACATGGCTGCGATGATAGGTCCCTGGACAGGGCCGGCACCTGCTATCGATGAAAACTGATGTGCAAATACTGTAAGCTTTGATGATGGTACATAATCCTTGCCATCCTCATTTGCAACTGCTGGTGTCTTTGCATTTGGATCTACACCCCATTTCTTTGCAAGCCATCTTCCATAGCCAAGATAGCCAGCACCTAAAACTACTACTGCGATAAGAACAATTACCAAACTATTCATATCTTTCTCCTTTCTCACGCCTTATGGCGATATCTCATTTTTGCAAAGAGTAAATTAAAAAAGGCTTTCGTCTTTATGCAATCTCATAAAGACGAAAGCCTGTATACTTCCGCGTTACCACTTTATTTGCCATCATAAAAGGATGACCTCTCCGACCTTATCTCGCCTGACCACTACTCACTGTCTACTGAAATAAGTTTCTATGTAACGGTAGAAAACCGGTGACACCTAATGTCTCTGGCATCTCATGACCAGGGAATTCAGTGCACTGCTCGCAGAGGATAATCATCAAGGACATACACCGTCTCACACCAACCGGCGGCTCTCTGAAGTATGCGATCTTTGACGACCGTATTCTGTTCTTTGCATTTGCTCTTTGTTCGGTACCTAAACTAGCACTGAAGTATTTTAATGTCAACCCATTTTTGCAAGTAAATAAAAACTCGCATTTTTTTCAAGTGTTTCAACGATATATGTACGCCTGCGGCATATTTTTTCTTGTGAAAACAAAGTATTTTTATCATCGGCTCTCAAGACGTTCATGCCATCTCTTTCTTCCCTCGTCCGACCGGGATCTGTGCCAGAAGTATTGCGGCAAATATCAGCCCGCATCCTGCAAGCTGTCTTACCCCCATACGTTCTCCAAGGATGATCCAACCGGCAATGACAGAGAATACCGACTCAAGGCTCATGATCATTGAAGCGACAGTGGGATTTAGTCCGTTCTGTCCAACTATCTGAAGTGTATATGCCACGCCACATGACAACACTCCTGCATAGAGTATCGGAATCCACGCACTCAATGTACCGAGAGGCTGCACCCATGCCGCAATTCCAGCCACACTATGATGCATCTCCGAGAAAAACGCCAAGAATATGCTGAGAATCCCGCATACCCAAAACTGTATACATGACATTCTGACTCCGTCCACAAGCGGTGAGAAATGGTCTATCACAAGTATATGTACTGCAAAAAGCAATGCACATACAAGCACCATAAGATCACTGCTCTGAAATGACAGTGAGCTGCTCATACAAAGCAGATAAAGCCCCACCACAGCTATAACTATTCCAAGCCATATATTCCAGCCACATTTCTTCTTCAAAAACAGACTCAGAATTGGAACCAGCAATATGTAACACGCTGTGAGGAATCCCGCTTTTCCCGCCGGTGTTCCCATATAAAGTCCAAGCTGCTGTGCAGAGCTTGCCAGGAACAGAACAGTTCCACAGCATATACCGCCAATCACAAGTCTCTTTCTATCTGATCTATTACTCGGTTTCCTATCAGATGGTTTTATCCTGTCAATTATAAATATGACCGGTATAAGAACAGCACCGCCAATCAGTGACCTTATTCCGTTGAAAGAGAATGGTCCAACCGCATCTCCTCCCTGTCTCTGCGCAACAAAGGCTACGCCCCATATAAAAGCTGTCAAAACTAGCAGCAGTGAATTCCTTACCTGTCTACTCTTCATCTGTGAAACCTCTCGTTCTTTTTAATCCGTGCCACAGCATACAACATACAGGCACTCTATTATGTGTTGAGAATTGAACTGAGAAAAGCCTTTGTCCTGTCATTCTGCGGATCCCCGAACAGCTGCTCCGGAGTTCCATCCTCAACTATGATCCCATCGGCCATAAATATAACACGGTCAGCCACTTCCCTGGCAAACCCCATCTCAAGCAGCAGTTTTTGCTGTGTTTCTTTATCAATCCTCCCAACAGTTTTATCATTTTCCCGGTGAAGAAACAAGTCCCCATGTATATATATTTTACCGTTTTACTACATACACAAAAAGCGGCAATGGAGTTCATATGGCTCCATTGCCGCTTTTTAATATCCCGACTCCAGCCTTTGCTCAAATTCATCCTTTGGCAGGGGCTTGTCAAACACATATCCCTGTACTATATCACAGCCAAGCTTTTCCAGATAGTCAAGCTGCTGAGTTGTCTCAACGCCCTCCGCAACTGACTTTTTCCCGAGCCGGCCTATGAGGTCTATTATGCTTGAAAACATTACTATATCCTGATGCTTATTATTGTTTACATCGTCAAAAGGTATCAGCGATTTGTCTATCTTGATGGTATCAAGGTCAACCTTTTTGATCATGTTGAGCGAAGAAAATCCTGTACCAAAATCATCTATGGATGTACTTATGCCTCGTTCCTTGAGTCTTCCTATCACGCTGGACATGATCTCATAATTCTGATAATCCTCACTTTCTGTGAGCTCTATCTCAATATAGCTTCTGTCTATCCCAAATCTGTCTATGGTACCGGTTATTCGTTCCACCAGATCGCCTTCTTCCAGATGTCTTCTGGAAAAATTGACTGATACAGGCACAATCTTCAGACCTTTATCCAGTCTGCTCTTCAAAAAACCGCATACCTGCTCAAGCATATAGTAGTCAAGCCTGCACACACTTCCCTCTCTCTCAAACTGCGGTATAAATCTCGCAGGTGTAACCACCTGTCCATCTCTCACCCAGCGGACAAGTGCCTCCGCACCATATATACTTTTGTCCGCAATCCTCACCTTTGGCTGATAATATACTACAAATTCGCCCGCAGCAAGTGCCTGGGGAAAAGCAGCCAGAATCTCCTGATCATCCATAAGTTGCTTCTGAATCTCTTTTGTATATACCACTATAGAGCCCGCTCCGGTTTTTCTTGCTGCCTGATACGCAATGCTGGTTCTGGCCATAACTTCCCTCGGCTTATCAACGCCTTCCAGGCAGGCTATACCCGCTGTAACTCCCAGCTGTAATTCTCTTTTGACAGATCTGAACTCATGACTCATATGAACATCTTTAATCTTGCTTATAAAATCAGACGCATTCTCATTACGACAGATTACAACAAAATTATCTCCTCCAAGCCTTGCTATCTCCTCATCGCTGTCAAGATATGACTTCACCATATGCGCATAATTTCTAAGTATCACATCTCCCTGTGAATAATCAAAAACCTTATTCACATACTTGAAATTGTGGATATTAAAAAATATGCCTGTATAATCACCAATCCGTCCGTTATTTATCAGATTCACCGCATAATACATCAGGGAATTCTGATTGGCAACACCCGTGTTTATATCTGTATTCATGATCTTTTCAAGCATGCACTGAGCCAATGTCCGGTTGTACTGAATAAATATCTCCCTAAATATAAACCTGTGTGTCTGTATCTCCTCTTCTGAATAACCCGGACCATATGGATAATCCTTGATAAACACAGTACCACCGGTTCTGATCTTCATCTCTATATCAACGGGAGTACCCAATTCAGTCACTTCTCTCTCGTATAATACCGCGCTGCTTCTTTCTCCAAGCGGCATAAACCTGTTTTTCGGAATATCAACAGTAATCTCCGCCTTTCCCAGCCTGAGCCTGTCAGCAATAGCAGCAAGACCATTCCTTATACACTGGATTCTCTGTTGCTGTGTATCCGCGTCCCCGCTTATGCACTCGAAGAATTCTTTCATCTGACTGTCCATTTGTATGCTTTTATCAATTGTATTATCCATTCTCTCTCCTCCAGCCTTCGCCACATAGCCCGTATCGTCCGGTCTTAAATATCAAAATCGGCCCAAGCGCATCAAAAATTAATAAATATAAACTCTTCCTATATTATAGCAGTGGAAAAATGAATGCACAATGTATTATCCTACCCCTGACGTCTTTTGCCCCAGAAAAACAAGGCAACTGTGCCAGGTCCTGTATGGCTTCCTATGGTAGTTCCTATATAATTGATCTCCACCTTGCCGTCAAGTTTTGGAAATCTCTCCTCAACAAGCCTTGCCACAGCCTCGGCATCCTCCATACATGCAGACTGCGATATATAGCACTTGCCGGAATAATCAAGCCCATCCTGTGCATTCTCCTCCATGCGCTTTACTATCTCCTGAATAACCTTCTTTTTACCTCTTATCTTTGATCTCGGTATCAGCCTGCCCTCGTTATCCATGTTGAGAAGTGGACATATTCCAAGTATTGTGCCAACCGTTCCAGCAGTCTTGGATATTCTTCCGCCTCTGATATAAAACGTGAGATCTGTTGAGAAGAACCAGTGGTTCAGGTCCAGCTTATGCTGTTCTATCCAGTCATGCAGCTCGTCTATGGACCTGCCTTCATCTCTCATGCCTGCCAGCGTGTCCATGATCAACCCATAGCCCGAGGAAGCCCCCAGGGAATCTACCACATAGAGTTTCCTGTCAGGGAATTCTTCCTCCAGATCCTCCCTGGCAATATTTGCAGAGTTTATAGACCCACTTATTCCCGATGACAATGTCAGGTGAAGTATGTCATACCCCTGTTCAAGATAAGGTTTCCAGAAATCATAATATTCATCTGAATTCACCTGCGAGGTCTTCGTAGCCGCACCCTCTGTCATCTTTCTGTAAAATTCCTCAAATGGCATGGTCTGTCCCAGGTCATCAGGATGCTCCACACCATCAAGCTCGTAGTGAAAGCATATATATTTTACGTCTATTTTGTCAAAATGCTCCTTTGAAAGATCTGCTGTTGAGCAGCAGCTCAAGATATACTTTGCCATGTTTGTCCACCTCTCCAATATATTTGTACGGTTCTGTCTTCACCTGTACGTTTTAATTTTGCATTTCATTTACTTTTTCAGCCTTTTCCTACTATATGATTGTTATATTATCTACTATTGTATCATCATTGGCTTTTTATTCATAGTCATAAATACGATAAAAAACAGACAAAAACATCCACAACACGTTGTTTTAAAAACCATGTCGTGGATGTTAATATATACGATCAATTGTCATTTAAAATACAGTGGTTATCGCAAGTCGTTCCTCAATCAGTTTTTTCGCAGTGTTGAATCGGTCAAGATAATCTCCCAATATCGTCTCACAGTGTACCCCATACTTGTCAAACCACGCCTTGAGCAAATCGCTGTAATGCCTTCTCTCCCGCATTATTTTCTCATTCCGGGTCCCATCCTGGACAAAATCCGTTTCATCAGGATCAAGGAACAACACAAGATCCCACTTATTTGTTGCATTTATCGCGCCCGCCATATCTGTAAGCCTGCGTTTTTGTTCATCATCATCCATGAGCAGATCACAATAAAATCCCGTAGTCAGTGCATCGGTATCCACAAACAACAGTCTGTTGCTATGCCTGGCTGCCCTGCGTACCTCGTCCTTCTGTCTGATGAAGTTCTCCACCAGATCATCTTCAACCATGAAATTCTCGCCACCCGCGTACTCACAGGTGTCACGTCCTATCTCCCGTACAAAATTCGTGTTATATGCCAGCGCAAGATTCTCAACCAGTGTGGATTTTCCTGTGGATTCACCGCCGACAACCAGAATCTTTCTCACGTAGTGATCCCTGCACACCTCTGGAATATACTCCCAATGCGCCGTCGCCCACTCACGGATCTCTGTCGAGGATACCGGAACCTCCGCCCTGTCAAAATACACGACCTCACTCTCCGGACAGTACAGGCTCTCAAACCTGCCGGTTCCAAGATAATCCGAACCACAGAACACTGCATCTATAGGCTTTCCTATCGTGTCCTTGATATCCTGTGCTCCCTTTTCCCAATAATAATCCGTATTATATTCTTCTTTTGAGACCGCCTTATCCTCTATCATGATTATCTTCACATTTGGCAGATGTCTTGTACTGTTAAGTATCCAGCGATATCTCAGTTCCTTTGAGGCAGACTCTCTGCCCTCACACCAGCTTATCATCACATACAGTTCCTCACACATCGCCGCAGCACGTATGATGTCGTGGATGTGTCCTATGTGAAGCGGATCAAACGAACCCCCATACATTCCTACCTTATATCTATACATAACTTGTCAGCCTCCCTTACTCTGTTGCCGTGCCGTCTTCGAAAACGTGTACTTCGTCCAGGCGATTTCTTCTGACCTCACGTTCCCATCTGACACACATAATAACGGCATTTCCAAGGTACACTATCCACATGAGCAGCGTTGCTATGTTGTCATTGCCACTCACAAAGTTTTGTGCCCACATATATATTGTAAACACATCTACCGCAATCCATATCCACCACTGCTCCGCGAACATTCTTACAGATACAACCATCGCCACAACCGATGAAACCGTTGTAAACGCATCCACAAATGGCATGGCATCCCCGAGTCTCTTTAACAGCAGCCCATACAGAAATGTGCCAAGTGCCACCGCCAGCACCATGAATATCCTTCCCACCGCCTTCATGTGTTTCTTTCTGACCTCATGCGTCTCATCATTCATATGCCTTGACCACACATAGAATCCAACAAACTGCATAGGCACATAATATAGCGCATTGAGCATCGTCTCTCCGTACAGTGCAGCCTTATACGATATAACCGCGTAAAGCACAGTTTTCACAAGACCGAATATGTACGCTGACAACTTTCCTTTTCCCGTGCACACTACACAGACCACGCCTGTGGTGGACGATATGATCCCCATAACCGTATCATCCCAATATATGGACAGCCCCACGATGACTGCACATGCGATAAGCAGCCAGGTGACCTCCAGCTTCTTCCAGCCCTCTATCTCATTTTTTATAAATTTCTTAAATGTCATCTATTCATTCCTCCCTTTTAAACATCAATCCACTACACTTAGTCTCTACTTCCTTGCATCATTCCTGCGTGTGAACAGTTTGGCAGGTCTGTATCTCTCACCAGACTGATATGCATCAGTCTCCTCAACATATTCCACAATCTTTCTTCTGAAGTTAGGTGTGGTAAGTTCCATGTCCCATATCTGTTCATATACATTCTGAAGCTCAGTGAGTGTAAATCTATCCGGCAGCAGGTCAAATGCCAGCTTCATATCTCTCCTGACATCCTCCCGCAGTCCTAGCACCGCCTCTGTTATGATTCTTGCGTGGTCAAATGCCAGTCCTTCACATTCCTCTATGTCGTAGCTGTCCGAGCTTCGTCCGCATGAGCTCATATCTGTTTTTCGCAGCACTGCCGTAAGTTTTATATCAGAGTCTGCATTCTTGAGAACCAGCCTGTATCTTTTCCCGTTTTGGACTTTATATGAAGCTTCAACTTCATTTTTCGCAATTTCTTCGCCTGTGCCTGACACCTCTGTCAGTTCAACCGTAAACCATCTTGCATCCTGTGCATCATCTCCTGCCTTAAGGCTACAGGCTCCGGCGTTCATAAGTGCCATATAAGTTGATGATATGACCCAGCCTCTCGGGTCTCTGCCCGGCTCGCCATACACTCCGACAAGCTTTACATATGCATCTCCTATACCGGTCTCTTCGCAAAGCTCTCTTCTGGCCGAATCTATGACATCCTCACCTTTTCTGCAGAACCCACCGGGCATAGCCCAGCTTCCTTTATATGGGAATCCACCTCTTCTTATCAGTAGTATCTTGAGCTTCTTCTCCTGAAGTCTTCTTACATCCTCGCACTCGTCATCCTTCATAACTGAAAATACAACCACATCCGCGGCAACAGATGGCCTGTCATATTTTGTCAGGTCATATCCGGCAAGGAATTCCTTCTCTTCGTCACTCATCTCATATGTCTTCATACGTATGCTTCATCCTCCTTTATATTTCCGCCGTTATCTGATTATGTCCACCTGACACATCGCCATGGTCGTCAGCGCAGCCTCATGGCTCTCCGGCGTCACCCCGGCACAGCACTTCGCATCGACCTTGACATTTATCTCCGGGTACAGAGCCTTGATGATCAGGGCATTTGATACAACACATATATCCGTACAGAGACCTACCATCTCAACATCCTGAAGGTCGAAGTCTCCCCATCCTGTATATCCAAAGCTGGTCTTGTTGATGTATATAGCTCCCGGGACTTCAAGACCAGCTGCGATCTCCCAGCCCTCAGTTTCCTCTATACAATGTGGAACCGGGAGATGACGACCTTCGTTTGTCTCCATGTAATCCTCATAATGCGTATCCCTTGTGAAGATAATCTCATCCCCGCGGTCAGCATACTCTCTTATCTTTGCTTTCACATTTTCCACGATGGCTGCTGCCTCCTTTGTGCCTAGTGCCCCATCGATGAAATCATTCTGCATGTCAACTACTATAAGTGTCTTTTTCGTGTTATTACCCATAATTCTTCTCCTCCTTCTTTCATAAAGAAATCCACACGCGCCTCCAGTTATTATTATTTTGATAATATCTCTAAGTTGTTTGTATATTATTATCATTTTGATAATATGTCAACCCATTATTTGAAACTTAATAGAAAAAGTGGCATAGCTGATATTCCACGTTCCAAACGAAACCCGCATGTCAGCTATGCCGTACCTTTATATTTCTATCATATTTTTTATATACAACACACTATCAGTTCACGCTCTGCTTCAATTTCCTGAGCAGTACAAATGCAAAGAACAGCACCGATATAACCGCGAACACCGCACCTATAAAACCGATATATGATATCGCACCCTTGTCGCACACAATTCCGCCAATCCAGCTTCCACCTCCGATACCGAGGTTGAAAAGTCCTGAATATATGGCAGTCGCCACTGCGGAGCTCTTCTCATCAACACTTCTGATGACCTCCGACTGCGTGGTCACATTGAACGCCATGGCTGTTATTCCCCAGAATGCACATAGGAGTACCATGGTCGCCAACGTCTTTGACGCCGGAAGCAGAAGCAGCAGCCACACAAGAAGAGTTGCCATGACTGTACCGATGAATGCAAATCTGTGCTTGTCATAAAGCTTTGAGAACAGATAGCTTCCGAGAAGTCCCATCGCTCCAAATATCAGGAGCACTACAGTGATGACATTGTTCTGGAGCTTTGCAACCTGCTGCATGAACGGCTCTATATAACTGTACACCGTGTAGTATCCAAGCACGAACAGTATCGTCTGAATATACAGGCAGATGAGCACCGGATTCTTCAGAAGAGCAGGGAGATCCTTCACATGGAACTGCTCTCCGCTTGCGATCTTAGGGAATACAAATGCCATGTACACCAGAACCGCAAATGCTATGATTCCAACGATGAGGAATGTAACTCTCCATCCCATATACTGTCCAACAAGTCTTCCAAGCGGAAGTCCGGCTATAGTAGCTATGGATGTTCCAGTCACGACCATGCTCAGTGCAAATGATCTGTGTTCTTCATTTACAAGTCTTATGGCAACCGGTGAAGCTATCGACCAGAATATCGCATGGGTACACGCAACGCCTATACGCGATGCCATGAGCACTCCGTATGTCGGCGCGATCACGGACATGATCTGGCATATTCCAAACAGTGCGATCGTTCCCATGAACAGCTTCCTGAAATCTATCTTCGACACAAGAAGTATGAGCGGCAGGGACAACAGCATGACTATCCACGAATACACTGTGATAAGCATTCCCGCCTTCGACTCCGATATGCTGAACGACTTTGCAATGTCTGTCAGCAAGCCAATTGGCATAAATTCCGATGTGTTGAATATGAACGCCGAGACGGTCATTCCCACAAGCGGAAGCATTTCTTTTCTCGTCAATCTACTCTTCATATTTATTCCTCTTCCTAATAATATGTGGTATATATGATTATTTTTTTGTTCACCAGCCACATATTATAGGAAATGGAATTATGAGTCAATGCACTTTTGAATGGTTATACTGTCCAAATGTTAGATTGTACAAAAAAGAAGGCCGGAAACTCTCCGGCCTTCAGGGTTAAGGGAAAATTTTATGTGAAAAATTGTAGTACACTTACTTTACTGCGAGTCTCTCAAATGTCTCGCTCTCTTCAGGAATCGATCTGAGTCCTCCGCGCTTCTCGACACACAGGCTCGCAACCGCATTTCCGTATCTTGCACACTCTGCAAGCTCATCTATACTGAACTCCTCCAGTCTCTTATCCGCTCTGACAAGCTGTGATACAAATGCTCCCCAGAATGAATCTCCAGCCCCCGTCGTATCTACCACATGGCTGACGAATCCGGGAACCTTCCGGCTTCCATCTCTGCTGCATATCAGCACACCCTCACTTCCCAGGGTGACCGCAACAAGTCTTACGCCGCTTCCCAGAAGATACTCTGCTGCCTCTTCCGGATTGGAAAATGGTGTGAGTAGCGCTGTTTCCTCGTCCGAAAGCTTCATTATATCTACAAATGGAAGAATACTCTTCATCCTCTCCATCGCATTTTCTCTGCTGTCCCACAGCGGTGCTCTGTAGTTCGGATCATACGATATCACCGCGCCGTATTTCTTTGCCTCCTTCACCGCCTGAAACGTGGTGGTTCTGGCCGGTTCATCCGTGAGAGACAGCGAACCTATATGGAACACCTTTGTGTCTCTTAGCAGGTCGGTATCCACTTCCTTGTAACAGAGCATTGTGTCCGCTCCCGGCTTTCTGGCAAATGAGAATTCACGCTCTCCGTTCTCATCCAGAGTGACAAATGCCAAAGTGGTAAATACCGTATTGTCAACCACTATACCTCTGGTATCTATCCCTGCCTGCTTTGCCGTCTCAACAAGGAAATTGCCATGCATGTCATCCCCGACCTTTCCTATAAACGCGGTCTTAAGTCCGGCCTTGCTGACTGCCGTGAGCATGTTCACCGGAGCTCCTCCGGGATTCTGCTCGAAGAGCTTCATCCCGGAATCAGTGCTTCCGGCAGGGGTAAAGTCTATCAGGAACTCACCAAGAGCCACAACATCATATTTCTTTTCCATGTTGGATCCTCCTTGTGAATTTTACTTTCCTGTGATCTCTATGTCATAGAATTCTACTCTTGCATCCTGTGCCAGAAGTCCCGTCTCAAACTCAGGCTTTGCATATATCCTGTATGTAAACGCTACCTGTTCTCCGACAAATACCTCCACCATATCATGGTCAACGATGATCTTCACATCTATCTCGCTGCCCTCTGTTATGTCAAATGTCTTCTCGCACACTCTGACTCCATCAGGGCCCGGCTCCGTTGCAGGAGGCACAGCCTGACAGGACTGAACCCAGAACGGGTCAACTCCCATAGGAAGATTTACCAGTGACACTCTCTGCATGGCCACATCGAACTCAAGGAGAAGGCATCCGCTTGCTTCCTTGTCTGACTTGAGCAGTATACCGAAATGGTCATACACCTCTCTAGGCATGATCTTGCACTTCAGCATGTAGCTCTCCTCGTTGTGTCCAAGGAATCCGTATGTACATGTGCTTACTGAATCCATCTCAACCAGTCTGTCTCCGTGAAGCTCTGCATTTCCAAGTACAGGGATGTAATCCCATGCCACAGGCTTCTCAAATACATGCTCATATTCCTTTGGAAGCTTTACGTCAAGTCCTCCATCCGCTGTGGCAACTACCTCATGCGGCACGCAGAAGGTTCCGCCCCAGTACCATTCACCTCTGTCGCTTCTGTCTGCTCTGTCGTGAGCCCAACCGAAGTAGAAGCGTCTGCCGTCATCATCCTGCATGGACTTGGCTGCGTAGAATCTTCTTCCGCCTATGCCATCCTTCTTTGGCTTTCTCCATGGGCCAAATGGTGACTTTGCAACTCTGTATATTGTATTTACATATTCTGAGAATCTTGAGTATGAGAGATACCAATTGTCTCCCATCTTGTACATCTCAGGGCACTCAGGACAGTTGGTGTGTCCCGGTGAATATATCGGTCCGTAATATTCCCAGTTGACCAGATCCTTTGATCTGTAGAGAACTATACATCCTCTTCTGGTTATCGGCATATCCAACCTTCTCGCTGATATGAGGATCCAGTAACATTTGTCCTCCTCATTGTAGAATACATATGGATCTCTCCAGTCAAGCTTCTCGTAAAGCTCTATCATAGGTGTGATGACCGGATTGGCTGCATCCTTCACCCACGTGATTCCATCGTCGCTTGTAGCGTGGCATATGGTCTGCTGATACTCTGCGGTGAGGCAGTAGCCTGTATAGAATGCATGGTATTTGCCCTCGCCGTATATGACTGATCCAGTCCATACTCCTGATGCATCCGGCTCGTCGCCCTCGCCCGGATAGAGCGCTGTAGGAAGCTCCTCCCAGTGCACCAGATCATCTGATACACTGTGGCTCCATGTTGTTCTGAGTCTTGCCGGGTACACTGTTGTTCCCGGAGGGGAAGTCAGTGAGAATATATGATATTTGCCCTCGTGGTAGAAAGGTATTGCATCTCCCGTGGAATCCGCGAAGGACATCTTTCTAAAAATCTCCATATTATCAGTCCTCTCTTTCTACTAGTTTGCTGCCAGTTTCTTCTTCTTGAGAAGCTCAAGCTTGCCCTTCTGTCCATCAAGGAGTACCGCACATGCGATGATAAGACCCTTGATGATGAGCTGCCAGTATGATGACACTCCGATAAGGTTAAGACCATTTGAGATGATTCCGATGACCATGGCACCAAATACGGTTCCACTGATCCTTCCTTTACCTCCTGTCATGGATGTTCCGCCAAGTACGCAGGCTGCGATGGCATCAAGTTCGTATCCGCTTCCTACTGAAGGCTGGCCTGAGTACATTCTTGAACAAAGTACAAGTCCTGCAAATGCTGAGAGAAGTCCAGATATTGTAAATACTACGATCTCTATCTTCTTGATAGGTACACCTGAGAGTCTTGCAGCCTCACGGTTACCACCTATCGCATATACATATGTTCCAAACTTTGTCTTGCTGAGGATGAAGCTGAACAGTATGATGAGCACTACCATGTACACTACAGGGAGTGGGATCACATTGAACAGGTATCCTGTTCCGATCTCGATGAAGATCTTGTTGGTGATACGTGTTGACTGTCCACCTGTGTAGACATAAGCTATACCACTTGCTATGTTCATCATGGCCATTGTGATGATGAATGCAGGCACCTTGAAGTTAGCAACTATAAAACCACTTATAAAGCCCGCTGCTGTACCAACCAGAAGTCCTGCTACTATGGCAACGCCGAGAGGGAGTCCCTGGTTAACTATAAATCCTACGGTCAGGGTTCCCGACATGGCTACTATCGATCCAACTGACAAGTCGATGTGTCCAAGTATAATTATCAGTGTCATTCCAAGTGCTATGTATGTGTTGATCGATATCTGTCTAAGCACTGATATGATGTTGTTGGTCGTGAGGAACTTGTCCGTGGCAAGTGCTACCGCCACACACATGATTATCAGAACCACTATGATTCCTATGTTGCCCTTGACTATGGATGTCAGGGGATTGTTCTTTAATATAGAAGTTGCTTTTGAATTCTTCTTTGTCTCGCCCATATTATTCGATACCTCCTGCAGCGTATTTCATTATCTCTTCCTGTGAGAGCTCGTCCTTTGACAGCTTCTTCACGAGTCTTCCGGCTCTGACCACACATACGTTGTCGCACATGTTGATGATCTCAGGAAGCTCACTGGATACCATGATTATCGCTATGCCTTCCTTTGCCAGTTCATTGATTACTGTGTATATCTCAAATTTTGCATTTACATCCACGCCTCTGGTCGGCTCATCCAGAATAAGTACATCCGGCTTGGTTGCAAGCCATTTGCCCAGAACCACCTTCTGCTGGTTTCCGCCTGACAGGCTGCCCGCCTCAATCTCAGGCGATGCCGCCTTTATCCTCAGTCTCTGTGAATAATGGTCAATTACCTCGCCTCGTTTTCTCTCACTTATAGCGATTCCATTCATATAGAATCTGAGGGATGAAAGTGTGAGGTTAAATGCCACGCTGTTGCCAAGTACAAGGCCCTGTTTCTTTCTGTCCTCCGGAACCAGTGCTATGCCTGCCTTGATAGCCTGCATTGGATTCTTGAAGTGAACCGGCTTTCCTCCGAGTATCACCTCTCCCGATGTGAGCCGTGTTGCGCCAAATATCGCCTCCATGATCTCACTTCGTCCGGCACCTACCAGACCTGAGAATCCCAGGATCTCGCCCTTGTGTACCGAAAAACTTATATCTTCAAAGACACCTGTCTGGGAAAGATTCTTTACCTCCAGAGCAACCTCTGCCTTGTCCATGTCGCAGTAATCTCTTGCATAGAAGCTCTCCAGATCTCTTCCTACCATCATCGCAACCAGCTCATTCGGGCTTGTCTCTGATGTCTTTTTTGTTCCTACGTATGCACCATCCCTGATGACGGTAACTCTGTCAGATATTCTGAAGAGCTCCTCCATTCTGTGGGAGATGTAGATTATACTTACCTTTTTCTTTCTGAGATTTTCAATGATCTCAAATAACTGCTCAACCTCCTCATTTGAAAGTGATGAGGTTGGCTCATCCATAACTATTATCTTGCCGTTGAATGAGACCGCTTTAACGATCTCCACCATCTGCTGCTGTGCGATGGTCAAATTTTCTACTATCGTGTCTGCCTTTATATTCACACCGAGGGATGATATCATCTCCTCTGCTCTTCTGTTCATCTCTGCAAAGTCCAATGTTCCAAGCTTTGTCCTTATCTCTCTGCCGAGAAACAGGTTCTGTGCCACCGAAAGATATGGAACAAGTACGATTTCCTGATGTATTATTCCTATACCATTCTCTCTGGCAGCCGGAACTCCGTTGATCTTGACCTCCTTGCCATTTACCTTGATGATTCCGCTGTCGGGCTGGTAAATTCCGCCGAGGACCTTGATCAGTGTGGACTTTCCTGCACCATTCTCACCGAGCAGTGCGTGTACCTCTCCCAGCTCAAGGGAAAAGTCGATGCCGCTTAAAGCATATATTCCAGAGAAGCTTTTCTTTATCCCTATCATTTCCAGAACTGTCTGTCCCATATTAAACCTCCAAGTTTCTAAAATAGATCTTTTGTTATCCTGCTTTTTCGGGATCACGGCCGGAGATCTCAGATCCCCGGTCTATCCCGTGTTATATGCATCTACATTGTGTCATATCTGCCAAGTCCGGGTTCAGCTCCTCACTATTATTTTCGGAGCCGGTCCGGCTTTACTGCCAGTCGTTAACTGTCTTCTCTGCCTCATCCTTGAGTACAAGGTGTGAATCAAGATATACCTTCTTCTCGTCAATGGTCGTATCTCCGCCTACATACTTCTGTGCTGCGTTGAATGCATACTCTGCAATCTGTACAGGAACCTGACATGCAACTGCTGTGAACTCACCGTCAATGAGTGCCTGCTTGCCATCTGGTGAAGCATCGATACTGTACACGCCGATCTTGCCAGTCTTATTTGCTGCCTTAACTGCTGCTGCAGCACCGAGTGCTGATGGATCATTGATGCAGAAGAATGCCTGAAGATCTGTGTTTGCTGTGATGATATCCTCTGCAAGACTCATTGATGCATCAAGTGCAGCCTCGCCATCCTGCTGTGCCACAATATTGAACTTGTCCTTGTTGTCACCGAGACCATCGAGGAAACCATTTACACGGTCTACACAGCTCTCATTTGATGGGAAGTCAAGGATCGCAATGTCTGCTCCATCCGGATAATCCTTAACCATCTGCTCACCTACAAGCTGTCCTGCCATGTATGCATTTGTTCCAACGAACTGTGTTACAAAGTTCTCTATGTCATCCTCGATAACTGCTGTATCTACATTGAAGATTGGGATTCCTGCATCTTTGATCTCTGCAAGACCAGATGTGATACCTGCTGAATCAACTGGGATGATGAACACTGCGTCGTATCCACTGTTTGCCACGTCTGATAACTGGCTGAGCTGTGTGTTCAGATCGTAGTCAGGATCAAGACATGTATATGATATTCCGTTCGCATCACAGAGTTCCTTGAGCTTTGCATCTATTGAACTCTGGAATGTGTTGTTAAGTGTGTTTGTACAGAATGCAAATGACAGGTCGGATGACTTCGTGCTCTCCTGCTTTGTACCTGATTCAGATGAACCGCCGTCCGATGCGCCTCCTGCTCCTGATCCACAACCTGCCAGTAAACTGAGTGACATGCACAGGCATGCTCCAACTGCTAATAACTTCTTAATCTTTCTCATAATTTTTACCTCCAATATCATGTATTTCGTTTTTGCTAACTCGTTGTCGAAAAACTGTTTACAACCGGTTTAATTTACGTAAATTTTAAACTGTTTTTCGTCCTTTGCATGTTTTGATGATATAACCTTTGTCGGTTATTGTCAATATCAAGTGTTTTATTTATTGCTTATTCGTCATTATGTACAAATAACACTCGATTGCATTATAGGGTTCGCAGGTCTTTTATTATTTTTTACGTAAATATTTTACGATATGTCATACTTATGGGATTTGTAGTGTATGATTGACACCCGTTACTTGTCACCTTGTATCTTGTAATCTTGTCCTTTGTCTCCGGTACCACTTCCCCGGGAATTTTCTCTTTTGGGTGTGGTTACAGCAACTTGGACACAAAATTGTATCCTTGGGAACTTCTCAGGCGAAAAAGATACAATCTTCCAAGGTCTTGTGTGTAAACGCAAAAAATCCGCCAGAAAGATACAATTTTCTCTCTGACGGATGTCATATCACCCAAGTCTGTCCGGCATGGACTCATGGAAGATTTCCTTCCATGCAAGCCTGAGCTGTTTTGGCTCGACCTGATACGGCTGAACTCCCACATACTTTGGAAGCTGTTCTTCACTTACCAGGGACTTGGCAACAACTGCCGCAGCCGCTCTTCCCTGCTCGTATGGTCTCTGCGTGCTGAGTCCCTTGACTATTCCTTCTTCCATGCACCGGGCTATACCATGGTCAAGATCAGTTGTGAACACCGCCACATCCTCCCTGCCAAGCTCCTTGAGCGCCTTTATAGCCAGAAGCGCTGGGCGATCCCAGCTCACATACATTGCCTCAATTTCAGGATTGGCAGTTATCACATCCTTGGCTACCTGATATGCATTGGATATTTCTCCAAAGCTCCTGATCGTCACTATGTCAATATCCGGGTAACTGTCCTTGATTATTCTCTCAGCAGCATTATCCCTGACTCTTGTTCCATAGAATGCCGCGCCATGAATAATAAAACCTGCCTTTTTTTTCTTATTTTCCTTACAATATTCTCCCAACATTCTTCCCGTGTTCGTTCCATTCTCCGACTCATTTACTGATACACAGGACACATAGCTGTTCTTGGACATACCATCTGGAACATTGCTTATGAACACCAGCTTTGACACTTTTGAAAGCTCCTGAAACTTTTCTCTGGTACGGCTGTCATCCGCTGGAATAGCTATAACTGCATCCGGTTTCTGAAGTCTTATGCCATCAAGCTGTGCATTCTGCAGTTCCGAGTCAAAGTGCGCATCCATAACCGACACCACATCTATTCCAAACTGCTCAAGTTCCTCCCGAATGCCCTTCTCATGCAATTCTGCCCAAGACGTTCCGGTATAGTGGAAAGAGATCGCAACCCTGTAATGTCCTGCCTTTAGTCTGTGTTTCTCTTCTTTTGTCAGTACAACCGAATCCGGTGCTGCCGCTTTATCTCCAAATGGTCCATTGTCAAGCATCTTTGTGGATTTTCTGACTACAAGCTCTACATCTGCATAACAGTCATGCGATATGGCAACTCCCGTATTGATCTTCTCAAACAACATCCCAACAGCCTTGGCACTTAGTCCCTTCACATCTCTTCTCAGTATTGTAAGAGGTGGATAAGTAAGTTCAGACCAGCTCTCATCACCAAATCCAACCACAGATATCTCTCCCGGACAGTCGATTCCCATATCTCTCAGTGTCTTCATAAGATAAAGAGTTATTCTGTTGCCCCCCGCAAGTACAGCGGTCGGCCTGTATCTGCGCAGGGCTTTCTGAATAGCCAGCATGCAGTCATCCTCTCCTTTTTCCAACGTCACATCAACAATGTTTGCATCATTTGTATTTATATTGTATTTCTCCAGAGCATTCAGGAAACCTTTTGTTCTCTCATCCCTGGTGGTACTGTCCGTACTCTCTCTGAAAAACAAAACATTTTTGTGTCCACTCGCAAGCAAATAATCTGCGCCCTTAAATATAGCCTCTCGGTCGCGAAACTCAACCGAGTCTATCCCTGATCCAAGTATATTTCTCTCCACGCAGACAAATGGAACACCCGACTGTATGAGTTTTGTGTAGTTAGATGCCACATCACTCACCGGCGCATGTATGATCCCTGCAACCTTCTTATTCACCAGAAGTCCGGCAAGCACCTGCGCCTCCTCCTTGAGATCATTGTCTGTTATCGCCACAAGGAACTGATATCCCTGCACACTGACAAGCTGCTTCACATAAGCTACCATATCTCTGTATATAGTACTTTCAATGTTTGGAATGACTGCAACTATCGTGGACTCCCGTCCAACCAGCAGTTTTCTCTCCTTATCAGCTATCTTATTCTGGTATCCTGTCTCTACAATGATCTTCTCTATCTTATCCACAAGCTCAGGTCTTACATACCTCGTCCTATTTATAACATGTGATACCGTGGCTATTGACACCCCAGCCATCTCCGCTATTTCTTTTATTGTAACCTTGCTTTTACTCATACAGCATCCTTTCTCCCTTGTAAGCCACATACATCAGTTCTGCCAATTGATATTCTCCCCCTGGATAAGAGGGTATCTGGCAAGCTCTGCGCCGTCCAGATCCTCCCTGTTCATATCAACAGCATTTATCTGATGTCCCTCATAGGTATTGTAGTAATATATACCCTTGTCTGCATTGCAGCATGAGGTGTATATCGTGATCTCGTATTTGTCAGGTGCGACCTCACAGCAGCCCCTCTGCTGATCCACAGAGCCAAGTATGTGAAAGAACTGGCTTACACTCTCAGCCTCAGAATCCGCAGGCAGACTGTTCTGCTTCACAAATGCCACCCTGGCAAATCTTGACGTGGACGACAGATCCCCAGGAAGTCCTATGGCCCCCATGCCGCGGCTGTAAGCGCTCAATCCAGCTTCTGGTGCAAATGTGTTCACTGGCTGCTTCGGTGACAGTCCCATATACTGGTTGAGCAGGAACATCTGCTGAGGAAATGGCGGGTTGTTCGTGAGGACTCCAACCGGATTCTCGTACACATGCAGCCCATCAGCCATGCACTCCACTGTTATGGCACCATTTCTGTCCGCAATGATCCAGTGGAGCTGCGCCGTAGGAAGCTGCTCAGAAAATGGTGTTCCTGTCAGAGTCATCCTATCCAGTGCCACCCTTGCCTCGCCTACACTGGCACAGCTTCCGAGTATCCATGGAATAAACTCATACTGAGCTACATTGTCCCTGTCTTCACTCTCATCAGCTTCCTGATACGCGGCATTTCCAACGAAATTCAGGCCTGCCATTCCAAGTCCCTTCTCATTTATAGCATCATAGTAGAGAGGATAGTCACCCGCCACATGTGCCATTCCTATCATGGCATAATGGCTGTCCATCCTGCCCATATATCTGAATTCAAACGGATAATTTCTCGGAGTCACGGTAATCTCATCGCCGTACGAGAATTCATAATCCAGCGTTCTTCCAAAATAGAAATCCTTTGTCTTATATGTCGCTGCTGTACACATATTTTGCCTCCTTACAAATCTCTGCAGATAATTTATATCATCATCTCGAAGCCATAACAGCTCTTTTCAAATCCATAGTGTTCGTAGAAGCCATGTGCCCCTGTCCTTGGAAGTCCGGAATCAAGGGTGATGGCCTTGCATCCCCTCTGCTTTGCAAGCTCCTTTGCATGATCCAGAAGTGCCACACCATATCCCTTGCCACGGTCCTCCTCTCTTGTTATGAGACTTGACACATAGCATGTGAGCCCCGACATCCAGAATGTATTGAAATAGTCTCCATGGCACATACCTCTGCAAATGCCTTCATCCCATAATAAAAACGCAAAGCTGCATTCGTCATTTATGACGTCCATATATACTTTGCGTATTTCTTCCCTGTCATATGTATTATATGTCCATAATTTTTCTATAAAATCAAATACAATATCAAAATCCTCTGCTGTCGCTTTTCTGATCTCCATAATTATATTCTCCTTTCCCACTGAGTTTCAGTCCACGTAAACTGACTTTGCACCATCAACTAAATTACAACCAATGCTTACATTATAAAATATCAAAGTGATTATTAACAGACCGCCACTCATAAATTTATTATAAAATATCCCGGTAAAAAGTGAGGAGGCAGATACGCACAACACTGTATCTGCCTCCTCACTTTTATATCTTTGTCTCCACATCCGGGAATTCAAGTACTATCTCGAATCCATTCTGCCACTTTGAATTTGCCGTCACTGTGATACCCAGATCATGCGCCATCTCACTGACAAGATACAGTCCCATGCCCGTTGCATGCTTCCTGTTCTCACCCGAATCACCCGTGACACCCTTCTCGAATATGTATGGCATGTCACAGCTCTTTACACCTATGCCATTGTCACTCACGGACAGCAGCTTTTTGTCACCCGCCGTCCAGAAGTCAAATGATATCTCCGGCTGCTCATTTGTGTATTTCATGGAATTGCTCACAAGCTGACCGAGTATAAACTGCAATCCCCTGCGGTCACTGTACACCTCTCCATTCTCAAGACACTTTCTGACCCGTATGCCCTTCTCCTCAAGCAGGGATCTGTAGTCAGCTATCACCTCATCCACGCATTCTTCCACATCTATGCTCTCCATGAGATAATCCTTGGAATCGCTTTTCAGTCTGGCGTAGTAGAGCATCTGGTCCACATAGTTCTGCATCTGGCTGGTCACATTGTCCATCTTCATCACAACATTATGAGGCAGCTCATCTCTCCTGTTGTCCACCACAAATGTCAGCAGAGAGATGGGGGTCTTGATCTCATGTGCCCAGTTCTCCACATACTCCTGATAATCCCTGAGCTGTCTGCCACTCTGCATCACTGAATCTCTCAGATCGTGAAGCTCCTCCGACAGCACGCTCACATATTCCTGTTCAGAAGCCCCGCACAGGCTCCTCATTTCTATCTCGCTCTGTTCATCCGGGGCAGTGACAAATCTCCTGAACGCCTCAATCTTCTTCCTGTCCTTTATACACAGCACCGAGCACACCGCCGCGAACAGTATCACAGTGAACATGCCAACCAGCACCCTTATTCTGACAAATGCCTCTGGTGCCACAAGCCACATGAAGAAGCAGAACGCCACGTCCATCAGAAGCAGCAGACCAAGCCAGACAATATTCTGTTTTATAACAAGTCCAAATCTTTTCATATTTTCTCCACTCTGACAAGTGGGTCAGGCACCTCCGTCCCCAGGGAATATTTTGTATCCAACGCCTCTTACAGCTATGATCTTTGCCTTCATATCCAGTCCCGCCATTTTCTTTTTGAGTCTTGTAAGATTCACCTGCAGGGCATTTTCATCTATATACTCCGATGTGCCCCACACTGCCTCACAAAGTTTCTCCTTAGACACGACATCTCCTCCGCTTGTCATAAGTGTCTCAAATATACGTCCCTGATTCTGTGGAAGCACCGCAGATCTCCCATCTATATACAGAGTGTATGTCTGAGTGTCCAGAAGAAACCCTTCTCCTTCGATCAGGTTCTGTCTGCCCTCGTACCTCTTGAGCACATTTGCCACCCGGGCCAGAAGCCGCTCACGGCGGCATGGCTTCGTGAGGAATTCATCAGCGCCCAGCTCCAGCGCATGGAGCTCGTCCTTTAGCTGGTCCCTCGATGTGAGAACCAGCACCGGGACAGAGCTCCGCCTCTTGATCTCCCGGCATATGTCAAAGCCGCTCCTGCCAGGAAGATTGATATCCAGCAGAAGAATATCCGGAGCCATGTCCAGTATCTGTTCTATTATGTTGTCAAATCCATCTGGCTTAACTGCCCTGTATCCTGCCTTTGTCAGCATATCCAGAAGTTCATCGCACATGAGGACATCGTCCTCAACCACCATCACACACTTCACCGTTTACTCAACCCTTTCCGGTGTCATCATCGCCATGAGATATCTGTTGCTTGAGCGTTTCACCGCTGTCATATAGATATATTCTACCACACACAACAGGATTATCATAACCGCAGCTATGATAAGTATCTGTTTCACACTGCCTCGCATGGATTCTGACAGGATTCCCGTGAGCAGAGCACGCACACCGAATATACTGCTGACCGCCGCCACGGCAACCGGGATTCCGAAATACCAGCCCACCTGTCTGTTTGCTGAGCTGCAGAGCATTTCGTATGTCGCGCCAAGCTTCACAAGGGTTCTGTACCTTCTGCCGGACTTTCTCTGTCCCATCAGGAACTGAACACCGATTATGGTATTTGCGATTATGAGGAACACCACCGCCAAATAAAGCGTTATATATCCTGCAGCCACCGTGTAGAACATATTTCTTCCTATGTTCTGCAGATAACTCTCGCAATCAGCGTTTATACTCTCAAAATCTATGCCGTCAAGTTTCTCATTTTCGTCCATTATGGCTTTCATGAGGCCCTTATCGTCCACGATATCCTTTTTGAGAACGGCATTTACATATAACTCGTAATTGTCATTTGTCAGTCTGGCAAATGTATCATCGTCCACGATAAGTCCGAACGACAGGGTTATCGATGAATCTGTCACAATCTTCGTGGTCTGGACCTCTCCGGTCAGATGATACTCATCTCCTCTTACATCCACCTCCGGACGCTCTGCCAATACCTCATTCAGTAAACCTCCGCGGTAATCAGTAAAGAAATCCGTATAGAGTGCCAGTTCATTCTCTCCGAGCTCCAAAGGCTCCTTTCCCGCAGTCTCAAGCACCTTGTTGTACGCACTCTCCTGGATCAGGTAAGGGTATGTCATGTATGACATGTTATTTATAAGCACATCCCTATCCTCTGAAACCTTGAGTTTTTCAAGTGCGGATATGACATTCCCCACGTTCACAGCATCATCATGGGACTCATTTTCACCCATCTTTATATAACCAAGCTTCATATCGAATACGTCCGAGAAATCCTCCAACACGCCGGTTTCCTCCAGTTTCGCGCGGATATTCCTGCTGTCCGTCTCAGCGTCACCCCCATATGAGGCAAATGTATAATCGAGCACATGATCCATATTCTGTCTGGATATACATATGCCAACGCCCGCACCGCAGCAGCACAGAGCGCCGAGTATGAGTATCGAGCTTATTGCAAGCGTTCCAGATTTTGTTACTACATTTTCGTGTATCTGCCTGAAACCGAACACAGCAAGTGGTTTTGAGCCATTTGCACGTCTGGCCAGTGCATCAACAAAGAGCCTGAGACCGAAAAACAGCAGGAACATGCCAACAAATCCCAGTGTTATGGTGACCGCCATATATTTTACGCTGATCCACGAATAGCCGCCTATTCCCTGACAGTATGCAATGACCAGCGCAACAAGACCGAGGACTGCACTCACACCATACACAGGAGCCGGAAGCTGTTTCTTCTCTGTCTCCGGTGTATCTACAAGGAGATCGCCTATCTGCTTTCTTGCAAGCTTACCGCTCAGTATGAGAAATGCTGCAAGCTTTATCGCTACAAATCCAACAGTTGTCAGTATGACTGCCTGCAGTGAAAATGATACGTGATGACCTATAACGCCAAGACCTACCAGTCTGGCTGTGAGAAGGCTGACCACCTCAGACATCAGGATCGCTATAGGAAGTCCGATGAGCAGAGCCACTACGCTGCTGCCCAGATCCTCCGCAATCAGCAGGGCAAAAAGCTTTGATCTCCTCATCCCCATCATTATATACATTCCAAGTTCGTGCCTCCGTCGTTCGAGCTGGTATTTGCTTGCATAGTATATAAGAAAGAACAACATGACCAGTGAAAATACATAGAACACCGCCGCTATCTGAAGAAGACTGTTCACCGCATCGCTTTCAAGACTTCTCAGGAATATCATCACATCCTGATGGGACAGCGCCAATATGATATAAAATGCCACTATGGACACGACCAGCGAAGCGAAGAACAGACCATTCTCTTTCCTGCTTCTCCGGCTGTTCCTCATTGCGAGTTTAAAGAACATTTGCGCTGCCTCCTCCCATCTGCGCCATCAGCTTGAGTATCCTCTCATAAAACTCCTGCTGTGACTCTCTCTCCATATCTCTTCTGAGCTCATGGAATATCCTGCCATCCTGTATGAAGAGTATCCTCTTGCAGAAGCTGGCCGCATTTGAGTCGTGGGTCACCATAAGTATGGTAGTGTTGTCATCCCTGTTCAGTCCCAACAGTTTCTCCATGAGTGCCTTTGCATTTCTTGAGTCGAGTGCTCCGGTCGGCTCGTCCGCAAGAATGATCCCCGGATTAAGTATGAGTGCTCTGGCGGCCGCAACCCTCTGTCTCTGACCACCAGACATCTGCGATGGGAATTTGTCAAGCACGTTATCTATCTCCAGATATGATGAAAGCTTTTCCAGTCTGTTTCTGCTCTCATCCTCGGATACACCGTGTATTGACAACGGAACCATAATGTTCTCTCTGCCTGTTAGATTGTCCAGAAGTTCAAAATTCTGGAACAGATAACCTATCTCCCTGCCTCTGTACTGCGCAAGCTTCGCACCTTTAAGCGCCTGTATCTCTTTGCCCTGAAGCTCTATGGTTCCGCTGTCAGGCTTTATGACCGTTGCGATACAGTTCAGCAGTGTGGACTTTCCCGATCCACTGCTACCCATGATGCCAAGGAACTCCCCCGGCATGACCTGAAATGATATGCCGTCCAGAGCCTTAGTCTGGTTTGGCTTTTTGCCATAGTTTTTCTTCAGTGATTCTATCTTTAATAAACTATCCATATTGTTCACCTTTCTTTATTTTTATTTGGGGACGGAGGTACCTAACCCCTTTTGACCTATTTTGAAAAAGCAAAAACAGCGCCGCTCTGATATCATAATATCAGAACGACGCTGTGATTAACACTTACACCTTATGAAAGGTTTTTATTCTACATCCTCAGTCTTTGGGGCCTCGTGGGCATCCATGTTCTTAGGAAGCACAAGATTCAGAATGATTGCAACTATGAATACAACAGCCACACAGTTCTCAGCAAATACCGTCTGCACGATCTTAGGGAAGAGTTACTGATATGATCGCGTTCCAGTTGAACTCCGGCTTAAATGGCATGATGTGAGGGAGTGCTATGACTGATGTTCCGCTGAGTGCTGAGAAATCCACCATACCCATGCACACTGCTACTATATATCCAACCACAAGTCCGAACAGAACTGAGAGCTGCTTCCAGTATGACTTTGCAAATATATGGAAGAGCAGACAGCACGCCAGCGTCACTACTCCAATGGAGCCTTTTTCCTGCATCTGTGGCTCTGTCGTGCAATACATACATGACTTTTTGTCGCATTTTTCTAATTTTTTTAGTATAATATAAACGTTGTGGGCAGCTTCTGATAACACTTGCAGCTCACAGCGTATATCAAATAATATCGGGTGCTTTGTATTTGACAGCACCTAAAATATGGAGGGATAACTATGGCATGGTATGATGAGGCAGTATTTTATCACATTTATCCATTGGGACTTGCGGGAGCCCCTAAACAGAACGACTACGGTGAGCCTGTTCACCGCTTAAACACCCTGCTTCCATGGGTGGATCATATAAAGGAGATTGGCGGTTCAGCACTGTACATCGGACCACTCTTTGAGTCAGTCGGACACGGCTACGAGACTACAGATTATAAGAAGCTCGACTCCCGTCTCGGAACAAATGAGGACCTGACAGCATTTGTGGCTTACTGCCATGAACAGGGAATAAAGGTCATCTTCGACGGAGTGTTCAACCACACAGGCCGTGACTTCTTCGCATTCAAGGACATCCAGGCAAACAGAGAGAATTCACATTACAAAGACTGGTACTGCAACGTGAATTTCTGGGGCAACAACGAGTACAACGACGGTTTCTCTTACGACAACTGGGGAGGCTATAACCTTCTCGTCAAGCTGAATCAGAAGAATCCTGCTGTCGTTGACTATATATGCGATGTGATTCGTTTCTGGGTGAGTGAGTTCGATGTGGACGGAATCAGACTTGACGCTGCGGACGTCCTTGATTTTGATTTCATGAAGGCACTGCGCCGCACAGCAAATGAAGTGAAGCCGGATTTCTGGCTCATGGGTGAGGTCATCCACGGCGACTACAGCCGCTGGGTAAACGGCGAGACTCTTCACAGTGTCACCAACTACACACTTCACAAGGCTCTGTACAGCGGCCACAATGACCACAACTATTTTGAAATCGCGCACACTGTAAGACGTCTCCAGAACATGGGAACATTAAAGCTCTACAACTTCGTAGACAACCATGATGTGGAGCGTATCTATACAAAGCTTACCAATAAGGCTCATTTTGCACCTGTACATGTATTGCTCTACACTCTTCCGGGTGTGCCTAGCATATACTACGGTTCAGAATTTGGCATTGAGGGACGCAAGGAATATGGCTCAGACGACAGCTTAAGACCAGCTCTCAATATAGAAGATTACAAGGATTCAGTAAAAACTAACCCTTGCACAGCACTCATTGCCGCACTAGGCAAGGTACGTCAGGCTGTTCCCGCACTGTCATATGGCAGCTACGATGAACTGATGCTCACCAACAGACAGTTCGCATATGCAAGAGATCTTGACGGAACCCGTGTCATCGTGTCAGTGAACAACGACGATGCCCCAGCCGGAATGCACCTTGCAGCAGGGAACTGCACAGCATACATCGGCGCCCTGTCAGGCGAGAAGGTCTCTGTACAGGATGGTCATATCAACATAACCCAGCCTACAAACAGTGGTGAGATCTGGGTGCCTGAGGGAACTGACCTGAACATTAAGCCAGTTAAGATGGAGACGAAGGCTGAGAACAAGACTAAGAACAAGACTGAGAGCGAAGCTAAGACCAACACAGAAGATAAAGCAGCATCTGAAACAGCTACCGATGCAAAAGGCAATAAGGAAGCTGAACCAAAGATAGAATCCAAAGAATCCAAAGACATTGTGACTGCTACAGAATCTGCAGATGCTAAGAAAAACACAACCAATACTGAGAAGAATACTGCTGCCAACACCCCGGTTGATCTAGAAACCATCACAGTTGACTGGAGCAAGTCTCCGGAATCCATGACAGTTTCTGAACTTCAGGCTGCTATCCTGGCAAAGCTTGCCGGAAACGGACCTGTTGATGCGCAGATGAAGAAGACTGTCACAGACAACATCTGGCATGACTCTCTCGTGAACTGGCTGAAGAGTTTTAGATAAAATTACGTAGAAACAGCCAGGTGCATATTCTCCAAATTGGAGAACATACACCTGGCTATTTTTTCACCTAAAAATCAACAAATTGCAGCCTGCGGCCATCAAACCTGATATAACCATCAAAAAAACTGCTGACCATATCGCCTGACTGCTGAATATACCACTGTTTTCCAGATAAAATTCGTACGGATTTTCTGGGTTGATATAAAGATATACCACATCGCCTTTACTTATATTCAGTCCATATACATATGTCTGCTCATACACTTTATACTGCTTATCCCTGTATGTAAATTCAAATACTCCCGCCTCCGGATATCTTCTGCCGGCTCTCATATCCTGTCTCATATCTGCACGTACATCATGGCATACAGCTTTCACAGTAAATGAACATCTTCGCTCAAGCGCTTTTCTCTTACATATCACAGAGAGCAGTGTTATTGCACTGACCACAAAGAATGCACAGGCAAATATCTCTGCATAAAATGCTCCAACATTGCAATTTTCTCTCCCCAATATCCGTTCCGGGAGCAATACTATCTTATCCGCAAAAGAGCCATCTTTCACAGCACACGCCGCCCATATCAGCGCCGATGCAGCACCGGCAAACACAGATATGAACACTATACCGATGATGCTCCCCCGCTTTCGCTTCTTAATCATCGGAATAAGAGTCTTTAGAATTATGACAAGAACTATCCCGGCAAAAAACTGCCCCACAACAAGCATAACAGCATCCGTTCCGATCTCACTTGCAACAAATCCGGCTATAATACTGGCAACAAACCATATGCCAAATATTACGCCTCCAATTTTCTCAGGCATAGAAACATTTTTTTCTTCTAAATTGTTATTTCCCATATACCCCACCTCTCAGCAAATATCCCGCAGCGATCCTACTGCTCCCTGAACTTTATCTCGCCCGTAGCAGCGTCCATGCTGTCCACTATCGCAAGCGACTCAAGATGATATCCGAGATTCCTGATGACCTGACCACCTGTCTGGAAGCCCTTCTCAACCGCGATTCCGATTCCCTCTACGCTAGCGCCTGCTGACTTGACTATGGAGATGAGTCCCTGAAGCGCACATCCATTTGCAAGAAAATCATCTATGATAAGAATCTTGTCCTCCGGATTTATAAATTTTTTGGATACGATAACCTGATTCTTACACTTGTGTGTAAATGACTCAACCTCTGCCACATACACATCGCCCTCTATATTAATGCTCTTTGACTTCTTCGCAAATACAACAGGCACGTCAAAATGTCTGGCAGCAACACAGGCAATGCCTATTCCGGATGCCTCTATAGTAAGGATCTTGTTGATCTCTGTTCCCTCAAATCTCTTCTTGAACTCCTCACCGATCTGATCAAACAGACGTATATCCATCTGGTGGTTCAGGAAACTATCCACCTTGAGAACATTGCCCTCCTTTACTATTCCATCCTTAGTTATTCTCTCTTCCAAAAAATTCACGTCGTAATTCCTCCTTGAATACCTGTCAAATACGAATCCGTCCGTACTCGCTCATTCTCTAAGTTCCAAACGCCATCTTCACCAACACTTTTATGCCATACGGAAATTATCCTCATCTCAATCTGACGTTACTGATTCGTATGTAATCATAATTATAGACATAATACAACAACAATCTAAGTTTTTCCACCCTAATTATATACATTCATATACAACTTTTACATGCGGTGTATTCAAGTAAATCACCACCGAACACAAATCTCACAATCACTAGATAAGTCCCCTGTTAGATGCCTCCCTGACCGCCCCGGCCTTATCAGTCACCCCGAGTTTCCTGTACACCTGGTTCAGATGATACTTTACATTCGCCTCCGACATGTTGAGTCTGTCCGCTATCTTCTGTCTGGACAAGCCCTCTGCCTGCAATTTAAGTATGGCTGTAGCCGTCTCACTGAGTTGAACATCGTCCACTCCCGCTTTCATATATCCGGGGTAGTATCTCGTCATACTCTCAGTCTCCTTCTGCAGTTGTCTGAAATATGCCCTTCTTTCGGCTATCTCCTTGTCGTCAGCACCATCTTTCTCGACTTTCCATCCACAGGTATTTATAAGAGTATTCACCGCCGCACCTTCTCTGGATATAATCCTTGTGAAGCTATATTCCATCGCAGTATCAATAGCATGGCACATCGCCTTTTTCCAGTCATCATTTTTTAATCGCTGCAAAGCTACAGCCATCAGCACACTACATTCTATCCCTATATACGTACGGGACATCATCTCAGCATAATATCTCAGCTTTGTCAGCAGCGAATATGCCTGTTCATTCCGTCCGCTTTGAAGGTATACTCTCACTTTGGTTAGATAGATAAACCTGTCATATATCCTGAATTCAACATTTTCATCCGGAGCATTTTCCATCCAACCTGTAACACAGGCTCTATCTCCTCTGTACAGGCTGCATCTGGTCTCAAATGCATATATATTTGGAAGGAGATTTTGTCCTTCCTCTTTTTCAGCCTTTCCCTCTATTCCATTCAAAACCTCAAGAGCCTCCTGTGGCTTTCCGTTCTGCAAATGCAGCCACGCCAATATACCATCAGCAACAAAGCACTGCTCGATTTTTCCTCCTGCTTCCGCCTGCATTCTGCCCTTTGCCGCAAGCGTTGCCACCTCGTAATTATCTCCGCTCTTTTCAAGAAAACTCTCCGCCAAAGCAAGATTTACAAGACCTTTTCCGTATTTTCCAAGTACAAACTCAACAATCCTGCCAACCTTCGACGCCAGCTCTCTGTCTCTCTTGCTCCACTCACAGAAATCTTTTCCGCCATTCATCATTGATGGCAGATTGGATGTAACCGACCATTCCTGTATTCTTACTTCTTTATTAAAAACCATGGTGTATGCTGACTTCAAAAGCTTTAATACATCAACACTCCCCCTGTGCGGCAGACCAATATCCAGATACAGCAAAAGTCCCTTTGCATTTTTCCTGGCACTTCCTTGGTTTTCATCTGCATATAATTTTAGTCTGTCGTACCATCTTTCACTCTCATCAGGATTTAGAAGGAGTGACTGCAGCATGCTCATACCACACATAAGCTCAGGACTTTTCTCGATGACATGATCCGGAAGTTCCAGGTAATATTTTTTCAGATCATAGTAATAACCACTGTTCGCCGCATGTCTGGCATTATCGACAAGTATTGAAACTATTCGCTCTGTAACTCCTGCATTTTCATACATCTCCAAAGCTTTCCTTATATCTCCGTTAAGTCTGTAAAACAGTCCGGCATTCTCATACAGGCCTCTTATACGCTCTTTCTCGTACTTCCGCTTAAGACGTCTGCGCATAGAGACCCTCATGTGAAACTGCAGTTGATATTGTGTATTGCCATCCTTATCCATCCGGCTGGTCATAAAGTTTCCAAGCCACTTTGCCCTCTCGATCAAAAGCTCACTGTCACTTCTTCCGGTTATCATCTCAGCCTGTTTTGTTGTAAACTCATCCACCACGGATATTTCCATGAGAAATTCCTGCATTTCCACATCCCAGTTATCATACACATGATACTCAAGGTAATTACACATCTCATCCTCAACGCGTCTCGAAAAATCATTATACATATCATCTGTTATCTCGCTTGTATATGCCATTTCCATGTATTTGATGTGGCACATCTCCACAGCCAGCGGAAGTCCTGTAGTCTCATAGTACATTCTCTGCACTTGTGCCTCATTGATGCTAAATCCAGCGTATTCAGCATACTTCTTTATATCCTCCAGACTGAACATAAGCAGCTTGCTGTCCACCACATAAAATCCTTCTTGAAATCTTACAGCAGAAAGCCATGGGGGAACCGGACACCGGCCAACGAGTATAACCCATACGTCTTCTCTTCTAATGAGTTCTATGATCTGCTCCCTCACTGTGTCCACATCCCCCCATGAGAGCTCGTGCAGATTATCTATGACAATTATTTTTCTTGCGTTGCTGCTTTCTACCACAAGGTCATCCGGTCTGATACCGCCGGCATCCACCACCATGTACTTACGTGTTCCAAGATATCTGCTGACAAGAGTCGTCTTTCCCGAACCACTGACCCCGAATATATATGCAGTTACATTCCCTTCATCCGCTGTCTTCAGAAGCCTCCAGGCTTTTTTCGGTTTTATAAAACAGCCTTTATTACCCGAAGCCGTATTCCCCATATGTACAAATCTCCTTTTCTCACTTTTTAATCCCGGTATAGATAATCAACACCCTGTATATATCAGCAAAGGTGCCTGCATCCAGCCCCAACGGGCCGGATATCAAGCACCTCATGCAGCTACTATTTTTATTTTACTATAATCTGCACAGCCTGTGTAGTGCCATTTACAGCAATTACATAGACCGTACACTTTCCTGCGGCCTTTGCCTTTATTCTTCCTTTGGCATCAACTGTAGCAACATTTTTATTTGTACATGCATACAAATACCTTGCACCATGTGTGCCATCAAGCACCTTCTTGCTGGCATCTGCCTTGGTATATCCAGGTTTAAGCTTAATCGTCTGCTTAACTCCCAACACGTAGCTCTTCTGTGGAAGCAGAACCTTCTTGATGTTGGTATATTTGCTGCTATTGGTAACTATATGAAGCATGACACTATTGTCTATATACTTCTTCTTACCATTTACCAGCTTATATGCCTTTACTCTCAGCTTGATCGTATCTAACTTAGCAAGTGATTTGCCATTAATGCTGGATATTGTAACTCGGGTTGCCGATGCGCCCTTTACCGATTTAATAAGACTTTTCGAGTTAAAGTTTACATAGCACTCCTGTGCATATATATCATATCCGTCAGCCTTGTTAACCTTACCCCACACAACTGTCACTTTGTTTCCGGATACTACTGCATGGATATTCTTATTGATACCAGCTGTATTTTGTGCCGGTATTTTTGCTACAAACCTGGCATTGATTTTCATATTCTTATTTGCAGCAACCTTTACCGAAGTTTTTGTACTCTTGAAGCTTCCTGTCCAGCTTCCAAGTTTACAGTTGTTTGCCGCCTTTGCCGTGCAGATAAGAACCGTTCCCTCGATCACTGATGCACCATTCTTAACTGTTTTGCCTTCTGCAGTCTTGATTGTGATCGATCCGTTTTCAGTCTTTCCAATAGCTACCTTCACATACCTGAACTTGAATGCCGCTCTTATATTCATGTTCTTTGTCACCGTAAGTTTCACTGTAGTACCAGTCTTGCCTTTGGCATCTCCGCCCCAGGCTGACAGATCACAATGCTTTGCAGGAATTGCCTTGCAGATGATATCTGTGCCTTCCTGAACCAGCTGTCCGTTAGATATCTTCTTACCGTCAGCTGTTGTGACAGTTACCGTACCATTCTTCACTGTGGCAATACTTACCTTCGCATATCTTGCCTTGAAGGCTGCTCCCACTGTGATACTTCCGTCAAGGGCTTTTTCAAATGTGCTCTCAGCCTGATCTGCCGCATCCTCTGTCCATGCGTCAAAGTCATAGTACATATCCGGTGTTGCTGTGTATGTAAGAACAGTTTTCTCGTCAATCATTTCACCATTCTCCACCTCTGTGCCATCTGGCTTTGTCACCTTTATGTTTCCATGCTCTGTATCTGCTATTGTTACAGAGTAAAGCTTAACTGCATCAACTTTAAACTCCATATTCTTTGTGACGTTTACATCACTTACAAGATATGCTCCTGTCTCAGTTCCATCCTCTGCAAGCACTGGCTGGACTGACATGATATTCTCTGACTCCTCTGAATTTTCAGCGTTCTCTGGTTCATCAATGATTATATCTCTGATTCTCCAGCCCTCAGCAGGTGTAATAACAACACTCGCATCTCCGTTCTCTCTTACCATATTATCAAGAACTACGCCATTGTCATTCTTGAATACCACATTGTCTGGTATCTTTGTAAGGTCTGTTATAGTGTAAGCTGTCTCCGGTGTGCTTTCACCACCTGCAGTCTCTATCAGATTATTATCTCTGTCATAATTTCCCTCTACAGGAATGGCATATCCAACTCTGTCAACAAGCTCTGCACTTACCTCTATGCTGTTTGTAACATCATTTAAAAGTATCTCGTTGGTAAATCCAAAGTCAGTGCCAGACTCTTCCTTGACAACCTTTCCGCCTCTGATGTACTTAACTGTCCATGCCTGGATCATATAATCATCAGAAGGTGTTATGGCAAATCTTACATCCTTGCCAGAACCTATTCTCACTAAGTTATTCTCAGCATTTATTGGCTTAAGTCCGCTTATATCTCCATCCTCGCCGACATAACCTGTACTGATGTCTATATTGTCATATTTCTTAACTTCATCCTCATTCTTGAATATTACATTTACAAGAAGTGATGGTGCGATATATGCATATATCTCTGCATCCTTTGTTATGTCTGTCAGCTTGTATGTGAGTTCATTTGAATCAACATCTGCTCCGTCAACTGTCCAGTGCTCAACTGTGTTGTATTCATCCTTCGGTGCAACTGTTATTGTAAGATCCTTATGTCTCTTGAGCTTAACCTCTCCTGATACGATCTCAAGTTCCTCACCGTCAGAAGATGCAGTGATCTTCGCCGATCCGGTTCCTGTTGTACCTACCTTAACTGTATACTCTGGAATCTCCACAAACTTAACATATACTGCCACATCTGTGTAGATAGTCTTCACCTCATAGGTAGTCTGCTCCAGTTCAGTGCCTTCTATAGCCTGTGTACACTCAGGATCAAGATACCAGCCCTCGATCATCTGGCCATCTGCAGGAGCTGCCGTAAATACTGCATCTCCGCCGGATACCTGGCTATCGCCACTTGTGATCTCAGCCTTCTCGTCCAGTCCATATACCGCTGTCACAGCTCCAAGAGCAGCATCATTTGCCTCAAAGGTTATAACTGACTTGAGTTCCTGCTTAGCAAAGTGAGCAACAACATCTATGTCAGATGCCACCTTGTCAACCACAAATACGTTGCTGCCAAGCTCCTCTGCTGTGTAATCCTTTGTTCCCTCTGCTGTCTTTACTGTAAATCCTGTACATTCCATGTACTGGTCGGCATCAGCTGTGAACTTAAGCTCTCTGTCTCCTCTGATCTGTGCAGAATTACCTTCAAGCACTTCATCTGCTGTCATGTTCTCTGCCTTTATCTGTCCACCCTCATCTGATGACCATGTTATCTTATACACAGGTCTGTCAAACACAGCCCTCACATCAACTCTCGTATCCTTTGGCACTTTGTATGCAAATATCTTCTCTGCCACGCCCTGACTGATTCCATTTACAAGCCAGTCTGCAACTTCGTATCCTTCTGCAGCTGCCGCTGTGAATTCCACATATGAAGCAGCACCTATCATATCTCCTGATTCGAGCACCAGCTTTGTAGATGTGATCATGGCGCTCACCTCACCTGTTCCCTCTGTCTCAGGACCAAATGTGAGTACATCACCAACCAGCTCAAGACCAGCCATAACTGTCACATCAGATGAATCTCCGTCAACCGTGATCTTAAGGGTATCATTTACTTTCTTGTCTGAATATAACTTTATATTCTCTGTCTCGCTTGTCAGCTTATGTCCATTTATGATCCATTCTTTTACATTGTATCCATCATCAGGCACAACCTTGAATGTGATGACAGAATCTCTGTATATGTCTGTGATCTGCGCAGATTTGCTCTCCGTCGCATCACTTATGGTATCTCCTATCTGTATGTATGAAGGGAGATTTTTTCTTGACACATCTGCACTTATAGAGCCGTGTGTCTTTCCTGACGACTCTCCGGCAGAAGCCTTCTCTATCACTTTCAGAGAATACTCAGCCTTCACGGATGGTGTGATCTTTCTGTATGTGGCATTTACTGTCACATCCCCTGTAAACCCATCTGCCGGAGCACTCCACGTAAATGTGTATCTCTCTGTTCCGGACTCAGCATCCGCAGTCTCAGTCAGCTTTCCTTCTCCGCTGTCCTCCGCAAGACTGAATACATCCTCTCCTGCATAATTTACCTTTATGTCAGCTATCTCATAACTTCTCTTCACCGCAAATGAGAATTTCAGATCATCCTTACTTGCATATGCGATATATCCGCCATTTGCCAGATCAGAATCTCCTGACTTTGCAGTCATCTCTGTGTCATTTCCTGATGTCCACGACACAACCGGCTGTTTGTAGAAGTATACGACAACCTTTGTATCCTTGCCGAGATATTCTAGTTCATACCTCTGGGCGCCAGTACCTTCTGCCTCAGCATCAACCTTCTCGCCATTTACCTCCCAGTATGCTACCTCGTAGCCTTCATTTGGAGTTGCTGTAAATACTATGTCACTTCCCTGAAGCTGCTTGTCACCGGATACAAGTGCGTCTGTACTTCCTGCAGCCACAGCATCTACCACACCAGCTGCATCATCATCCGCACCATATGTCACCTTGTATCTGTTCGGCGCAGTGTACTTAACTGTATAATCGAGGTCTGAAGCTATATCATACACTGTCATCGTCCTGAGATCCGCTGATATAGTTCCAAGTTCCTGTCCATCTGCTGCTGACCATCCGTCGAGAAGTAGTCCTGACGGAACGGTAACCTGGATGGTCACATTGTCGCCTCGGCTGACTTCATATATACCATCTTCACCGCTCTCTATAGTCACTGTGCCGTCAACTCGCTGAGCCTTGACTGTGACATCCACACCTGTTGTCACTGTAGTCTTTCCATCGCTTCCAACAGTTACAGGCGAGACTGATATTTTGAAATTCTGTGCCTCTGCAAAATATGCCGTGATAAGTGTATCCTCGCTGATCTCCTCTGCATCATATGTGAGAGATGTGTTATTTGTCACTCCATCTTCCGCGAGAACGGTCTCTGGAACTCCATCTTCTCCCGTAACAGTCCAATGATCCAGAACATATCCTGCTGCCGGAACCGCAGTGAGTCTTACCTTCTGTTCTATATGAATGTTTGCACCTGAACCAAACGATTTTCCAATTGTTCCATCCGTCACATAGTTTGCTTTGAGTGTTCCGTGAGCCTCATTGTCCGGCTTGTATGTCAGCTTGTGATATACAGGCTCAAAGTTTACTGCTACATTCATGTTTGCTTTCAGCTTAGCCATCTGGATCTGGTCATCGCTGCACGCCTTGCCACCGGATGTTCCACACTGTGGATCCGTAACTGTCTTTCCATTTAGTGACCAGCTCTTAACCTTATATCCCTTATGAGGAGTAGCAGCTAAAGTGATCGTTGAGTTCTCAGGGAGTCTTGTTCCACTGTCAACTGTGAGTCCGTCACTGTTTTCATTTCCAGGCTGCTGGTACTTGATTGAAACTGTACCATGTGTATTTGCCGGTCTGGCAGTAACGGTGTACACGTTTCCTGTCAGTGTGTATGATGCTTTAACCAGGTTTATTATATAGTTTTTCTCAAGTTCATTCATAACCTGTGAATGCTGATCGCCCACCTTGACGTATGCAACATCTATATCATATATACCCGGCAGCAGCCCACTTACTCCAACTGATCCGAGCTCGTAATCCCTGTCTCTCTGAGGCATTATGTCAGTATCCCATGCCTTGAGACCTGTTATCACCGCATCCTCGCACTCTCTTACAGAATCATTTACACTTTTCTCTGTATCCTGGGCAGCTATCTCAAGCTGTGCCATTCCAACATTTATATTCTTCTGGGTCTTGTCTCCGCCATTTGATGCCGTTATCTGGAACATTCCAATAGACTTCGGTATAAACACGCCGTTTGCAAGTTCGTATTTGTCTGTGTCCTCAAATTCTCCTGTCTTATTATTCTTTATTTTGACAGTGTATTCTGAATCGTCCGTGATATCCTGAAGCTTTCCTGTATTGTCGTATGACACTCTCTCCAGAGACATCTTCACTGAATCTCCATATCTTACATTATCCTGCATGGTCAGATTCATGTTCGTCTTTCCCTCAAATGAGGTATATATAGCCATCGAGTCAGATATACTGTCGTTGTACTGTTTGTTTCCTGCAAAGTATACATATACGTTGTATATTCCCTGTCCGGATGGCTCCCACTGTGCAGTATAGCAGCCATTTGCTCTGTCATACTTACCAGCTATGCGCTTGCTCTCAGGTCCTGTGATGACAAATTCCACATCTCCCTGTACATCCTCACCTGACAGTGATTTCGGCTGACAGCTGAGTGTGATCTTGTCTCCTGTATATGTGACCTCTGCCCCTGTGGTCTCAGATCTCACCGTCTTGGTCTGATATACCGATTTGAGATCAGTTTGGACCACCTTGACAGTATCTGACACATTAAGAGTCTTCTTTGAAGTCATAGTAAAACTTCCGCTTTCACTACCTGCCACATAATAGTACACCGTACTGTCTTCACTTCCCGATGTGTTTCCGAGAAGATAGAAGTTCTTGCTGCCATCCTCTGATACCCATTTTGCGAGTATCCTGTCATATGTAACATCATCAGATGCATATGACACCTTTTCACCTGCATAGTCAGCTGCATTTACGCTGATCAGCTTGTAAGTATTGCCATCAATATCTGCGATGAAATCTGATTCACTCACACCATATGCCGTGCCGCCCACATCAGATGCTTTAAATGTCTGTGATTCATCCACGTAACCATCGCTGTCCTTTTTGACGCTTACGCTGCATGGATAGTAATTCTCGTCACTATCTTTCCACATATAGTTTGTTCCGTCGCTGACAAGAATATATTCCCCGACTCCGGATGTGACTGTTATAAGATTTCTCTCCTTAGTCACGTTCTCCACCTTTGTAGTCTCTGAGCCCGATGCCCTGACTACGCTGCCATCCGACAAATCTTTATTCTCGGTATCGTTGTGCGCCAGAAGCATGACCTTGCTGTCCGCCTTATTTACAGTGAGTGTCGCAGTCTTGGTGTAGAGTGTGATGTCGTTGTAATAAACTCTGCATCGATATTCGTTTCCATCCATTTCATCACTTACATCAGTAAGTCTGAGCGTAGGATTGCTGCCTCCTGTCGATACGCTTCTCCATCCATTATCTGTATTAACCTGCCAGTTGTATCCAACGCTCTGGTTTACTCCATCCCCATCATAATAAACCGCATTTGCCGCAAATTCTGCATTTCCACCCGCAAACGTATTTGTATCATCAGGGTTCTTTGTTATATGGAAATTAGAACTGTCCTGAAGTGTCGTCGCGGTTGCCGGACGGCTGAACAGACTCTTTGAACCATTTGCCTGAAGAGCCCTCACTGCAAATGTGTAAGTCCTGTTGGAATATAGTCCCTTCACTTCATAGTCAGTAACTGTATATGGCACAACTGCCTTGCTGTTGTAATTACCTCCTGCATCAACGATACAGACCTCATAGTAATCTGCATCATTGGACGGTGACCACTCAAGACTGACACTGTTTCTCGTTGTGTCGACAACAGAAAGTCCCATCGGCATACGCGCCGGACGAACAACATTCTTAACATCATAGCCAATGACGAACACTGAATCACTGTCGCTGTTCAGCTTTGCAGTGTTCACTCGCAGCTGCCAGTCAAATGAGAAGCCTGTGCAGTCTGCCGGAACATTGTCCACCGTTCCACTGTATGTAACACCATTCGAGCTTACATAGGTGTGACCAAGACCCGCATGCTGGCTTGATGTCACACCGACGATGACCTTATTACCGAGTCCTCCGCCTCCGGCACCAAGCTTTTCGTTCGCCTCAATGAACACTTCAGTTGAATACTCGTTCTCATCAGTCACAGATATCGTCTGAGTCTGATCTGCACCAGAGCTGGCATTTACAGAAGAATAATTGTTATTTCCACCTGACTGATAGGCGTACTTTAATTTACCTCCAAGAGTCTGGTATGTAGCAGGGTCTCCCGCTGTGTTATTCAGAATATTATTATATATCTCGTTGAGCCCCTTGCTCCTTCTTGCAACCTTGTCGTAATCTGCCACATCTATGATTGAAGTTGAAGGTCCGAGACATACCGGCATAACCACCGGCTCCCATTTTCTCGCAATCGGATCATATATGGAGTATTCGTAATACATATATTTCAAACAGTACAGAACGACCTGATCAGAACCTCCACCTGCGGCATTATATGTTATCTCATATTCCGTTGTCTTTGTATTTGCATATTCAAAGCTTGCTCCATACGAAAGTTCAACCTCTACCTCACCTGCTCCGATGAGCTGGATCTCCGACGACACATACGCGCCAACTGATATTGACAAGTTAGCTGATACCGTGTTCGATGAACCTTTGCTTGTTGAATATGATGTTCCACCGTTATTTACATATTCATATACTTCCTGAACATCATCAAAATACGGACTTGCCTGAAGGATTGCATAGACCTCTGGATTTGTGTATACCGGATACTCTCCCTCGTACTTTAACCGCACACTGTCATTATCAATATCCGGAAGACACAGTGAAACAAATGTTCCATACATATCCTGTCTGCTGTTCGACTGGCATACTACACCCTCCTGACTGCTGTATGGGCTGCCGCCATCCATAGAAAATGTCGCTATGTCCAGCCAGTAATAATCATCTTTATCATTGAGTTTCTTCTCTCTGTGCACTCCCACAACGCACACAAAACTCTGTCTGTAATTGTTCCCCTTGGCATCCTTATCGACACAGCCAACCCTGACATCGCCGATCCACACCTGATCTTTTTTCTTCTTGTCGTTGCCCTGATTGCGCTGGTCGGTACATATACTCATGCTTCCTATCTCCGAACCTGTTATTCCGCCATCTTCCAGTGAGAAAGCATATACCTCTGCGCCAAAAAGCACACTGTCATTTTCATTATTGCCGTTCATGCCCTTAAGGTCTGCACACGCAAGCGCCATAGGTGCATTCACAGGTCTGTAATATTCGTTACTTTTAACCTCGTGATATTTCACGATTTCTTTACTCTTAGTCCCCAGGCTTCTCGTATGATAATCTGACAACACATAATTATCCGTCAGACTATCGTAGTATACGTATCTGTATGCAGCCTGCGTGGCTTCATATTCCCTCTGCACATATTGAGAATTGCTCGAATAATATCCACCAACTATAAGTCCTGTGACCATGGCTCCTGATCCAGGATACTTAAACCGGCCAAATGCACAATTTGCAGCATACATTCCATAGTTCTGTTTTCTGCCATCTGTGTCTCCAAGTGACACTTCATTCAGACCTTCTATAGGGACAAGTCCGCCGTCTTTATATGTATAGACGGTCATATGACCTGCCTTTGCCATGTTGTAATTCAGAACTGATCCAGATACGGCAACCGCGGCCTCATCCCGGCCATCCTGCTCCAGATCACCGCCGGCCAGAGTTACCACAGGAGCTCTTCCTATTCCATAATCACACCACGATCCATCCGTTCCACTTTCATAATTAGATGCAAGCCCGCCCGGTATGCTTATATTATTTCCCTTTGTGAACCTGCCGTTTCCCTTGCCATAATATACATCGACTATGGCATAGCGTATGTTCTGATCGTTTATATTTCTATCCTCGTAAGTTCCACAGTATACGAGAAGATCTTCAAAGCCATCTCCATTCAGATCGGCCTTTTCGATCTCAAACATCGCATCCAGCTCCTGCTGGTATCTTCTGATAAAATACAAAAGTCCATCGCCATATGTAGAATTCTTGTTTAAAGTAGGGGTAAGCGTAGCAATTGAAGATCTTGTACCATCAGCTGCTATCTTGAAAATACTCACATCTATCTTTCCGCGGTACTCCTTGCCGTCTATGACAGTTTTAATACTTTTCCATCCAGCTGGACTGAATACTTTATCTCCATGTACTCTTAGCTCCGCAACGTAGTTGGTTTTTCCGTCGCCTCCATCAAATGCAACGCTTGTCGCATACAGGCCGTTAAAACCATTACTGTCCTTTTTTAGAACATTTCCCATGTTGCTACTTATGTTACTGTCTCCCGATCCGCCGTGTTCCACTTTCACATTATCTTTGCCAAGATCATAGAAACCATACGCTCCGTACAGATTGCCAAGGCTGCTGTTTACCTTTGTAGTCCTGTCCTTGAAATCTCCAATCCTGTCAAATCCGTCTCGCACAGTGTACTTGTTTCTGTAATTGCCGTTTGCCGCAACGTATACCTCATTCACCTCTGCAAATGTAGATATATTATCCTTGTCATACGGCACCGCAGCTTTGCTTTTGTCTATATCGGTGCTGAGGCCCAGAGCTTTGTATGTACTTTCGTCAATCTCCGTCTCGACCACCGTCTTGCCTGTTTTCTTCGAGCTGTCCGCCGCGTATGCTTTTTGTCCGGGAATAAATCCGGACAGCATAGATAGCACCATACTGGCCGTCAGCGCCCAGCTTATCGCCCTCTTTCTCATAATTTCTTCCTCCCTTTCACTAAAAAAACCAGCCATGAACACCAGCCGTTTTAAGCTGCCACATTCTGGTATCAATAATATATTTACAATTATAATTGCTGTGTTTTTCCATGTACACTAACCAAAAGGCTAGTAACAGGAGGTAAAAACAACTTTTTTGCAAAAAAATCCACAGAACGTACCGTCTATACTGTACGCCCTGTGGATCGTAATAAACATCTAAACTATTCTGTTACATGCCATATATGAAAGGATCATTCCACCGACTTAAGCGATTCCGCCATATTTATCTTATCAAGCTTGACTGACATGACTCTGTTGACAAGGAAATTGAACACAAATGTCAGAACGATACTGTACACATAGCTCATCGGCGCTATATATGTATCAAATGCGACCATATCCACCTTGATCTGTCCTATGACAAATGCATGCAAAAACACTCCAAGCACAAGTCCCACAGCGATCCCGAATGTCGTCAGGACTCTGTTCTCCCTGAACACATAATCTGAAGTCTCGTTTTTGAAAAATCCCAGAACCTTTATGGTTGCTATCTCCCTGATTCGCTCTGTGATATTGATATTTGTCAGGTTGTAGAGAACGATAAATGCAAGCGCACCCGCCGAGAGTATAACTACAATTACTATATAATTCAGACTCTCCATCATCTTAGATATCCTGTTCTTCATATCCTTGTTGATAGTCACTGATGCTGTTGCTGCATCACCCATAAGATCAGCAGATATCTCGTGCGAATCTGCGCCTTCCTCAAGATTGAAGTACACCGATTTGTACTGAGGTGCTTCCCCCATCTGATCCTCATATGTTTCAGGTGATATATACACATAGTTGTATACATGATTCCTGAATATGCCTGATACGGAGACTCTTATCTCTTTCATCTCGCTGTCTCTGACCATTATTATATCGCCCGTTTTGATGTCGTACTGTTCTGCCAGCGCAGTATTGATCACAGCTTCCCCTTTGCCCGGATATTCTATCTCCGCACCATCTTTATCCGCAAACTTCATATACCTGTCAACGTGCTCAGGTTCTTCCATGATGACCATGTTCACGGACTTTACGCCGCCATCATGAACCAGATCCCAGGTAGATTCACTGACGAGATCATAGCAGGAGGTATCCTCCTCCAGCCGGTCTTTCAGACTACTGAAGCGCTCATCTTCTCTATCACCCGCAATCGATGTATTCAGCGTTATCACTCCATCTCCGACCTGTATCTCCCCATATTGATTGTCCGCAAATCCGCTTATGGAATCATTTATTCCAAAGCCTGTGAGCAGCAGCGCAGTACAGCCGCTTATTCCTATTATCATCATAAAAAAACGCTTTTTATATCTGAATACATTTCTGACACTTACCTTTCTCAGAAATTTCAGTCTCTTCCATATAAATGGTATATGCTCAAGGAACACCCTCTTGCCCGGCTTCGGAGCCTTAGGCCTCATAAGACTTGCCGCAGTCTCAGAAAGCTCGTATCTACAGGAAAACCAAGTTGTACCTACAGTGCACAAAAGGGATGCTGCCAGCACGCCAATAACCAGCGTCCAGTCTGTGGTTCTCTCAAGCGGCATATGTATATACATCATATGATATGCATACCAGATAACCTCCGGAAATACATATGTACCTATAAGATATCCACCTGCACATCCTACTACAGCCGCAGTTCCCGAATAGATCATATATTTTCCCATGATCGCCGCCTTGCCATAGCCTAGAGCCTTCAGCATACCTATCATAGATCGCTGCTCCTCAACCATCCTGTTCATGGTAGTCATACACACGAGCACGGCAACCAATATGAAGAATACCGGAAATACCTTTGCAACTCCATTCACTATGTCTGAATCGCTCTCAAAGCAGACATATCCGATATTCGTCTCCCTGCCGAGTATGTAATAATTCACACCATCTGCATCATCCAGCGTTATGTCCTTCACCATATCCTCCGTCATACCCTTTGCCATGAGGATATCCTTATATCTGTCCAGTACACTGGTCTTACATATTGACTCCCATTCGTCCTTCCTGTCGTCTATATAGTCTTCATACTCATCGGCATACATATCAAACTTTCTGTCAAATTTCACATATACATCGGTGTAGCATTCGCTGTCAAATGCTTCAGGGCTGACATATACAAAGCCCGCAATCTTACCATTTCCAAGGGTTGTGGTGCCTCTTTCAAAATTAATATAAAGAGGGGAGTTGACAGTTCCGACAACGGTGAATTTCTTCACCTTAAGGATATCCTGTGTACTGCTGTCCTCACCTTCTGCTGCATCGTCATCTGCCACCTCTATGACATCACCTATCTTTATACTGTCCATCTTGGCATCTACAACACATTCATCTTCCTTTTCCGGCATGCGTCCGTCCACAAGACTCAGTTTATTGATGTTTTCCGGAACTGACATAGTCTTCAACACCCTGTCATTTTCACCCTGGTTCTTGTATAGGACGTCCAGACTATAACCGCCCTCAGCGTACAGCACATCCTTCTCCCCGGCAAATGAATCCACGTCATCATCCGTATATCCAAGAGTTGACAGAAGATGCAGATCATAGAAATTTCCCTTGTCAAGGAAATTCGATATGGTATTCATCATGTCCGGCTTCGTCATCTTGAGACCCGAGAAGAATCCCACGCCCAGGGCTATGATCGCCATGATGGCTGCAAATCTTCCAAATGTATTTTTTATCTCACGAAATGTCGTGCGTCTCATCATTGATTTCATAGGCCACCTACCATTCCAGATCTTCAACGTTCCTGATGTTATCATTCATAACCACTTTCTCCACAGTTCCGCTCTTAACCGTGATGACTCTGTCCGCCATGGCTGTGAGTGCCTGGTTGTGCGTTATGACTATAACTGTCGTTCCCGTATTTCTGCATGTATCCTGAAGGAGCTTCAACACAGCCTTGCCTGTGTTGTAATCCAGAGCTCCGGTCGGCTCATCACAGAGCAGAAGCTTTGGATTCTTTGCAAGCGCCCTTGCTATGGCAACTCTCTGCTGCTCACCACCTGAGAGCTGTGCCGGGAAGTTCGCCATACGATCCTCAAGTCCCACCTGCTTCAGAACCGTTGCAGCATCCAGCGGTTCCTTACAGATCTGTGCCGCCAGCTCCACGTTCTCAAGTGCTGTGAGGTTCTGTACCAGATTGTAGAACTGGAACACGAATCCCACATCATACCTTCTGTATGCCGTGAGCTGTCTCTTATTCAGAGTTGATATCTCTCTGCCATCCAGCTTCACGCTGCCGCTTGTCAGAGTGTCCATACCGCCAAGTATATTCAAGATAGTAGTCTTGCCCGCACCGGAGGCTCCGACTATGACGCAGAACTCTCCCTTTTCTATCTCAAAATTCACATCGCGGAGAGCATTGATCTCCACCTCACCTGTCTTGTATACTTTCTTTACATCTCGAAATTCTACGTAACTCATCCTGCACCATCCTTTCTATATAGATATATTACTGTTTTCGCTTTCCACACATACGCTTTTCCCCGAAAAAGCTATGCCTATCTTCAATATCTTTTTGATTCCATCCCTTGCCATCTGAACATCATATCTTCTGTCACTAATCTGATACAGAGCTTCATCGGCCAATTTGTCAAGCGCATCTTTTCCCAGATTCTTCTTCCACTTAAGTTCCATTATTATACCTGGATATCTTTCACCCCTTGGGAACATGCATATGTCATATCTTCCATCACCTGACTCCCGGTTGGATTTGATCTTATACTGATTATCCATCATAGCTATAAGCCCAAGAACTAATCCGTGATAGAATCCTTCCGCCCCAGCATCATAAAAGCTTATTGCCTCATCCATATACTCGCCTATTGCATGCTCCAATTTTACGAAATCATTGGCATACAGACTTTCAGCTATTTTATTAGCAGTTGTCCGGGTGATTGCACCGACCTGCAGCAAATGTGACAAAATTTCGCTTTTATAGACCGCCGCTATCTCTTTATTCGGAATAGAAACCTCACATAGATATGAGCCGTCTGCCTGGAGTTCTTTTTGAGGAGTTTTCAAGTATCCTGCCACCAGCAACAAACTGTAGATATTTGCCGGATCCTCTGCCAGTGATCTGTATACAACATTCTGATCAATTTTCGCAATGACCCTTTTCCCCTGTAATAATGAATATAAACTTTCAGAAATATCATCTGTGGCGTTTTTCAAAACATCGTCAAGTATTTCATTTTTTCCAGTATTTACCCAATACGCCTGAGGTTTACAGTCTCTGGAAATATAATTAATAACCGACCAAGGATTATATATTTCTTCGTTTCCAAACAAATATCCATCATACCATTCCGCGAGTTCTGCTTTCTTTTCAGGCACACCATAATACCCAAGCATAGTTTCTACTTCTTCACTGGTAAATCCAAAATACCTGTCATACTCATCATCCATAACAGAATTGACAGTAAGATTGTTAAGTCCACTAAATATGCTTTCCTGCGCAATCCTAAGAATACCTATCAGAAAGCCAAATGAAAGATTCTTATTATCCTTAAATGCTCCCGAAAAGAAATTTCTCATAAATCCTATAATCTCTTCATAGAAGTCCTTTGCGTACCCCTCCTGTATCGGTGTATCGTATTCATCAATAATGATTACAGGTGCTTTACCATAATAAGCATCCAGCATTTTGGACAATTTATCAAGCGCAGACGTAAGTTCTACCTCATTTGCCGTTCCATCGAGCATTTTCTCAAAGTATTTTTTTTCATAGGCCGATATCTTATCACTGTCTATAATCTCCTGATGCCTTCCATACTCCTCCTGGACAAGCCCTCTTATCTTTCCAATTGTAGCCTCCCATGTATCGAATTTCACATCTTTAAAAGTAAGAAATATAACAGGATATTTTCCCTGATGAGATTGGTATTCTTCACCGCACTTCCAGATTGCTTTATCCTTAAAATATCTGGAGGTGTCATCATCTGATATCTCAAAAAACACTCTTAACATATCCATGTTTAAAGTTTTTCCAAATCTCCTGGGTCTAGTAAATAATGATACCAGCGGTTTTCTGTCTAGAAACTCCTTTATCAGCATAGTTTTATCAACATAATAATACTCCGACTGTGCCCTTACATAATCTGAAATACCAATTGGTAATGATTTCTTTTCACAAGTATCTTTTTTCTTTATGTACCTTCTATTGGAAACTCTGCCATCCTCTGGTCTTACCGCATTATCTGGGATCTGCCATCTTCTTCCACTTTTTATCGCGCCACTTATCTTGCCTTTTTTACACAGATCATTTATGGTCCGTTCTGACAAATTCCACTCCCGCGCTATCTGCTTACAACTTTTCATTTTCACATCTCCAATCATATGACAACATCCTGGCAAACATCACCTCTATATTCTATATCTCCTTATTACGCATATTATACAATATTATCCGCAATATATCAAAGTGCAATTGATATATTGCGGATGTTTTTATAAATTGCGGATATGTAGCCGTACAAATCCGCAATTTATAAAAAAATCCCCCATACCTGCCTTTCGCAGATACGGGGGACTTTCATCTCATATCACTACTTATGCTTTTTTGACTTTGGTGTAGCTGGTTCTTCAGCTGCTGCAGCGTTATGATTTGCTGTCGCATATACCTTCTGAACTACTTTCTTTTTCTTCAATGGATGCTTTGGGTTTTTATCCATTTTGAACACTTCCTTTCTGTTTTCCTAAAATGTTATATAACAGAAATCTGCAGTGCATATGTCAAACGGTCATGTGCACCACCGGTTGTGCTATCCTTTTCTTATCTTTGACTATGTTATAGTTCTCTTTATTAGCAATGTCAAGTATTGAGTGCTAATTAATTTGTGAAGCCCTTATTTTATGGGCTTCACAGGGATTTTTCACTTGCTTTCGCACTCAATTTTCTTGGTTTGACCACATTTTTACGACAACGACTTATGGTTTATACCACAGCAGGTACAGTTTCTGGCAGGTTCATTTTAGACATCTCATTCTCCATGTGAGACTTCTCTGCAATATGATTGTAGACATTCATTGTGATCTGTGCATCTGAATGGCCCATCACATACTGCATAACTTTGGGATTGACATTATTCTCACCCAGTCTGGTACATCCCGTATGACGAAGGGTATGCGATGAAATAGGAGGCATCAGCTCCGGCTCTCGCTTCTCTTATTCTGCCAGTTTGCTTTCTTTCTTATTATAGGCATTGACAATATTTTTCAGAAAGCTGTTCACTCCCGCCGGCATGATCGGACGTCCATGCTTTGTATTGAAGATGAATCCACTGCGTCCACCAATCTCTACATTACTCTGTTCCACAAACTTCAGAAGTTTTTCCTGCTGTTCCAGTGTCAGCGCTTCTTTCTCTTTTGCCGGAGCCCCATAATCTCCAAGAGTTCCTGTTACCGGATTCTTACGGATAATCCCATCTTCCACTGCCAGTTCAAAACTTGGATTCAATAAACCATAAAGACCTTTGATCGCGCTGTGTGCCAGTCCTTCATCTAACAATGCGGAAAAGAACGTCCTTACGTGAGATGTCTTAAAATCCACAACACGAATGTTTCCCGAAGTATTTCGTATCCGATAGTCCCACATACGGATATAATTCTTTTTCGTTCTTTCCTTGATATTCTTTGTTGCCATGTATCGCTCAAACAACGTATTTACAGTCAGCTTCTTGACTTATGCGTCTGTAATAAGCAGATCATCCATATCCTTATTGATCTTCTTTTCCATTTCTCGCAGACTCGCCAGATCAGCTGCATAAACCGAATTACGCTTTCCGGTAATTTCATCCTTGTAGCGATACTCATAACGTCCATCCGGACGCTGGTATTCAACTGTTTTTAAATTTCTGCCTCTATTATCTTTTCTGGCTGGATGAATTTAATCCATCTGCCCTGCATCTGTTTCTTTCTCGGAAATTTCCCGGTGAAAAATGCAATGAAGCAGCAGACACTTCCGTTTACTACCATGACAATGATAACTGGCCGGCTCATGCACCTGTCTGTATGTGGTTTGATTATGGGGTTCTGAATGATTTTCTGAAAGAATGGGTAGTTCGGATGGATGAGCTGAAATCCGGTAAGATTACCAGAGATGAATATTTTGAATGGAAACTCAACTGGCCTTATACCTGTGATGGATGCGGAGAGTTTGAACCTAAGAAACAATGGCGCTCTGCAAAATCAGAACTCAGTGAAACTTAGCAAAACTTAAATTCACTGCTTTTTTTCTCTTTAGTAAAAGAAAAAGCACTGTGAAACCAATAATCCAACGGTTTTCAGTGCTTTTTTCATGTTTTTCCTATTAAATTTTCCTCAGACACCTATATGAGTGAAACTTAGCGAAACTTAAATTACGCCCAAGATGGAATATACTTATTTGTTTGTACTTGATTTTTTAATCTGATCATCTATGCAACCTATTTCCATGAAGTATAAATTAATTGCCTTTTATCAAATGCTTCCTCTCCACCTTCCATAATATCTACAATTTGCTTATGTGTAGATTTCAGGTCAATATTCCCTTGTGATATGTCAATCGTTGTATCTTGATATTCAACGACAAAAATTCTTTCAGCATCACCCAGCACAGGAATGTTAGCATTATGCGTAGCAAAAATAAATTGTATATCTTGTTTCTTTTTCGCAATTGCTGTAATTACTTCATCGTAAATAATTTTATTATCCAAATCATCTTCTGGCTGATCTATAAGAATAATATCATTATCAGACTGCATGAGTATAAACAATATAAGAGCTGACGCACGCTGCCCTATTGAATGGTGTCGTAATAATTTGTCATGATAATATATTTCAACATTATTGGAAACCTGATTCTTCAGAAGATCCGCATACTGATCTTGCAATTTTTTATCAAGCTTTGTATATTCTGAGGATGAAATAATTTCCTTGATTTTCATACCATCACATAATATCCAGTCTTCTATAAGCTCCACATAATCTCTAAACGTGTCACATAAGGATTGATATTTTATTTCAGAAATACCTGAGCCCCTAAAATCAGTCTTCATCTGTGATTTAAAATTATCTCTGTCACCTTTAAAATCAATAGTGATTTTTAATTCATTTTGTGATTCATTAATTTTCTGAATTTCAAGTTTATATGCATTGAATTGTTCTAACAATATATCATTTCTTTCACGCATTGCTTTCTTGAATGCACTTTCTATTTGTTTTTTGGATTTAGCCCGTTCATCTAGTTGCTTTAAATTCTCTTTACATTTTTCCAGTTCTTCTGTCATTTTGACAAATCCATCAATATCTAACGTATCATCTTTGATTTCTCTTTTTATTTCAGCAAATTCATCAGATAATCCATCTATTTTTTTCGATAACATTTCCACTACATCTGCAAATTCTAACGATGTACTTTCTATCTGCGTGACGGCCTCTCCAATTTTTAAAATTTCATTTCCAATTGCACTTAAAATATCACTTGCCTTCTTTATAATATCAGAATTATAAATACTTTCCACGCCCTGCAGGCTTAAAGTCACATCTTTATTATTATCATAACACTTTTTTAATTCTCGTACTGCCGAATCAATTCGTCCTTTTACAGAATCTAACTTTGCTTTATCTGTTGTGTATCCAGTTTGTTTTTTTAATTTTTCTGCAACGCCTTTTTCCTTGTAAATAGACATTTTATGCTCGACTTCAGATTTTTTAATTTTGCATTCCTCAATCTGCTCTGGAATTTTATTCGCATCTAATAATTGAGAAACCGATGTTGTCAACTCCTTCACACAAGATGTTATTTCTGCACTTTTCCCTATTTTTCCACCAACCAATTTCTCAAGAAGACCATTTTCATGATCAGCACTATTTGATAGATCTTTTTGCCCAAAATATTGAATTCCATCAAACAAGCTTGACGGTTGTATATTTAAGTCAAGTCCATTTTCATCTATAACATTACTCTGTTCTCCGTATATACGACTAACAATATAATGTTTGCCATGTTTATCAACAACAGATAATGTTGCTTTTCCTCCTGAGCCAAAAATATTTTTTATCAGTGATTCTTTATATTCTTTATCTGTTTGCAACGGTAAATCAAATATATAACGAATTGCTTCAAGCACAGACGACTTTCCACTTCCGCGAATTCCAATTAACGAATTAAGCTCTGATGAAAATCTAATAGTCTGTCCATCAAATTTTCCGCCTTGAAAACTTATAGATTCAATATACCCATGTCTTCTTTCCGGTAATGATTCAGCAACTCTACTTTTATAGTCCTGTAATGCAAATTTAATCGCCGCATATGAATATTCTCCGATTTTTAAATATGTTTGTTTATCGCCTTTTCCAATATCTTTCAATGATTTAGGATCCGATCCCTCTATAAGAGCTGGAATATATCCAAAACAACGATTAAATTTATTTATATTATCCCTTGTCCTCGATTTTTGTATTCCTAAAACTCGCTTTCTAAACGGAGCAAGCCCTGAGAGCGATTCTAAAAGACCGCCTCCACATTCGTTAAACAAACCACTGCCTTGATCAACATGGGCAAATATTACAAAATAATCTTTTCCATACTCCTCCAGTTTTTCCAATGTGCTTTTTAAATCGTAACAACATTTTGTATTTCTATTTTCAGGATTAGATATTGTTGCAAATGCGGCTGTTAAAAATGTTTGAATGTGATTATTACCATTTTCTAACCATTCATCAGGATTAAAAACTATAAGAGTATGTATACCATTAGCTCCCTCTTTAACAGTCAATTCCACACCAGGTAATATAAATATTTTTTCTTTGCTTGCTGCCCTTTTTAAGGCTTTATATTCATCTTTGTCAAATTTATTATGATTGGTAATAACTCCAACAGAAATATTAGCTTGTTTCAATGCCGAAATATATGATTTCACAAAATCATTTGGTTCACCACTATATGAAAATTCTTTATCTTTTTGTGTATGCAGATGAAAATCTGCCCTTAAAAATTCAAGTCCTGATTCAAACATTTTATCCCTCCTTATATTACTCTACCCCTAATGCCTTAAACACTGCATCTTCCGCACTCTGATACGGAATCAGCTGAAATGCACTCATCAGATCAGCTGGAACACTTGCGAAATCAACAAATGAGGTACTCGGAATCAGCACCTTCTTTGCACCGCTATCCAGGCACACTTGAAGCGTGTTTGCAAGTTCATCCACCTTTATCATTGTGCCACTAATTGTTATATCTCCCAACACTGCCAAGTTGCTGACAACAGGCTTTCCAAGGGCAATCGAACAAAGTGCAATCAATGTTGGAAGTGCCAATTTGTCTGTCATACCGATACCCTGCAAATCCTGATAATTGATGATGTAATCCTTGGTTGAGGTGCTGATAGAGCCACTGATCCGATTGCCGTTGGCTTTCAGATAATTAAATGCCGTGTTCACAGCTTCCTTGCATTTAGAATCGCTACCTAAGCCAGTCCGTTCAATTTTGCCATTGCCTGGAAGCATCTGGCTTTCCAAACGAAATACACCAATCATGCCACTTTTTCCTCTGGATACGGTATAAACCTGTCCCGGATTACACATTCCATCCGGTATCAGCTTACCTCCACCCTGTTCTGGTACGGAAACATAATGTTCTGACATATCTTCTAGATCTATATAAGAAAAGTTTACATCATAAAATTCCATACCGCCCAGCTTCTTCAATTGCTCCTTGACACGGCGACGCATTTCCAATGCAATCTGAATAATTTCTTCCAGTTCTTCTTTGGTAAACTCACCATTTGGATACATCAACTTCAGATAACCGTCTATCATACGACGAACCGCAATTGTATCACGCTGATTCAGATTTCTCCCCAAGCGGAAGTAGTGGTCAAGTGCATCTCCATATTGCTCCTTGCGAAGTTCTCGGATGAACTCTGCTAAATAGTCACTGATAAAACCATAATCATTAGTAAAATGTTCCGGTCTGAACTTCGGTATCTCCCATCCTGGAAGATAACAGTGCATACGATCAAGAAATGCTGTATCTGTTCCCATTTCCTGCGGGAAAGGTGCAAACAGACTGGATGTTTTCAACAGCACGTCCACACTCTGATTGATATTTCCCACAAATACCATGGACGCAGTAGCAGCTTTTTCTTCTTTGCCACGGGCAAAAGAGCCGGATGCCATGTAATCCTTCATAATCTGAATGCCATCTTTATCTTTAAACTTGATACCTGCCACTTCATCAAAGGCTACACAGTCCCATAAGCCGACCAGTCCGACCGTTTTGCGTCCCATATTGTAAAACAGGTTTGCAACCGTCGTCTGTCCACCGGAAATCAAAATACTGTTTGGTGAAATCTCTTTGTAAAGATGAGATTTACCAGTGCTTCTCGGTCCAAGCTCACAAAGATTAAAGTTATTCTCAACTAATGGAATCATACGGGTCAAGAGCAACCATTTCTCACGGTATGTAAATTCATCCGGCTCCATACCGATAGAACGGAGAAGAATATCCAGCCATTCATCTTTAGTAAATACTTTTCGTCCCTGCTTCAGCTCATCAATATCAATGTGCGGCATCTGGATCGGTGTCAACTTACGGATACTGATTGGTGAAATATCTTTCTGCTTTTTCTGTTTGGAACGAAGTAGATTTCCATCAATGTCCTCAATACCAAAATTATTGTCGCCTTCAACCTCATAATCCAGCTGAACAATACACCAGATACCGCCACAGAGCAGGCGATCAAATTTTTCCGGATATTCGTCGGCAATTGGTACATTACCAACGCCCAAATTAGAAAACTCTGCAAAAAAGCAATCCTTTTTCATATCCAGTCGAACAGTCACCATATCAATGATCGTGTGGCTACCTTTTTTACGCAACTGAGACAGAATCTTCTGTGATTCATCCGGGCGTACAAAGTTGTCAGCAAGAATACGCTTCACATTCTGTACGCCTTTCTCTATAACAGTCTCATCATCTGAACTGCAATACTGTCCCAACAAGAACTCAAGAACATACACTGGGACATTCGCCCCTTCTTTAATTTTCTTTGTCAGGTCTTTCCGAACAATCTTACCGTCAAAGTTCTGACGGAGCTTGTTCTTTATTTCTTCGCGGGTACTTTCACCCTCTGCAAATTGCTCCATCTTTCTCTCCTCCTGCGGTATTAACTAAAAAAATCAAACTCGTCCACCGCAAAGGCGATGTCAATCTGGAATGGCTCCCGCTGTGGCAGCTGTAATCCCTGTTCATCTGCAATTACCAGATAATAAGTAGCGGTATTGCTGTATTTTAAAGATTTTAGATTAAACTGACAACGGAAAGTTCTTTCTGCACCGTTATCGCTGGTCTTATCTGCAATAATCTTCTGAATATCACTAATCTGCTTGCCGTCCTCATCTGTAAAGTAAACCTGATAGGTTGCAGCTTCACGGTTTGTACTGACCGCATCTTTTTGATAGAAGTTCAATGAAAAAATCATATTGCTGATTTTACGGTTTGCGGACAGTAAATTGACCGTTACCGGCTTGGTATCATATTTCTGCTTATTTCGCCTATATTCCATAGAATCATTGCGGAGATAATGATACTCAATCACCGGAACAACCATTTCCTGTAAACTGATACCACCATGCACAAAATTCATACCACCGCCATTCATCTTGATACGGATACTTTCTCTCGGTGCAAATCCATCAAATTTCGTTTTTCCGCCCAGGAACTTCACAGGCAACAGGTAGTTCGGCTGTACGCCTTTCTGCATGATCGCATAGCGTCTGCCATATTCCACATCCATGCCGTTAAAGCTGGTCTTATCTACCTTGTCATCCTCTGTCAGCGGACTATATGTATAAAGGAATCCATGATCTGCCGTAATTAGAATATTCGTTCCACCAAATTCATTTACAATAATACGCACAAGGTTCTTCAATTCTGAAATCGCCTTGTCACACGCAGCAAAAACAGCAGTATCCGAAGTGTGGCTGGCTTCATCTATGGTATCGTGGTAAATATAGACCACATCCATACCTTTTACCAAAGCACTTCTTTCCGCTCGTTTCATAGCAATGATGTCATTATACTTTAAAGCCACGCTTGCCGAATCTTCTGTTTTCAGAACCTTATCCCTATAAGTACTTGCCGTAGACTGTCCATCTGCCAAAACCGTCAAAATATCGTTCCGAACCTCTACTGTCAGTTCTTTGTGCGGCAACAAAGCTGCCATACCAAACTTTGTAGTAGAAGGGAAGATACTCTGCATACTGCTGATCGAAACCTTACTTTGCGTTTCTCGCTGAAGCTGATCTGCCATCGTAGCTGCCACTTCATAACGCATGGCATCTGAGATAATTACAAATACTTTCGTATCCGAGGTTTGAATACGGGAACGGTAAAAATCCTCCTGTTGCGGTACTCCCAGAACTTTACCGTAAGTTGCCAGTTCATCCGCACATACATCTGACCAGTTGTTGCCCAACTCACCTAAGAACCAATGATTATAGAGTCCTTCCACTTTATCAACAACGTGCTTGAATAGATCATCTAGCAGAATATTGGAAGTCTCCAAACTCTTTTGAAAACTAAGATGGAACAAACGGTAATAAGTGTCCATCTGATAGTAACTCTCTGTATATTCTTTCCAGATACTTTTCGCTTCTGCGGTATGGAATCCGGCAGAATGTTCCTTAAAGAAACTTTGCATATTCGCCACTTGTAAGATACCGTCATAAAAATTCTCAAATGGCTCATACCATACGCAAGTTCTCCGTTTTTCAACGGTATTCGTAATGGTATCCACATCAATGATATGGTCACTGATTTCTGTCATTATCTTTGTCAGAATCACTTCATTAATACACGGAAAGCACTCTGTTCCTACCAAGTCCTCTACCGTCAGCTTTTCAAACCGCTGGTGCAGTCGGGCTTCATCTTCAACATACCGTGCCACATCGTATAACTGCTGAATATCCTCGCTGTGAAGCCATTCCGAAATAAAATCATAGCAATATGCCTGATGCGGCATGGAAATGAAGCCATCCAGTCCGGCAAGATATTCCTGCCGCATGGTACGGGTAGCGGCGGTCAACAGCAAATGAATTGCCAGCAGTCCGAGGTCTGGTTCTTCCTCCACAAATCCACAGCCCTGGCGAACCATTGCCCAAAATGCACCGTCAGCATGATATTTTATGAAATCCTGATAAACAGTATTGTTCTTCAAATCCAGTCCGGCACGGAACACACTACGGAGAATCATATTAGGCTGTGCATCTTTCAATCCACAGATTGCCGCCATGACAGCCATGTGTAACTGTGCCGGTGTTTCCGGAACTTTATTCTGTGTACTAACTTTCAAACGACGGTCTTTCGCATTGAAGTAAGCACGATAATTTTTAACCTGTTTCCTCATTGCCGGATTTGATATAAGTCCCATCTCATCCATCCAGATAGAAATCAGATCTGCCCGAAACTCTTCGCTGTAAAGCTCCACATCCATAAGCCAGTTATCATCAGGGCGGTTATAGACACACGGACTGTAAACCAAATAATTTGTGGTCAGATCATCTATCGAAAGTAGTTTCTTCACAGAAAACGCATTATTGCCAGTCAGAGCAATGACCTTTGCATTTTCCAGAACCACTTCATCCAGTTTATCCTCAAATTCCTTATCTTCATCGTACCAGAAAATGATACGACGCTGGTAAAACTCAGGCAGAGGTGCAGCAAACCTGCGGTTCAAGTCCTGTATTACTTTGTCTGTATCCATGCTGCATTATCTCCCTTCCATATTTTTTACATAAATAGTGCTTCGTGCCGCACCCTCTTTTCTCAAATAACCGTCCTTAACCATATTCAGCAAGACAGCTCTGGCTCTACGATGTTTTACATCTAAAATCTCTACTGTTTCAGCAGTAGTAATAGAGCCATTTTCCAATACATATTTATAGATTTGTTGTTCCTGTTCACTATCCGGCATTTTCTCTGTCGTATCTGGCACTTCATTGTCACTATCCGGCATTTTTTTCATAGTATCTGGCACTTTTTCTGTTTTATCCGGCACTTCATTGCCACTATCTGGCATTTTATCAATAGTATCCGGCACTTTAATGGCTTTATTGAGGTCATTGAGGTCAACAGTGCCGTCAACCTGACCTCGATAAATATTAATACGCAAATCAACTTCGCCACCAATAAACTCCGGCTCCTGCAGTCCGGCAGCTTTTACTTTGTCTATAATTCTCGGAATACCGCTTCCCCAATGCTCGATCAGGTTCATATAAGCAAACGCATGTGCAAGAGCTTCATTTCTGATTTTAGAATAGCCTTCTTTCATACGCTCCATCGTTTGTCCCATTGGCAGCTTTCCTGGAGAAGTGATTTCCAATCGGTTGTCATATACCGCAACCTGTATTGTACCATGATCCAGATAACTACGATGCACCATAGCATTGATGATCAACTCACGAATGGCATCCGGTGGAATCTCATAAATATCCTGGCGATAAATTCCCACAATGGTAGCACCCAGATGAATATTTCTCAGAACAAACTGAAATGCTTCATCTATCTGCTCCCAAAGCGGGCCGGTATATTCTCTACGGTCAACAAATACCGCTTTCGTTGTACCTTTGAACACACCACATTGCGTTGCAACATGAAGTCCACCATTGCCTGTCAAAATCGCAAAGGCATTGGACGGATAATCTTTTCCATCACGTTCAATTAAAATTCCCCAGGAACGCAGCTGCTGTCTGCCAACCTCTTTAATGGATGCTTTCTGTTGCTCAGTATGTGCGTTTTTGATTGCCTGCTCCTTCATAGCTTTGCAGAGAGCATCAATATCTTCATCCGTGATATTCAATCCTGTACACAAAGCCTGATCATAGTAGCGGTTACTGCCCTCAAACAACAATTCTTTTATCATATACTCGTCGGCAAGGCGGGTAGTTCCGGCAACACGGACATATACACCGCCATCTCTGCCAAGAGCTTTGATATAATAGGGGCGCTGTCTACCCTCAGAAACCTCTACCACAATAACAGTTTTACCATCAACCGTCTGTAATGTAATGTCCGGGATGATTGCCGGTTCACAGCTGTCTGATACAGCATTTGCAATGGCATCCATTTTCTTGAACACATCTTCCTTGTCAAAGCCGACAACCTCTCTGGTTTTATCGGCAATTCCGAAAATGATTTTCCCTCCGGTTCCATTTGCAAAGGCAACCACAGATTTCATATATTTGATGCTTTTCTCTGGCAGGGTCTCTTTGAACTCCACATTCTTCGATTCTCCTGCAAGAATTTCTTCTATGGTCATCATAACACCTCGCTCTCTTTTACAGTTTTAACTGTTGTTACGATAGCATTGGTCCAACAAATTGAATCAAAGCCGCAACTGCAGATCCAAATTCGACAGTTCCTTTTATAGCTTGTAACGAAGCTATTGCCGTCTTTATCATAGATTTCTTTGGCTTTTCAGATACAACTTCTGCTTCTATAACTTCCAAGCTTTCAGATGCTGCTTCTTTATCTTCATCTGATGTAAGAGTATCCATCTTTGTCCTAACTGCGTCAATCAGCTGTTCTATATCGTTTGCCGTGACCCCAATATTTGTAGTTGCCGTAACGGATGAATTATCATTTGCAATAATAGCTTGACCATTTTGCACTGTCACATTATAAATATTCTTTTCATCTATTCCCATATCAATACCTATTTTCGTTAAATAGCTTTCTACATGGCGAATCAACACCATAACAAATCGTTCATTAAAACCTTTGATTTTATCTTGCCATTTGGATGAAGAAGAATATCCCATGGCAACACCACGATATACAGAACTGTTATTTTCTACCAAATATCTTAAAACAGCGTACACATTTCGTATTTCTTCGCTATCAGTTTCACCTAATGAAAAAATCAATCTTCCGTAGGATCCTTGTACTTCTTTAACTTCATTCTCTAAATTCCAATCACAGCTGCCACAATCATGAATATAATCACTTATAATCGGAGTGCTATCTATGTAGTTCACAAATTTCCCAAGCACATCAGCATAATCTTCATAATTTGCCTGAAGTAGTCGATTAGAGCAACTATTAAAATCATATTGAATTTTTCGCAATTCTTTTCTATTCAATTTCATAATTTTTCACCCCACAAAATGGGCAATATGCACCCGTCATTTTTAATAATGGTTTAATTTTTGCAGTACGTTTGCAACATGGAAAATCACAAATTTCCATTGCTTCTATTCCTGAACGAATAGGATCTTCATTTTTATGCTTCGGACGTTTTCCAGCCTTGAATGTAATGATTCCTTTTTTGCTATGCCGTTCCATTTTTTTGAATTCATTATAAATCATATCATTGACAGCATTCGTCACCATTTTCATGGCAAGTTCAAGTACATCCTCAGTAACATAGTTTTCGCTTATTAAGCCACAACTTGGACAAAATATATGAAGCACCCCGTCATCCTCCAAATCAGAAGGAGTTGCCTTAAAATATGTGCCACATTGTTCGCATTGCAAAAGAACATAACCATCATCATCTGTAGGAATAGGAATCGTCATATTGATTTCATCACTCATATTGCTCCCCCCTTACTTACTTTATTTTAGCCAACACATCTTGAAAAATTGCATAATTCTTCTTCACGCCATCGTCCAGATCAATAGAAATCATCTGGTCGGCAAGGTGATGAATTTTTTCCTCATAGGTTCTGATCTCAGTATCCTGTGCTTGTAAGGTGGTCAGCTTTTTATTCAGCTTCACACGCTCACCAGTGGAAGCATTTGCAATACGCTGTTCCAGATCAGCAATAGCAGTACGATAACGAGCCTGCTGTTCATGCACATAATCGGTACGAATACGGGCAATGGTGTCCGGCTGATAGCGGTGCATATAAATCAGGGCCTTAAAGCCGTTTTTCTTACCACTGTCAAATAACCAATAAATCGGGCGTTTCTGATAAATCTTGCAATGATCTTTATAAAAATCATTCAGGAAATAGTTCCGAATCACATCTTTCGGCTGACCTTTGCCGCCCAGAGCATCCGCAATGAATTTCAGGTTTTCGTCCAGAGTATCTGCACCATAAACGGTTTTCACGAACTCCACGAACAGACCAACAATATCATCATCGAAGTATTCATCGTCGCAAATCGGGATAATGTTATCCTTGTCAGCAGCAAAAGAAGCATACTTACTGGCATCCCATTCCCCACCTGCATAAGCAAGACCATCCACATCCAGAGAGTAGCGACCAAACATACAGCCAACCGCATAGGAAATGAAAGAACGAATATCTCTGCCAAGGTCAGCCTTGCGGACAGTGACATCCTTGTCCTCAACTTCCGGTGTCAGCTCGTCCTGCAAGCCATAAATGTCAATGAAAATACGGTTCAGTTCTTCCTCATTAGTTTTCAGCTGATTAAAACGATCATCACATTCCGTTTTCCATTGTTCAAAGGCTTCCGCAATGGTAGAAACTTTACGAAGCAGTGGATGGTGCTGAAAGTCCCATGAGGTTTCAAAAGAATCCCAGTCAGTTTGTGAAAGTTCTACGTTTTTATCTGCAATAGGTTCAATTTGTTCTCTTTTCTTGAACTGGACTGGTAAACTAAGAATATCTCCAACAGTTGTATTAAGTGTAGGATTATACATGTTTAAAATTGTAGAAGCTACAATCCCATTCAAAAATGCAAGCATCCAAAAATCAAAATTTTCTTTTTTTGCAATAATAGTGGGTGCGGCAGAGCTATAATGATAATTCTTATATTTTATTCTAAAGCCATTTTTGTAAGATGTAATTAAATTCCAACAAATACCTCTCTTTCCACAATACTTCTGATTATATAAACCTCCATGACTTGCATAAAACTCTTTAGCGGCAATAGACCAATCAACAACATCAAGAGAATTTCCTTCCCATCTTCTGAAAGGACCTCCATTTGCATACGGCTGCCATCTGTCCATATCACATATTTCCCACCAATTTCTTGTATATAATTCATTGTTATGTGTTTTATTTCTCCCTGCAGATTCATAGAAATCTTGAACTTGCGGCAATGAAAAAATTTTGAAATTCTCCCACCAATATGCAATAGGACTTCCTGGTATCATTTTAAATTTATTCTGATTTGAAACATAGAGATTTTGAGAATTAAAGAACTCTGCTTCTTTTTCATCACGCTTTGAATAACAATAGTCCACTAATCGTATTGCTGTCATATTTGCTTTAATGTTTGACTTGCAATTCACCCATGCCACGATTGAATTATGCCCTACCTTACCTTCAAATAATTCTGTTCCAAAATCAACCAACGAACCAAAAGTATATCCATCAATCACATACTCTCGTAATTTTTCAAAACTCGATAAAAACATCCATGAAGTTGTTGTAATAAAGGAAACATATCCTTTATCTTTGCATAAATCTCTCAAAGAATGTTTAAACATTACCATTGAAATATCTGTTTTTACATCTGGATAATGCTCTTTTACAAATGAATCTAATTTAGGACTAAATCTCGAACTACCTAAATACGGCGGATTCGTCACAACCACATCATACTTCTGTGCCAATGCTTCCGCCACCTGCACCAACGGCAGTAATTCTCTGAGTGCCGTCTCACGGGACATATTGATATCTTCCGTAATCTCAGTAAAACGATCATACAATGCAGACCAATCCTGCGGTGTTATGTTCAAAATAGAACCATATTCCTTTGCATCATGCATCTCTTTGATGATGGTATCCATAGCAGCTGTGAGCTTCATATCGCCATTGCAGAAATAGTACATAGCGAATTTATCTACATGATTACTCTCCACAATAGCATATACATGGGGCTGAATGCCGCGGCTGAAAAAGCGTCGGTCATACTGACGGGCTTTCATCATTACCGCAAAGTAAGCCAGCTGTGCCGCACGGTCATCTATATCCAAACCATAAAGATTATTTTCCACAATGCTTGCCACTGCTTCACGGGTGGTATAGCCGTAGGATTCATAAATCTTTATCAGCACATCAAACATATATGCAAGAATATGACCGGAACCGGAGCATGGGTCAATGACTTTCAGCTGATCTGGTGTCAGTGCGGCGTATTCTTTTCGAATCTCTGCAAGCTGTGCCTGCACTTCCGGCTCCTGCTCGGCTTCTTCCAGATAGTAGTGCCATTTGCTATCTTCTGGGTCACAATTTCCGGCAGCATAAGCAGACTGTTCTTCCTCTGTCGGCAGAAGCTGCTCTTTCACATCCGGGTGTCCCTCCAGCCATAAACGACCAAGGCTGTTCTCTACCATATAACGAGCAGGCCAATCTGGTGTAAAAATCGTTGTTGCTGCTGGCAATAGTTCCTTGGAGATTCTTGATTTTGACATATTGCCATTGTAAACCAATTCATTCTTTTCGATGTTATATGCTTCATACAGCCAGCCGATAATCTGGACAGCATCCTTCCAGTCATCCTCCGGTATCAGCTCGATCATCTGCTGAATGACGCTGCCTTCACGAAGCAGGTTGTCTGGCAGAAGAAGCTCCGTGTAATCCGCAATCTTCTGGAACATTCCCGGCAGAATCTTATTCAGCGCGTTACACTGCACGATCAGCAGATATTTATACAGTTCTTCGGTCTTTTCTACATCTTTCAGCTCATAGACCTTTTCCATATCTAATCCATCCAAATCCAGATGAATGGCTTCGGCTATAATCTGCGGCTTGAAGTTGTTTTCCTCATCCGTGAATACACGCACATGGGAAGGAAGATAACCGTTTACTTCCATGAATCGCAGAGCAGAGAAGCGGTTGAACCAAGTGTAGGCAACCTCCTCCATGACCTGCTTATATCCTTTATCGTTAATCTCGGCAATCAGTGCCTGACGCTGCTTCTTTTCATCGGCAGTGAGAACTTTACCGCCAACGCTGTCCGCATTAGCATCCTCAATCTTGTCCTCTGTGATACCGTATTCCACACCTTTCAGGGAAACACGAGCGATCAACTCTGTTCTTGCCCAGACAGCAAATTTTTTAATCGCATTCTTATCCATAATTTTCTCCATCTTCTATTAGAACAGCCATTTTTTTAATATCCTTATCAATGCTCTCCATTGATTTTTTCAGATTATCAACACTATTCTTAAACTCGTCCACTTCTGAAATGTAGTCTAAAAATCCTCCATACTCTGAAAAATCAATTTCAATAGTTTCATTATAGGACTTGTTCTTTCTATACTTAGAGTATTTATAACCAATCCTTACCGTTTTTTCATTAAATTCGTTTATGATATTAAAAACATTTGTATCAAATGAAATAATCCATTTCTGCCCTGGAAAAATCACAATACTCGTTGATTCTTTCTTTTTTAATCGTTCCTGCGTTTTCGTTTGCAACTGTTTGGTGAAAGTTTCATTAAAAGTCAAACTTTTTACTTCCAGTGGAACAGTTCCAACATTTCTTAAAACAATACACGCCAAAGTTGAACGAACAAGTTCAAACGATATTTGCATATAAGGGCGATTTTTCTCACTTCGTTCCTTGAGCAAAAAGAAAATTGTAACCCATGAAGCAATGAGTGCTAATACTGAAATTACACTATCCCAAGGAAAAGCTGAATTTTGCTGTTCAACCGCAACAACCAGTCTTTCAAGTAATTCTTCCATAGGCACGCCCCCTTAATTCAGCTTGATCTCATCGCAATTTTTCAAGAGTTGCTTCAGCTGAGAACGAATCTTCTCTACATAATCATCAATGTCTGCATCCGTCTGCAAGGTCTTTGCCTGGAATACAACCTGACGGTTATAGGCACGAACCACTTTTTTCTTTACAGGAGCAGTTTCTTTTTCTTGCTGTGTCGGCTGCACTGGCGGCTTCGGTGCAGGCGGAGCCAGAATAGACTCGATATTGCTGACCGTATCATCCTTGTACTGGCACATTGGCAGGAACATAGCATCCAAAAGAGCAAGGCTCTTTAATTCTGCAATTTTTTCCTTACACTGACTGAAATATCGGTCTGATTTTTCAATCAGATGGGATGCTTTGGAATCGCCGTTTGCGACAGTGTGGGTTGCTTCCATACACTGACGAACCGTTTCCAGAACCTCGGCACGTTTTTCTTCCAGCATCTTATCATGAGCGGTACGAACCGTATCTATTAACGGATTCAATTCACGAATCCGAGTATAGTTGAACTTGCTTCCAGTCTGAACCATCGTAATCAGACGAATGGTATTCAGTGCCTTATGTGCTTCCTCATTTTCTGCAATACGGTCGAGATCGTCATGCAGAGATTTTTCAAACTGCACTGCCTGATCAAATACTGTTACCTGGGTCTTGAAGAAGTTTTCAATGCCGTTGCTCATGGCTTCCTTGTTATCAAAGAGAGCATCCTCTTTGTTCAACACACGCTCAATCAGGGCAATATTGTCTTTCTTCTGGGAAAGTACATCATCCATCAGATGAATGGCTTCCTGCACCAATGCACGATCCGGGTATTTATGTCCGTCATAACGGGCATCCAGAGAAGTATAGTAATCACGCTGTTCACCAAATTTCTCAGTCACAAAGCGAATCAGCCCATCTTCATCATCCGGTACATCCATGACATCAAAATACTCCCGTAGTATTTCTTTAACATCACGTATCATCGTAGCAGAAATATTTTTACGTTTGCTGATAGACGTCTTACCGATTTCACTCTTTTTACGGAGCATATCCGGTAGTTTCGGATCGTCCGGCTGAATGGTATTGCCTGCATACTTAATGGTCACTTTCTGGGAATAAATCAGCTGTGCCGCAACCGCAGCAATATCGATTTCTTTCCATCCATACGGAATTGCGCTATATTTGCTTTGTACATCTGCCATAGAAGTCGGCAATTTTTTCGCATCCTGCATTTCCAGATATTCTTCCATAGCAGAAACAGCATCACGGTTTGGTTCCATGCCCGGAAGTGCTGTTACCGCACCTGTCAGAATCGCAATAATATCTGCATCACTGCCTGCATTATCTGTAATCAAGTCGAGCTTGCTATAGACATGAGAAACCAGATATTCCAAAGACTGATCAATCTTACTCTTGGCATTTCCGGCTTTGATTTCCAGATGTTCCCCATCTACATAGAACTGCGCTCCTTCAATGGCATTTTGTAATTCGACCATAGCACTCTCTTCATATTTTGTGGCTTCGTCTTGCTGGTCGCTGATGATTTTCTGCACACTCTTAGGCAACTGGCTTACATTTCGCTGTTTTACATATTTACGAATCTTCATGGCAGATTCCAGAGATTCATAGTAAGGCGTATCAGCCAGAACTACGATTGCTTCATTACCTTTGGACTCTGCCATCAGACGGTAATCTGTTTTTTCAATGGCATCAGTAGCAACGGTCAGGAAACGCAGACGCATACCACCTGTTGCCACTCCAACTGTAATGCCGTCCACCATCTGATCGAAAGCAAAGTCATATTTTCCATAACGGAACTTCTTGGTTGTGAAAATATCACCGTAAATCATCTGAGCAATACGCTCCACGATAGAAGCAGTATCCACATTGGTGTCTCGGATTTCACGCTGAATATCCTGTTCTTCATCCGTCAGGAAGTTATAAGTGTCTCCGGTTCTGCCGATATAGTTCTGGCTCATCAGACGGTCAAGGCATCCACGGACAGCTTCACGCATGATAATCTTATCTACACGAATATCGTCTGCCATAAGGATAACGATATTGTCCAGATTGGAAGGAATATCATCAATATACCGAATCAGATACAGAAGTTTCAGTACATCTACATCCTGCTGTTCGATGCCATCACCGTTGTCGGCAGCTTTTTGGCAACGCTCAATTACACGACGAATTGAACCATCCAGAAAAGTATGTACGGTATCATAAAAGCGGAAGAACGGCACAAGTGCATACTCGTCCTTCTCCTGAATTTTCTGTGCAGCTTCCTGGAAACCGGACAGCATGGAACGCTCACCACCAGACAGGTGTTTGCCGGAATTTCCGTGCTTGCGGATTTCAGCAAATACTTTCTGCATGATGATGAACTGATACGGTACGAATGGAAAGTTCTCTGTAAATTCTCTCGGACCGGAATAACCTTTAATATCCAGAATAGAACCGCTAAAGCTGAACAGGTTACGAAGAACAGAATCATTCTGCTCATAAACACCTTCCAGGTCTTTCGTTGCTTCCGGCTTCTTTTTCAAGATACGCTTCTGGATAACTTCATCCACGGAGGAAGAAGATAAGCTCAATCTTGTCTTGAAACGTGCCTGGATACGGGAGAACTCATCAGCACGAACTTTGATGATTTCATCAATCGCTTCCTGTCCAGTGCAGATCACCCAAATCTTGCCTTCGCACTCACTTCCGATTTTTTCAGTCAGAGACTGGAGATTCAACAGCATATCAGTATCTGTGCCAACATACTGACCAACCTCGTCAATCATAAACAGCAGACGGAAGTTTGCCGGTTTAGTATCTACATAGACTTTCATATCTTCCACAAGCTGTGCGATAGAAATTTCTGTTGCGGTTTTATCATTGAACCATGCCTTGGCATCGTCCTCACTCATATCCAGAACTTCCATCAATGTCGGGATGATGAACTTGCCATTGAAAGCAAAAGCACGGCGCATTTCAAGCCAAGGTTTGCCTTTCTTTTCTTCAAAAACTCTGCGGAACTCCTCGGTTTTTCCCTGTTGGTCAATATAACGCTCCATCATAGCAACTTTCAGATTTTCACCGTAAAATCCCAGATGGTTGTAGAACATCTTTGCAAAGACACGAAGTACAGCCGTCTTGTCTTTATTGCTGAAGCCTTCAATATCAATATTGAAAAGAATGGTTTCCGTCTGTCCCTTCGTGGCACGGTCGATCAGCATAAAAGTTGCCGGATCGTCCTCAAACTTTTTACGAAAACGTTCTACACTCCGAATACCTTTTACCTCTTTATTTTCCAGAAGGTAGGAAAGCATTTTCAGAAAGTGAGATTTACCACTTCCAAAGAAACCGGAAATCCAAACACCCATATCAGCCGTAGGCTGGTCAAAGGCATCTCCATAATAGTTGAAGAAAGTGATGAAGTGTTTCTTCAGTTCTCTGGTAATGACATATTCATTTAACTCCTGCTCGATTACATCATCAGCAGCCTGATCTACTTTAATTACACCATTGATTTTGCGATTAATATCATCCGCAAACATATCTCGAATCATCATGGCTTTATCCCCCTTAATCTATGACATTGAATGCCCGGTAATAATCATTTGGTGTCAAACGATTGAACAGTTTTACATGGCGCCCATCAAACTCACCCGGATACATAACCAAAATCGGAACATCCGAAAAATACGGTTGCAAGGCTTCCAGTAACGTATGGATTCTCATAAACGGGAACACCTCGCCCACACCTGTCAGCATCAGCACATCCCCCGGTTCGTGTGGCTCATACTGGATTTTATCAATGAACTCTCCATTACCGATTGCGGAGTTAAGCTGCTCCAGAAGATAAGCACTTCCGTCAGCTTCTTCCATATCGGGAATCGCATCTGTGATGTCCATATCATCGCAGATAGAGAGAAATGTTTTATATAAATTACAAACGATCAAATGGCAATCTAAGGACTGATCGGTTTCCAACTGATTCACAAAATGGCGGACAGCCATTTCATTCTCCGGTTCATAGCAGAAGATTCTGATATTCACCTCATTGCTGAGTCCTTTGCCTTCCAGGAACTCCGGTTCCTGAATCAATGCCCGAACTTTGTCCAGGCGTTCTTTTATGTCACTCATTGGCTACCTCCTAAGAAAAGCAATTAAACGCCGGCAGTATCGCCATATCACCATTGCTTCTGATGGCATTCTCCAAAACAGGATGCAGCCATACTGGGTTCAAATGATCTGCCTTTAGGTTGTCGAGATATTCTGTTTCAACAAGCACTCTGGCAATAATCTGTTTTAACTTTGTTATTGTAGTATCGCTCCAGGAAGCCATGGTATCATTCTGCTCCTGCAAGCGCATAAAAAATGTATTCAAATCTATCTTACCAAAAGACGTGTCCCTTAATCTGTACTTCTCGCCAATGACGGTCAGCATAAATTCCCAGACCAGTCGGCTTTGCTTCATCAAGGCATAAAGACAAATCTGTTTTGCTACATCCGTTGGCTGTGACGCAATCGCAGCAACCAGCGAATCATCTTCCAGTGCATGAAGCCGTTTTATACAGGCTTTTGCCATGCGTGTGATAGATTTTTCCGTTGGGTACTGAAAAAGATTCTGCTCTACAATTTCTTTTATAATCGCATCATCTGAATTTCCTTCTACCATTAGCTTTGCGGTAGAACGCATTTCGTAGAAAAGGAACGGCTCTCTGGTCAAAGACGCAATATAAGGATAAGAATGATCCATGTTCCCGTACCTCCTTACTGCTCCTCTTTTTTATCCGGAACAAATTCCATGATATCTCCCACATCACAATTCAAAGCAGAACATATCTTTGACAGAATCTCTGTACTTACATTTTCATCTTTTGATAATCGAGACATCGTTGTTGTACTAACTCCTGTCATTGCACGCAGATCTTTCTTCATCATTTCTTTATCAATTAACAATTTCCACAATTTCTTGTAACTAACTGCCATTTTTTCACCTCAGCCTTATTTGTTTAAATTATTTGTTCACACTGTATTTTTCATCATATCATAGAAATGCGTTTTGAACAATCTGATATATCTCAAATCACATCTCAATTCTTAGATATCGCATTTCAAAATCATAGATAACATAACCCATTGTATGTAAAAAATGGGAAGCGTATTGTATCGCTTCCCAATCTTTAATGTTCATCTCTCTACAGATTGTTCTATGTCATTTTTCCCTCAAAATCCTGTAATTCGTGAAATATATTATCTACTATAATACGTTCTCCTTCTATTCGATATAACATAAAATATCTATGTCTTTCAAAATTAATTCTTCTATATCCCAGCTTTCTCAAGCGCAGATTATCACATAGTTTCAAACTTGAAGCAATTTTTTCCAAACTTCTTTTCGTATTCTCAAAGTCCTGAAGAACATTTGCTGCAGCCTGTTTACTATGTTTTTCAAATAAGAGATATTGAATAAAATTATCCAAATCATTCTCTGCATCTTTTGTCAAAACCACCTCATAAGTCATACTTCTTCCTCATATCATCTATCACAACATCAGCATCACGACATTCACCTTTTTCAGCATGTTGTCTTGACTTCGCCAGTTTGTCTATCATCTGTTCCTCTGTCATTGCCACATATGGATCTGTAACAACCCTTTTTATCTCAAATGGAAATCCATTATTTGCAACTGCCTGGGTAAGAAAAATTCTTATAGCTGTCGTAGTATCTGTTCCAAGATCATGAAATAATTTATCTGATTTTGACTTAAGATCATTGTCTACCCTTACCTGTATTGTGCTTGCCATTCTCATGCACCTCCTAGTATTAATAATATGCAACTCCACCGCTTCTTTATAAATTATAATACTTAATTTATGCCAATTCAATACAAATGTATTGTTTTAGTAGTGATGTTTCATATGCAAACACTATGACATCGGCATCCTTCACATCTTCATATATTTCTATCATGTCATCCTGAATGAGATCATAGTTTCATTTTCACTCTATATATGATAATATGATTACGGTTAGATGTATCTAACCGTATGGGTGGAATTAGAAATTACAACACAATTATTGAACGGAGAAAATGCTATGAAGATAACAAAATGGGATGAACAGGCAGCCGAGGATATCGGCCATGCGTTTGGATATTACGACTACGGGCAAGAAACAGGTATGGGCGTGTTCTACAGCAGCAAAGAGGCAGTGGCAAATTACATAGCCGGCTACGTTCGTATGGCATTTGAGGGACAAATGCTCTACGCGACTAGCGAACGCGGCGAGGGGTATATCGCCTATACCCTGCCGGGACAAAAAATGAATCTCAAAGCTGGCATGGCTATCCTCAAAGCTCTGTTTCGCAATATGAGCCTTAAAGAAATGATCCGCATGGGAAAAGCTCTGTCCAAGGGAGGCAGATCTCTTCAAGATCGAATGAAGAAAGAGAAGAAAGATTTTATATTCGTCGGCATGGTCTGCGTCCGCGAACAATACCAGGGACAGGGATACATGAGGAAAGTTCTTGACATGGCCTTCTCTGAGGGAAACAGGTTGCACGTTCCAGTCATCCTTGAGACTGATGCCAAGTCGAAGTGCGACAAATACATGCATCTCGGCATGGAGCTTGAGGGCGTGCGCTATATGGGCGCTTATGGTAAGATGTACGATCTGATCAAATATCCTAATTAGGGAACAAGGAGCAGCACGCTTTAGCTCGTTGCTGACGCAAATTAAAAATGTCAGATAGATATAAGCTCCAAATCATTGCTCATATTTATCTGACATTTTTAAGTATTTAATGTTTACATTTGGATGGGCGGCGTATCCATCATATCAGGTTCCCGAGGGAGCGCAGGGTGCCTTTCCTGCTTGTCAAATGTATACAATGATGATACCATTGCTTACCGATAAAGTCAAGATATCTTATCTAACCAAATATATTACTACATATCGGCACCAATCTGCCTGACTTTACATATGAATCTATTTTTCCTTTTTTTACATCAAATACTGTAGCAATATAATATTTTGATTCCTTTTCATCTAATTTGATTGAAACAAAAATATTGTCATTATAACATTTAACCAACTCTATATTTCCATTATAACATCCTGCATAGTCTGGATGACTAATTATATCATCTAAACGATCAATGTATTTTGCAGCAACAAAATGCTTTCTTTTAATAAGATGTGTCAACAATCCCTTAGATCTATAAATTGTAAAAGCACTATAATCAAAACCTAATACTGAATTGAGTTTAGTGTTATAATGTGCTACTTTTATTAACTTGTCCTCATTTCGCATATTATATATCTCCCTCTATTCTATATTAAATGTTGAATAAGGCTATTATTTGTTGTATAGTAACCATTGGATATATCTATTTTATATTATCCAATGGTTACTGTCAATATTTAGTCTAGGAGGAATAATAATGTCTGCTAAATTAATTCCAGAACGATTAAAATTTGTGAGAGAAAATATGGGAATTACTATGGCTGAAGCATCCAGGAGACTCAATCTTTCCAAAATAGGATATTGCAGATATGAGTACGGAGAGAGAGTCCCATCTCAGCAAACGCTGGAAATTATTGCTCAATGTTTTAACACATCTGTTGAATATTTGACCGGTCTTTCGGATTCTCCGGCCGCGACACAAATCGTAATTGACAAAAACAAGAATCCTGAGCTCTTTGCCCTTGTTGATTTATGTCAGAACAAGGATACAGAACTCTTACAAAGAATGTTATCATATTGTAACCTGCTAATAAATTCATAGCAGATTTTGATTGATTTTTATATAAACGAAAGGATAGAACAAATGTACCAGATAATGACAGCCGACGAGGCAATGGATCTTATAAATGACGGAGATGTGATCGCACTCAACTCATTTCTCGGCATAGATATTCCAATCGAGCTTCACGAGGCATTATATAAAAGATACCAGAGGACAGGTTCGCCGAAGCACCTCACCGCTATATCAAGCGCGGGCTTTGGCGCGTGGGATGAGAACAAGGCGGCAGAGGGATACATAAGAGACGGCGCAGTTGACAAGATCATCTGTGGACATTTCGGAGCCATGTACAGCACCAAGAAGCTTGTCCTTGAGGACAGATTTGAGGCATACAATCTCCCACTCGGCTGTATCTCACACGCAATTCGTGCACAGGCCGGCGGACTTCCGGGAGCACTCTCCAAGGTCGGTCTCGATATATTTGTCGATCCTAGACTTGAGGGACCGGGAATCAACAACATATCAAAGGATGACTCACTTGTTAAATACGTCGAGCTGGACGGTGAGGAATTCCTCTACTACAAGCTGCCGCTTATCAACGTGGCTATCATCAAGGGAACTGCTGCCGACCGCAAGGGCAACATCTCATTTGAGGATCTGTTTACCGCAGGAGATGCGCTGTCCATCTGTCAGGCTGTAAAGGCAAATGGCGGAAAGGTCATCGTGCAGGTTGACAGACTTGTGGCAAGGCCATCAAGACCTCACAATACCATTATTCCGGGATGTCTGGTTGACGCTATCGTTGAGATACCGCCGGAGCCAAGACACGCATCATACGAATCCCTGACAGGAAGTTTTGAGATTCCATATTCACAGTGGCAGGACTGGGCTGAGATGCTTTCCGGTCGTACCAAGACAAAGAATGTCGTCAATACAAGCGCAGAGATCATTGGAAGAAGGGCCGCTCTGGAATTAAAACCGGACGATATAGTCAACATAGGTGTTGGAATTCCGGAGACTGTATCCAAGTATGCCAGAGAGAACGGTATTCTGGACAAGATAACCCTGACCGTAGAATCCGGAGGTGTAGGCGGATTTCCTGCATCGGGCAAGGTGTTCGGCGCTGTCATTGGCGCGGACTCCATCTATGACATGGCAAACCAGTTTGATCTCTACAACAATGGCGGTCTTGATATCTGTTTCATGGGCGGGATCGAGGTTGACAGGTTCGGGAATGTAAATGCCCACAAGGGTCCTGGCGCATTTGCCGGTGTAGGCGGATTTGCAAATATCACCGCCAAGACAGCAACCGTTGTGTTCTGTCTCACATTTGATACGAAGGGGCTTGCCGTGGAGGACAATGACGGCATCGTGACCATCAAAAACGAGGGAAGCATTCCTAAGTTCGTAAACGATGTCAGAAGCATCAGTTTCTCAGGAAAACGTGCGCTGGCAAACAGGCAGAGGGTTATATACGTCACAGAACGATGCGTATTTGAGCTTACTGAAAAGGGACTCAAACTCATAGAAGTGTACCCGGGAATTGATCTTGAACATGACATTCTGAACAAGCTTCCTTTCAAGGTTGAGGTGGATGAAAGGCTGCGATAGCTAGAAGGCTGAGAAAAGTAAATCCTAATATATTAAAAGATCGTGAGAAGATCCCTACTCAAAATCTTCCCACGATCTTTTATGTACATCATTTTCTTATCTACATTAACTTTCTCACAATAACTAATGCTTCCCCACCAGCTCCACGCACACGATCTCCGGATAGTTAAACAACCTCGCAGGTATCACGCTGTTGCCAAGGCCTCGGCTGACTATCATCTCTGTGCCGTCCATATAGTATTCACCTGCTGTATATTCTGGAAGAAATCCCTGATCCGGAGCCACTATCCCTCCGACAAACGGCAGTCTGAACTGTCCGCCATGGGCATGTCCGGAAAGCACGAGATCAACACCGGTGTCGGCATACCTGACAAGGTATTGTGGCTCATGTGCAAGAACGACCGTGAGCTCTTTTTCCCCAGAGTCTTCATTATCAGCGGTCTCTTCCTTCTGTTCAGCTTGATCATTCCTAATACTTTCGTCACTAAGCAACGCCTCCAGTGTTCCATCCGCAAGACTTTTATCGTCCAGCCCAACCAGCCTAAACTTTGCATCACCCATGGATATCTCCACAACCTGATCATCCAGAATAACCACCCCGGCACCTATAAGCCCATCCATAAGCTCGTCATATTCAGATTTCTCAAGCCAATATTCATGATTGCCTGTGACATAGTATACCGGACATATTTTCACGATCTCATCCACAAATTGGACTGCGCGGTCTACATTTGTGTGATTTGAGTCCACAAGATCTCCGGTCAGGACGATCATATCAGGTTCACATTCTCTTATCCTGCCCACCAGTTTCTGGTTATTCTTGCCAAACTTTGCATTGTGCAGATCCGATATCTGGACTATGCGATATCCCTCAAGATCTGCGTCAAGCTGCTCTGCCGCATATGTATAATGTGTGGTTTCAAGGTGTTTGTTCTGAAAATTGCAGAACAATATTATGACAATAACTATGCTCAGAGTAATTGCCAATTTTATATATTTCTGCTTTTTCGTATTTCTACTTTTTTGTTTTTTAGATTTTCCTTTCATTCGCAGCCCCACTTTTATAATGCCATGATCTTCTCATCTCTTATTCGACCTCCGCCAGATCTTTCTCTCCTGTGCCTCCTTTATCAGCATGTCCCGGAAATCAGGATGGGCTATGGATATCAGAGCCTCCGCTCTCTCCCATGTGGATCGTCCTTCAAGGTTTATCACACCGTACTCTGTCGCAAGAAAGTACACCTGACTTCTCGGCGAGGTGATGATATCTCCGTTGAACTGCGGTTTTACCCTGGAATGCTTCACCCCATTCCTGTCGGTGTGTGTGGAACTCATGCAAATAAACGCCTTGCCGCCACGGGAGCCCGAGGCTCCGATCAGGAAATCGAGCTGTCCGCCGGTTCCGCTGATCTGGCGTGAACCACTGCTCTCTGCCGCAACCTGTCCGTACAGATCCACAGCCACACAGCTGTTTATGGACACCATGTTGTCTATCTGCGATATGACATATGGCCTGTTCACATACTCAAGTGGATATGCGGCGATTCCCGGATTGTCGTCCAGCCACTCATACAGCTCATTTGAACCGATGGCACAGCCAAATACGCCTTTTCCTCGGTCTATGTTCTTGTATTTATTTGTCAGCTTGCCCGCCTTGTACAGGGCTAGATATGCATCCGAGCAGAGCTCCGTGTGCATGGCAAGATCCTTGAGATCCGACTGAGCCAGCATCTCACCCACCGCATTTGGCATTCCCCCGATACCGAGCTGCAGTGTTGAACCATCTACTATGTATGGAATGAGCAGCTCCGCTATCTTCCGGTCAACCTCCCGCGGTGCCTGTGTTTTCACATCAGCAAATGGCTCGTGCTCCCCCTCTACGATCATATCCACATCCGATATGTGAATACACTCGTCATATCCACCGCGTATCTTAGGCATGTGCTCATTCACCTCAACTATCACGATGTCCGCCTTCCTGGCAATAGGGGCAGCTACACCGGTATTCACCGAGAAGTTAAAATAGCCATGCTTGTCCATAGGTCCCACCGACACCATGACCACATTCACATGGAGGAAATACTCATAATAAGCCGCATTGTTGTGGAACACCATCGGTATATAATAGCATTTGCCCTCATCGCACAGCTTTCTCTCGTACTGCGAACAGTGCCAGCTATGATACACAAAATGCTCCTGACTGTCATCGCACTCTGCAACCTCTATAGGCCCAGCCATCAGATTGCCCCTGATCTTCACATCGTGCAGCTCATCTCTCCGCTTTGCCAGTGCTCTGTCAAGTAGCACAGGTTTTCCAAGGGACGATGTGTAATCGACCCAGTCTCCATCCTTGACACACTCCACCGCAGCCTCCGGTGTACGCAGCTTTTCTCTATACATTTGCTGAAAATCGAACATATAAATCCCCCTTTATTAAATAACGTTTCACCGCTTGTCCTCCCTCAACAGCCTCAATCACTATTATCAAATAAATCAAATGCCATTTCAACATTTTTAGAGATATTCTGTGTAAATATCAATGAAAAAGTTTACCAACATTTACAATATTCCAGCCAAAATAGTCATAATATTTTTCCACTTTCACTGGAACAATGCTCATTTACATCTAATTGCAAAACGCAAAAAAGCCCCCCGCATACCTGCACCTTGCAGATACACGGAGGGCTCTACGAATATTAGTCATCTGTTATTAAGTAATTACACATTTCTTACATTATTCGATTGCGATATAATTACTCTTCTCTACTTTCTTCTGCTCTTCCTTCTTAGGAATCGACAGTTTCAGTACGCCATGTTCATACTTTGCATGAATGTCTTCCTGGGTAACTCCCTCACCGACATAGAAGCTTCTGCTCATGCTGCCGGCATAACGCTCACGCCTGATATACTTGCCGCTCTTCTTGTCCTTTTCGTCCTTATCCAGACCCTTTGCAGCCTCAATTGTCAGGTAACCATCAGCAAGCTGAACCTTTACTTCATCTTTCTTGAATCCTGGGAGATCCATATCTACTTCGTATGAATCGTCTGTCTCACGGACATCGGTCTTCATCATGTTCTTTGCATGCTTGCCATACAGAGCACGCTCGGTAGGTGCTAACGCTTTACTGAACTCCTTGTCAAAATCCCTTCCAAATGGGAAATAGTCATTCATCCAATCATCAAATAAATCTTCTCCAAAAATACTAGGTAACATAAGTCATTTCTCCTTTCAATCTCAAACAAGTGTCGGAAATTGTGGTTTCTTATGAAACCCCAAGGCACTTAGACTTTTTGTTTACTGTTACTTTCAAAATAATTGTCAAGATAAACTTTCGGGATTCTTTCTCTTCTTTCTTATCCCTTTCCTTATCTTTGACTATGTTATACACCTAGTTGTTAGCATTGTCAATAGGTGAGTGCTAATTCTTTTGTGAAGATTTTGTGTCCTATTCCTGTAATAGCCAATCCGCTATTCTGGCACAGTTTCCAGACCTGTTTTGTTATCATAATAAGATTCAACCAGAGCGCAGTCCATGATCAAAACGTAGAATACATTTCCATAATAACGGTTTTCCACTATTCTTCCGTGATCAAGAACAGGAAGATATGTTCCATCTTTTTTTGCAAAATGGAACCTTACATAGTCATTATTTCCACTGGTCTTTGCATCAATCTGTTTCCAGATGCTGGTCTCAACAGAATCCCGTTCGTCTGGATGGACCAGGTTTCTGAATCTATGATCTGTGTAATCAAGAAAATCATCAAAATCCCTGCAGCCAGCAAATTCTATCAGTTCACGATTTGCAAATAAAATATTATCATTTTCAGGATCAGCTATATATATAAGGAAAGCTCCCGGAAGATTCTTTGATACATCCTGAAGTGCAAATCCAAGCTGGCTTCTGTGCTGCATCTTATAAGCTCCTCGATAAGGACTGCAATTATTCTTTCCATGAAGTTTTACCGCGTAAAGTGCCATATCCGCGCATCTGATAAGCTCCGAAACATCTTCACAATCTTTTGGATATTCTGCATACCCAAGAGAAATGTAAAATGGATGCTCCCCACCATTATATGTTATATGCCGTGGCTGAAGAGTAAATTGTTCTATTTTCTTTCTTGCCTCTTCCTCTGTTGTGTCAACCAGAATGGCGGAGAACTCATCACCGCCATTTCTGCAAATAATAGAATTATCATTGAAATAGCTCTGCATGTCCTGTGCAAGACTTTTCAGTGCGGCATCTCCAACTACATGACCATACATATCATTTATAAATTTAAAATCATCAATATCCATCTGTATACCCACGCAATGAATATGAAGATCGCCCTGCATAACCTTTTTGAGCTGTTCGTCAAACCCCTTACGATTCAAGAGTCCGGTCAGCGGATCTGTTATCGCCATTTTTTTTAATGTATCTCGATGTCTCTCAATCACAAGGATGACCACCGTTAATCCAGTTAAGAGCAAAATAACACATATTCCCAAAAACAGCTGCGGAAATACATTCCACCCATGACTCCAGCCATCAGCAGGCATTATCTCAAAATCAAATAGACTGCCGCAAAATTCAAACTCAAATGTAATCGGATTCTTCATAATATTGCCGGATGATGATACTATCTCTGTATCATCAGACAAAGGGGAAACTGTCTTTGTCAGGGAGTAATCATAACCGAATTTTGTGAGTGCCTGAATTGATTCTGTAAATATCTCCGGAACACGTATAATTACTATGGTAAATCCCCAAAATACTGGAGAGCCATCTGCCCCCTCCAGATATACAGGATTTCTAATCGCAATGCCCTGCCCCCCCTGTTTTAAATCAAAAGGACCCTGCATCGTGACTATATTTTTATCTCTTCCATAGCGGCATATCTCTCCACGACTTTCATCATGCATCAAATCTATCTTTCCAGCTTCATTCCCTGCCTCCGGATATATATCTGTGACAACACCGTCAGGCGCAATCTGTATGCTCTGAATAAAATCTGCCATCAGATCCCGAGCAACTTTTTGAAAATTGTCAATTTTCCCATTTTCGCTGATTGCTATCTCTTCAAGTGTATCTGTAATTGCAACTCCACGGTTCATGTCATTCTGTAGTCGTTCTGCATATGTTGTGGCATTAAGCGCTGTGACATTCCGTACCTGTTTATAATTTGATCTATATGAATGATATAAAACTACTGTCAAAACCAGACAGCCAACCAGAAAAATGAGAACCGGCAACATAAGCTTTTTGTTATGGTTTTTACGCGAATTCATAGTATGTCATCTCTCCTTATTTTGGATGCTATTTACAAGTTCTCTACAAATTGCACATATTTTATCGCATTCATTCATTTTTGACAAGTCAGCATTCAGGGATGTTTTTTTAGAGGAATAGTATTATAATACAGAAACGAAAAGAGGTAATCGCTATGCAGATAAGTATAATTTTGCTCGGAAAGCTTATTAACTTTTTTATTATGATCCTGCTTGGTTTTATTCTTGTCAACAAAAATATCTTAAAATCATCTGACAGCCGGATATTATCTATCATCGTGGTATACCTGGTGATGCCCTGCGCCATAATCGGTTCATTTGAGATCGATTTTACAAAAGAAAAACTGCAGGGACTGTTATTTTCCGCTGTCATTGCGGTCATTATACATGTTCTGCTGTTGATTTTTATAAATATCGGAAGGAAATTTTGGCACTGGACCCCAGTTGAATGTGCAACCGTCATGTATTCCAACTCGGGAAATATGATTATCCCACTTGTAAGTGCTATTCTGGGTTCCGACTATGTACTGTATTCATGCGCATTTATGTCTGTACAACTGATATTTCTCTGGACACACTGCAGCACAATGCTCTCCGAAAAGCCACACCTGGAATGGAAAAAGATAATATCCAATATAAATGTATTAGCCATAATAGCAGGTCTCCTGCTATTTTTCTGCAAGATAAAACTGCCAGCCGTCATCCTTGCACCGATAAATGACATCGGGAATATGCTTGCACCTCTAAGCATGATAGTAACTGGTATGCTGATGGCTGATTCGCCGATTCTGGCCAGCCTGAAGAATGCAAAACTATACCTTTTCTCTGCCATCAGACTCGTTATCTGGCCTACTATTTTGCTGCTTATAATGTGTGTAAGTCATGTATACGAATTTATTCCAGACGGAAGAACCTTACTACTCATAGTATACCTTGCCTCCATCACGCCATCAGCTTCAACAATCACCCAGATGGTTCAGGTATATAACAAAGATGCAACATACTCCAGTCTTTTAAATGTATTTACTACTTTGTTCTGTATCATAACCATGCCTTTGGCTGTCATATTATTTTCATGGCTGATACTTTAATGGGGACGTTTCTTTTGTCATGAGGATTGTCCCTGGAACAGACAAGCAAAAGAGCCCCCCGCATACCTGCACCTTGCAGATACACGGAGGGCTCTACGAATATTAGTCATCTGTTATTAAGTAATCTCGCATTTCTTACATTATTCGATTGCGATGTAATTACTCTTCTCTACTTTCTTCTGCTCTTCCTTCTTAGGAATCGACAGTTTCAGTACGCCATGTTCATACTTTGCATGAATGTCTTCCTGAGTAACTCCTTCACCGACATAGAAACTTCTGCTCATGCTGCCGGCATAACGCTCACGTCTGATATATTTGCCGCTCTTCTTGTCCTTCTCATCCTTATCCAGACCCTTTGCAGCCTCAATTGTCAGGTAACCATCAGCAAGCTGAACCTTTACTTCATCTTTCTTGAATCCTGGGAGATCCATATCTACTTCATATGAATCATCTGTCTCACGGACATCGGTCTTCATCATGTTCTTTGCATGCTTACCATACAGCGCACGCTCGGTAGGTGCTAACGCTTTACTAAACTCCTTGTCAAAATCCCTTCCAAATGGGAAATAGTCATTCATCCAATCATCAAATAAATCTTCTCCAAAAATACTAGGTAACATAAGTCATTTCTCCTTTCAATCTCAAACAAGTGTCGGAAATTGTGGTTTCTTATGAAACCCCAAGGCACTTAGACTTTTTGTTTACTGTTACTTTCAAAATAATTATCAAGATAAACTTTCGGGATTCTTTCTCTTCTTTCTAATCCCTTTCCTTATCTTTGACTATGTTATACACCCAGTTGTTAGCACTGTCAAGAGGTGAGTGCTAACTTTTTGTGAAAAATGTGTGAATACTTGACTTTTCAAGCACATAGAATATTGTTTTTGGCTTATTTACATACGATTTACATATTTTTAAACACTATTACATAATTCAAGGGAGAATGTATTTACCCATTCCCCCTCATTTTACTTTGTAGCAACTTCATATAACTATTATACTGCCATCATGCTCTCCAGCTTTTCAAGCTCATTCTGTATTCTGTCATCATTAACATGGTTATATACGTCCATTGTAATTGATATATCACTATGCCCCATAATTCTTTGTAATACCTTTATATCAATTCCAGCTTCTGCCATTCTTGTACAGCCTGTATGTCTGAATGTATGCGCTGATATATGTGGTAATAATACTGGCTGTCTATTGTCCGATTCAGCCATCATTGTCTCACGCTTATTATATGCTTCAACAACGTTTTTCATTGCATTGTTAAAACCGTTCGGAGCAATAGGCTTTCCGCTTTTTGTTGTAAATATAAATTTGCTATAACCATCAACTGTATAATCCCTTGGTGTTCCCATGAACATTTTATATTGTCTCTGATCTGCCAAAGCATTATATATATCATTTGTCATCGGAATTTCTCTATGTCCTGATTCTGATTTAGTATCTGTTATCATAAATTTAGTTTTACCATCTGGAGCTTTTTTGTAAATAAGCTGATGATCTATAAATATCTTTTTATTCTTCATATCAACATCATCCCATGTAATACCTATAACCTCACCAATTCGGCATGCTGTGCCTATCATATACTTTATCATAGGCACATACGAATTATAAATATTGCTATTCTCCATAAAGTCTAACAATATTCTCTGTTCCTCACGTGTCAATGCTTCCTTAACCTTTGCACCGCCTTTATATGGCTTTATACACTCTTTTTTCACTGGATTTTTACGAATCATATCGTCATCTAATGCTAAATTAAAGCAAGAAACAAGGATCGTATGAAAAAACTTTATTGTACTGTTTGATAACCCCTTGTCTTTCAACTCTTTGTAAAATTTCATAATGTGTGAGGTCTTTATATTTTTTATCTCAGCATTTCCCAGCTCAGAATCACGCAAGTTACAATTCCACATACCTATATAATTGTTCTTTGATGTTTTCTTTAAACTTCCGCTATCCTTTAGGCTTATATACAGATCAAATAACTGGTTTAATGTCATCTTTGAGGCTGTTCCATTTATACCATCTTCCAAATCTCTTATTATCTGCTTTTCCTTTTTTCTCAGTTCTGATAAATCCCAGTCATATACAACTTTTGCATGTCCTAAAGTGTCCTTGTACTGAAAATAATAACGTCCATTTGATCTCTGTCCCTCACCTTTTAACAGATTCCTGCCCTTGCTGTCTTTTCTCTTTTCTGCCATAATATTGCCATCCTTTCTAATTGCTAGAATGCCGATACTATGATAGAATATTTCACAGTACGGACATTCGTACTATATGTATTTGGGTTAGTCATCGCTTTGGTCGGGGGTGGCTAACCTTTTTATTTACCTAAAAGCAAATTCAACGCTTTTCTAATCGCCTCACCTTTACTGATTCCATTATCTTCACAATACCGTTCCAATTGTTTTGATAATTCATCATCAAGACGAATACTAAAGCGTATATCTTTTGGTCGGTCTGCTTTAGGTCTACCAACTTTTCTATTTTGTGACACCTCAACTTCACTTCCTTTCTATTTATGTCACACTTTAATTATAATATATGTGTGACATAAATACAATAAAAATGTTTATTATAATTGATAGTAAGTGCTAATATTTTCAGATTTTCCTTATAAATCAACGATTTTCAGCACATTACATGCCGACTTATATCACAATTACATATTTTTTACATGTTTCTACTCAAATTTGCTTTGATAATATCCCCTATGTACTTTTTGTCCTATCCTATATTTACTATCTTTGATTTTTTAACGCTATTTTGCAAATTATAAGCAAGACATACAAATATATGCACAACACCTATAAAATGCAAAACAGCGTTAAATTTCATTGTTAGTTGTGAGAAAATCAACTATATAAGTGATGGCGTAGCTGTGCTCATTTCTTCAAGCCTTTTCGCTCTCTCTGAATGATACTCAGCAAGCAGATCACTTTCTGCGCCACTCTTGCTTGATATATTATCAAGGTTATAGAATAACATTGTGTCGCTAACTGAACCGCTTTCAACCTCATTTGCCAGCGTCTCAAAATATCCTACAGGTGGCACAAAGTGAGCGTTTCCGTTTATGTCAACTTCGCTTCCACTAAAAAGCATTGAATCAATCGGTGTGGACTTTACTCCAGCTTCGTTTAACTTCTGTCTAAGATATAACAGGCTGGTTTCTGAACCCCTGTATTTTTCAGCAACGTTGGAAATCATGTTATTGCTCAGCATTCCACCTCTTGCCATAGTTGATAAAAAATCAATCTGCTGTGCAAGCTCTGAACTTGGTTCAAAAGCACTGCATACAGTACCAGCTATATCTCGGATAGAATCTGCCATCTCTCTGCGGAGAGTTGCTTCTTTTGCTTCACACTCTGCAACTAGATTATCAAGTTCTTCCTGTCGTGCTTCACGAGTATAGGTTCTCACGCTATAATCGGAATTGACTTCCTTTTTCTTGTCCTCTATCTGTTGGTGTAGTTTCTGAATATCTTTGTGTCTCTTTATAATTCCATTGATACTGTTTGATATGTTCTTCTGATTTTCCATAATTTTCATCCTTTCTTTGATTAAAATAAAATAACTACAAGTTCTAAAACTGAAATTGTTAAAGTAATGATCGTTGCAACTCGCCAAACTCTACAACTTCTTTTTGCTTGGCGCAAAACGTCTACGGCTGATCTTTCCATGTGCATACTCCTTTCTTCAAAATTAAAATAAAAGCATAAAGTTTACTTTACTATTCTTGACTTTTCAGCATTTCTTCAAGGTTCTGTATTCGGCTTATAATGTCCGCCTGCTCTCGATTTTTCAGTGATAAATCAAGCAGGGTTTGACTTGCTCGAACCCTAATTCCTGCACTAACTTCTTTATCATCAAGAATATTGATAAGTGTATCAAGTGCCTTAAAATTAGCGTCCTCTAGTTTATTTGAAATAACTTGAAACTGGTTATCTCTTGCAACTTGTAACTTTTCTCTAAAATCTGGCTTTCGCAGTCTGCTATAAACCGATTGTTCACTCAATCCAACTTCAGCACTTGCCTGCTTGATTGTTGCAGAAAATAAAAGCGCTGAAATTAGTTGATTATCCGTTACTCTCAATCTATATCACTTCCTTTCAATGATTCAGGCGGGGCAGATGAAACTGCTAAATCTTCATCACAAGGAATATCATCAATTATTAAAATTCCACTCTGAATATTTTCAATATCAACCTCAATATCTGTGTTTGATTTGTAATACTTCCCATTTCTAAAATCTAAAATTTGAAGTTGTGGAACTCTTTTTGACACCTCATTTTGAAGATACCTTAATCGGTTATGGTAATTCTTCAATTTAATCAACTCCTTATCTGTGCTATATAATCACTAGATATTAGTTATATAATTATTACATATAGTCTCTGAACACTTTTTATCATCATCAAACCATTGAATTTACTAGACTTTTTGTATTTTTTTGTTATAACTTTTCTAAGTAAAATTCAATCATTTTCAAAGGGACTTATATCACCATATTCATAATAAAAATTTGGTTCGCTTTGGCTTCTGACATACGCAACAGGCATACAACAAAAATTATGATTTTCCTTATTACTATTTCTCCAATATCTCCCTTGCTTTAGTCCCTTTTTTTGCTGACGTATATTTTCCTTATCAACTATTTTTTTTACAAGACTATATAGTCCTTGCGCTTCCACATTCAATGAAATATATCCATGAATATGTTTTTTTGTACTTTTTCCAATTACTCGTTGTCTTGGTCGACCCCTTGAGCCGTTTTTTTGCTGAACCTTGCAACAATTCTTTCCATCGTGACAACTTAATCCCAGCACAAATGCAACCCCTTTGTATTTCTCATTTTTCTGAACACTATAAATCATACGAGCATATAAATTTCTAAATTGCTTACTTGCCTGTTCCATATCGTCCATGCAATCAAATACAAAGCCATATACATTGTAATTCTCAACCAATTTATAAGTGTTTTCATATTTGTCCACATCTTTCCAATTGATTTTCATTTACTCACCTTATTACAAGTTCTGCTTTCCCATTAGTCGCATCCGATATTTCATTAAAAAACTCTCTAGCCTCTTTTCTTGTAAAATTGATTAGTTCAAAGCTTGGCTTTCCATCTTTTTCCTCTGGAACTATAATTGCATGCCCGGCAAGCGCATACTTGATTGCCTGGCTAATGCTACAATCAACAGTTGCTATGAAGATCTTTTTCAATTTTTACACTTCCTTTCTACTCCGTTGAAATGCCATCAAGGTACCTTTGAATCTTTGAAACATTCCACAAAACACGCCGTCCTACTTCTATTCGTGCTTTTGCACTCACGCCAATTTCTATTGCTGTAGGTCGACCACAATCCAAAACACCTTGTAAGCGTTCAGTCGTTATTGCAAGTCTATCCTTACATTCTATAAACTGATCTTGTTTTGTTGACCTCATCACATCACCCCTGTATTGAATATCCTTTTCTTTCACACCATTTTAGAAAATCTGCCTTTGACATTACATAACTTTTCAACCCTTTCTTTTTTAAGGTTGGAAAATCATCACTGTGCAAATAGTTATAAATTGTTGCTGAACAACACCCTAACAATTCTTGAGCTTGTTTAACAGTTATATATTCATCCATAAGGCTCCCTCCTTTCTAAAATTTGTACAAAAAAAGCGAGTATAACATAATAGACTGATAGAATAACTTTGGTTACATCCAAAAATTTTCCATCAAAATCCATTATGTTATACTCGCTCAGCTCACTTTATATTGTGTCTCAAATTTTTTCCCTAGAGGTTTATGTCAGATGATATGCATTAAATCTTCTATGCATACCCGTTGTTTTAAGTGCCTCAACTTCACTTTCTAGGTTGCCTGCGTGCTTTTCATTGTACAAACTTTATAATTTATTAGTATTATACATATTATTATTAAATTGTCAACAACACATATAACTTTTTTACAACATCCTTTTACTATCTCTTTTGAATACATATTTTTTACATATTTTTTTATGCATTAGACAACATCAGACAAAATATACTATCCATAATATTTCTGCCGTCACCCTTGATTTTACTAGCTTTTTAGCACTTTTACACATCAGACAAAACCAGACAAAATCTGAATAGTTCTTACAAGAGGTGAGTGCTAATTATTTTGTGAAGATTTTGTGTCCACTCCCAGCCTCAAAGTGGTATTTGGCAATTCCAAGATCTATCTTCGTGCAGATTCCTCTCGGAGCTTTCGCTGTCACCATCTCATCTTTCAGCTCAAACATGAACTTCTGCTGGTTCACCGCTGTCGGTGCCAGACACACCGCCTCCATCCCCTTCGTGAACCAGTCTGTCTCCACATCTGCACTGCTGATTTCTGATATATCTTTGCTCTTGTGTGCAACACCCTGATTCTCACCATACCCAAGGGCAATCACTATCAGCAGTTTCTGTCCTTTGCCTATGACTGCCCTGGTCTTACCATGTGACATTGCAACCCAGCATGTGTTAAGTCCAAGTTCCTGACATCCAAGCACCAGCTTTTCACCGTAGTAGCCGGCCTTTTCCTGGTCGTTCTTCGCGCCAACTATCGCTATATAATTAGAAACATTTGTGAATTTGCCGTAATGCGCCATAAACGAATCAAAACAGTTCGGCTCATCGTAGACCGCCTGCATACTCAGTCCGCTCTCAGAATTTATCTCAGAGATAAGCCTGTCTATCTCCGCACGTTTCTCCTGCTCGATTGGCTTATCCTTATATTGCCGCACACTGTGCCTCTCCTTCATCAACTGTAACATATCCATGCATTTTCCCTCGCTCTCATTCTGATATCTACGCCGAGTATAGTCCATCAAACTTAAATTGAGATTTCATGTATTCCAAGGGATTTAATAATTGTTATATTTTATTATCAAATATCTCTGAATCCCTTGAAAACACTAAGTTTGTCGCAGGTGATCTTTCCCTTAGACTTTCCCTTATGTTATATCTTCCCATATGGATTTATGAACCCTGATAAGGGAAAATACAAGGAAAAGAAAATCCTCTAAAACAGTATAACACAAAATAAAAACGACATGGTGAACTGATTGAAATGCTTCTGATTTTTGTAACAAATGATTGATTGAATGATAAGGAGATTTGATACGATGAGAACAATATTTGCAGAATACAATCCACAACGCAACAGCATTGATGTTTATACTTCTGCTGGCTATATGCTCCGCATTGACTGCTGGGAAGCAGAAAAGAATTTAAAAACAACACCCAGATTAGATTGTGCATTAAATGCACTTGCTATTGATGAACCACTTGAATATGCAAGACTATACCTTGATGGAACTATGCAGATGTGGGTTGATGCCGAAGATTCATTTTATTTATGATGATTATACTGTCACTCCTAGTGTCTCCAGAGAGTGACAGTTTCATTGTCATTTTGAGCTCGTCTTTTTTAAGACAAGCCTCGTATATTTATTTGTAAGCTGCGTTCGCTTCTTCTTGAGTGATTTTCCCAGTTTTAACAGCATCAGAAATTGCTTCGTCTAATTTAGTATAAACAGTAGTTGTCACAACTCCGAAGCCGCTGACGAACAGCAGAGCGATCCACAGCCACTCATACTGTTGTCGCCGGTCTGCGGATTCTGAACATCATCCGAAGGCTTGGTGGTATCGTCAGACTTGGTAGGAGCGGCAGGTTTGGTTGCCTTCTGACCTTCTTCGATAGTCTGAGTCGTTACTGCAGAGCCACCGGCAGAATCAAAGGTTACGGTATAGTTTTTATTTCTTTGTTGTAACAGTCTTAGCTTTTGACCAGCCTGAATAAATCCTTATGGATTTGCCGTTAATCTTAACTGTCTTATAGGTGCGAACTCTTACATAATACTTTTTCTTGCCCGAAAGCTTTGAAATTTTCTTTGATACTGTTGTATTCTTGCCTACTGTTACGGTCTTAGCCTTGCTGAATTTACTTGAGGCACTGTACTGTACCTGATAGCCTGTTGTCTGTGTAGCCTGCTTCTTCCACTTTACTGTAAACTTCTTTGAACCTGCTTTAAGTGAGGAAATACTTGTTGCCTTTGGCTTGATTGTGAAATAAAGCGTCTTTGTTCCGCTGTATTTACCCTTAAAGGTAATCTTTACTGCGTACTTGCCAACATACTTTCTGCCTTTTGCATAAGACACAGTATAGTCAGTATTCTTAACAAGTGTCTTTCCTGTTCTGTCCTTAACAATAACCTTAGGTGTTATAACCTTTCCGTTATATGTTAATGATGTTGCTTTAAGCTTTATGCTTGATGCCTTTGGAATTACTGTCGTTGAAAGAGTTTTCTTACATACCGAACAGTAATTTACTATCTTGCCGTTTGCTGTTGGGGTTGCCTTTGTTACGGTTTGCTTTGTGGTGTGGGCAATCTTAGCAATATTGCCCCAAGATGCAAGGTCGGTTATTTCCTTTGTACCGAGTACATCTTCATAGAACTTGCCACAACCTTCGCACTTGTAGTATGCTTCCTTACCGCCATCTGTGCAGGTGGCAGCTTTCGCAGCAACCAAAGTCAGATTGTGAGTGTGTTCTTCGTTTTTATTTTTGTAATAATATGTAACAACCGTTCCGTCCGAAACAATAGGCTTATTCAAGCCGTCAACCTTTATAAATTCATAATCATAAAGTGTTTTTGCCGGTGTTAAATCAAGCTTTGTGCCGTATGGCACGGTAAATGTTCCGCCGGCAGTGTTTGGAATTTCAGAGCCGTCCTCAAATTTATACTGAATTGAAACGGTTGTGTAGCGCTGTGTTTCCGTATTGTCGTCTGCAAGCACATTTCCGTTTTCATCGAGCACCTGAAATGCCACGGTATCGCCGCTCTTAAGCTGTGCATCAGACGGAATTTGATAAATAAGCGAGCAACTCTTTAAGCCTGAATTAAAGTCGCTTTTGATGTGATCCAAAGCACCGAGCGGCCAGAAATTTGCCTTATCATTCCAAACAGGAATGTCAAAGGTTTGTACTGTTTGAAGCGGATTCCCCGATGAATCGGTCGCAACGCTTCCGTCGGAGTGCTTAATCCACATTTTGAATTTTAATTGTCGTGCATTTTTATCTGAAATGTTTTGAATAACAGTTCTAAGCTCGATTTTTTTACCGTTCATATTAGTATTAAATCTGCTTTTGCTGTTGCCGCTCAAAAGTCGGTCATTGCGATTATATGTGTAATTATAATATGAACTTGTTTCAAGGTCGGTAAAATCAGACGGCTTTGAATAAGCGCCCGTATATTCCTTAACCTCGGGAGTTGCAACATAAAGGTCTACATCCTTAACAAGCTGAGACATTCGCTTGAAGCCCTGCAAACGGCAAACCTCACAGAATTGATAGTTTGTGTCTCTCATTATGCACTCATAACTTGAAACAAGCATTTTTGAGCCGTAAGCATTGCGGCAGGTATATGTGTTTCTAAAACCTAAAAGCTGTCGCCATTTTATCTTTTCCGGGTCTTCAACCGAGGAAAGATTGAGTGATTTAAGTTCCTTATCGTCAAGCAAATATCCGTTACTGTATTCATCACCGAGACCGAGCAAACCGTGTCCAAACTCGTGTGCAAAAGTTTTTGACGCACGATAACTGTCTGATGGCGAAATGAAATAATGGAAGCCGTATTCACGGTTATTATAAGCACCGCCGAAATCTGATTTTGTGTTTACAACCATAGCGAACTGAGCAATATAATCGTGAACATAATAATAAGGCTCATATTCCGAACCGGACGGAATTGTGTTTGGATCACACTTTTTTTTGATATGAGCATCGTGAATTTTCTCGATAAATTCAGGACCGATACATCTCTCAAAAATATGATTTTTCCACTGACTTCCGTGGAGATTATTAGAAATAACAGGCGAATTATATTTGTCGACTATAACATCAAAGAAGGTGCTTCCACCATTGTCAAAAGTCGATTCGGAAGCTGTGCAAAGAGCGTAAACATTGAATCTGTCGGCATAACTGCGATACGGTTCATATTTCATAGCGTCCTGCCAAAGTCGTTTGACATCATTGATGAATTTGCCCTGCTGACTTTTTGTGTATCCCTCGCCGCAAACGACAACAACCATATTTTCCGTGTCGCTGCGTGTTTTTTGGATGGTATAAACAGGGATGGTAGGATTAGAATATTTTCCGTCATTTGAATACCACGGGCCGAGGGTGAGCTGAATGCTTTGCTCGGTACTGACATTCCAATCGGGATTTGCGTCCTCGGCAGGTTCCGAAATTGTATAATCATCCTCTTGCTTATTTGGAGCAGAGCCGATATAAGGACTGCTTTGTGAGCCGCTGCCGGAAGTTGTAACAAAATATTCGGAATCGAGATAAAATGCAGGTCTTACGCCCAAATCGGAATACCACGGAGCATAACGACCGACCTGACCCGATGAACTGATATAACGCATATCGTGATTGCAATCGGTAACAGGAGTGCGAAGCCAATAAGGCCAAGCCATACCGTCATTATTATACGCAACATAATAACCTTTGAGATTTTTCCACACGGCATTAGCCTGCTTTACATCAAGAAGAAAAACCTTTTCGGTTGTAGTTTCAAAATATGAACTGTCGTAGTTTGCCACCGCTTCCGAAATATCGGTGTAGTATAACAAATCCGAATTTGCGTCTCCATCAACTATGCCCTTGTTGTATTCGGGATGAGAAACGAGAGAACGCTGGGTAACGGTTTTCATTGCCGCAATTTCAGATTTTGAAAAAGCGTTGAGAAAACCCGCTTTTTCGTTGTACGCTCCCACACCGCTTACATATCCGTCTTTCGGAGGGTTGCCGCAAAGCCAATCGACTTTGCCTTCAGCTGCGGTCGAATTTAACCAAGAACGCATATTGCTGTCTTTCCAATAGTTAGAACCGTAATCATCACGCTTATAGCTTCTGCTGTGTGATTTTGAATTGCTGTTGTCATTTGTTTTGGCATCATATGCAAGGGTGTCAACAATTTTGTCTGCAAGCATAAGCGGTCCGTTATTGTCAATGCTTACACATCGCCAAAGAATTGAGGCATTGTTATACGCGCCCATTTTAACATAGTCGCCAACTTTAATATCGGGCTTTGATGCCGCCTGAATGGTCATCGGCCAAACGGAGATTGCCATGCACAATGCCAAGAATATTGCGGTTATTTTTTTCGTCATTAAGGAACCTCCTTTATAAGCTATATATTTGCTTTTATTGTATTGTAAGGTGTTATATGTGTCAATGAAAATCCACCTTATTCCGTGAAACTTACCATAGTGTTACATTCCTTTTTTTCAGCAATAATACCTGCTGGAAACTGATTTTCGCAATACATTTTATTTCACCCACTAGGTTAAACAAAATTTTGTTTTTTTACTGTATCATCATGCATTATCCTGTATAATGAAAGTATCAAAAGATAGGCGGAGGCAGTGCAATGAAGAAAATACACATTGAATTCAGCGATGAGCGGCTCATTACTCCCAGTGGTCTGGTATTCGTAGGGCAAATACTTGGAAAAAGCAGTTTTGTTAAAAAAATCAACCGTGCTCCAATTTCAAAAGATTATCTGCAGAAACAGATAAAAAATGGAGACGTGCTCCTCACCTATATTGGTATGCTCTGTCAGGGAAAACCCCAGTATGAGGCTGTCCGTGAAATGATGGATGACCCTGACTACTACAAATACGCATTAGGCATCTCCTATGCGATTCCTTCCGCCGAAACACTCCGTCAGCGTTTTGACATGATCGGGGATTCCCTGCGCAAAGACATCCAGCAGGCAAATGTCGACATGCTGCGTGAAATGCACATAGAGCCGACAGCCCTGGATAACGGCTTTGTTCCTGTCGATATTGATGTAACCCCCTTTGACAATTCGAAATCCAATAAGGAAGGCGTATCCCGTACCTACAAGGGTTTTGACGGATATGCACCAATTATGGCATATATCGGCACAGAAGGATACCTCGTCAATCTTGAACTGCGGATTGGGAAACAGCACTGCCAGAAAGAAACTCCTGATTTCCTGAGAGAGACCATTGAACTGTGCAGACAGCTGACGGAAAAACCACTGCTCATCCGGCTGGAATCCGTCAGGGAATGCTGCCAGAATATCCAGCATCCACGTGATGGGAAAACTGTTTATATCGGACAGACCTTCCGGAATGTGACATATTCCCTTTCTGATAACGAGGAGAAAACTGTCGGAATACGCACAATTTATGAGATCACGGAAAGAACCATTGACCGATATGGGCAGTATTTTATCGTACCCGATATAGAACTGGGCACATACTGGACAAACTCTTCCCTGCCAGACGATACAGTCATTGATCTTTACCATGCCCACGGAGAAAGTGAGCAGTATCACAGTGAAATCAAGACGGACATGGATGTTGGAAGACTCCCGTCGGGAAAGTTTGAGAGCAACAAACTGGTGCTGGAGCTGACAATGATCGCATATAATATCCTTCGAATCATAGGGCAGAAATCGCTGAAAAAGAAGGATGCTCCCGGCCGGAAGAAAATACATCGCCGAAGAATACGTACGGTGATCAGTAATCTTATGCAGTTTGCGGGACATCTGACAGAACATGCCGGCCGTCTGGTGCTGTCCATTGGAAGGAGTAATCGCTGGAGATTTACTTTCAAGCGTCTTTATGACAGCTTTGCATTCATCACCTGACAACAGGTAGCTGAATATGGCAATGGCAGCTGCACACAAATGGTGCAGTCTTTTTTTGAACGCAAAATTATGCAGCATTTTCAAAATTTAGTATACAATAACAAATATGGCAAACATTTCCTGTGTGCCTTTTCATTTTGAAACAAGGTTCACGGATTCAGGTATTATTAAATTTTTCATGCCCATCTAATATATATGCAAACTCCTTATTATTTACAGATATCTCAATATCACTATACAGTTTCTTAAGATCCGTTCTCGTAGCTTCGACAACTCTTGCATCCGCAATATCATTGATTCGCATTTCTTCCATGTGTTTTCTCAGCAAAACATCTCTGACTATCGCATAATTAATCATGTCATAGCTATAATGTTTAAATATCTTTGTATAAATGTTTTTCCCCTTTTCTACTATTCTTACGACATATCCATTTTCATCCACTTCGACAAAAACCTTACCATCCTCAGGATTTTCAACATTAATGTATTCTGCTTCTATTTTATCTGCATTTGTATAATCGTGATAAAGCTTATTGACCTGTATAGGCACCCTTTCTTTTATACTATCTATTGCATCAAATCTATAGATAGTCTTTGCTTTTTCAAATAAATCTGACAGATCGGGATATTCCTTTGACAAAACATCCATATTTCTCGCAAGTGGCAATGCGCTGTTAGATTTAATACTGATTGCATAATCAACAAGCTCATTGAACAGCTTAATCGTTTCTTCCCTTCTATGCATGCTTTGCGAAATCAATGCAATCGAGTAATAATAGCCCATGATATCCGGTATAAAATCTGTGTTTTTAAAAGGATATTTCATATCCTGTAATGTATCCAGAACTACATCGACAATTGCATCATCCTCAGCGAACACCGCCATTTTCTTAAAATCTGACATAGCGCCCGGTACACGAGCATAAGACGCTAACTTTTTAACAAGCTTCCATACAGGTTCCTTCATTTCTTCAGAAGCATGTTCCATCAATGGTAATGTCATCTTCTTATGGCTATAATTCTTTATTTCATCATCGCTTGGAGTATTTTTCTTCATTTCTTTCCCTCACAAATTCCGATTTCTCAGTTTCAAAAACTGGAATTTTCACACTTCGTCAACTAATGTTTTTTCTTCTCTATAAAGCAAGGTCACAACAAATGCAATAATTATCAAAATATGTAATACAATATGATATACATCAGGAACATATCTTCCATCCACATTTATTAATTGAATGCATTCTGAAAAATAGGCAATCTTCTTGTCCATTTCTCCCATAAATCCTCTTCCAAATAAAGTATACCATTCATGACTTAAGAACTGAGTGACAAACCACCCTGCCAACCATATCAAATGTATATTCCTTCCAACATTTTTTGTAACTAACATTAAAACGAATGTAATTGTCGGAATAAGCATAAATAGCCATTCTTCCTCAAATGCACCTGTTACCAAGTATTTGTCTCCAATCTTCAATCCTATCATTGAAAGAAAATACCACAGTAAAAGAATTATATTTACAATTATTAAATGTGTTTTTTTCATAAATCATATCTCCTAGACAATTCTTAAAATTCCGATTTATCAACGTGTAACATAATTAAATCATATTAGAAATGGGATAAACTATGTACTTTTCTTCAAAATAATATAGTTATTTTTCCGTATGATACTTATATCCCCTCAATTTCTTTTTTACTCCAATTAATATAAGATAGTCACGATAACAATCACGACAATCCATCCTACCTTTTCCATTTTATGTGAACAAAACAATCTCCACACCATCGGTCTTCTAATGCTCATTTTATCATATACTGTTCAAGCATAGTCGGTGCGATATCCATGGCTACAAAAAACTCTTCTGGCAACGTGCAAAGCTCTTGGCTTATAAAATCTTCCGCATCAATATACTTATGATCATTTTCCGGATCATAACATTTCTCATGATTTGCAAAAATAACTATTCCCTCAAAACTCTTCTCAATCTCATAAACAGCATCTCCCGGTACATCATAATTTAGGATAGTGACATGTAATCTATCCTTTGCATCAAGACTGTCGGCAATATAAAATTCATCACAAAATGGCAACTTATTCTCGACAGCAAAATCAATTGTATGCTGGAGATATTCCCTTAAAATCTCTCTGTCCAGCTTATACTTAAAGCCCGAAAAAAAATTTTTCATTTTATTAAATAAACCCATATATCAAATCTGTCCCTTCATATAATTTGCTCATAATACTGGTTATACACTTAAATAATCTTTATATTCTTTATCTAAAAGTTTCTTAAATTCTTTATAATCATCCCATTTAAATGTAAAGCCACATCTTCTTCACTCAAATCTGTACCTTTTTTATTATATTGTATGCAATATCCCAATTCCATCCTTTGAATATTTCCGTTTCAAAACTCTTCGTCTTCATCGATTTCTTCATCTGGTTGAATCTCACAAACAAATTCAATATTTCTTTTACCGAATACATCTGTCAGATAAGTAATCTCTTCTTCATTCATTGTAAAAAATGACCATTCATTCTCGCTGACAGTTATTTTCTCCTGTTCTGTTGTCGTTACCTCCAAAGTGATAACGTTCATGCTTCCCTTCACTGTTTCAAACAGTCTTGTCAATCGTACCTTTGCCAGATCCAGTGCAGTCAGCTTTCCACCATATACAGATACAAGAAAGTTCTTTGTCAAATATATCCTAAAATCATTAAACCAGAGAGCTTCCGGCTGATTACATTCTTCGTCAATCTGCTCTGCCAATGGATGTCTGTATTTTTTAATCGCACGCACCTGGGTTAATACCATCGAAATTCCAATCAATATTAAGATGCCTCCGATATCCAGATTCACAAAATATCCTTCCTTGAGTATTTTTCCATAGGTAAGCTTCGTCATACATATATAAATAAATTTGTAATTGATATACTCACTTATTATTTTTTTTACGTTCTCGTCAGTCACAACTTTCGTCATGCCTTCCACTCTTGCCGTACCATTCTCTTCAACTCTCTGCTTCAAATCTGCAAACTGTTCCGGTTGCATCCCTACAATATAGCTTTCCTCTGCCGTTGTTACAAGGTAATATCCTTCATATTTATTTTCTGCCAGTTTCTCCGGTACCTGGATAATATCAATATATGCTGTCTGATTCGCAGGATTGGCTTCTTCCTGTAATACCTGTTCAAATGGTCGAACACAATCCATCTTTCTCTTTGTCTGAATCAATCCAAATGCCACCAAAAATATTCCTATCAATAAGAGAATCATTCCGATCGTCCGCCACATTTGATTGAATTTGTATTCTTCTTTTATATGCTTATTCGTATATTTCATGTCATGTATTCTCCTACACTTGATTTTTCTCTCACACATAAATGCTCTAACGCTGTTTTATTATAAAATTGTCTGATTTGTTCCCTACAAACTGAAATTTTCGAGTGTGTCGCTAAATTAGATTTTTTCATCAATTATCATTACTAAAATACTCATTTCTAAGTATGGAATAATAAACTTCATCCACAATACCTTGATTACAGGTTCCCGACTGCCTAATTATTCCTTCTTTTTTCATTCCCATTTTCTGCATTACACTTCCTGAGTTTGGATTACCTGCAGCATGCTTTGCATATACACGTTTGACTTTTACTTCTTCAAAAAAGAATTTTACCAATGCCCTTCCTGCTTCTGCAGTTATACCTTTTCCCCACCATCTGCTTCCAATACCATACCCGAGCTCCACACTTTCTGTTGCCTCATCGAGACTTACTACTGATATATCTCCAACCAGTTCATGCGAATCTTTTAACTCAATTGTCCAAAAATAGAAATCCTGCTTATCATACGATTCTATCCAATCAATTAGTAATTGCTTTGTCTCGTCGACATTTTTATGCGGTTGCCAACTTAAAAACTTTGTTACATCTTTTTCTGTTACCCAGTTTTTAAACATGATTTCTGCATCATCTAATACATGTCGTTTAAGAACTAATCTATCTGTTTCTATTCTAATTGTGCCCTTATGTTCCATACGCATCCTCCACCATCAAGAAAATTCCGATTTTCCAGTTTCCAAAAAGGATTTTTCAAATTAGTCTTTGCAAATAACCTTTGAACCTTCACCATCAATTACAATTCCCTGATGGTTGTTAATAGGGCATAGATTCAAATCCGAAAACTCAGTCATTATTTTCTCGGTAACTTTCTTAAATGGTGCTGTAAGATAATGCGGAAGAACATAGAAATCAATCAAATCAAGCCCTGCATCATCTTCTTGTGAGTAGTCCTCCGGCTTTTCATCCATTTGCTCGATATATTGGATGCTTGGAGCGCATATAATTGCGCCTGCCGACTCGCCGATCATCAATTTTCCATTTGCCAATTCCTTTTTTAGCAACCCATCAGTTCTTGTTTTACGGAGTTGGTCCATAAGAAAGAAAGAATTTCCGCCGGTAAAATATATTACATCTGCATCTTCAAAAACAGACTGTATCGTTGAATAAGCCTCCGTTGAAATATCAATTTCAGTTACGATTGCTCCCAACTTTTTGAATAATTTTCGAGCCGAGCCGACATAACCGGTGTAGCCTTCACGCAACGAAGCTGTTGGAATAAATGCGACTTTCTTATTTTCAATTTCTTCCTTTATCAGACTTCCTACACTTGAAAAGTGCGAACATAAAAATAGTTTCATCAATATTCTCCTTTATAAATCCCGATTTCTCAGTTTCAAAAACTGAAGTTTATTTACTTTTCTTCACAACCGGATTCTTAGAAAACATATCTTTTATTCATAATCCAATTATAAACACTCCGAAAAGTGACCATATAATAAACCCTGTCATATTGTTTCTCCTTACAAATCGAATTAAAAGCCACCATAATGAGACAATGTCTCTGTTGCAAATTCTGTACCAACTCTCATAGCCTCGTAAATATCACCAATTAACATATGAGAACACACAAAGCCTGCATGGTAGCTATCTCCGCAACCAGTAGTATCAACTATTTCTAAAGCTTCATCAGCCGGGACAAAATACTTTTCACCATTATAATATGTAACACTTCCTTTATCAGCTAAAGATGCATTAAATAGTCCTTTATACTTCTTGGAAAATGCTTCAAATATCGGAAGAATTGATTCCTCTCCACTAATCAGGAAATAATCTATATATGGTGCATATTTTTCCATCTCCTTAAAATTACGATATTCTACAAAATCCACAGCCAATCTGAAGTTATTATTCTTTTTTAAATCTATAATTTGTTCAAAACAGCCTGCCCAGAAATGTATAAATACAACCTCTGATTTTTTTATAAAGTCCAATTCGTCTTGATTCAATATCATTTTATCAACAATATCACCCGTCCATGAATCATCTTTGTAATATCTGTCACCGTCAGCCGTAAGATATGTACGATTATTTGCAGTTACTTTATCCTCTTCAACTCTTACATGGCTTACATCTATTCTCTTATCAGAAACAGAATCCATAATAAATTTTGCGTAGGAATCCTGTCCAACCGCACCCAATATTGAAACATTAAACTCCTCAAATTTTGATGCATGAACTGCAAAATTAAGGGCTTCACCACCTGCACGCAATTCATCTGTTCCATCAAAAACATCTACACAGAGGCACGGAAGTGCCACTAAATTTATCATTCTTGTACCTCCCTAAATTCCGATTTCTCAGTTTCAAAAACTGGAATTGTTCGAGTTTTTCAAATACTAACGTCCTTAATTTTGTTCAATAATTGATTTATAGTAGTTACCAAAGTCAGCAAGTGAATTAACAATTGGAAGCATTTTTGTTCCAAGTTCCGTTAAGCCGTATTCAACTCTCGGTGGCTGCTCATGGTAATCGTGGCGATATGCCAGTCCATCACTCATCATTTGTCTTAAACTATCTGTCAAAACCTTTTGTGAAATACCATCTATACTTCGTAGTAGCTCATTGAATCTCCATGGACGCTCTTTCAAGTTACGCAAAATCAGCAATTTCCATTTTCCTCCGATGAGAGATACTGCTGTTGCAACTGGGCATTCCGGTAATTCTTCTTTTGCTCGCATAATTCTCACCTCCGAGTCTATTGTAACACATTCATTTTTGAGTGCACAGTTACAAAAAGGTGCGTACCATGACATTTTCTCCCAAAAGATATTTCGGTTAATATATACCAAAATATCTTCTAGAATCTTTCCACATTCATATATAATATAAACACAAAAAACGGCAGACCGTCGGTTATATGACCATCTGCCTGTTACCTGCTATAATACTATTTTCCGTGTATCACCAGTCCAGCAAACTGGAATTTATCTATTAACTCTCTTAACTTTCCCCTATTTTCAAGGCTTCCCGCCATTGAAAATTCTATATATGTATCCTTTTCCCTTGTTTTTGCCCTTATGGGATAATTACAAGGGAAAATTCATTATTCAGTTGTTTAATCATTGCCTGCTACTTTATCAAGAATTCTTGCGGAAGTCCGCTTTGCTTCCCTTGTAGCATGGGCATAGACATTCATGGTGGTACTCACGTCTGAGTGTCCTAACAGTTCCTGCACATCCTTAGGCTGAGCCCCGTTGGATAAGAGGTTTGTCGTGTAGGTATGCCTTAATGTGTGGAAATGGAAACCTTCAAGCTCCGGTACTTTTCTTCCTGCTGTCCGGCAGGCTGTTTCTATGGTTGCCGGAAGTTCCAGACAGCCATCCTCCCTTAAGCATACAAAGAAGATTTCGGTGTAATCCTCTGGCACATTTTCTGTCATTCCCAAATTGTAATACTCGTAATGCACTCGATTCTTTTCCATTACCTCTCTGTAAAAATTCCGCTGATAAAGTTCTCCATACTGAAAACGGTTTTTGTGTTGTTCCTTTTTTGCCTTTCTCAGAATGTCTGCGAGGGTATCGCCAAAGTCAACAACCCTGATCTTTTTCCACTTTGTCGGACCGATTTCGTGCTTATGGGTAGCACCATTGTAGCGGATGCTCCTGCGTACAGTGAGATACTGTTCTTCAAGGTTGATATCCTGCCATGTCAGACCTGCTACCTCTCCAAGTCTGAGACCTGTAAAGTATGCTATCTGAACCGGAAAAATCGCATCCCCACTTCGTTTTCCAAGCTGTTCAATCAGTTTCCGGTACATTTCAAAGGAAAGCGGTTTAACCTTGTCTCTGTCTGTGGCTGTTTCATCCGCAAACAAATCTGTTTCTTCCTTTTTATGCCTCATCACCACATACTGCATTGGATTGAAGGTAATAAACTGTTTCGGAAATACCGCAAACCGGAATGACTGTTGCAATACTACTGAAAATGACCTTACATAATCAATGGAATATCCTTTTGATATAAAATCTCCCACAGTGCCTCCAAATGAGAGCAAATCCATAAACTCCTGCAGGTGTACCGAAGTCACCGTTTTCAGTTTCCTTTTGCTGATAGGGTGTTGTTTGATTCTCCCAATTGTCTGAAGATAATTGCCAACCGTTCCATTACTCAATGTGCCTGTCTTTAATTCTTCCTCAGCCCACAGGTCAAGCAACTCTCCGAGTGTGATGTTTTCAGCCTTTGCAACAAACCGCTTGGCTTCATAATCCTCCATTGCCTGCCTCAACAGCTTTTCCGTTTCGCTTTTGTTTTCCGTACCTGCAAATTCCTTCTGCACCAGATTACCGCTTGCATCTTCCACATAGAAGCGGTAGTACCATTTCTTGCCTTTCTTTCTTACAGAACCTTTTGCCATAATCGTTACTCCTTTCGATATCGACAATCGGAACTGATGAAATGCTTTCTGCGTGTAAGTATATCATAACTCCGGTTGTCTAATCTATACCGGTTCGGAGTCTTTCTCTGAAAGAAGATTTGCAAGCCTTACGGCTGCCGTTTCGGGATTCTTGGAATAGAGCCTTACAATGTCGCCCATGTCGTTCAGTGCGTTTACCGTATGGGTGATTTCCCTAAGGAACATAATCTCATTATATTCCTGATTGGATTCAAACCCCATTACTTTTGCAATTGTGGCATCTTCCGTATTCCCTTTAAAATTCTTACAGGCATATTGAAAGGAATCAACGAATAATTCGTATTCCTTCAACATCAGCAGCAGTAAATCTTTGGAAAAATCCGCTTCGTCTGCCTTCATATCATAAGGCAGTTTGGAGAGAATGGAAGTCATGGTATCACGAATCTGTAATTCCCTTTTATCCGTAACATCACTTGTCATTTCTTCCGTCTCGCCCTTCAGCCACTCCACTGATACATGAAGTGCTTCCGACAGACCATCCAGAACAAGCTTCTTGGTGTTGTCAATCGTTCCTGCCTCATACCGCTGTATGGTGGAAGCGGTAACTCCCATCTTTTCTGCTATATAAGGCTGGTTGACACCTAATTCCAGTCTGCGTTGTTTTGCCCTGCTACCGATTAACTTGCGTAATTCTTTATCTTTCATTCTGATACGCCTCCTTTTTCGGTATGGCTAAAGTATAACACAGTAAAAGTAGCATTGCAATATGCAAGTCAATAATTACTTTTAAAATTTCGTAACGCTTGACAAGAAGATATAAAAGTTATATAGTAGGCATAGTTACAAAATTGCATTATGCAATTCAAGAGGAGGTGTTTTAATGACAGAAGTGAAGATTGCACTGTCCATTGAGGAAGCTGCCGACTATACGGGTATCGGCAGAAATACCCTGCGGAAACTGGTAGAATGGAAAAAGCTTCCGGTATTGAAGGTAGGACGGAAAGTCCTTATCAAAACGGATATGCTTGAAAAGTTCATGACCGCCAATGAAGGCAGGGACTTAAGGGACAAAGGAAATGTCAGAGCTGTCACAAGAAATGTGACAAATTAAATAGGGACAGTCCTAAGACCATCCCTAAGGTATGTATCTGACCGAAGCCATGATATACCTACACGCAAATAGATTATACCATGTGCTTCCTCTAAGATACAACCGGAAATTTAAGAAGTGGGGAAGAAACTTTTTTATACAAGCCCTCGGCGTTTGAGAGCGAAATACACCCCTCGCACAAATCTTACGATTTGTACTCTGTGTATTTCGCCCTGCTGGGAGCTTTTCGCCGACAGGCGGATATGTTCGTAGACAGGCTACCTATGTAGCCTACTCACTTTCACATTAGAAAGTTTCCCATCCTCATTTCTTGCAGCTTCGTACTTGGCAGATACGGAAAGGAGGAAGCACATGCCAAGAAATTCATTTATTCAGATGACGAAGCTCCACAATGTCCGGGGAAGAATTTATTATATTTCAAGCCCAAAGAAGCAGGAAAATCTGTATGCGGTATATGAAACCACAGACCGTAATTTTTGGACTGACCTTGCAAAATATAATCAGGCAGAATTTAAAAAAAACGGTACGGAGGGGAAATGTATTGAGGCAAGGGAATTGATCATAGCCCTGCCGGAATCTTTTACGGAGTATCCTCCAGACAGACTGTTGCAGATATTTACAGACCATTTCAGACAGACTTACGGAACGGACTGTATCGCAGCCCTGCATCACAATAAGCGGAAAACCAACTATCACATCCATCTCATTTTTTCGGAGCGTACACTCTTGGAACAGCCCATAGAAAAGGTTGCCACCCGCAATATGTTCTATGACGAAAAGGGAAATCATGTACGCACCAAGAAAGAGATACTTGATGAAGAAGGAAATATCCGTAAAAGGTGTAAGGTGATTCACAAAGGTGAGGTATACGAAAGACAGATTTTCTCCATTAAGGATAAACACTTCAAGGCTGAAAATTTCCTTGATACCGTCAAGCAGGATTATACCAATCTTATCAATCAGTATGTGTGGGATAAAAGCCAGCGGTTAGAAGTTTTTGAGCGTGGCGGTATGTATCTTGCCACCAAAAAGATTGGTAAGAACAATCCGAAAGCCACCGAGATTGAGGCAGACAACAGTAAACGCACCTTGTGGAATCAGACTGTTGACAGAGCGATTGTAACGGGTGTTTCCAAGTCAGAAATCATGCAGATAAAAAAGGAACGGATAACGGACAAGATTGTGGAATCCGTATGGCTTTACGGAAACAGACCGAATCTGTTATCTTCCATTATCGGTACTGCCATTGCAGTATTAGAACTGTTAATCTCCAAAGTATTTCTCAAAACTCTGGAGCTTGCAGATAAAGTAATTTCCAAAGAGCTTGAAGCAAGACCGGAGAACACAGATTTCAAAGAGCAGAAAGCTGTACCAGAAGAAAGCAGAAAGCAGACAGATACACCAAAGCCTGCCATACCGCCAAGACCGCAGCCATCAACGGAAGCAGTTTCTTACAAGCACTTATGCGAGATTTATCAAAAGCTGCAGGAACAGAATAAAGCAATTTTTGCACTCGAGAAACAGCGAAGTGACCTTGAAATTGAACTGTCCGACAGCAAAGGTATCTTCAAAGCAAAAAGGCGTTCCGAGCTTTCAACGGAGATAGCCGGATTGGAGGAACGGATTGCAAGAATGAAAGTCCGCTTATCTCATATCGTAAAGGAATACGGGTATCCGAATGTGGAAGCCTTCTACAAGGCATTTCATAAGGCAGAGACAGCTTATGGGGATTATCAGGACAGCCTTAAGAATTGGAAACAACGGTATGGAGAAAAGCCGCAGTCTCTACACGATAGGCTTAAATCTAAGAAACAGGACATTAGGGAGCGAGAGTTAACAAGACCATATTCTCCACCAAACCGTGGAAGGAGTAGATAACAAACGAAAGGAGGCAATTGCCTCCCCTTCGTTTGTTATCTCTCCGTAAAGACTGGAATTTCACCCTCTCGCATAAAGATACAAATTATTTTTCTATTTCCTTATCATATATCTTTTTTGAGTATACCACAGTTACAATTGTTGCTAATAATAAATAAATCAACATAAAGATTGTGCCAGTCATCCCACTTGTAAATACGGTTGTAATGATAGTCAATAACCCCGTAATAATAATACATATTGCACCAAAGCGGTTACTCTTTCTCCATGTATTATCATTGTGCATACTCCAAACGGTTCGAACTCCCACTACTGCATTTCGTTTTGCCTTTGTCATAAAATTTCCTAATACAATAAATATAATACCACACAAAATACATGAAACTTTTGCAATGTCAATAACCGCATGTTCACCACCTGCATTTGCCTGTATCCAAGAAGAATAAAGAATAAAATAATGCATAATCCCGAACATGATTGCTTGCGAAATTCCTACAACACATAATACCTTTGCAGAAGATTTTGCCTCCATCTGTTCCTTTTCTGTATTTGCATTTTTTGATTTTTTCTCAAACACATAGATTAGCAAGTGCCAAAACAGTGTAATAAACAAAATAATTACCGGAAAAATAAAGCTTTCTGTTTTACTTCCCCATCTGTCAGTGTTTCCCTCCAAGTCATGATGCATAGGTATAATATCAGGCATAAACTGTAGTACAACACTTGTAACTACAACTGGTATCATTGCTACTATCCACATTACTTTTTTCATTCTTTTTTCCCTCCAAACTGGTTAACCCATATAATTAATTCATCGAAAACCGTAGTGTTGATTTCATAATAAACAAAGTTTTTCTCTTTATATTCAGATATCAAATCTGCGTTTTTTAATAATTTTAAATGATAAGAAAGAGCAGCCGGTGTGATCTGTAATTTTTCAGCAATCTCTCCAGCATTTAATCGCTCATTTCTCAACATCATAAGAATGGCTCTTCTCTGGCTATCTGCCAACACTTTAAAAATGTTAGTTTCTCTCATATCTTTTACCTATTTAAAAATCTCTTTAAATAGATTTTAGCATACGTTTTGTCTTTTTACAAGGACTATTTAAAAATATTTTTAAATAGAGAGGACACACTGAAAAATCAATGTGTCCTCTCTATTTACCTTAAGGCAAAATTCAAACATCTAGAAACTTAAGATTCCTGCCTCTTATTATGGAATAACCGTACGTTCTATATATTTTTCTGGAATTTTTAGTACTAGACCTCTATCATGATATTATATTAGCAAAATCACCACGTATCTAAACGATCCTCTGCATCAACCCATACTTGCATTTCTCCATCCAAGTATAATCTTGCATATTCTAATGGATTATCAATAGCCAAAGCATTCAACGAACACTGGGAGCCGGGAGTAGTTCTCAATCCTTCCTCTGCCTTATTGCAATCAATTCTAAGCACTACATTTTCAAACGTGGTTACATCTATGCTATTACATTGCGGATTATATCTTGCATAAATCAATCTCATATCTTATCTGTCCTTTCCTTAATTTTCTAAAAGTTTTGAAAGCATTTCAATCCGTTCTTCCTGCCATTTTCATTTCATGTTATAATTTGTTACTGGATTTTCTTTCCCTTAATTTTGCCCTTGTGAGCATTCGTAACATGAGGGAAAAGGATATAACACAAGGGAAAGCGTAAGGGCAAACTCACTCGCTACAAATTTAGCATTTTCAAGGGGTTGCGGACTTCATGAGGATAAGATATAACAGTTAATAAATGTTATGAATTAAGTCAAATCAAAACTGGAATTTGTTATTTATATCCTCTTAATAAATCTCTTTTGTTCTTTGTCATCTCTATATCCATTAGTCCTATAGAACTTATGCGCTTCAACTCGAGTGGTTCCAGAATTCAAACGAACAAAGTGAATATTTTTTTCTTCGCTCCATTGTTCAACAGCTTTCAATAACAGACTACCAATCCCTTTATGACGATATTCCTCAGCCACTGCCAAGCCCAGAATATTTACCATTGTATCATAATACAATACATCATACTTTTCTGCATGAACAAAGCCAACTACCATATTATTTATTTCCGCAATGAATACAATTTCTCTTGAATCATCCAATTTCTTCATTTTTGACTGCACTAATTCTATTCCGCAGGTATAGCCTAAATCCTCGCCACAAATCTTGCATATTGCAGCACTATCACTTGCCTTAGCTTTTCTAACCACAAACACTTATATCCTCCTATAAATTCCGATTTTCACGTTAGGTTTCATCCAAATATATTTCTATTTTGCTGAATACCTTATCTTTACAGAAATCAAACTCAGGAGTCTTTTTGATATAGCTGAATATATCTTCTTCAATATCCTCATTCCATATAGTTCGTTGAAAATCTTTATTTTCTTCCGTTGGAATATATAACACATCCACATGAATTTGATAATACTCTTCCTCATCATTAGAAAATTGTCTAACCAAAGAAAAGTTAAACATAGGTTTTCCTGTAAAAGAATAGGTTCCTGTTTCAAATAAAATCATATCTTCTTTAAGTGGCATATTACACATCTCTTCGAACACGCTTACTATGTGTTCCAGGCTAGAATTATCTGAAATGCTATTTTGCAAATATCCTAATAAACTTTCCTTTGATATCTTCTTAAATCTATCAAATAATCCCATTTGAACCCTCCTGTAATTTGTACTTATAGGCTCAGCATAAGCTCCCAATATCATGTGTGATATATTATTACAACCAAACTCTAACCCATGTTGTAATATCGTTCTGATTCCATAAAAGACTAAATAACCGCCTTGCCTATTTCCTCAGCATCTGCATCAGCAAATAGTATAAATTCTTTGATGATTTCATCATATGCATATTGTCTTTTATGTGATTTTTTCATCGAATGTATTATATACTGATTATCTTCAGTGATTTTAACACGAACATAATGATTATTTTTCCAAAAAGCTACTCGGCTTCTATATTTCGTATTTTTCTTCCATGCAGCATTTTCTTTTCGCTCATTAGGCGTCAACGAAGATAAAGGACTGTTGACCAATATCATTTTGCGTTCTTATACGAAAGCAAAATATGGCTTGGCGCAAACAATATTGCTGCGATAAGCAACAGAATTGATCTGCTCATAATTCCACTAAACAAGAACAAAACTGAGGGAATAACAGATAGCGCCAGTGCTCTGAATATGCTGCTCTTCTTAAAGCAAATTATCCAAATTGCACAATACAACACTACTAATATCGCGTCCACAATAAGGTATATGGCAAATGCTTCGTCAGACCACCACCCGAACCATGTTCCAGGAATGTTAATTATCATAAAACCAAAGCAGCCAAACCTTCCTATCTGTTCTACAACCTCAACATATTTATTGCTCCATTTGTTTTGAAATCCCTCTTTGCATCTAACTGCAAAAATAATATTGGGTATCATAATAACTGCAATCATTATCAGTCCGAATATATTTAACCAGTCCATAACTTTCTCCATAAATTCACATCACCACATGCCCTTGTCTGGACGCACCACTGAATTTTATCTGATATTATCATAAAATCTCTGCAACACGATCGCCAACTCTTCCGGAGCTTCTATGTTTGCTTCATGACCTGTTTCCGCAAGTTCATGGAAACAGGCGTTGTTCAAATATTGGCAAAGTTCTTTTGAAGTTTTTTTGTTTGCAGTGTCATTTTCCCCACAAATGAGCAATACCGGACAAGACACCTTATGCAGGGAGTCACTGAAATCCAATTCAGCCATCGTCCCGCACAGGCTGATAACATCCGCTTTTTTGAAACCCATTTTACTGAATGCCGAATTCGGCATAAGATGAAACAACATATTCTGAACTTTCAATAATTTTTGAGGCATTTTATACTGTGCTGCAATTAATACGAGCGCTTTTACTTTATCTGGGTGGTCTATAGCATAATTAAGTGCCAAAACAGCGCCTAGAGAAAGCCCACATAAGACAATTTCATCGTTCACCTTGTCACATTCTGATGAGAATGCCGAATATAATTCCTTATATGTAGCAGATTTTCCTTCTAACATCTCTGCCAAACTTAATTTGACACTACTTTCCGATACCTTCGTTTCTTTTATTACTCTATTCCAACTGTCTGGTTTTTGTCCTAGTCCATGCAAATACAAATACTTCATATATTGTCACTCCTCCTCATGTGGGGACGTTCCTTCTCAATAGAATTCCAGCCTGTGCTCCACCAGCTCACTTCCCTCATATACGAGCTTGAGTGAGAAAAATCTCTTCTCCCCTTCAAGTAGCATTTTCAGGAATATCGCATCCCCGCTCCACGTCGGAAGTGTTGGCACAATCTCTTTATCTATCCATTGAAGATCACCCTCATCGCATATCTGGACATCCCCCTCAAATCCATCTGCGGTGAACAGGCACATAAGCTCATTCTCGCACTCATTGCTTATAAATGTCACCAGACCTCTGAATCGATATGATGTAAGCGTAAGTCCCGTCTCCTCCTTTATCTCCCTGAGAAGGCAGTCTTCAGGACTCTCACCCTCCTCGGCATGTCCACCTACACCGATCCATTTGCCTTTATTAATGTCCTTCTCCTTCTTTGTCCTGTGGAGCATCAGGTATCTTCCATCTTTCTCTATGTAACAAAGTGTTGTCATCTTCATAATTACTACTGTCTCCTTACCCTCTTTTGCACGTTTCATGTCGCAAATACAATTAATCTTTCTCGCTCCGTTCTCTGCTGTTCACTATGTATATTCCTGTGCACACCAGCACCAGCGACACCAGGCTTACCGGGCCAAGTGCCTGCGCACCCTCGCGGAGCAGCCATGCCGACAGTATCACGCCGAATACCGGATTCATAAATCCAAATACTGCAACCCTTGATATAGGATTATACTTGAGCAGCATTCCCCACAGAGAATATGCCACCGCCGATACAAGAGCCAGATATATGAGCATCAAAACTCCACCTGTTGATACGGTGCTGAGTCTGCCTCCCATGGCAAAACCGGCAGCCGACAGAATAATTCCGCCAACTATAAACTGGTAGCCACTGAGCATAACCGGATTGTGTTTTACCGAATATCGCTTCAGGAACACCGATGAAAATGCATAAGCCACTGTCGACAGAAATATCGCACCCTCACCTGACAAGCTCATATGGAAATTCATTCCATTCATGTTTATAAGTACAACTCCCGCAAATCCAACCAGACAGCCAAGCATCTTCTTTGCAGTGACATTTTCCTGATGGAATATGAATCCTGACACTATGATGGCAACGAATACATTTACTGCCTCTATGATGGACGCCTTGACTCCGCTTGTATGTGCGAGACCTATATAAAAGAACAGGTATTGTATGACTGTCTGCAGCATAGCAAGCCACACTATTTTGCCGGCGCAGCCCTTCTCCGGCTTTATGAACTTTCCTTCCAGCAGACTTCCAAATATCACGGCAAGGATTCCCGCCAGCACGAATCGCATACCAGCGAACAGTATCTGTGCCGACGTATCCGCACGCTCTATATTCCACAGTCCATAACCTATCTTTATACAAGGAAACGCACTTCCCCACAACAGGCAGCACAGCACGGCACCGAACCACACAACACTGGTCTTCTGCATCCATTTGTCGTTTATCTCTATCTTTTTCATATTTACTTCTCTCTCGTGTCTTTTATATCATAGACTAACAACATTATATACGATTATAACTGCCAGTCTATATTCTTTGCATTCTCAGCAAGCAGCAACCTGGTCGCAAGCTCTTCATCATCCAGTTCTACATAGTCACCATTTGCATAATATCTCCACTCGGCTGTCATCTTTTTCCCTGTAAAGTTCGTCTCCCTTATGACCCAGAACTGTTTTGGAGACAATCTCTCCTGATTATTTTTCATCAACGTATAGCACTCTGTGTACTTGCAATTCTTTACTAGTTCCTTGACATCCATAAATGTCTCACGATTCTGAACCTGACATATAAGCAGACTGCAATTCTTCTTTGGTTTTCTCTGTACCCTCTCAATGGATATATCAAACCATGAACACAGTATCATATATATCAATATGTATACAAACAAATATGCTATGGAAAATACGACATCACCTTTATCGCCAATAATCTTGTATAGGAACCATTTATTAAAATAGAACAGGATCACGCCAGTCAGAAATGAACATAAGATCAGATCTGTGAACCACTGGCCGGCTATGATCAGCCCATGTGTGTTACGTGAATCTGATAAAAAGCGCAGTATCCATAGAATCAACAGTGTGCCAACCGCCAACACAAGAGCCGCTATGCCAAGATGCACACCTGAGTCAAATATCCAATGCCAGTTAAGCGGCAATTTTATATGTTTTATATCTTGCAAGAGGTACTGCACATCAGGATTCCACACCGTATTGCCCCAATATATGAATCCCCATACTGCACCTATCACAAATAACAAAATCTCCTTTTTCCATCTTCCCCTCATAATGTACCTCCATTCTTAAGCATCTTTTATTGTATATATATGGAAAGTATATTTTTATACACGAAAAAAGTCAATTTTCTTTCCCCATTGGCGCGACTTGTTTTTGGCAAATATTTCTTCAATTATCTCCTCGTATATGATATGCTCTAGTTAGTTTATGCTAACCATATAGATTATTTACAAGGGGGATTACATGGAACAGAAAGAAAAAATTAAATACCAAAGGAACTGCCTGCTGGGCGCGCTCGGCGCAGCGCTCCTGATCGTGGGGGATCTGTGTATCAGCATAGTACCCGCATCACCCGCGGACAAAGGACTTTATGTGAGGGGGGCATATCTGAACGGGGATTTCCAGCTGTGGAGAGTGGCTCTGCTGCTTGTGACAGGTCTTGTCGGTATGTTCTTCTATGCATTTGGCATAGACGCCATATCGGAGCAGATACTTCCCAAGTACCGCAAGACGAGGGCACTCGTCAAATACGCAGGGCTCATGTATGTCGCGTCCGCCGCGACACTGCATTTTCTCGTGGGAACACTCGCTTACTGGGTAACCTATCTGTCTGAACACATTGGAAGAGAACAGGCCATCGCATATGTTGACGACTACTACAATCTGCTCTTTCCAGCCGTCAGCATAGTGTACATACCTACGGCACTGCTCATGCTCACAAGTCTTATATCGCTGCTGGCAGGCAGAACTGTCATGAAGAGGAGCATGATCGTATTTCACATCATCACATGGCAGCTTATATTTGTGCTCATTCCTGACATCAGACAGGCCATGGGCGCCGACATATCCACACTGGATTATGTATTCAGTCAGGCATCAGGAAACACCGCCTGCCTCATCTGGCTAGTTGCCAGCTTTGTATATTCTAAAAGAAACAGCAATTAACAACCGTCTCCAAACTAATTCAAACATATAAAAAGTTCCATGCATCTGCACCGTGCAGACACATGGAACTTTCTTATTACTCTATATTAACTTCAACCTACAGCATACCCTCTTTTATAATATCGTGGTCTCTCAGTACCTTTTCAATCACCGTGCCCTGGATCTTCTTAAGTATAGGTCTCTTGAGCTTGTTCAGAGGTCCAAGATTTATCTCAAGCGGAGATTTGCCATCCATGAGCTTCACGCTGCTGTCCAGCAGTTCACGGATATCGTACACACTTCCCCACACCTCTGGAACACCTCTGTCCACACCGAGGAGTCCATACACAGCCTCCATGGCAGTTCTCACCGAATACTCTGTGGTGAACACTGTGTCACGAGGAGTGTCGGCGAACTGTCCGAGGAATGCAAAGTTGGTGCATCCGTCCGGAATTACGTCTGGTCTGTCGCCCTTTGCCCTTGGCATGAAGAATGCGGTGATATATGGCATCATAGTTGGCACACAGACTGCGCTGTTTGTGGCCAGTTCCTCGATCTCATCTTCTGGCACTCCCAGATGATAGAGCCACTCCTCCGTGATCTCCTTACCGGTACAATCCTTCATAGGCTTCTTGATATAATCGCCCGGAACATCTGTGAACAGGCCATATACCCATACACACACCTTATCCTTGTCCTGGGTCTTGAACTGTCCCTGTCTGTTGATGGTCCAACTCATCAGCCAGCTTGAATCCTGACAGCTCACGATACCACCCGTGACAACCTTTCCTGTTCTCGGATCACGCTTGCAGATATCCACGATGTATGGGATGATCTTGTCGTCAAGCGTTGTTACTGTGGCCGACTCCCAGTTTGTCTTAGATATATCAGAACAGAACTTCTCAGGATGGCCAAATGAAGGATCCTGTGCAGCTATGTTCTTCCACAGGCTCCAGCAGCCGCTTGTTCTCACCTCTGCGTCACCATTTGGCGCATGATTCTGATCACCGTAGATAGTTCCCTCCGTGCAGCTTCCATTTGTGACAAATACAAGATCGTTCTCAGTGAGCGGGATCCCCTTCTCAGTTCCGTTTACCCTGCACTCGATGGTCTTTGCTATCTTCTTGCCGTCTCTCATGTCAAATATGACATTTGTGACCTCCGTGTTGTACTGGAATGTCACGCCCGCCGCCTCAAGATACTTCACCATCGGAAGGATCAGCGACTCATACTGGTTGTACTTCGTGAACTTGAGGGCCGAGAAATCCGGAAGTCCTGAGATGTGATGTATGAATCTCTGGAAGTAAAGTTTCATCTCCAGCGCACTGTGCCAGTTCTCAAATGCGAACATCGTCCTCCAGTACAGCCAGAATGTTGAATCAAATACCTCATCGTCAAATACATCCTCTATCGTCTTGTCATACAGATCCTCATCCTTTGTCATGAAGAGCTTCATGATTTCCATACAGCCCTTCTGGCTCAGATTGAATTTGCCATCTGTGTGGGCATCCTTGCCTCTGTTCACTGTTGCTCTGCACAGTGAGTAATTTGGATCCTCCTTGTTCAGCCAGTAATACTCGTCAAGAACCGATGCCCCTGGTGTCTCTATGGAAGGTATACTTCTGAACAGATCCCACAGGCACTCGAAATGGTTCTCCATCTCACGTCCACCTCTCATGACGTAGCCTCTGGCAGGATCAAATATTCCATCGCACGCACCGCCCGCTATATCCATGGCCTCAAGAATATGGATATGTGAGCCCGGCATCTGTCCGTCACGTACAAGGAAGCAAGCTGCTGCCAGTGATGCAAGACCACTTCCCACTATATATGCGTTCTTGTCATCCACACCCTCTGGCTTTCTCGGTCTGGCAAATGCCTCGTAGTTACCATTTGTATAATAGATTCCCTTACTGTTCTTCTCATGCTTTCCGCGCTCCGTATTGCGGTACTCAGCATGTTCAGCCGCAGCCTTATCCTTCTGAACTTTTGCCTTATTATGATTTTTAACTGTGAGAGCTGCTGCTCCTGCGCCGGCTGCTGCCACCGCTGCTATCCCGATTCCCAATTTCTTCTTTGACATAAGCAATTCTCCTTTCAGTTTGCCGTCTATATCCATCTCATGCCCCTATAATAGCTTGCCCAATTTTTATTTCATATTTACAAAAAAAGTGGAATGATAAAATTTTTATCATTCCACCCGTTTTGTATAACTCTATATTGCATATGTACTCTAGCGATACCTTCTATCGCCGCCCTTCTGCCTGTAATATGCCGCCTTGTTCTCGTACATTCTCTCATCTGCAGCCTTTACTATCTCGTCAAATGACTCCCAGTCCTTCTCATCACTTGACACATAGCCACATGATATCGATACGGATTTCACCAGCTGTCCAGACCATCCACGCACAACGTCATCAAACTCCTGCTGCACTCTCTTCAGCCTTCTGGTATTTACAAAGATGATGGCTGCAAATTCATCACCGCCCATCCTGTACACCTTACCATAGTTTCCAAAACACTGCTCCATACACTCGGCAGCCCCCTGAAGCAGTTCATCTCCAGCCGCATGTCCCAGGGTATCATTCACTGGCTTAAGCCCATTTACATCCATGGACACATACACATATACAGAATCTCCCGGCAGTTCCCTGACATCATCTATATATGCGCTCCTGTTATAACATTTTGTAAGCTCATCTGTATAAGACCGTCTTATCAGCTTCTGCTCCCGTTTCTTATCTTCATCTATGTTTCTGGTGGTAAATATGACTTTTAAAGGACGTCCGTCCTCGTCAACATCTATCGATATAAATGACAGTCTGAACCATCCAAGATCCTTCACCATGAACTCACCTGATACAATCTTTTTCTTGATCAGCCTGTCCCCAAGACTATCAAGATCCATGAATTTCTGGGCACTTGCCTGATGTTCATCCACAACCACCTTATGAACGATCTTCCTCATAAGTTCCTTCGCCCCTGCTGCCCGCTCACCTGCCCTCAATATCAGGTCTCCTGCGGTATAGAGTGCAAATGTATCATGTTGAAGATCAAGCATATGCATGCTGTAATACATCCCCGACATGGATGTCAATATTGACAGCTGTTCATTTCTCTCCCGGTTCGCACGGATCACCTTCATCACCATGTTTACCACCAGGCCGGCGGCAAAACACAGATACAGTGCCATGATAACCATGATTGCCATATTACTCCGGCTATTCACATCCATTCTATATATGACCCCGATCACATACTCTCCGGATCTTCGGAATACACATCTGTTTCTAAATCCATTAATCCTTCTTATGCCTGTAAAACTGTCTTCATCGTCCGGCAGCATATCATCAGTCACCGAAATGCCGATCTCATCAAGAGTAAGCCCTACTACCGGTTCATATGAACATCCATATATTTCTCCCGATTCGCCATCTGCCACTACAACACTCAGTCCATCATACATAGGCATATTGGCAACCACCGTGGATATCTCATTCTGTTTTACTTCATTCAGAAGTCTTCTCGGCTCGATTCCAACCTGTATCATCTTGGTTCCATCGTCGTTCCATGTTATTGCATACATCATCTTCTTACCATTTGATGTGTTCGGAGTGACATCCTGACACATGGTGAGATTCTTGTCATCAAGCATCGGCTTGAAATACGCCATCTGCTCCCCGGAATCAAAGCTATATCCAAAATATTCGGGATTGGTACCAGCATATATCACGCCATCCGTATTAAACAAATGCACCTCATCAACAGATATAAGTGCAGCAATCTTGCGGAGCTCATCCACATCATTTGCCACCTCAGGCTTTGCATCAACTATATACGCCACAGCCTTAGCCCTGACCATATAATCTTCCTTGAGGGAGTCTATCAGATCTTCCTCGCTTGCCTTATTCTTCTCAATTACATTGCTGACCTGATCCAGCAGCACCTGCGAGGTTCTGTCAAAACTCCTGTTATTGATAAAGCTCAGTATGACCGCCTGGATGACCATAGCAACCAGCACGATCCCCCCTGTTATCAGTATTATCCCCGGCAATCTCTTTTTCATATCTGATGTTCGACTCATAAGTGCTCTCCCGTATATCCCCGTAGTAACAGGTCTCTTTATCCTGATCAGCCTTCTGCTTTTACATCTCGATTTCAAAATTATGAATAGAATTTGCTATATTTCCACGAAGCGTGGTGCTAAGCTGCTCCACTATTTTATGATAATCGTCTTTCATCCCCTTGTCTACCCAGTCAAGCATAATCCCAACAAATCCATACTTGTAAAAGTCTGCGATGAACTGCTTATCAGCCTCCGAAAGATTATCCCCTGCACATTTCTCATCGACTACATCCGCTATGAGCTGATACGACAGCTTATACAGATAGTTTTCTATCTTAGCCTTATCCACCGACCTGTATATATTTGCGATAAATGGCTTGTTCTCCAGCACAGCCTCAAACACCTGTATCATGCCCTCCTGCCAGGTATCGTAGGTCTTCTTATCCTTCAGTGCCTGCTTCCCATCCTCTATACACACCCACTCGGCAAGCTCATATATGTCCTGAAAATGATAATAGAATGTCATTCTACTTATCCCGCAGTCTCCAGTGAGATCCGCTATCGTTATCTTGTCAAATGGCTTCTCCTTGAGAAGCTTTTTCAGAGATGCCTCAAGTGCTTTTTTAGTTGAATTTGCCATGCATACCTCCTGTTATCTAAGCTGTTCATATCATCCTTATAAACAAACATACTCATAAAAAACAATGTTGCTTCTTATGAGTATATCTTTATGTTTATTATATTCTTTTTTCGACAATTCTCTACTTAAAAATGTTATATTTCCTTATCTTTCTTCTGATCTTACGTCTGTTCTTCTCGTCTCCAAAGAAGCTGCTGAGCTTTTCAACAAACAGTGTCAAATATCTGAACATAGATTCCGCAGCAAATGCAAATACAACCATGAGCAGGAAACATATGTTGGATATCGACTCTATGGCAAACAGCCTGCCGAGGAAAAGGCCACAGAACAGCAGTCCGATTATGTTGATAAGAAGTACACCATACTTCATCTTGTTGAACGGATGGCTGATCTTGATTATTATCATGAATCCGACAACCGCAAGAAGCATTGTGCCGGCTGTGGCTATGTCCTCACTCGGGAGATTGAAGACCTGTCCGCAGATTACAAGTGCTCCGACCGACAACACATCCGTGAGTCCTGCAGGCAATGCTTTTAACATGACATTTACCATAAAGTTTCCCTCTATACGATCCCTGTTCGGCTCAAGTGCCAGCAGGAATCCCGGCAATCCTATGGTGAACATGCTTATGAGCGATATCTGTGAAGGCTCCAGCGGATATGTGATCGCAAATATCGCTGAGAATATGGCCATCAGCAGTGAGAATATATTCTTAACAAGGAAGAGGCTTGCTGATCTCTGTATATTGTTGACCACCTGTCTTCCCTCAAACACCACATATGGCATACGTCCGAAATCCGAATCCAGAAGCACCGTCTGTGCCGCCTGCGCAGCCGCTTCACTTCCGGATGCCATTGCAATACTGCAATCGGCATCCTTCATTGCGAGTATATCATTTACACCATCACCAGTCATGGCAACCGTGTGTTTCTGTTTCTGGAGCGCCCTGACTATGAGCTGCTTCTGTTTAGGCGTAACTCTTCCAAATACTGTATATTTATCCACAGCCTCAGTTATATCCTTCTCAGACGCCAAAGTGGACGCATCCACATAGTTCTCCGCTCCATCTATGCCTGCCCGCTTTGCCACCTCTGATACTGTGGCAGGGTTATCTCCGGATATGACTTTTATGGCAACGCCCTGCTCTTTGAAATATGTAAATGTGCTCTCCGCATTTTCCCTTATTGGATTTGAAAGCACTATATAACCAATAGGAGATATGCCTCCTAATGGTCTTACCGAACCAATAGAATCCTCTCCTGACTCCGCCATAAGAAGGACTCTGTATCCCTTGCTCTGGTACTCCTCTATCTCTTCGGATATATCCTCATACCTATCCTTCATTATAAACTCCGGAGCACCAAGCATATAGTCTCCCTCGACAAATGACACCTTGCTGTATTTGTTCGCTGATGTGAAAGGCTGTGTCTTGAGCAGTGTCCTGCTGCCCTTCTCTATCTCATTCTTAGCCACATAGGCTCTGATCGCCTCCATTGTGGCATTGTTGTCCTCAATGACCGCCGAGTAATCCGCCAGCAGATGTGCAAATGCTCTCTTGTCCATCTCGGCATCGCCGCATCTGCCGCTTATCACCAGCTCTGTAACCTGCATACCCGGCTCAGTGATGGTTCCGGTCTTATCAACACAGAGTACATCGACTCTCGCGAGTGTCTCTATACTCTTCATGTCATGCAGTAACACTTGTTTCTTCGCAAGTCTTATTGTGCTGAGCGCAAGCGCAACAGTTGTGAGCAGATAAAGTCCTTCAGGGATCATTCCGAGAACCGCCGCAACCATCGATACAACACTCTTCTTGAATGTCTCTCCATTCATGATATACGCCTGGCAGAACAATATGATTCCCACTGGTATGATGATGATTCCAACCCATTTTACAAGCTTGTTGATGTACCTGATCATCTCTGACTGTTCGCCATCACCCATGGCCTTCGCCTGGGCTGTGAGCTGTGATATGTATGACTCATTGCCCACCTTGTCAAGCTTGGCATAGCACTGCCCGGACACCACAAAGCTTCCGGACATGAGTCGATCACCTGATTTCTTCTTGATCTCATCCGACTCACCGGTGAGCAGGGCTTCATTTACCGATATACTGCCGCTGAGCACCGTAGCGTCAGCACATATCTGATTGCCAGCCGACAGAATGATGATATCGTCCTTAACCAGTTCCTCTGATTGTATCTGCTGTTGTTCTCCGTCTCTCACAACTATCGAATGCGGCGCATTTAACATGCTCATCTTGTCAAGAGTCTTTTTTGCACGCAACTCCTGAAATATTCCTATAACCGTATTGCCTATGATGACCGGCAGGAACGTCAGATTCCTGAATGAACCAACGATACATAGCAGCACCGTAAGTATGAGGAATATAAGATTGAAGTATGTAAGCAGATTGGACTTGACGATCTGCCCCACTGTCTTCTGCGTACTTATATCCGTGTGATTGGTAAGTCCATTGTCGATCCGTTCCCTTACTTCCTCCGAGGTAAGACCCATGATCGGGACTCCCCGTGTATCCAGATTGTTTTCTGAGTTTGTATCCAAATAAAACACCTCTTCCTGTGTATATGGTCGGCAAATGTTATGCATCGAGCAGCATTTTGCATCGACTGTCCATGACATCTCATGATTTCTTTAACAAAGTTCTATTATAAGTACTCCAAGTAAGGTTATTCAAGGATGATGGCAGATATTTCATATTTTTTTAAGAAACCTTGTGTCTTATTAACGACAAGCGGACAACCATCTGGTTTGAGATATAGTTGATGACTGAGTCGGCTAAACAAAATGAGCATAACACATTTCCCATCTGGGTATTATTGTGTTACGCTCATTTTTTATGCAAGCCGCGAACCAGGATCCGCATCTACATCATATTCTATTATCATAGCATAAGCCATATTTGATATATTGACTGCACTATGGTCTCTGTCCCATTGCGCCCTCAAGTGTGATCGTCTCACCACTCATGTACTTGAAATCCGGTGATGCGAGTGCCACGCACGCACGTCCAATCTCCTTCTCTACGTCTCCGAAGTGTCCCATTGGCGGCATCTTAACATTTGCCTTGAACGCATCCGGATATGCCTTCTCAAAATTCTCAAGCTGTGATGTCCATGCGAGAGGACATACTATATTGACATTTATTCCGTCAGCTGCCCACTCTGTAGCTGCAACTCTTGTAAGGCCCCTGATGCCTTCCTTCGCTGCCGCATATGCGCACTGTCCGTAATTTCCAAAGAGGCCTGCACCTGATGCAAAGTTGATGACTGAACCCTTTGTCTCCTTCAGATATGGATAGCATGCCTGCATATAGTAAAATGCAGCGTAAAGACCTGAATATATGGCAAGGTCAAACTGTGCTGTTGTGTGATCTGCGATGGTAACGCCTGATGCAGATGCCTGCGCATTGTTGATGAGCACATCTATTCTTCCAAATTCCTTAACTGTCTGCTCCACAACGTTCTTGACGACGCTCTCGTTGTCCGCACCTGCGTTTACATCAGCCTGGACTGCAAGAACCTTGATCCCATATTTGCTCTCAAGCTCTGCCTTTGCATCCTCAAGTTTCTTGACATTACGTCCTGTAAGCACCAGATTGGCACCTTCCTTGGCATATGCTGTCGCTATTCCGTATCCGATGGATCCACAGCTTCCATCGCTGAGAACTGCACGTCCGCCTCCTGTTATTATCGCTGTCTTACCTGTTAAAAAACCCATATGTGTACACTCCTTCCCTAGCCATGACTACTTTCTTCACACCGCATAGATTTCTGTCAACCATAACATATATCTATAATTTCATAGCCCATGTCTATTATTATAGCCACACTACCTACCCAAAACAACACCTTCACATACCTTTAAATGAAAATATTTATGCATATCTTTACTTAACCCACTATCCTGTCCTCTTATTAAAATTTATATAAACTTGCTTGACTAAATCCGATTTCGGATTTATATTGGATAGTGGTGCTTTCCCGATCAAATATCATATATTTTAAGAAAATACTTTCTCATTGCTATGGGTTTAAATTTGCACCCCAATAATAACTAAAGGAGTTTTTTCATATTTTATGATCGCATATAAAGACAGTCATTTACAAGAACAGCTACGCATATTTAACACCCTCTGGAAAGCTCAGGACGATATCTGGCAGGAGGCGGCAAGAAACTCCGGGCTGCCTGAAACTGCTTTCTGGATAATTTATATATTGACCATTGAGAATAAAGCTGAACTTACTCAGGCAGAGCTATGCGACACATGGTTCATACCCAGACAGACATGCAACTCTGCTGTCAAAAAACTGGAAGGCAAGGGACTCATTTCTCTGACAACACACAAAGGTGCAGGGAACATCAAATATTTATCAATCACGGAAAATGGAGTCTCATTCGCCAACAAATATATTACGCCACTGACAAATGCTGATATTTCATCATTTTCGAGTTTTACGGATGAGGAAAGAGAACTTCTGCTCTCACTCATGCAGCGTCAGCTCGATTACCTTAAGAAAGGAACTGAAGGATTATGGAAATAAGACTTTCTGATTCATTTACATATAAAAAGCTTATAAGATATGTGCTGCCGTGCATTGCCATGATGATCATGACATCCATCTACAGCATTGTGGACGGCTACTTTGTCTCCAACATCATAGGCAAGAATCCATTTGCAGCGGTCAATCTGGTCATGCCTGTGCTGATGGCGATATCCGCCATAGGATTCATGATCGGTACGGGAGGCAGCGCACTGACTTCATATTATATGGGGCTCGGGGAAAAGAAAAAGGCAAATGAAGTATTCTCGATGCTGGTGTGGCTTATCATCATCTCGTCCTGCATTGTGGCAGTCATAGGATTTGTCTTCATGCCCCAGATAGTCGAGCTCCTCGGAGCCAGCGATACTATACGCTCAGACGCCATATTATACGGAAGAATACTCATTCTGTCAGAGCCGTTTTTTATGCTTCAGAACAGTTTTCAGAGTTTTCTTACAACGGCAGAGAAACAAAACCTTGGTCTGCTGGTTTCAGTACTTGCGGGTATCACCAACATGGTACTTGATTTTCTTCTCATGTTTGTGTTCCGCCTCGGCATAGCCGGAGCTGCGGCTGCCACAGTGTGCGGACAGATTATAGGAAGTGTAGTACCGCTCATATATTTTGCGACCAACACAACAGGATCGTTAAAACTGACGAAAGCAAAGTTTGACTGGAAGTGTATCTGGAAAGCCTGTGGAAACGGCTCTTCTGAGATGCTTACCAACCTGTCCACATCCCTTGTGTCTGTGGTCTATAACCTGCAGCTTATGAAACTTGCGAATGAAAATGGTATAGCAGCATATGGTGTGATAATGTATGTGTCATTCATATTCATGGCAATATTCTTCGGTTATGCCATCGGAGTCACGCCTATCATCGGTTATAACTATGGTGCCGGTAACAAAAAACAGCTGCACAGCCTGCTTAAAAAAAGCCTTGTGATCACCGCCGTCACAGCCATAACAATGACGGTTTTGTCCGAGGTTCTGGCACTCCCTATCGCAAGAATATTTGTTGGCTATGATGATACACTATGCCGTATGACCCAGACCGGTATGATGCTTTTTTCCATATCATTCCTGTTCTGCGGATTCAACGTATTTGGCTCAGGTTTCTTCACAGGTCTAGGCAACGGGCTTGTATCCGCAACCATATCTTTCCTCAGAACACTGGTGATACAGCTTGCAGCGGTGTTGATGCTGCCTATGGTGTTTGGCATCAATGGAATCTGGTGTGCTGTGGCCGTAGCGGAGGCTGTGACCCTTGTCATAACTATCACCTTCCTTATAAAAAATAAAAAGAAATACGGATATTAAACAAAATAAGCCGGAGTATGTGATTTTTAATTATCACGCACTCCGGCATTTTTACATCGCCCTATTCACTATGTTCTTAAGTTCCGGATAGCTGGACACAGCCAGTACATCCTCGTCCGTCTTGTTCTGCAGCGACAAATACCACACCGGTGTCATTCCAGCATTTTTCGCTCCCATGACATCCTTCTTGTAGCTATCGCCCACATAGATGACCTCATCGTTCTTTACGCCCAGCTTTGTAGCTATCATATCGAACATCCTGCGGTTCGGCTTTTCTATACCAGCCTCCTCGCTTGTTATCATTGCGTCAAGTCTGCCCGTAAGTCCAAGTCTGTCTATCTTCCTGAACTGGATATGCGCAGTCATATCTGTACAGATACCAATCTTTATTCCTCTGGCTTTCATATCATCTATAAACTCCAATGCCCCGGGGAATATGGATATCTTGTTCAGGAAATTGTTCCAGAAATAGTTGTACACCTGCAGGTCATACTTAAATGGTGATACCCCCAGAATCTCCAGCATCTTCTGGAAGTACAGCACCCTATTGTGCTGCGCCGCCATATCCCAGGCAGAGAGCTGATCCTTTACCATGTCTCTGCCTTCTTCAAAGGCTTTCATCACTGTCACTTCATCTATATGAAGAAGTTCATTTGCCACATATCTCACAGTGTCTTCCACTGCCTTATCATTCTCGTGAAGGCAGTCGTATAATGTATCATCTAAATCAAATACTATTGCTCTTATCATATCTACCGGCACTCCCTTCGAACTTCATCGGTGATCGTTGTTCCACCGGACTTATACCAGTTGTCCACAAAACTGTCAAATTCATCCAGATCTGCTTCACCTGTAACTATCTTCAGGTAAGTATTGCTCTCCAGATTCTCAAGGTGCCACCAGTCTGACACCATGGTCTCAGTCTCACCGAAGTACAGAGATTCGACTTTATTTGTACGCGCATCATTGAGGATCTTGCATGCAGTTATACGGGATGTATATGCCGCCCAGTCCTCCGATGACGCATTATCTTCATTCTTGAGATATGACTCACACGCCTCATAATAAGATTGTTCCAGCAGATTCAGATCATCCGGCTGCCTTATGCCAGAGAACACGTGGTTCAGCTCGCCATAGCATATCTGAAGTGCATTGTTGTAGTCCACGTTCATTGCAAGTGGTCTTGCGGTAGGATCCACATTGAGTTTGTAGTAATCCTTTATAGCCTGATTGTCTTTGTCCTCATATCTTACATAGTCGAACAGCACACTTATTATCTTGCACACTATCTCCGGGTGCTCATATCCCTTTCTGACTACCACGAAGTTGCCATATGGAACCTGAGTGTGATAACTCGTTGAGCCGTTTTCCTCTGTGGCAAGCAGATATGGTTCCCACTTTGCTGTTGGATCGGCCGCTACAGCGTCCATAAGAGGATTATTTGGCGCCCACCATGGTCCAAAGAATGAACCACACTGTCCATTCACTATGAGTTCTATTATGTTGCTGCTTGTCCGCATGAGGAAATTCCGATCCAGAATCCTTTCCTCGTACATCTCATGTATATGCTCCAGAGCCTTCTTTGCCTCCGGCTGTACAGAACCATACACAACCTTTCCGTCCTCATCCTTTATCCACTGTTTCGGAAATGCCCCATATGCGGCAAATACAATGTCGAGTGTGTACTCGCTGCTATAACCACAACCGCCGCAGAGACTTGTGTCTGCCACCAGCCCTACGGTACTTCCTACACCATTATTTCCCGGATCTTTCTCAATAAACTGCCTGATGATCTCCTCCGCATCCGAAAGTGTTCTCGGAGCCTCAAGTCCCAGCTTATCCATCCAGTCTTTTCTAAGCCATATCAGATTTGGTCCATCTGATATATTTGTCTCAGGTATGGCCATGATACGGTCATCAAATGTGACCACATCCATAATACTGCTGCCATAACTCTTATATATGTTCTTTATCGTTTCACTCATACAGTTGTTATAACTGTCTGTGAGATCCTCGATCATGTCATTTTCCACCAGATACTGCAGCTCATCCATGTCCTGGACGATCATCACATCCGGAAGATCCTTCTGTGCTATCACCATGGATACATTATCATCATACTGATTATCAGCAGCCTCAAATATATCCTGGTTCTGCACATTTAAGATTTCATTTAATATCTGTGTGTATGCGTTATTTTCATACGTTTCTCCCTGTGGGAGATTTGAATTATTTGCACCGGACAGCTTTCCCAGGGTATAGGTGAGCTGTTCCGGATACCTTCCAAGCGGCGTTGTCTCCGCAATATGCATGGCAGACTCATATTCTGCATCTGTGGTCGCCTTAGACGGGTTGGAGGGGGTGTTATTGTCCTGGCAGCCACATATTATTATAAGGGTAATTGTTAGCACACATGTTATTATTTTTTTCAGATACTTCATTGCTGGCATATGCTTTCCTCATTCCACTTAGGTTTTGCAAATAATTTCATATATTATCCTTAACCCTTTACGCCTCCAGACATGCTATCCTTGTAGCACTTCTGCATTATCATAAAGAGAATGATAATCGGTACGGATATCAGCACTGCGCCAGCCGCAAATGAGTTGAACCAGTTGTACACATACTCTTTCTCGAGCATGTTCCAAAGTCCGATGGATACTGTGTAATAGTCCTTGTTGGCTCTGCATATAACCTTGGCAAACACGAAATCAATCCATGGTGCAAGGAACGAATTCAGAACCGTATAAACTATGATCGGTCGGCTGAGTGGTATGATGATCCTTGTAAATGACTGCCATCTTGTAGCACCATCAAGGTATGCTGCTTCTTCCAGCGACTTTGGTATAGTATCAAAGAATCCTTTGGCGATATAGAATCCAAGTCCTGAACCGCCTGAATATACGAGTACCAGAGCAACCCTGATGAGTGAGCCTTCTGAAAGTCCCAGAACCTTAAGGATGTAATACACAGCTATCATAGCCATGAATCCCGGGAACATTCCAAGGATAAGTGCCACATTCATAAATGGCTTTCTCAGTCTGAAACGCATTCTTGACATACAGTATGAAACTGCAAGCACGAACGCTGTTGATATTATACATGAGAAAATTGCTATTATCAAAGTATTCTTGAACATCTGCATGAAATTCAGAATACCTGTGTCTGTAAAAAGCTTTGTATAGTTTGCCAGAGTCAGAGACTTTGGCAGCAGAGTTGAAACATACTGTCCTTTCTCTCCTCTGAAGCTTATCATGATTATCCATGCGATCGGCAATACCCAGATAACCGAAAGGATTACCAGTATGATATGAACCACGATGTCTCCCAGTGTCCATTTGCTTCTTGCTTTAATCTCATTATTATTTGATTTAGCCATTACTGAAATCCCTCCTCATCTTTATATGATGCGGTGTTGTGGTAAGTTACCAGTGACACAACAGCGAGAACTATGAATGTCATTATACCTATAACAGCACCTAAGTTGTAGTACTGATTATCAACCGTCAGCTTATAGAGCCATGTGACAAGAAGATCTGTCTTTCCGGCAGTCTTTCCAACCGGGGTAGGCGCTCCATTTGACAGAAGGTAGATAACGTTAAAGTTGTTTATATTTCCTGCAAATGTTGTTATCAGATATGGTGCTGTGACAAACAACATATAAGGAAGAGTGATCTTGAAGAAGATCTTTACCGGGCCTGCTCCGTCAACTCTCGCAGCCTCGTATATCTCCTCCGGTATGCTCTGGAGAATTCCTGTGACCTGCATGACGGTAAATGGAATTCCTATCCAGATATTGATGACAATTACCATGACTCTGGCAAGTGTTGCATTGCTCCAGAATGGAATAGCATTGTCGATTATTCCGTTATTTATAAGTAATGTATTGACGATACCATTCTGACTGAAGATCGTTCTCATCAGAAGAAGTGATACGAACTGTGGAACCGCTGCTGAGAGCATGAAGATTGCTCTCCACATACCTTTTGCCCTGGTTCCCTTTCTGTTGATCACCATTGCGAGTATCATTCCAAGGAAGTAGTTACTGAATGTGGCTGCCACAGCCCAAACAAGTGTCCAGCCAAGCACTGACCAGAATGTACTTCCTATTGCATCACTAAAGTTCAATATCTTTGCAAAATTCTTCAGTCCAACCCAGTTGAATATAACTGTATGTGAATCAAGCTTGCTGTAATTTGTAAATGCCATAAATATCATGAAAACCAATGGCAATATCGTAAATACAACGACTCCAAGTACAGGAAGTGGAAGAAGGAATGCATGAAGATTGCTGTCAAACAGACTCTTCACATCGTCCTTGAACTTTGGAACCTTTTTGCCTTTATCCCACAGGCAATACGCTTTGTATGCGCTCTCTATACTTACTACCCAAAGGCAGATGAATGCGAAAATTATAAACAGTGTTGCCACACCGTACAGGAGCATGAGCAGAGAGTTGTCACCCTGGGTATATTCAAATACACCCTTTGCATCATTCCAGACCTTCTGCTGTTCCTGACCACCCAGATGGAAGATATCCACCAGTAGTGATGCTCCATGCTTTATCATAAACCATATAAACAGTACCTCAAGTACCAGGTACGAAAATCCCTTTACAAACTGTTTTCTGACTATGCTTCCAAACCCCAAGATCAGAAATGAAATTCTGGTTGCTATGTCTCCATTTGCCGCTGCCTGTGCAACGGTATATGGGTAATCAGATCTTCGTATTTTCTTTATTTTGCTTTTTTTATTTGTTATAGCCTGAGCCATCCTAACACCTCCGTCTCAAAGTAAATTATTATCTCTTCTTATTACAAGTGCCCCATCACCTGTAGATGAATGGAGCACCTGTTTTTGAAATATATAACTAGTATTTTTACTGTGCTACATCAGTGTTAAGTGATGTGTTGAATGACTCTGTCATATCTGCTGCGTTGTCGTGTGTAACCTCACCATTTACGAGAGACTTACCAAAGTTTTCTGCTGGTGTCCAGTAGTTGCTCATCTTAGGAACAAATGGCTGGATGAATGCTGTTGTATCGAATGTTGCATTCTGAGCTGTTACAAGTGCATCGCCCTTAACTGCATCGCTCTCAAGAAGGCTTGTGTTACATGGAACGATGTTTCTTGCTGTGTAGTGTGACTCCTGTGATGCCTCATTTCCAAGGTAGAGTGCAAGTGCAACTGCAACCTGTGGATACTCACAGTTAGGATTTACAGCGATTGCCTTTGATCCTGCAAATGAGAGGAGCTGCTTGTCCGCACCGCCGATCTTGGCTGTTGGCATAACTGCGATTCCGAGATCATCTCCAAGTGCATCGTGTAATGCTGCGTAGTCCCATGAGCCTGAGAACATTGCTGATATTGAACCATCTGTCATACCTGAGATACCAACACCTGACTCATCGTTTACAAAATTCTTGTTGTTTACAAGATCTACCAGGTAGTCTGTAACAGCCTTGCCGTTGTCACCACCGAAGTTGATTCCTGCATCATTGTCTGTACCATCACCGAATAATGTTCCGCCATTTGCAAGGTAGAATGCTGCGATGTACCATGAGTTTGAGAGTGGGAATGAAACCTTACCCTTCTCAAGCATTGTGTCAAGGCTCTTTACATCATCCTCTGTAAATGTCTTCTTGTTGTAGTACATAAACCATGTATTTGTTGTAAATGGCACACCATAGATACCTCCATCAACTGTGATAGAATCTACAATCGCCTGTGAATTTGTTGACTTAACATAATCTGCTGTGCTTCCGCCGAGCTCTGAGATAGCACCTGCATCGATCAGAGTCTGTAACTGGTCATTTGCGAACATGTATACATCTGCTGACGCTGAAACATCCTGTGTTACAGTCTTTCCAGCATCACCCTCACTACATGTACCATACTCAAATGTGATATCCCAGTTTGGATGCTCTTTCTTGAATGCCTCACATGTTGTCTGTAACCACTCGCCGTAATCAGGTGACTGATCCTCAGCTGGTCCCCAAACTGTAAGTGTTGTCTTGATCGCCTCTTCCTCTGAAGCTGCCTCTGTTGCATCTGTAGCCTCTGATGCATCACTCTTTGCTGCTGCTGTTGTTGACTCGTCCTTTCCTGAATCTCCACATCCTGCCAGCATTGACATTCCCATTACACCCGCAAGTGCAACTGCTGCAAATCTCTTAACTCTCATAACCGTTCCTCCTTAAAAATATAGTTTTGATTGAATGTTTTTAACACCTTTGCAGTACCTTTACCTTATGTCATTATTATAAGAAAACGTTTCCAATCCGTATATATCAATGATTTTAGAATCATGTTGGATTTTTTAGATATGTTGTTTTTTTGATGGGCGGGCGCCACTCCGGAGTGTGCCGCGGATATCCGCCGTTATGCATTGTTATTATGTCCACAAAAGTATAAAAAAATGTACCTTTTGAGCTTTAATAAGCTTCAAAAGGTACATCCACTCTTCGTATTTTTTATAATTTTTCTAGTTTTCTACTCTCTTTGGGAAGTGGAGCATTACTTTCGTGCCGGCTCCCGGGGTGCTGTCTATTTTTATTGCATACTGTTCACCGTAGTAGAGTTTAAGCCTCTCGTTTACATTTGACACACCGTAGCCATTGGACGACTTGGACAGGATCAGGGCGGCCTGGGTCTTTGTCATACCGACACCGTTGTCAGATACGGTAAAGTCAATGAAATCTCCATTCTCCTTTCCCTCTATGCGTATCTCTCCTCTGCCGTCAGTCTTGACGTCAATTCCATGCCCTATCGCGTTTTCAAGCAGCGGCTGGAGTATCAGATTCAATGTTTCGTATTTTAAGATACTGTCATCTATGTCGTACACCACATCAAAGCTGTTGTCATGCATGGCAAGCTGGATATCAAGATACGACTTGATATTTGCTATCTCATCTTTGACAAGCAGGATGTTTTTTCCTTTGTTCAGGGCTGTCCTGTAGAATGTGGACAGAGACAAGGTGATCCGGCTTATGTCTTCCTGCTCCGCCTCAAGGGCTTTCCAATTGATCATAGACAGAGAATTGTACAGGAAATGCGGGTTGATCTGGGCCTGAAGTGCCCTCATCTCGTATTCTTTTTCCTTGATCTTGCTCTGATATACCTCATTGACAGTCTCATCAAGGCGCTTACTCATGCTGTTGTAGCCATTTATAAGATCACCAATCTCATCTGTACTGTCATTTTCTATAACCATGCCCAGATTTCCTGTCTCGGTGGCCTTCATAGTCTTCTGAAGATTTTTGATTCGCTTCGTTATAAATTCTGATACCATATTTATACATAATATACCTGCGAGCATACTTACCAGAAGTGCCGCCACCGCTATTATAAGTATCGGACGAACCGATGAGATTATAAGTTTGTTCGGTTTGTATACACATATGTTCCAACCGGTCGCCTTGGACGTCTTATCTATGAACTGATACCCTGAATTTTCCATCTCTCTCAGGGCATCGAATTTATCCACATCCAATTCATATGCTGACTGCTCATCGGCAAATGTATTCTTGTTGAATATCATATGTCCATACTCATCCTCTATGATAAGCCCATAATTATCAAACATTGTCTCTGTATAAAACGGTTGAAATACACTGTCATAATCCACGCCTACATACAAAACACCCTTGGCACCTTTCTGCTCCAGCATAGCCATCCGACTGACTGAAAATGCAGTTCGGCTTTCCAGATCAATATGCCAGTGTATATTGTTATCCAGATCATCATATGCATGCGTTCCATCCGCCAGATCTTTTAACGGTGCAACTGTTGACCCATGTTTCACATCACTGGCGTCAGTATATATCGTGACCTGATTTACATCCTCATGGAAATACATGATCGATGCCAGCAGGGGATCGATCACCGTACTGAACTGCTCATAATTCTGATATGCCGATTGATCCGCACTCAGTATCTTTGCAATCGACTGGTTATACGATATATATTTAGAGAGGTTGTTATATATCTCCAATTCATTGTCCATGGAATCCGTGGTCTGGCTGACATAAGATTCCAAGATTGTTGTCTCCCGGGCCCACAGGATCTTTTTCATCTCCATATATGTTATACCCAGTATTATCATAACAGGCACAAGTCCGGCCAGCAGATAAATAACAACCATTTTGCCAGTCAGCTTCATATCACGAAATCTCTTCTTGACTCCACCTTTGTTCATCTACGATCCCCCTGCTTAACGAGTTCTGCAATCGTCCTTTTCCAAGTCTGCTGTATGTCTACTCACCGCCTGCAACACCGCTCTCCCTGAATTTCTGAGGGCTCACTCCATAAAACTCCCTGAAACTCGAGCAAAAATAGGATACATTCTGATAACCACACATCGCACCTATATCTACAATCTTCGCCATACTATTCTCAAGCATATCCCTTGCCCGCTCCATTCTGTATGACTTGATAAATTTGCTCAGGTTCTGTCCCGTCTCTTTCTTAAACACTGTGCTGAGATAACTTGGGGCAAGATATACCATATCCGCAAGCATATCTATGCCTAGCTCGCTCCCGTAATTCCTGTAAATATACTGCTTTACTATCTCCACTTCCTTATGTCCGGTCTGACTCTTGTCCTCAAAGCAGGCCGCGAGTCTGTCTATCGCAACCTCGACAAGACCTGTAAGGCTCTGAAAATCTGTCGTCATATACATCTTTTCAACATCCTTGTTAAGATCCGCCTCACCGGTCCCATCTATACTGCCGTATATGTCCTTCAAAAGATTTGAGTAGAGAAACTTTATATATATCTGTGAGCACTCATTCTTGTGCCTGTACTTTTCACAGAATTTGTCAAAATGTTCCCTGAGTGCCTCCACATCCTTCATCTTGATGTCCTGTTTCATCTGTTTCATGAGAGTGTCATCATCAAACTGGATCATTCCTGACGAATCGCTCTCCATATTTGGGTAGAACACCTTTATCTCCGGATGATAAAACTTATTGTCCATAAGCTCATCAAGCTCATCGACCTTCTGTTTCATGTCCTCAGGGTTCTCTATATCCGATGAAACTGCTATAAAACATTCCTCATCGTAATCACTTTTAATTATCCTGGCAAGCTCCTGGGCCGTGTAAACCGCATCTGTTTCATCGCCCAGAAAAATAAGTTCCTGCTGTTGATTCAGATTGAGGTATCTCTGTATTCCAAGTGCCATTATCTTCTCATTTTTCTTGAAATCTACATCTCGTCTTCCAAAGAAATCGTGATTAAATTCAACCAGCAGAATTCTCTTAAATCTGGCGAAATTCAGGTTCAGACCGTTGTACTCTCTGCGTATACTCTCTATATCTTCGCCATTTACAAGCATATATAGCGCATGCTCATAAAGGAATTCCATGCTCTTGCTCTTGAGCTCATCCGAGGCTTTAGCCGCCTCTAGCTCATCCACAACCTTCTCCAACGTCTCCTTAAACTCCTTCGGGTCGACCGGTTTCAATATATAATCCACAACTCCCAGCCTTATTGCTCTCTTTGCATAGTCAAATTCATTGCAGCCGCTGAATATCACACATCTCATTTTCTTCTTCTCATTTACCACATTGTCAATGAGTTCTATGCCGTCCATGAAAGGCATCTTCACATCGGTGAGGAGGATATCATAATTCTCCTGACGCATCTTCTCCAATGCATCAAGACCGTTTACCGCCTCGTCGATATCAAATTCCATATTCAGCTTTTTCAGGAGGAATCTTATCCCGTTTCTCTCTATTCTCTCGTCATCAACGATCAGTATTCTATACATCTCTCCACTGCCTTCCTTTTTCTTGATGTGAACTGATTTCGTATCACATTCCAACTTTAGTATATTTAATTATAACCAACTTACTTCTCATATGCCACCTAAAACCATCGCAAGAATTCTTTATTTAAATCAAATGGGGTCATCAAAAGGGGACGGAGGTGCCTGACCCCTCCGTCCCCTGCTGTGAAATAAACTAAGTTTTATATTATAATCTCCAAATGTCCTTGTTGTACTCAGCGATGGTTCTGTCTGATGAGAAGAATCCAGCCTTGCTGATGTTGACAAGTGCCTTCTTTGCCCAAGTCTTACGATCCTCGTAGTCTACAAGTACGCCTTCCTTGGTCTTGATATAATCTTCAACATCGAGGAGTGTCATGAACCAATCCTTTACGATAAGTTCGTTGTGAAGTCTCTCAAGGCTTTCCTTCTGTCCGATCTCAAGGAGCTCATCGCTCACGATGAAATCAACAAGCTTCTTGATCTCAGGCTGCTCGTAGTAATCCTTTGACACATAATCAGCCTTTGCATAGTGGTCGATGACTGCCTCGCTTGACTCGCCGAAGAAGTAAATGTTATCCTCGCCGACAAGCTCTCCAATCTCAACATTTGCACCATCTCTTGTTCCGAGTGTAAGCGCGCCGTTCAGCATGAACTTCATGTTTCCAGTACCTGATGCCTCCTTTGATGCAAGTGAGATCTGCTCTGAAATGTCACATGCAGGTATGATCTTTGCTGCCTTTGATACATTGTAGTTCTCGATCATGACAACCTTGAGGTATGGACTTACCTCTGGGTCATTATCGATGAGCTGCTGCAGGCAGAGGATGAGATGAATGATATCCTTTGCGATGGTGTATGCAGGAGCTGCCTTTGCGCCAAATATTACAGTCACAGGAGTCTTTGGAAGATTTCCTGCCTTGATATCGAAGTACTTGTGGATAACCCAGAGTGCGTTCATCTGCTGACGCTTGTACTCATGAAGTCTCTTAACCTGTATATCAAAGATAGAATTCTCATCTATGTCAATGTTCTGTGTCTCCTTAAGGTAATCCTTGAGAACGACCTTGTTCTGCTTCTTGATATCCATGATCTTGCCAAGGACTGCATCATCATCATAGAACTTAGCGAGGTCATTCAGTTTCTCTGCATCCTTCTTGTAGCCGTCACCGATGAGCTCTGTGATATATGCTGCAAGCTGCTCGTTGCAGTGGAGAAGCCATCTTCTGAATGTGATACCATTTGTCTTATTGTTGAACTTCTCAGGATAGATCTTGTAGAAGTTGTTCAGCTCAGAATCCTTGAGGATCTCTGTGTGAAGGTATGCAACACCGTTTACGCTGTGGCTATAGTGTATATCAATGTGTGCCATGTGCACTCTCTGATCCTTGTCGATGATATATACGCTCTCATCCTTATATCTGTTACGAACCTTCTCATCCAGTTTCTTGATGATAGGAACAAGCTGTGGAACAACCTTCTCAAGGTAAGCAAGCGGCCACTTCTCAAGAGCCTCTGCAAGGATAGTGTGGTTGGTGTATGCGCACACCTCTGTCACGATCTCTGTAGCCTCGTCAAATGATATTCCCTCAGCGGTAAGAAGTCTGATGAACTCAGGGATCACCATTGAAGGGTGTGTATCATTGATCTGAACTGCTGCATAATCAGCCAGGTCGTGAAGATTTGAACCCTTTGCCTTAGCCTCATCAAGAATGAGCTTTGCACCATTTGCCACCATGAAATACTGCTGGTAGATACGGAGAAGATTTCCAGCCTCATCGCTGTCGTCCGGGTACAGGCAGAGTGTCAGGTTCTTTGCAATGTCTGTCTTGTCGAAGTTAATTCCGCCCGGCTCCATGATGGACTCGTCAACGCTCTCGATATCGAAGAGGTGGAGCTTATTTGTTCTGTTCTCGTATCCGGTTACATCTATATCGTACATTCTTGACTGGACTTTCAGATTGCCAAATGTGATCGTGTTGGTAACGTCTGTCTTCTCGAGCCAGCTGTCTGCCTCAATCCAAGGATTTGCAGTCTCCTTCTGGTAATTGTTCTCAAATACCTGCTTGAACAGACCCATGTGGTAATTAAGTCCAATTCCATCTCCGTGAAGTCCGAGGGTTGCCATGGAGTCGAGGAAACATGCTGCAAGTCTTCCAAGACCGCCATTTCCAAGTGATGGTTCCGGCTCAACCTCCTCTATGTCATAGATGCTCTTGCCATTCTCAGCAAGCACCTGTTTAACCTCGTCAAATACACCAAGGTTGATGAGATTGTTCGAGAGAAGCTTTCCAATGAGGAACTCTGCTGAGATGTAATAAACCTTCTTCTGTCCCTCCTCTGAAACCTTTCCGTCTGCGAGCTTCTTTGTCATATCAAGGAGTGCGAAGTATATCTCCTCATTTGTACAATCCTTGATCTCCTTGTTGTATTTCTTCATGCAAATATCCTTTAACATAATATCCTCCTTACAAATATACGTCTTCACCCTGTTTCTTCCATACAGTCTGGTGAGATCCCTTAATTTATCTATATGTTCCTGTGTAAATTCCCATGTTGCTCCCTTGGTAAGCCGCCACTTCCAGTTGCCGCCAAGCGTTGATGGATAGTTCATTCTGGCGCTGTTGTCCTTGCCCAGAATATCCTGCATCTGAAGTATGACAGTGTCCGCTGAGCTCATGTAAAGTGCATGTATCATCTTCTCTGCCACATCATCCAGGCTGTTCGCCATGAGGTACTTCATCATATATTCCTGAAGCTCCTCACTCTGTCCGCTGATATAGCTTTTCAGCATATCATTATCGTGGGTTCCGATATACGCTACGTAATTCTTTGCGTGATTGTGCGGCAGATATTCATTTGCCGTATTACCGTCAAATGCAAATTCCAACACCTTCATGCCCGGATAACCGGATTCCTTCACCAGCTTCTGAACCTCTGGCACGACCACGCCGAGATCCTCAGCTATAACCTTGGATGAACCTATGGCGCTGTCTATAGCATCGATGAGCTTCTTTCCCGGTCCCTGTCTGTAGTAGCCGTCCTTCGGCTCTCCATTTGCCGGAATGCTGTAGTATCTGACTATCCCGATAAAGTGATCTATCCGGATCACGTCGTAGAGCTTTGCAGATGCAGCAATTCTCTTCTTCCACCACGCGAAATCATCCTTCTCCATGACATCCCAGTCATAAATCGGGTTACCCCACTTCTGTCCGTAGCTTGAGAACATGTCCGGCGGGCACCCTGCCACAACTGACGGTGCCAGACTTCCAGAAAGCTGGAACTGATCCGTGTTCGCCCACACATCCGCACTGTCCAGTGCAACATAGATCGGAATGTCACCGATGATGCTTATTCCATTTCTGTTGGCGTACTCTTTTAATGGCATCCACTGCTCGTAGAACTTGAACTGAAGGAATTTGTAGAATTCCACGTCTTCACCAAGCTTTTCTCTGTAAGCTGCCATAGCCTCCGGCTTTCTCTTCTTGATCGCCGGTTCCCACGCAAGCCATTCTCTATTGTTATGATCAGCCTTGATCGCCATATACAGCGCATAGTCATCTATCCACTGTTCATTTTCCTCTATGAAATCTACGTAATCCCTGCTGTCTTTGTGCTCTGATCTGCCAAATGCTTTTCTGAGAACTTCAAATCTCTGTCTGTATATTCTGGCGTAGTCGATCTCGTCATCACTGTCAGCCCATTTGTAGGATTCTACCTCCTCTTTCTTGATAAGCCCTTCAGCTATCAATGTATCCAGATCGATAAAATACGGATTGCCCGCAAATGCTGAAAACGACTGATAAGGACTGTCACCGAAGCTTGTTGGTCCTATCGGAAGCACCTGCCAGTACTTCTGCCCTGCTCTTTTCAACATATCAACAAAATCATAAGCATCTCTTCCCATGGTTCCAATTCCATATGGTGATGGGAGGCTGCTTATCGGCAGGAGTATTCCTGCGCCACGCTCCAACGCTTTACTCATATATGATACCTCCTGAACAGTTCCTGTTATGGCTTGTATTTTATTAGCATTTCCCCTTTTATGCTTGCATTATATAAGCAATTAATTGTACAATTCTATCATATTGATGATGTACAATATGTAAAAGCTGTAAAAAATCGTCGAATTAACAAAAAGGAGGCACATGGTTATATGAACAGTCTTGAATACGAAAATCTTCTGGAGAATAAGACCCATGCGGACCCGATGTTTCCGTACAATACTTACCTGTGCTCCATACCACTTGACTTCAATTCTGTGTCTCTGCACTGGCATGAATTTATGGAGATTATCTATATCAAAAAAGGCAAGGGAAATGTGACTGTGGACTTCACAACTCACTATGTTGAGGAGGGTGACATAGTCATTATCCTGCCAGGACACATTCACGGAATCTCCCAGCACGAAGGCTATTCAATGGAATATGAGAATATTCTTTTCTCCGTCGACATGTTCAGATCCAGAAATCACGACTCACTGGACAGCGAGTTTTTCCTGCCTCTGCTGGCGGGCGACGTGGATATCAAGAGTATTTATGACAGGGACGATCCATTATATCCGTCTCTTTCCGCGTGTCTTAACAGGGTAGACAAGCTCTGCTCAGAGACGCCAAAGGGATACCACCTTGCACTTAAGGGATGCTATTTTGAATTCTTCTACATTCTCTATGCCAACTCCACCGCAAGGGATGAGGCAGACAGGAAGAACCGAGCCAGGGATCTGGAGAGAACAAAACTCATCCTCTCCTACATAGACGAAAATTACAAAGAGGCCATATCCATAACGGATATAGCCTCCTACTGTGGATTCTCTGAATCCCATTTTATGCGATTTTTCAAGAACACCATGGGGGTGTCATTTGTATCATATCTGAACGACTTCAGGCTGAATGTTGCCGCAAGACTTCTCTCCTCCAATGACGAGAGCATACTCTCCGTCGCGGAGAACTGCGGCTTCTTCAACCTGTCCTACTTCAACAGGATGTTTAAGAAGAAATACGGCATGACTCCGGGTAAATACAGGGATAATCATAACCTGTAAGCGGCCTCTCATTGCCTACTACGCATCAGATCTTGAATACGAGTTCTTCATCTGATTGCTGAGTTCATAGAGAACCCTGCCAAGGGTTGCATTTGCCTCACGTCTCACCATGTCTGTGGTCTCCTGGTTGGCCTGCTGGCGGAGTTTCTCGCCCAATGGCTGTTCATTCATAATATCATCATATCTGTATATTATCTCATGTGCCTTGGACATGACTTTCTCCTCGTACCTTTCGATATGGAACACCGACTTCGCATAAGATGCATCCGCCATCGCCGCGATCATACGGCTGGTCCAGTAGAAGTTGTCCGTGGAAACATCCGCCCCTGTATTTGCCAGATACTCAGGAGTCGTGTCTACATTTGCATAGAAAGGAACCATGACATTGAATGCATTCGATGCAAATGCTATCCACTGTACAGCGCAGATATCCTCTCCAACATATGGTCTCATCTGGATCGCCGACATGAAATCCGTCCTGTTCACACCTATCGATCTATATGCCCCGCGCATCTTATTGTCGCCGTAATTGCCGTACGGATCATACGGAGTTCCCTGATAATGCGAAGAAAGCACATACTTCACATCCTCCATGGTTATCTTCTTCTCTGGTATCATGCACCATGGAATGTCATCCGAAACCGGCGTAAAGTCCGCATCCGGTCCGTCCCAGACTGCCGAATTCGGGTTGAGCGTCCGCTCCATGAACCATGCCCTCGGGGTGTTGTACACGTGATCCGCATCGTCGTGGCTGCCGAATATATCCCGTGGACAGATCGTGTCCTCCATATTCTCCACGTTCAGATGATACTTCTCTATAAATGCTGGAAGATCTGCCGAGCACATGAACTCGCTCTGCGCTCCCATTGCGTCTGCCATATCAAATTCGTCCATACCAAACTGGTTTGGCATGACAACATACACATCATCAGGAACTTTTCTCGCGATCCAATGATGTCCTCCGATGGTCTCAAGCCACCAGATCTCGTCTACATCCTGAAATGCAATTCCGTTCATCTCATAGGTTCCATATCGTTCAAGCAGGCTGCCAAGTCTCTTCACGCCCTCTCTTGCGCTCTTTATATATGGAAGTGTAATGCTGACTATATCCTCCTCGCCGATACCTCCAGTCTTCTCAGACTTATCTCCCTCCGCAGGCTCATAGCACACCAGTGGATCCGCGCCGAGCACTCTTGGATTTGAGGTTATGGTCTCCGTCGCCGTCATAGCCACATTTGCAGAATTCACTCCGCTTGCCGCCCAGATTCCTTCGCCCGCCAGCGCATTTGGAACACAGGTGTAACGCATCGGATCATCCGGAAGTTCAATCTCCACATGGGATATCTCCGACTTGTATATTCTTGGCTGCTCCTCCGGCTTCACAACCACATATTTCTTCGGCGTGTACGAACCGGCACCCGAATCGTCATTTCTCGCTATTATTGTTGAACCGTCATAAGACGCATTTTTTCCTACCAATATTGTTGTACATGGCATGATCTATTCCTCCATTTTTTTAATATTTTTCATCTTTTTTATAATTAAAAATATAATATATCCCGCAAGGCTTCCGAGGATATTCATAACTACATCATCGAGCTGGCAGTAACCGCGCTCCGTTATAAGCTGAACCGTCTCTATGCAGACACTGCACAGAAATCCAAACAGTACAGTACATTTGGACAACCTGTCTACCGCCCTGCCATCGCCATTCTTACTTCCAGCCACCGCCAGCGGGAAAAGCACGCCGAACGGCACAAAGAGCAATATATTTTCTATGACAAATGCGTGCTCCTGGGGCGTCACTCCCCACGTCTGAAACAGCGTCATGTCAATGCCTTGCCTTGAGCCCGGCTCTCTGGACAGGAACACAGTAACTGCCATCACCGCCAGATACACCACCAGCAGGAACCACACTATTGACTTCTTCACACGTCCTCCGGCACTAACCTTTTTCCCCGCATGGCTCACTGTATACACGAGATAGGCCACGACTGCTATGCATCCGCACAAAATGCCTATCGGAAGGTAGCCCGCGACCTCCATTATATCTTTTATAATAAGTTCAAACATACATTCCCCTCAATAATTTCTACTATACTATGTCTTGCTGCTCATTATATCATATATCATCGTGCGCAAGCGCGATGACCTGCGCACGCATCAGCGTGCTACATTATACCACGATTCCCAACATGTGTCATTTTACACATTGTTTACATACACCGCGTCTGATATACTTTACATGTCAGTCCAACTAACCATTTGGACGGGCTGAACAAATATAGAACAGGAAATATCCAACATGATAATAGCAAAAAAAATTCTAAAAATAACTTGTATTGTCCTCGGCGTGATCCTTGTGGCCACCATAATATTTGTGGGAGTTCTCACTATAACAGAATACAAGCCAGACGATTCCGAATCCCTTGAGGTCACATCCGGAAGCACATTTGGCAAAAATGCAACCGGCTCAGCCAAGCTTTCACCATCTGTCGGCGACTCCATATCCATCGTGACATGGAATCTCGGCTACGGATCCCTCGGTGCAAATGCTGACTTTTTCATGGACGGAGGAGACAGTGTGTACACTTCCACAGCCAAGCAGGTAAACGACAATATGGAGGCCATCACATCAGAGCTGAATTCACTTGCCGCTGACATCTTTCTTCTCCAGGAGGTTGATGAACGATCATCCAGAAGCCACAAGATAAACGAAGCCGATATTTTGAAGGAAAAGCTGCCGTCATACACAAGCTCATACGCCTACAACTACAAAACACTCATGGTTCCATATCCACTTCCACCGATCGGCAGAGTGACATCAGGAATAATGACTCTCAGCTCATTTGAAGTATCGGATGCAGAAAGAATACAGCTTCCATGTCCATTTCCCTACCCGATCAGACTGTGCAACCTGAAAAGATGCCTGATCGTGTCCAGAATACCGATTGCCGGAAGTGAACACGAACTCGTCATAATAAATCTCCACCTGGAGGCTTATGACTCAGGCGAGGGCAAAGCCGCCCAGACCAGGATGCTCGCCGACATTCTCCAAAATGAGGCTGCAGCAGGGAACTACGTTATCGCAGGAGGCGACTTCAACCAGACTTTTTCAAATGTGGATCTGTCCGTATACCCTCAGCAGTCCGCTGACCTGTGGGCACCAGGAAGCATAGATGTATCTGAATTTGGAGATTCCTTCACCTGCACCACCGATTCCTCAGCTCCGACATGCCGATCCCTGGACAAACCATACGAAGGACATGACCACGAGAGTTTCCAATATTATGTCATCGACGGATTCATAGTATCGAGCAATTTGCAGATCAACTCCACAGAGACCATAGATCTGGATTTTAAAAACAGCGATCACAATCCGATAAAACTCGATGTTGCGTTGAAATAAACTATATTTTCAGTTGTTTTATGCATGTTATTTTAATTAACATTAATTATGCATAATTTTATGTTTAAAATACATTTTTCTCTTGATTTATGCCGTTTTTACATGTATTATGGCATTGTAAATGTTATAAATATTAACATTTATTGCTAGTTTTGAATAATACTTCTAAGAATAATAGAGAATACTCATCAGAGAAAGGAATTTTGATCATGAAGAAATTATCACAGTCACGTCTCGCCGACACTGTCATGAACGGAAGAAAAGAAAAAGGTATGACCCAGGCTCAGCTCGCCGATGCAACCGGTATCAACAGAGCACTCATTTCCAGAATAGAGCAGAAGGATTTTGTTCCTTCTATAGAGCAGCTCGAAAGTTTGTCAGAGGTTTTGAACTTCGACCTCACAGAAATGTTCATCAATACTGGCGCACACAAGCTCGAGTCTCCATCCCCACTGAACATTGCAGTGGCAGGAACCGGTTACGTTGGTCTGTCCATTGCGACCCTGCTGGCACAGCACAACCATGTAACGGCAGTTGACATCATCCCTGAAAAGGTTGATCTCATCAACAACAAGAAATCCCCTATACAGGACGACTATATTGAGAAATATCTCGCCGAGAAGGAGCTTGATCTCACAGCAACTCTCGATGGCAAATCAGCATACAAGGATGCAGATTTCGTAATCATAGCTGCTCCGACAAACTACGACAGCAACAAGAACTATTTCGACACATCAGCCGTTGAGGCCGTTATCGAGCTCGTCCTCAAGGTCAACCCTGATGCCATCATGGTCATCAAATCAACTATACCAGTTGGATATACCGAGTCCGTAAGGAAGAAATACAACACGTCAAATATCATTTTCAGCCCAGAGTTTCTTCGTGAATCAAAGGCACTGTACGACAACCTCTATCCATCAAGGATAATTGTCAGCACAGACAAGAATGACGAGAAGATAGTTAAGGCATCCCATACATTTGCCGCACTGCTTCAGGAGGGTGCCCTCAAGGAAGATATAGACACTCTGTTCATGGGCTTCACCGAAGCTGAGGCTGTAAAGTTATTTGCAAATACCTATCTTGCACTCCGCGTGTCCTACTTCAACGAGCTTGACACATACGCAGAGATGAAGGGACTTAACACACAGGACATCATAAACGGCGTATGTCTCGACCCAAGAATCGGAACACACTACAACAACCCATCATTTGGATACGGCGGATACTGTCTGCCAAAGGATACAAAGCAGCTCCTTGCCAACTACAACGACGTGCCTCAGAATATGATGAGCGCCATCGTTGAGAGCAACAGAACGAGAAAGGACTTCATCGCAGACCGCGTTCTCTCCATCGCAGGCTACTACGACTACAACAATAACGGTGATTACTCAGCAGCCCAGGAGAAGGAATGTGTCATAGGTGTATACAGACTGACGATGAAGAGCAACTCCGACAACTTCCGCCAGAGCAGTATACAGGGTGTCATGAAGCGTATCAAAGCCAAGGGCGCAACCGTCGTTGTATATGAGCCAACCCTTGAAGACGGAACCACATTCTTCGGAAGCAAAGTTGTAAATGACCTAGACAAATTCAAATCCATGTCCGACGCTGTCATCGCCAACAGGTACAATTCATGCCTCGACGACATCAAAGACAAGGTATACACAAGAGATCTGTTCCAGAGAGACTAATCTTCAAGAAGACCTTTAAGAACATTTTTATAACATAAAAAATAACCGAATGATACGAATTAAAACTTGTATCATCCGGTTATTTTTTGTCAATATTTCTTATGAATTAGCCTGAGCCTTGAGCTCCTCAAGCATCTGAGGAAGTCTTGTATCCATCTCGTCATCCTTGAACTGACATGTACCAACCTTCCTGTGTCCACCGCCACCATACTTGAGCATAAGGCTTCCAACATCCATGGTCGCTGTGCGGTTCAGGATACTGTATCCAACTGCTGCCGAACATCCCTGTCCACCACGTCCGCTTACTATCCACGCTGACACATTCTGTTCAGGATACATACTGTATATCATGAAACGATTGCCGGTGTATATCGGATCCACTCCGCGAAGATCGCTTATGATAAGATTACCGTCCACTATGGTATGTGCCTTGACCATCTCCTTGAACTTCTCTGTCTGCTCATTATACAGAACTATTCTCTCCTGTATGTCCGGCAGGGCAAGTATCTCATCAGTGGTCATGGTACGACATGCATCTATAAGCTTCTCCATGAGCTGATAGTTTGATATGGTGAAATTTCTGAATCTTCCAAGTCCGGTTCTAGGATCCATCAGGAATCCAATAAGTATCCATCCCTTTGGATTCTGTACCTCATCAATGGTAAGATTACCTGAATCAACCTTATCAACAGCCTCCATCATATCGTCAAACTGCGGAAATCTCTCTCTGCCTCCATAATACTCATAGATTATTCTAGCGCACGATGGAGTTATACGACTCTCCCCCTTGTATTTACCCTCAAGCGCCAATCTCTCATGCTCACTTGAATGATGATCGAACCAAAGTCCGCAGCCCTCAACAAATGGCACATTTGCAAGGCAGTCATCCTCCGTAACCTCAATCAATCCGTCCTGAAGATCCTTCGGATGCGCAAACTTCCAATGATCAATAATTCCCGCTTCCTTCAGCAGTGCGCCACACGCAAGTCCATCAAAATCCGATCTTGTAACCAACCTCATAGTAAATCCTCCCTGGTATTGAACTTCAGCCCTGTAAAACTGGGCTGAATAGTTCATTTTCCGTAACAAATATATCTTAATTATATAGAAGCGGGTGGGGTATTTCAAGGAGCATTTTTATCAGTGAGAGGGCCCGCCATTCCAATCAGAGATCCGCTTGCCGAGTTCCGTAACTTGTTTCTTCACATCCAGCATACCAGCCATGTTCTCCAAGGTCATATGCTCCGCAACACTCCTTGCAAACTTGACCTTTTTGCCTGCAAAGCCTCTGTAATACGGCTCTATGTAACCAGGAAACAGCTCATACTGTCCACACGGCTTCTTCAAACTGATTCCCAGAACTTCCTCTATGACTTCCTTTGGGATGTAATTTTCTATCTCCTTGCCCTTAGTAACCCATGACATCATCCCAAGATCATCAAATTCCTGAATTATTCTCTTCTTGGTATCATTCAGCCGTGCATTTCTGCCTCTCTTATCACTGTCCATTACAATGACTGCATTTCTATTTGTCTTGATCACACTTATGAGTTCCGTCACTTCCTCAACCGAATACTGTGACAATAACCTTCCGCCATAATACAGGAACTGATAATGCACTCCCTCCACGAACCGATCCGGGAAATACATGTCTAGCCAGTGTTTTATATACACTCTGTCTGATGGTCCTTCCACCCATATAATCCCATTTGACTGAAGAAGATCGCTTGCCTTCACGTCCAGATCATCCAGTATCCGGGTCTTGTCCAGATACGATTCTATCCTTTTGACAAATGCTCTGCCGTCCTGCTTGTACACATGGAATATCACAGCATCGTCCTTGTCGTAGAATGCATTTATCGCCACATGGGAATGGGTCGTGATGAACACCTGAACATCATTCTTTTCAGCAAATTCATATATATACTCAAACAGTTTCCTCTGCATGGCAGGGTGAAGATTATTCTCAAGCTCCTCAAAACCATAGATCATCTTCTTATCCTTATACCCCTCCAGCTCCGGTATAACCAGCAGATTTAGCAGCACCAGAATGATCGTCTTAAGACCGCTTCCCATGCGTGACAAAGGGCACCTGCTCATGCCCTTTTCCTTGAGAAACACCTCCCACCGGATATTCCCATATCCATCCTGTACCTGCTGCACCCTTATGCTCTCAAATACAGCCTCCGGACTCATGATCTCATTTACCGCTTTTAGAAGAGTGTCCTCAATTATCGTCTCATCGTAACTGCTATTGTTCAGAAATGCCCTAATAATGTTGCTTGCACCACTGCCAGTGCTGGACAGATCCTCCAGAGTCTCACCAAGCTTCTCTTCCTCCTCGGGAACAATATTGCGCTCCGCAGCAACGTGTCTGAATACATATCTGTCCCTCTCATTACCTATATCAACTCCCACTCCATTTGCATATGAAGTATTCCATAGAGGCAGTCTGTCATTCCACTCCACTATGTAACCACCACTGTCCTCAGGCTCCACCCTGTATCCTATCGAACGTCCATTTGACAGGTTCCACATGGTTCCGCTTGTATAACCTTGAATTGATGAATACCCACGAAGCAAGCTGTCACACATCTCCCGGGTGACCGGTATCTCCGCGATGATCTCGTCCGCACAGGATGCGATCTGCTCTCTGAATGCATACATCCTGTCATACATCATCCCCACCACGTCGATGACACTTGATTTTCCGCTGTTGTTCTTGCCGATTATCACTGACACCCTTGGGAGGTTGTCAAGTTCTGTGTATGTGTCGGCGGTGAAGGCTTTGTAGCCTTTGAATCTTATTCCTTTGTACATAGAGTTTTCTCTTCTAATTATATCTGCTTCATAACGTCCCTTATCAGTTTTGTTAAGGGGCGCTTGCCCATCTCGTTATCAATTAATGTTATACCATATAATAACTCTTCAACGGATGTTGTTGTTTGAAAAACTCCAGGAAATGCATGTCTCAACATATCTATATACTGTTCTGAAAAAATCTTTCTTTTTACAAGGACATCGTGAACATCAATATTATGCATCTTATAAATATCATTCAATTCCAATACACTTAACTGATCCGCATATCGGGAATCCAAACTCTCCGCCTTCACGTCTATTGAGTCTGAATTTACCAAATAGTCCGCATTTGATATATCATATGAAAACCTTAGTATATCGTCAGTTTTATTTGATGTATCATGAGGATTTATCTTAAATATCGCATCTTTCTTTTTCATATTGCAAGTTGAACAACATGGAATCAAATTGTAAAACGACGCTGCAAGTATGGTGTATCTACTCTTGGAATAGAAATGATCCAACTGACACGTAGTAACATTTTCTCTCGAAAAAACATAATTTCGATTGCAATATGGACATACTCTTGTGTCCAACATTTTTAACAGCAGCTTCTTTGCCTCCGGCCTCATATTCTTATATAGAGTATCAATTACATACGAATTCCCTCTCTTTTTGTATAGAGAACCGGGCGATTCCATTATCCTGTTTCCATCATCATCTATCACATCATCATATAATTTATCTGTTATAAGCTGAATATATGTTTTTTTATCCAGACTATCCTTTATACGTTCCAATTCATCCGGCGTTGCCTCTACGACAGCCCTATAGCTTTTAAATTTGCTATCAATCTTGCCGAGATAATCCTCACACCATGCATCCAAATCATCTACCTTTTTTCTATTTCTTAGATTCAAATCAGCAAACTCATGGACAATTTCCCGACGTTCCTCCTCGCCATATTTATTACAGAATTCCAAATTAATCATTATGTCTTCTCTCTAGCACCGCTATCCGTTCCTCTATCTGTCTCTTTCTAATTCTAAGATTATTTAATTCACTGCCGCCAAAACAATCAAAATATTTATTAAGAACCGCCGCCTTCAATAATGGATCTCCAATCATATTTATAGATTCATATATGCGATTTCTTCTATCTAAATACATATCCCCATGACAATTATCAATTTCTTTTATAATATCGTTTATGTACTGCTCAGCAAACACTCCCATAGTGTGCTTGTTCAAATAAAACGTATCATTTAAAATTGTAAATACATCTCGTCCAAAGGATTGCTGGTGATCCTCTCTTTTATCTATCGATATCCTACCATCTTTCACATCCTGCAAATATACTATATTCTCCCGGGGAATATCCGAAATACAGAGAGGAGAATGTGTAGCAAATACGATCTGAACCTTATACTTTGAGAATTGACTCCGAATTTCTTCCAACAACTTCTTCATAAATATAGTCTGCCAATCCGGATGCAGATATAAATCCAGTTCATCAATTAATAAAAGTACCGTTCCTCTCAAACTGACATTAAAATTTTTATATATTTTTGAAAACAGCGGTATCAGATTTAACCATGTAAATATATTTTGAAACGCCCGTTCACCTGAAGACATTCCACCTATCTCAATATTTAGATATGTAAGAACAAAGCCTGTCCCCTGATAAAAACACTCAAATATATAGTCTACAAATCGCCTATATCCAACCGGATTATCCCTATAGCAAAATAACGTTTTATATCCATCATCCGTTATTGTTGTATACTGTTTTACTATCGTTTCTAAGCCCTTAATCTCTTTCAGTGCCTGTTCTATATAAGAATCACCCTCACAAAAATAATTTATCAGTTGTATTGCATAACTGTATGGAATGAAATCCATATCATCTATATAATCCAAACCATAGTACATCGTTATTTCTAACAATAAATGTGCATACATATATTTTATCAACGTGCCGCCAGGCCACTCAGGCAACGATTTCTCTATTTTATATATGACTATATCTAATTCTAAGTGATCTGTATCATTATTGAAATCATCAGAATAAATTTCCGGATAAGGATTTTTAAAACAAGATGCTATCAATATATCATTTCTGAAGTTTCCAATATACTCTGAAGCTTTTCCTATATCAAATAAACGCTTAATATAAAGTATATCGCATAAACTATAAAAATCTTTTTTTCCATTTGCATTTCTCTCCATCACAGAATCTATATATTCCTTATTTATTCTATAAATATAAGTACCCTGCGAATACAACTGATCGTAATAAATAGCTGCAATGTTATCAATTGTGGATGGAGTTAGTGTAATATCTTCAGCCTTTGAAAATGCATATCCCATCCCTCCAGCAGAACCAAATGAACTATTTGTAATATATACTTTTGTAATATCTGAAAATCCGTACAATTTCTCAGGATACTCCCATATAAACCATCATTTGTCATATCAACAACCTCAAACCCAGTATCATTTCTGAACAACCTAAGGTTATGATATATTTTTATAATTCCTGTATCATCCCGTAACACAATAATACGATATGATTGTTGCAATCTTTCCTCATAATAATGTTTATATTTAGCCGATGTAATTTCCCCTACAGTCCCACAAGTTAGCAACTGTAGCGCTTTTAATATCGAAGTCTTTCCCGTTCCATTTTTCCCAACTATGGCTGTTACATTCTCTATTACATCATTTCTGAATATATTCTCTACACCTTTCCAGTCTCTCAGGTACAATACAGAATACAAACCATCATATTTGACATCAAAACTATATTTTGGTGATAGGTTCACGCCTGTTTTATCCAACACTCCAGATGCTGCCTTATTAAACCATACATAAAGTATCTCCATTTTATCCCCCTGACCCGTTTACAAAAATGATAAACATGCTCTATATGTTTATTGTGATTTGGTACATAGTTTTTAGTAATGGACTTGCATACACAAAATTCGTTGTGGCTTAACTCTTTCATATTACATCAACTGTAAAATACACCTACTATCAAATTCTTTCAAAAATACTCATCGTCAGACTCATAATCTCCTTCATCTTCCTCAAATTCACACTCTTCGTCACATTCATCGTCGTATTCATATACACCCTCATCAATTCTAAGTACTTTGATATCTGCAATCTCATTAACATAAATTTCATCTTTAAGTACCAATCTTTCAGTATCATCCGATTCCCATATTACTGGTACATCCGCTAATACACTAACTAGTAATATCATAGTCGCACTACCAGCTGACCACTCTTCTCCAGCAGTATGATTACACGCTTCAAAGCTCGTCTCTATTTGTAAATATACTGTCAAGTATACGTTTTCTTCATCATAGTACTCCATGTCTATATCAGTAATAGTAGCGCCTATCAATTCATTCAACTCAGGCTCATCTACACAACAATCTACTATATCCTCCAACTTTGTTTTTATTTCGTCAGACTCATATAAAAATGTTCCTACTGCTTTAAATAGTTCTTCCTGATTGAATACATCATATTTTTCTTCAAGCTGATCTTTTATTGACGATATCTCAATAAATTGTTCAACTGACATGTCTAAATACCTCTTACATTCTTTCCAAAAATCAGTAAGCGATAAAATTATTATCTCATGTTCTGTATTCTCTTTAAATTCCTGCAAATATTTTAAATGAGGCTTTCCTTCCAAAAACCAATCGCCCTTAGCTGTATCTGCAGTAACAAAAATCATATCCTTCTGTTCTTGTTCAGATTTCTTCTGTAACAATTTCCATATATATAAGTCATTATATTTATTACCATTCTTTTTTTAGAATCTTCTGCCCCAGGGCACATTACTCCTGAATCGTATCTATGTATTAACTCACTCTTTTCATCCGTAGTCAAAACTACTTCATCTGGAACAAGAATCTCATCAAACAAATCTTCAAAATCTAAATCATATGTGTTTGATTTAGATTTTTCCACAATATTATTATACTGTGCTTCCGTAATCCCTTTGTTACCATAGATTTCATCTATCAGTTGCCTGAATTCTTCTGAAAATCCTTTTTTCTCCCATCTATTCAATGTGCCTTTAATTTTGTCCCACGGAATAGGTCTTTTTTTCAAATTATTAAAAATTCCTTTTTTGTACTTCTGTTCATATATGCTTTCTTTTATTGCAGTTCTTTGTTTAGAAAATTCCTGTATATTTATTTCTGATTCCCATAGTTTCCCGACTCTCAAAAGGTAAGATAGCGCATCCTTAATATTTACAGCATATTTCGATTCCCACTCATACATTCTTCCTAAGCTACATGTATCAAAAGATACAATACCATCTCCCCATACATCATCAAATTTTATCATTTTCTCTCCGTTCATATGTAATAAGGTTTACACTACATGCGTTTTTAGCAGAAATTATTTTCTAAAAATTATTATATCAAACATATTGGAATATATAATCCTAATTCAAACTGTAACACCTTATCCCAATTTGTTAGTTATTATATATTTAACATATCAGCATACTATTTGTCATTGTCAATAGTTTTATTATATATTATATATATTATCAAGTGAATATTTTTAGTTATTGTTTTCCTTAAATAGTTAATTATTTTATCCTTTATTTTTAGTTTATTGAAATCAACTAAAAATCATTCACCAACTAAAAAAAGGAACTCAAAATTTGAGTTCCTTTTTAACTTTCTTATTTAATATTTTATTTTTCTACACCATTACCAATTTGTTGAAATGAGTTTTTATGCAGCTGCTGTATCACTCCGCAAATATAAAATCCAGCTCATCCATCCCATCCAAATGCCCCGAATAAGAACTATCACCATCATAAATGTCGCTATAATCTCTGTCACCAGGATCAGCAAGCACATCGCACACATAACTCTCGATCTCACCAGTATCTGCCCAGATATCATATCTGGATAAATCAATGTCATCTGTTATCGCACGAGGGAATACCGCCAATTTATCTGTCACATCGTCATATATATCATTCCGCACACAATCCGCCAAAATATTGACAACCTTATCTACATCAACTTCATGATACATTCCGTTGTATACCATGTTCTCATTGAAAAGTTCATACATATCCTGATTTGTATAACTTTCCGATCTGTCATATCCATCTATGTAATCCTGCACAGCCTTGTCCAACTTTTCCACGATAACATCCCTTGACACTAATCCGCACAGTTCCAGTCCATTATTCTTCAGATTTTCTTCAAATACACAAAAATCGTCAAAATCCATCGAATCCAGCAGGTCATCCAACGCCTCTGACGACAAATGTTCACGTGTACCATAATATGATGCCAGCGGCTCTGAAAGCAAAGAAGGCACTACAGTAAATGTACTTGCTTTGTTATAAAACGCATATGGCAAAGACTCCACAAATGTCCTGACAATATCTCTGTATTGCTCCATGCATATACCCAGCTCACATATATTCGACAATATGACAAGCTGCCTTTCAACATCGCTTTTGAAATTGTATTTACTTGCATCTCCAGATCTAACAATATCCACTATGTCCGGGCCGAATCCTCTGACAATCTGAATATATTCCGTGGCGTTTCTCCCGATTTCTTCAACCTCAGGTTCATTCTCGTCCAGATAATTCTTCAAAAAATCATTTACAGATGGGTTGATAGCTCCAATTTGCCGCACGCCTTTGTTCTCTATGATCTTGACAAATGTTCCCTCCATCCGCTTCAATACTGTTTCCCACACATTTCGGGTTGTGTCTATATCAGTTCTTTTCGTAATACGAGCATTGAATACTCTGCGCAGTACCTTGTCCTCCACACCAACTTCCGTCAACGAAAACAGTGAGGTAAGGAAAATCCTGTCTTCTGCCTTGAGCCTGTTGTTAAACTCATCTCTCCAGATTTCAGTAGGATTATCCAGGCATCTCCTTATAAATTCACAATATTCGCCAGCAGCAATCTTGTTGGATACATTTTGCCGCGTAACATACTCTATGATACGCGGTGTATAATTCCTGTGTTTGACTATCCAACGATAATTATTATTTTTCAGGATCTGAACATAATGATCCGATGGTATATTTCTGAAATACAAATGATTCTTGAATATCCTTCCCTTGTCTTCAATGGTCATAGAATCCATATCAATATACTGGAGCCGCACCTTCTCCGTATCTATAAAACTGTTCAGCTCTATGTAAGCTTCCTTCGCATGCTGAAATATCGTCACCCTGGAGTTCATGATGAGTTTCTTGTTCTTATGCATCAACACATATTTGATCAAAGACATCAGTTCATTTTCCTGGGTGTCCTTCATTCTGAAGTAATACTGTCCAAGGCAGTCATCCAACAGAATAATCTCTTTAGATTCCTTATCAACTGACAAAGCTTTCTTTATGCTCTGCAGATCCCCATTTGTCGTATAAATAATCCGGTAACCCAGTGCTGCGTAATACAAAGCAAGCATCTTGGTCGTCATGGTCTTTCCAGTTCCCGGCATTCCAAGAATCATCAACAAACGATTACGCTCAAGGACATCTATACACTGTCTGTAGCTCAATGTTTCAACAAATTCTCTCTGTTCCTCTTTTATGTTGTAGAGAAGCGTTTCGCAATCTATAAAAATATCTCTGCTATCAATCTCTTCCAATATATTTGCGGATTCAAGCCACAATTTGTAATGCTTGCGCACTATATCCATATTTGCCGGATCCTGCAGATACTCATCTATATCATTCAACGACAATATATTACATGAACCTTCCATGTATCCCGCAAACAAATTGAAAATCTCCGTCTTATTTGCAGGGGTAAGCTCCAATGCGCTGCACACATAATATTTCTCCGGTTTCAGCTCAGCAACCTTCGAAACCTCCTTCTTCAGGCTTGATATAAGATCACTGTATTTGCTATTGATATAATGCTTGACCTGTATAACAACATTTTTGCTCACAGTATCATCAGTTATATCTATGCCGCCATCTCGTCCCCTCGCAAATATCTGAAGGGGAACACCCAGCTTCTTCTGCATTATATCTTTGCATAAAATTTCAAATTCGTAGTCACACAGGTTTTTGTAATTAAACATCTTTTATCTCCAATAAAATCCATTACACATTTTGACAACATACAATATTTGTTTTATTTTAACTACTCATAACACTTGTCTTAGATGTAAAAAATTTTTGATATGAATGATTATATGCACAGAGGCCATGGCGTTTTTTACAGAATAAGCCCCTGACCACTAACCAAATTTGCATGTATACACCAATTGCCAGCCATTTCGGCTGGCAATCACTATTTTTGATATTAAGCTATGTAACGTCTAATTTTTACCACATCATAATACAAACAATTATCATCTTCCTTTTTCCATATTATCACCAATTTATGAGCCCATGTATCTACTAGATCTAATTTTACAATATGATGTAATCGGCGAATTTTCACACTCCTATCTTTTGGGGTTTTTATTGTAATTCTTCCGATTCTTCTCCCAATTCGAAAATTAAATGAATATCCAAAACGAACTATTCCTGTTTTTTGAATTGGAACTACCTTAACCACATTGTAACCTGTTTTAGAACAAATCTGTATATGCCCCCACTTAAGTCTATCAAGTTCCTCTTCTGAATATATTTCTCCTCTTGTGTCATTGAATGTAACAGCTTCATAACAAGACAACTTTTTTACCTGACTCGCAATTCTGTCGTACGGTTGATCCACAATTAATCTCATGACTACATCTTTTATTTTTCGAATCCACTTTAATCCACTTAATTTTATTATAAATACTTTACCTTTAGATGCATTGTCAATCGATCTTATTATCCTACGCGATTTTTTTGTAACTAATTGTAGTTGTCTTTCAGAACATCTATATAATCTCCAATTATCATGCCTTGAAAGATCCTCAATTTCATCAACATACATCTCTATAAGTTTATACAAATATGGCATCGTATATCGAAAATAATTTGCTCCATCTAACATTTTTGAAAATTCACCTAACAATTCTTCAAAGCATTGATTCCACTGCTCAATTCCCGCATTCTCAAGTTGCTTTATTTTTTGAGGTATAATCTTATAAGCCGGCTCAAACACTTTATTAAAATTTTCCTTTTCTAAAGTGTAAAAATTGTTAGCAACTTCTCTACGAAAAATAATAATTGTTACCGCAATTCCTAACATTGCCAAAATGCCATCATGTTCATCCGCATATTCAAGTAGTTCTAAAAAACCCTTAAGGAAATCGCCCATTCAAGTCTCCTTACTCGTTATCAGCTATATATTTATTAAAGGCTTGCATTGCACTTTCGTAACACTGCATTGATTCCTCAAACGCAAAATGTTCTTTTATTTCTCCTGGCGTCATATTTTTTCTCAATTCTTCAAAGAATCCAGTAAAAAAAGAACCTATTATCCTGTTTACATGTGCAGGGAAGCTTATAATATTCATACAGTCAATGTCTATTACATGTTTATTCCTTTTGTATGCGTCTCTCCCTGGACCAGGACCTGCAACAATACTCACATTATCAGGCACGTCTATTCTAATCTCTATATTCACCATCATTAACCTCCTCAAAATAAAAAATCATATTATATGCAACTCCTGGCATGTAAAATTTCGTTTTTAAAACTCCATCTTTATCAGGTATTTTGTATACAAACTGCCGTTCTGAATTAAATGCAATAAAACCGTCACTATCCGGAACAGTTAATTCTCTCTGTAAATGCATCGCACCATTTCCTGATAAAGCATAGCACTCATCTTTTTCACTATAATTACGTACTTTTTCAACCAATGTACTTATTCCAAGCCCACCATCATACCGATCTCCTGCTCTACCAGATATTCTTTGAAATGCCATAAGATTATAAAAATCTTTCTCAGAATATTCATTAGAAAAATATTTTTTATGTTCATTCCATGCTTTTCTTACTGTACCAATTCTTTGACGCTTTTGTATTATTTCATCTGAGGACAGAAAAATTTTAGTATATAAGTCACTCCACAATAACTTTTCTGAAAAATCATATACGACCAATGATATACTTGTATAATCTTTTCCCGTTAAAGATGTGGATCTTTCAAAACAAACGTCAATCATACAATTTGTTTTTCCGTGTTCAATCGCATTTGGCGCCAACTCTCCTATAACATCTGCCACCGCATCTATCGCTTTTTTACTGACATTGGCATTACTTAAAAAAGTACTGCACTCACTTATAGCTACCGAAGAATCCCACGGGCCTTCTCCAACTATTTTTTTAAACCTACTTGATCTATCGTATCGTGCAAAATAATCATCTTCTGTGATTTCATCACATAACAAATCTTTTACCGCAAGAAACGAATTACTAAAAAAACCTCTTCCCGCCTCTCCATAATAAAATCCATTTCGAATTCTTTTTTCTCTTATAGATAGTCCAATCTCCATATCTTTTCCTTTTTTTTCAGCATGATCAATATATGCATGTATTCCATATTTCGCATAATAATAATAAATAACATACTCAGTCATAGACACTGTTAAATCATCAGAAAAAACCAGTATATCACTAGAAAAAAATACTATTGCCTTTTTAATTCCTTTTTGACGAATTCTCTCTAATATAGAAATTATTTCTCTCAATGTTTCTAAAGTAAAAAAAAGTAATTTATAGTACCCAAAATCAACTGAATAATCAGGTGGCAGTTCTACTTGTTTTACTTTTTCCAGTTTATATAATAATAAATTTCCATAAACTACTTCACTCTTCTTTTTATTCGCATAACTCTTATCATTATTATTTTCAATAAGCAGTTTATCTTCCTTCAGCCATTCCATATTTTATCCTATTTTATCTCCACTCATTTTCTTCTCTTTATATCAATTCTTATTTTCAAACAAGAATATTATATCACATGACTATGAATATTGTTATACAATATGGCAATTCTTAACATTTTTTACACTATACATTTTCATTAAAATATATATTTATTCTTAGGTTTCATTTTTTCTATCTGCCGCTTCGAATTACATGTCTGAACTCATTAAAAAATCTATAAATTTTGTAACAGATAATTATTAGTTATCAATCAATTATACTATTGTTGCCACAATATTATTAAAGAATTTGCATTTAACTACATAACAATGAGGTCTCTCTATGATATTTATTTGTTTTTCACATGTTGAAAGATATATTGTTGCGCAATCTTTATCCTATCATTTGAAAAATTATGGATATAAAATATGGTATGATTATGATGAGCTTTTTATTGGAGATGATGGTGACTATCTCAACTTTGAAAGAGGGTTATATAAATCAAGATATGTAGTAGTAATTATATCCCATGCATTATTTGAAAGCCCCTGCGCAATTTCAGAGTTGGAGCAAATATATGAATTGCTAAAAAATAAAAAAATCGTTGTAATTCCGATATTATATAATATTACTGCTAAAGATGTCCCAGAAAAATTTCAATGGATAAATGATATTATATATACCGAAATAACAACAGAAAAAGAAACATTAGATGTTGCAACTCAAATATCAGCTAAATATTTGGAAGATATAGAACGTTTTATAAAATACTATAATGAGAAACGAATAAAAGAAAAGTTAGGATGGATGAGTCCTGTTCAATACAGACTCCATCTTCTAGCTGCATAAAGAAAAACGAGACGACCGAAGTCGTCTCGTAAAAAATCTAACTTTGAGGGGTCACCTCATACTTATAAAATATGACCTCTTATAAAGAGTGTGTGAAACTTTTTCTGTAAATAGCTAATAACAGCAAGGCCTTCTATGGTAAAATATAAATCATAGGAGGCCTTTTATTATGGCAAGAAGAGAAAAGAAACCTGTACACAAAGTAGTAATGACAGAGGGAAAGCGAAACATCATTCAGCAACTTCTTCAGGAGTATGATATTGAAACCGCTGAAGATATCCAGGATGCTCTTAAGGATCTGCTTGGCGGCACCATCAAAGAGATGATGGAAGCAGAAATGGATGATCATCTTGGCTACCAGAAATCTGAAAGATCTGATAGCGATGATTACCGCAATGGATATAAATCAAAGCGTGTAAACAGCAGCTATGGCAGCATGGATATCGATGTTCCACAGGACCGTAAATCAACATTTGAGCCACAGATTGTAAAGAAACGTCAGAAGGATATTTCTGATATCGATCAGAAGATTATCTCCATGTATGCCAAAGGGATGACGCCCCGGCAAATATCCGAAACCATCGAAGATATCTACGGTTTTGAAACATCAGAAGGCTTTATTTCAGACGTTACAGATAAAATCCTGCCTCAGATTGAAGACTGGCAAAATCGACCGCTGGATGAGGTATATCCAATTCTCTATATAGATGCCATCCATTATTCCGTACGAGATAATGGAGTGATCAGAAAACTGGCTGCCAACGTCATTCTTGGCATCAACACAGAAGGAAAAAAAGAGGTTCTTTCAATCACGGTCGGTGATAATGAAAGTTCAAAATACTGGCTGTCCGTCCTGAATGAGCTGAAGAATCGTGGTGTAAAGGATATCTTGATTATCTGCGCTGATGGTCTTAGCGGTATTAAAGAGGCAATTGCCGCTGCATTCCCCAAAACGGAGTATCAGAGATGTATTGTACATCAGGTAAGAAACACGTTAAAATATGTTCCCGATAAGGACAGAAAAGCGTTTACTTCCGACCTAAAAACGATTTACCATGCTTCCGATGAAGAGAAAGCTAGACTGGCTCTGGATCGCGTTACTGAAAAATGGACCGCAAAATACCCGAATTCTATGAAACGCTGGTATGATAACTGGGATGCAATAACGCCGATTTTCAAGTTCTCACCGGATGTCAGAAAGGTTATTTACACGACCAATGCAATTGAAAGTCTGAATTCTACCTACCGTAAGCTCAACCGTCAGAGAAGCGTATTTCCAAGTGATACAGTGCTCCTGAAAGCCCTGTATCTGGCAACTTTCGAAGCTACTAAAAAATGGACTATGAGCATTCGAAACTGGGGACAGGTCTACGGTGAACTCAGTATTATGTACGAGGGAAGACTCCCAGAATAACAGAATCTGTATACATGATGAGAAGGACGTTTTTGACGTCCACTCTTGACATGCCCGAAATCATGTCGTATATATAAAACAAGAGCTGGAAGCTCCAATTTAGTGCTTCCAGCTCAATCATTATCATAGAAGATTATTATTTACAGACTTTTCTTCATAGTCTCTCTATAAAAATCCCCAACTTACACACTTTACTTGAAAAAACTAAAATCTATCAAGCGGATGTTGTATAGCCAGTGTCCAACTTGTTATTGAAATTTAGAATTGAAATTTACAAACACTAACAATTCTTTTATTATGTCAATCACCTTCCATAATATTCACCTCCACTACCTTTATCATATATTACAAAAGAAATTTTTCAAGACTGTTTTTTTTAAATTTCCAATTAATAGCATATGTGTAATTCACATTTGGTGAATCAATTTTTACTTCAGCCACATATACATCGTTCACATCCTTTATCTCTAATTCTTTAGATTCTATAAGTGTCTTCATTTCCAAATCTGCATACACATTATACGTAACATTTTCAAAGATATCATTTGTGTGCTTGCTTGATATTTTCAATTCCAAATAACGAGTCTTATTCCGTACTTTATGCGCTAGATATGGAGACATGACTTGTTTTTCATCTTTAACTTTTGTAACCACTTTGTATTTTAGTTTATTGTCTTGCTTTCTATCTGCTTTTATTGTATAGGTATATGGTAAAAAATCTGTAGTTTGTTCAATTCTTATATCTTCATCACTTTCTTCCGGTACTAATTCGGTTCCATCATAAGAACTTCCTGTCCAAACAATACTCTTTTTCACATCACATAATTCCTCTGCCAATATCTTTGCCTCAACAGATCTGTAACACTCTATCTCACTTCTATTGTTTGCGAATTGGAAATCAATACAAACTGATTCATATTCAATATCTCCATACTCTACCGTTTGCTCTTGTTCCTCACCCTGTGCAATCTTTTTTATACTTTCTTCTGTCAATAATTCCAATTCATCCTTTACCGCTATACGAGGCTCATATAATTCCAAATAGGTTTGACCAATAGCCCCAAAAAACAAATTCATACATGGATTGTTTTTCTTACCAAATGATAAAATATGCGTATATGATATTCCCGGATACGGATTTATATAGTATATATTCTTTATCCCAAGTTGATATGCCTTTTTTGCACACAATTCACACGGACTTGCCGTGGTAAACAAATTTCCTCCCATAACCGGGGATCCGCCATACTTAGAAATCTGTAAAAAGGCATTTTCTTCAGCATGTAAAGCTCTGGTATACACTTGATTCTTATCTCCAGTCATGCCATTATATACATCCTTGAAACAATATGTCATTTTTCTTCCACAAAGTTTATTTTCTACTTTATTATCAATTTTTTGCATTACTTCCGAAAATCTATTATCCTCTAGTTCAAATTTACTAAACGATTCTCCATCTCTATTTTTACAATATCCCTGCACATCTCGTAACATGCATGGGATCTGCCCTTTGGGTACGTCATTCCATCCGACAGACTGAACTGAATAATCCGCTCTTGTAACCACGGCACCCACCTGGCGAGACAAACATCCAGAATTAAATTTAGTGTTATATGCCAATTGCATACATCGTTCAATATGTGATGGTGTTACCAATCCCGGATGTATTATCAGTGCAATATACTTTATCAATTGTTCTGTAAGCTCATAATACTTATTGCCTGTAACAGAAGGGTTATACACATGAATACCTGCATATTCAATACACTTTTCTATACTTTGGTGATAAAATACACCTTCAGGTTCTTTTGTTTTTTCAGGATACTCTATATTATCCAAATTTTTCTGTTCTTCTAACGTAAGATAACTCAATCTATTTCTACGATCACTATCATCTGTACCTACCGCCATTAAATAAAATGCTCTGTATTTATCTCTCAAAAAAATAGATTCATATGGATTTCTTATTGCATCAATACATATTCTCGTAGAAGAATTTCCTTTAATCTCATTATATTTGCTTATTATTTTTATTAAATTATCTATTCTATGGGCAAAAAAATTATACTTTTTCTCATCAAATTGAGATACAAAAGGATCACCAGAACATCTTATGTTATTTCCAAATTTCTGCATTAAATATGTATACAAATGATACTTCGATTGTTGTTTTCCTCTCGTTTCATCATTATACACATAATAACAAGTATGTTCATCTAGAACGTCTCTAAACCTTTTTTTCTCCTTCTTTACTTGCATCATATAATAGTTATAGTATTCTTCAACTTGTATATCAGACAGTTCTTCAACATTTTTATTATCTAGACTTAAACTATACTTTTTAGCTTCTACAAAAACGTAACTCATCATACGTATTTGATCTATAAATTTGTCCTTTTCACCGATATGTAGACTTTCTATCATGGAATCATCGGTTATTCCATCTATAAATTTTATAAATTCTTCAATTCCAGACTCGAAAGCACTTGCAAAGATTAATGAACTCACTTCAATAACAGAAAATGGGAACCACCTACCGGGTTCTTTCATATAATCATATATTATACTAAACTTACGTTCATCACTACTTTTATAATCATAACTTTTTGCTGATTTCATGTGTAAATCTTCAAATTTACTAGTTTCAAGTATCTCCGCAACCTTACTACATCCCGAACCTGTTCTACCTGTTAAGCCTATAATAATTAGTTTTTCTTTACTCTCGTACACCTGCGAAATTGCATCTTTCATCTTATCTCCCCTTTCTTTTCCACTATGCTTTCCATCACAAAACCAATCCTCAATGAGGCACTTATCTTTTTATAATTTCTTTCTTAAATCGCATACATCATCATTCCGTATCATCTTATTACCATACAATCTCTATATTGAAATATTATAATAATCTATTATAATATTTCAATATTATTTTGTATTTTATGATTCTAAATAAATGCTCCACAGTGGGGATCCCCACTGTGGAGCATTTACTTACAATTGAATAGCTTCTTCATGCAGACAATATTCATTCTATTTGTCATACATAAAAACTCTGCTTTATGCTTTTGACTTGTAATTATTCACTCTACACACAAGTATTTTTTACACAGAACACTTTATCCAACACTTAGCTTATAGGCATTGCCTCTTATATGCCATCTCTTAACCCCATCGTCTTTATTGGCTAGCTCCACTGCCTAATTTTAACATCCGCAACACTTTTTATATTTTTTACCTGACCCACACGGACAAGGAGCATTTCTTCCTATTTTAGGGGCAATACGCCTATATGTTCCAGAAATATTGGGCTGATCTTTTATCAACGTAGGGATTTCAAAAGTATACCCTGCATACGAAATTGCTTGTAATCCAAATTCAAAATGGGGAGGAGTTGGAAACAAATAGTTTTTTTCTTTAATCACCTCAAAAGTATGATTGACGCTATTACTCTTTAGCAAGTCCAATAGTGTTTGTAAACTAATTACAGGAATATCTGAATTGTATACTCTAATCCCCTTTTTTGAAACAACACATCCCATAACTACTGGCAAGTTATCCGATGTAACAAATCCGAACACTTTGTTACAGAATTCAAAGCAATTTTTTTGTGCATATGTTAGCATATCCGACACCTGTTCACACCCGTGCTCCAAATCCTGAACCCTTGCAAATACCTCGGATGTTGAATCCGCTTCAACAAGCCATTTTAATTCACATATAAGAATGTAATTGTATTCTTTATCCCATATAGCATAATCTACATCTGGAAGGGTGCCGGGAAGTGATTTATTCTTTGCCACTAATACAGTAGATATTTTTTCCGTAACAGCATCAAGTTCATCTTGCATAATTCCTTCCCGTAAATTTGTCAAGTCAAAGTATGATTTATCTCTCAGTTTATGGATAAGTGAGATTAGGTTTCTTTCTGGTCTGCTTGCTAAAATCAAATGAGGAGCAAGGGCTAATCTATCCTTGTCAATTTCGACAAAAGGTTGATATACAATATCGTTGTTTTTCAAGCCACTATTATATGTTAGTAATTTTAATATGGCAGATATTCTATCTTTAGAGAGTTTAGTTTTATCTGCAATGACTTGCACAAATTCAGTCGATGATTTTATAAGAACTGCTTCTTGAACAGCAGCGCCAGGAACTCCGCTTTTCAAGCAAGCTACCATATGAATAAAACAAAGTGTCGCTATCGCTATCCAAAACTGCTTGAAATCTTTTACTGAAAACTTGTCAAATTCCCATTCTTCTGGTAATTCACTAGTATTAATCCATTGCCGCTCCATCATTTCATAAAAAGGATTCCATATTTTTTTCATCGGAACTATAGGAAATGCATCCATCTTGAAACTTAATAGAATCTATAAGTTTACTGTTTGCCAATGACAAATCCTGACCAGTCATAAACTTAGTTCCCATTACCTGATCTCTAAATATTGATTCTGCCATATCAGATATTATAATATTCCTATTTTGGGGATTGTCTAAGAATGTTATCTTACTTTGTATTTCATTTACACTTGCAGAAAAATGGCCTCTCGAATAGCTGGTATACGCACTATAAATGGGTGAATATTGCTTTGCTTGAAGCTGCAATAGCTTTGCAGCATCTATATATCGCTCGGGTATAATATTCATATCCAAAGTATCAGTGTCTTTATGCGAACAGTCTTGGAATATCCATTGAATTAAAACATTTAATGAATCTAATTGTTCTCGGATTAGCATTGAATACTCCAAGTTATCACCTATCAGTGCAAGATTCGTTATGCCACCCAAGCGGCAAGCATCCTCAAAGACGATTAATGCATTATATAATGCTGTTTTTCTATTTAAAGAAAATAACGGATCTTGTTTATGGTAGGCATCAATAATTTTCTCAACATCACGAATGTATTCTGCCATATTGGCCCCCTTCTAAAGTGTTGCTATTAACTATATATGAGCGATTTACCGCTTAAATATTATTCCAGTTAACAACTTGTATATACAATAAGTATTGCCTAACTCTATCTAACCCACTGTTTATAAACGCTCACAACATACTTGAGCTATAAATTTCTTAATTTCATCATATACTTTATTGTCTAAATCTGGATACGTCTCTAACACCTTATTCACCCAATCAGGTCCATGCCCTCCTACTTGTTTAACAAAGCATTCTAATTCACCTACTGGGACAATAAATATTCCAGCATTCCTTATCACCTGATCCAGTCTCTGAAATGCTACCGTTGCATCACCACTTGGCAATGCTGTTATTCCATTTCTTTTCAAAGCTTCCCACTTTGACTCTGTTTTCAGTTCTGCCTTTATTGTATTTATTTCTTTTAACGATAAATTTGGATTTTCAGATTCATTAACAATTTGAGAAACCATACCCAATAATTTATTTTTATCCACTGCTTCCTTGGAGCTATGTAAATTTGATGCTATTATATTATAGTCTTTTTTTATACTCTCCCAATCTACATCAAAAGATGTCGCAATACCCTTAAAAATGCATTCATCATTCAACACATCCAGATCAGGGATTAACTTTACATCTATATCTAATGACCGCAAGGCACTAGCGATTTTTGCCATTCTATGTTTTCCACCACAATGAATAAATAATGTTTCTGAATATTTTCCAACTTTGTATTTAAGATGATGTTCTATAACAGAGTACATCTTGCAGTCAGAATCGCTCTCACACAACATAACTTCTTTATGAAATAAACTCGTCATGATATTGGAATACTTTAATAGTGGATCATTCCATATCTCAGAGAACTTTTCATTATCCAAAACAGAAATCGAATTATAATCTCCCGCCCTTTTTATTCTCACTATTTTTATCCTATCTGGACAAACTTCTAGTAACCCTTTAATAATTTCTTCACTGTGAGTTGATATAAACGCTTGCTGATCCGCCTGCAATGTCTCACCTATTATACGCCCCATTATATTCGCCTGAGGAGGATGTAGAAACGATTCAGGTTCATCTATTAAAAAAGTAGAATAATAATCCAACATTAAATACAATAATATTCCTGTAAAACTTTTTATCCCATCCCCTTGATCCTGAACCTGTTTATATGTTTCTAAAATTTCTGAATATGCTTCCTGACGTAGTTGTTCATCATCAAATTCCGTATCGAATTTCACAACATCGCCTATACACAATGGTATATTACTACCATTCTGTGTAAAAGGGATTAAATCTTTACCGAACGCCTTTTTAAAATTTTCACTTAGTCAAATTCTATATTTTCCATTAAAAGCAGCATAATGAATTGGATGCCTTTTTTCCGCATTTCTCGAAATCAATTCAGGAGGATTACAAATGGATAATCTGCTCATAGTGTCTAAATAAGCAACAAATATATCTCTTATTTGTCCATACCGCTTTTCTTTAGCATAATCCTGCACACTATACGAATTAAAATAGAAGCCCATTCCCGAAAATTCTTTATAAGCCCCCATGTTTTTTATATGCGATATTGTGGGTAAAAATTTATCAAGATCAACATCGTACTTAACGATATCTATATCTTCAACTACCATCGTAGGAACTTTTCTATCACACAGTTCATATATATCTTTTAATGTTTGACTTTTCCCTACGTTATTAGCACCTACAAATACAACTATATCATTTGCATTTATCTCTACACTCTGATTATTGTTGAATGTTATTTTTGAAATATATCCACCACTCATTTAGTATTCTTTGCTCCTCTCTTACTAACGGTAAAATGACAGACCTACGATCGTCGTAAACACACCAACTTTCCATGCAATTAGAGATAATAATATCAATGACAGCAACATCAATGAAAACATTACTTTTCTATACATAATTTATCCTTTACTTATAAGTCTTGCTACAGGTATAAGGTCTGTAAAAACGCTCCCAATAATATTCCCACACACAGGGCATTCTACCTCTTCACGTTCACGGTTGCCCTCCCATATAGATCTATCATCATATTCCGAAATGGAACCACATTTATCACAAGTCACTCTATGAATCATATCGACATACCATTTGTTTTGTCGTATATTTTAATATTAAGCATTATAACATACAGTCATTTTTCAATCAACATTATATAGCAAATCATAACATGCCTATGAAATTACCTATATCCACCAATTGCCAGCCCGGGAGGGCTGGCAATCACATCACATCACATCCATATAAACATCCTATCTACAAATCCCCAAACAAATCCTTCTCATACATACCGTCCTCAATCATCCCCTTAAAGCTCTCCTTAACAGCCTCAACATCCTCCTTATACGTCATACCATACCAGGTATCATTCGTCCGGAGAACCTTAACCGTCATCTTCTTCTCATCCAGAAGTTCTCCTATAAATGTAGGAATAAGGAACTCTGCCTTAAGTGGATCAGTCGGAACCTCCGTCTCAAAGAACTCCGCAAATCCTGCCTCCAACATATCCAAGAATTCCAGTGTCAGTCCCCACATGTTCATGGACACCAGAGACTCCGTATCAATGGCTGTGCCGTCCGTCTCTGCACCGTCCACAGTCTTGACGATATTCTTGGTCTCCACCACCTCTGTCAGATTATTCTGATCGTCCATCTTGCAAATGCCTCTGGTCACACCACCATTATCAGACAATGTATTCTTAAGTACGAATCCAGCCATACATGACTGTCCTCCATTCACCAGATACTCATGAACCAACCTGAAGCCTTCCTTGCCATAATAATCATCTGCATTGATCACGACAAATGGTGTCTTCAGCACGGCTTTAGCTGCAAGCACGGCCTGTCCTGTTCCCCATGGCTTTGTTCTGTCTGTCGGCAGCTCCCCTGGAATATCCTCGATATTCTGGAATGCATAATCAACCGTAACGCCAGATTTCCCGCAAATGGCGGCAATCCGATCACCTATAACAGATCTAAATTCTCTCTCGATATCCTTGCGAATAATAAATACGACATGATTAAATCCTGCCTCTATGGCATCATGAATTGAATAATCCATGATAATGTGATTACCATCATCTACAGGCTCCAGCTGTTTTATTCCTGTTCCAAACCTTGAACCGATTCCTGCCGCCATTATAAGTAAAGTTGTCTCCATTTGTTTTCTCCTCATTAGTAAGTAATAAGTTTATGTTCATCTTTATTATCTACAAATAAACTCAAATAATGATATATACTATTTGTTACTATCGCAACTGCCCCAATTATTTAGTACAGCACAGGCATATTTAAATAAATATATTCATTTGCACCTGACACCTCAGACTGCCTATCACCAGATATTCGTGGACAGCCTTGAAGCCTTCTTTGCCATAGTAATCATCTGCATTGATCACAATGAACGGGGTATCAATCACATTTTTCGCTACAAGCACAGCCTGTCCAGTTCCCCCTCGGTTTTGTACGGCCTGCCTGAAGTTCTCCCGGAATATCATTGATATCCTAGAAAGCATAGTCCACAGTTACATTATGAGAGGAGCAAATAGAGGCAATACGATTACCGATGACCTCTTTGAACTCCTCCTCGATATCCTTGCGAATAATAAAGACCACATGGTTGAAGCCTGCCTCAATCGCATCGTGAATCGAGTAATCCATGATGATATTGTTCACGTCATCAACTGGTTCCAACTGCTTGATTCCTATTCCGAAGCGGCTGCCGATTCCAGCAGCCATGATAAGTAATGTTGTGGTCATTTTTTCCTTTTTCCCTCTATTCTTTTTCTTTTAAACAATCCATTTCCCCACAAATGGAATCCTATTTACAATACTTGTAACAATATAGCCACATACAAAAATCATAGCAGAACAAAAAATGGTATTTATTGCCTGAAAAACTCCTTTTAGATGCCCTCAAATATTATTTTCTCGTAACGAAGCACTCCAGTATATCATCCACATTACTTGAAGTGATTTCTGTTTGGCAGTAATTTATATATGTATCAAAACTGGTGTGCTCAACTTTTGAAAAATCAATTATGCTCAGTTTATTTATAATATCCTCAGAAAATCTTTTCTTGATTACTTTATTACCAACATATATCGAATACGGCGGAACATCCTTTGTGACAATCGCTCTTGCACCAATAACACTACCTTTACCAATAGTTACTCCGGGCATAATAAGCGCATCATATCCAATCCAAACATCATCTTCTATGATAATGGAGTGATTCACGGGGTTATTAGTTTTTTGTTTATAAACTTTTGATTGAAAAGGATATGTAGATATCCTCTTGTAATTATGCTCGCCCCCCCCCATAAAAATAACCTTGGGTCCTATCGAACAGTAGTTTCCAATTTTAATACAAGAATCATCTGCCATTAAAATAGCAGTTATTCCTCCATAAGTACCTTTTCCAACTGAAACCTGAGCAAAGTTAAAAGCATTCACAATACTAGTTTCATTATGAACATTTCTTTTTCTCCACTCTTTTTTCTTTAGCCATAATTTTATTTTATCAAACATAAGTTCATCCCTCAAATAATTCCTTTAATATAAATTGAAATTTTTCTTTTTAACGAGCTATCATACTCTAAGCTTTTATCGTAGAATTTCTTATAATTATTTTTTCCCGATTTTTTCAATTCATTTCCCGCATCCTGTAACGCACTAGCCATAACATGCATCATTTTAGGGTATTTTTTCTGAAAAGATGGATGCTTCTGTAAAATTAAATCACAGGCTTTATAAAGTTTTTCAGGATTACTACTTATAGAATCATTTCCGATTTTATAATCAACCAGTCCATCATCAAGACAATAAATTCGATACTTTTCTGCAATTCTGACCAGCATTTCAAACTCCTGAAAGCGTGGCATCGAAGTATCAAATGGACATTTTTCAAATACTTCTTTTTTTGCTAATAGGCTTTGTGTCCCTATTCCAAACAAGTTTTCGACGGGATTCAAAAAGCCCTCACTTATTGAATCTGGCAATAGCTGAGTTTTTCCATTCGCATAATATTTGACAAGTTTACAAAAAACAAGATCTGCACCTGATGTTTCCATCACCTTTATCTGTTTTTCTAATTTGTCTTGATGCCAAATATCATCGCTATCATGAAAGGCAACAAGTTCTCCTTGCGAGAGCTCAACCCCCTTATTTCTAGCCGCACAAGCTCCTGCATTTTCTTGATAAAAATATTTTAATCTCGGATCCTCAATTTCACGAACCACTTTAGAAGTTTGATCAGTGGAGCCGTCATCAACAACAATTAACTCAATATCCTCATATGTTTGGCCTAAAACACTATTAATCGCTTCTTTTATAATATTTTCTCTGTTATAGGCTGGCATCACTACCGAAATCACACATAATCACCCCTTTACAACAATTTTCTTTACAAATCGTACTGCATCTTTAAAATAACGTGACTTAAAATATGCCAGCAAATATAGAACATTAGGAATTATAACACAAATAACTGCATATATAATAAGCCCCAGAATTCCAGACACATTAACGAAGTTACAAATCTCATAAGTGACAAAGCAAACTATAATTGTAACCACTGCATAAAATACTTCGTCACGCATATAACGCAAAAAGCTTTTTCCTTTGAAATAATTATCAAATACAATCTTTGTACTCCAAGGAAAGCCAATAAATAGAATTGATATTGCTGTCGCAATAACAATTCCAAAAACGCCAAAATTTTTTACAAGGACATAATTCAACGCTATATTGGCAATTGCTTCAACAGACGCTCGGATTCGATCTTTCCACCAAAGGCCTGCGGCATCGGCATACTGACTTTTAATATCTCCAATTGTCCAAACATAAAAATATATGCAAATTGCAATCACGACATCAAATGAAAACATCGCCTTTTCTCCAACCCAAATTCTCATAAAAGGCTGAAAAAGGCAAAGCATACAAACCGTGCACCAACCGCATAGCCACTCATATATAAATGTAAACAAATTTAAATTCTTATAATTTTTTTCTACGCTTTCAATAGCAACGCTGTTACCAACACTCGCACTCATAGAAACCGTAAATACATCCAGGATTCCTCTTACTGAACTCATGACATAATAGTAGTTGCTATATATGCCAACTGGCGTTAACCCCAAAAACATAGATATGAAAATATTATCACATGAATTGCGTGTCACACCGCAAATTTTGTGAATAAGCAATCCCTTTGTTTTTTCAATAATATCTTCCTTATATTTCTTATCGAGCTTTCCGTGGCACTCAAATTGAGGATAATATTTTTTTGCCAGAAATTCACACAGCAAGTTATCCAGCAAAGACATCAACGGTAAAACCACAATAAAGATATAGTACTGCTTCAGGAGAAGCAATCCCACAATCTGGATAAAGCTACTGATGATTTTATTAATCATTGCAACTTTACTAATAATGTCCTGCCTTTGCACAGCTGAAAGCAAAGATTTTTTATAAGCAAATAAGAAATAGCTACAGGACGTATTAAGAAGATAAATTATATAAACAACATATATGTTAACATCGCTCGGACAAGATCCTGAAATCAAGTACTTCAGAAAAGGAATCAGTGCAACACCAATTATCAGCACAATACTACCAATGCAGCGATATATTTTTTTGTAGAACTGGAGCAATGCGCATACAACATCGTTATCATTCTCTGCCAGCGGCTTATACATGCTATAAACAATTGCACTAGAAAATCCCAGTTCCGCTAAGCTCAAGACTTGTAATATAGAAGAAAACAGTCCGTTTATGCCAACATATTCAACCCCCAACACATAAATCAAAACTGTTCTGGTAATAAACGGAAGGAGTATTGTAATGAACTTATTTACAATTCCCCATATAGCATTTCTCCTTGTATTTTTTATTCGATCACTCTTAAGACTCATTTATTTTATCCTTTCGCAAGCATGTCCCCAGTTCGTTATAAAACCGTCTTTATCCTGTTTACTGTAGGGAAACTTATAGGACTGTTTATGAATAATAGTATCTTTTGTAATTTTTTCAAAGAATTCAAGAGTATATCTTTTATTTCTCTCAACAAAAAGACTAAATACTTCCGGATTATTCTCAGGGATCAAATCTATTTCATGTTTCGCGCGTGAAAATTCATCATATGCAACTGCTATTAAATAATCAAACAAAAAATAATCTACAGCCACAGAATGCTTTCTCCAATATTCAATAAGTGCATCCAGAACAAATGAAACAATAATATCATCGGGCTCTGCTTTAAAAAAGTAGGTTGTCCATTTACCCTCTGATATTAATTTTCTCTGATTATATCCATCGGCTTTTTTCTTATTTGAATAAAAAGAACTCGCTCTTATACTTTCAGGAAGCTGATTTGTCATAAAAATTGTGGCATCCATCCAGACTCCTCCATATTTTTTTATTAGAGCCAGTCTTAAAATATCCGAAAAGTGCGCAAATCCTATTTCCTTACGATTAAATTTCTCTATAATTTCCTGTGGTAGTTCAACATAGTCCCAAACTGTCTCACTATTTAGTAAATGATATTCATAATATTTATTATTAATATATAGTCTTTGGCTTGCTATACACTCTTGAACTATTTGAGGTGCATTTTTTATGTCTTGCCACCATATCACCCATACATGTATCTTAGCATTATTTGTGATTTTACCGTCAAATACACAAGTATCTTTTTTATATTTGTCTACAGTTATCTGTACGTCCTTTTTAATTATCTTTAGTAAATAGTTCTTGTAAAATACTGTCTTATAACTGGTTACCATATCAACAATATTTAAAACCAAGATAATTAAACCAGTAAATAATCCAAATTCCTTTCTAACTTCCCCGTTGTTTTTCACCCAAGGATCATTAATAATAGAACTTAGTTTTCGTTTAATTCTATTTATTATTCGCACCCTATATTCCTCCATTTGTTAGCAATGGCTCTTGTCTATTAATCGATACTCTCTAATCCTGAAAAGCAAGCCATCAAAGTAAAATTACAATAAATCATAAATACATTTTGTTCCATCAGACCATCAACAACAAATAGCGCGGCTATAATCATCAAGATATACTCTCGTTGTTTTCCAATTTTCCTAAACAAGAGAACTACAGCTATCGCAAACAAAACAGTGACAATATATCCCCGATACAAAAGCAAGTTCAAATACGCCGAATCAAGTATCACAGACGACTTACCTGTCTGAGCTGAAACAACAGAACTTACAAACTCAATATCTGAACCAAACGGTTGAATTCCATACTGTTGATAAATATTGTATGCCGATGAAAAACGTGTTGCAAACGTCAAATCTGCTAATATTCCGTTTGATCCGACTTGCCCCATAGAATTCATTAAATAAATTGAAACTGCAAAAACAGCCACTATTGCCAATTTTAATAGGTTAATCAGCCTTTCTGCATTAACCTTTTTCATTACTTCATACAACAAATAAATTACAGCAAATGCTAATATTACAATTGAACTCGTCCTTGACGCCGTTAATATAAATACAATCACGCCAACTATTATATCAACACAAATCAGTTTAGCCGGTGATTTTCTTTTTCTATTCATATACAGCCATAGAAAAAGAGTCGTCATTACATAGGCTGCAAAATTGTTAGGATGTGAGGTTCCCATTGTATGTCCATACAATACGCCCGTTGCATATGTAAAGCGTATTTGATTATCATTGACAGCTCCAATTATTGTTGCAAGAATCAATAGCGCTACTGAAAAAAAAGCTGCTTTGTAGAATGCTCTTACGATTTCATCATAATCAATTCCTGGCGCCAATAGAATAAACGCGGCTGTATAAGCAAGTGCATTACTGTGTATTACGCTTGATGAATATAAAGTGCAGCTAATTATCAGCACAGTTATTAATTGATGCCATGTTCTCTTTTTTATAAACCCTAGCATGAATCGCACGCATAATAAGAAAGGAATAAAATATGTCAATATAATCTGTGCTGCATTTTTTAAAATGGAGAATGGATAGTTCCATTGTACTCCTAAAATTGTGTAATTTAGTAAAATGTACAGTACTAGAGCATACAAATACAATTGATTTGATGTAACTTTTCCAAATTCTCTGGTTGTCATGATTAAATTTCTCTTTCTTAGATATTCGATTCTTTCACAAATTACATAAATACAATAGTTGATTCACGCACTCTTAAATATCTTTCTTAATAAAAAGACAATATAAAAATATTAACCTCTATTATACTTTTCCATAGCATTTTGTAATTGCTCAAGATAAGCATAGCCATGCTTTTCGTCCGGTTCTAAATACGCTCCCTCTGCCCACTCATTCCAAGCATTAATAAAGACAAGCGGAAGATCATTCTTTTCTCTCATCTGGTTAAAGAGAGCCTTTGCGCAGTTTCCAAATTTCTCCGGATTTCCTCCTTTAAAAACAAAGCCATTTTTTCGCCTTGCAGTGTTATCCCAATCTGTAAACAACCCCTGCACAATCTTCTGGGAATGTGGGCCATTCAGGATATCTGCGCATTCTTTATCATAGCTAAAAATTGACAACGGCTTATCATTTCCGGCCACTTTTTTTCTACTCTTCACAAATGCATAGATTGGCTTTTCCAATTTAACTTTCTTCAGAATTCGATAAGCAATCTGGAGACGCCTAATTTTATTTAAATCTTTTTCTGCATACTGCTTTGAAAAGTATGGTTCAAATTTAACTTGATAATCGAAATCTCTATCATTGTAAGATGGTGAAAAATACCATCCCGAATTCTGGATCATTAAGCAAATCCGATTGAAGCCAAACTTTTTAATTTCCGACTGCCAATAAGTTACCATACGATGCAAATCAGGAATCTCTTCAGGTTTATAAATAAGAAAAACCGGATCGCCATTCAGGGTAATATATCGTTCATCTTTGAAAAACTGAACCATATAAAGCAAGTGCTTTTTCCAATCATCTTCTGTGCCGTAATCCTGCTCGGCAATAATCTCCTGATTACCGCCATCCCATCGCTTACTCCAGTTCTCATTTGCCCAAGACATGCAAAATGGGATATCAACATCTTTATTTTGCAACATTTGCTCTAGTGGTTTTTCAAGCAGCTTCTTTCCGTCTTTAAACCAGTAGTGATAGTAGCAAAAGCCAAACACACCATACTTCTTCGCCAAATTCGCCTGCCAAATTTTAACATCGTCATCTAGCAAGTTATAATAGTTTTCATTTAACGGAACTTTTGGCTGATAATGCCCCTCAAATAGCGGAGTAGCCTTTTTCGTATTTACCCATTCCGTGAATCCTTTTCCCCAAAATTTATCGTTTTCCGGAATGGCATGATACTGAGGTAAATAAAACGCAATTGTTTTAATTTTATTATTTGATAATATCTCTGCCATTTTTAGTTCTCACTTTCCAATTCATCGACGCATGATTTGATTGCATCTAAGTAACCGTACTGATTTTTCATATCAGGCTCTAAATATCCACCTTCTGACCATTCATTCCATGCAAAAATGAAAATATAGTCAGACTTGTATTCATCCCGTGCTCTTTTCAGCTGTTTTCCAAAATACTCTTTAAACTTTTCAGGTGTTGCCCCAGTCAAAACACGACCTTTTTCTTTATATCTCGGTGTATTATCCCAGTCCACAAATGCCCCTGGAATCATTCCCGGCTCTGCTTTTCTATTTAGAACTGTATTCCACACTTCGTCATACGATAATTTCTGCAGTTTTGCCTTTTTAGCAGACTTAAAGCTTTTCAAATGATCCCTTGCCCATGTCTGTACATTCTGCTTAATAACGCTCATCTGCTTCTGCATCCAAGAGCTCATATCATAAAACGCAAAGCCTGGCTGATATTCAATCTGGTATTTAAACATCGACTTATCGACGCTCTTCTCAGCATAAAAAGAAACATGCTGTGCTGCAAAAACCAGCCCGTCAAAGCCCTCTTCTTGAGCACGTTTATTATAATAAGCCAGTCTTGCACTCAGCTCTGTAATATACTGTGGACGATAAATCACAAAAAGCGGTTTATTACCCTCCTTTATGTATCTCTCGTCCTTAAAGAACGGAAGCAAATACTGGAAATGTCTCTCCCATTCTTCTTTATCACCGTACTCCTGCTTGATTAAGGTCTTTCGATCAGACTCAGTTTCCGCAGCCCAAGCATTTGTCCATGTTTCGTTTGCCCAGCAAAAGCAAAATGGCAAATCACAGTTTTTATCTTTCAGATAAATCTCCATCGGCTTTTCAAGAAGCATTTTGCTTCCAAACCAATAGTGGTAGCAGCAGAAACCGTATACGCCGTGTTCTTTTGCAATTTCAGTCTGCCACTCCAGAGTTTTCTCATTCAAAAGGTTATAATAATTATTGTTAAGCGGAATTCTTGGCTGGTTATGCCCCTCAAAAAGTGGTTTGGCAGCTTTCATGTTATTCCACTCAGTAAAGCCTTGTCCCCACCATTCATTATTTTCTGGCGTTTCATGGAACTGTGGCAGATAGAATGCAATTACTTTCATTTCTTCTTCCTTTACTTTTTAATCTTTGTAAGTAGCTTTTTAATCTTCAAATTTTTACTCAGGCCTGTGCTAACCATCACTCGTTTAACCTTATCCATAATGGCTTCTTTTTTAGAATATGGAATATACTTATCAATTAATTCTGTATATGAAAGTTTTCCATAATCACTCCAAAATTCTGCACGGGCCTTATTTTTTACTGCGGATTCGTAAATCATATCTCCGTCATTCTTATTCGTAACCGCTGTTTTCGTTTTTACAGCAGTTACTTGAGCCTCGATTTGTTTCCACAAATCAGTTGCCTTTTGTGTGCGAACATACACATTGGACAGCCCCATATCATCATCTTTAAAGTCATACTGTCCAGCTGACTTAAAAGAATCAAATAGTGTAAAATCACTCACACGATCTTCTTCTTTAAAACTGCAGGCATAGCAAGATGGCCGTGATGTAAACCCGGCAAACCATAATCTCGGATAAGATTTCACCAATCGTCTGCTGTGAATTAACTTTCCATTTGAAAAACGAACTGCGATCGTGGACAAGTGATGCCCTAAAACTTTGCTTCTAAAATATATATTCTGAATATCACTTTCGTATTTTTCTGAGAGTGCAGCCTTATAGTCTTCAAACAGCTTTGGCGATGGAACGCCATGACAAACCAAATCAAGGAGAATTAGATTTGCGTCTTCTCTATTAATATACGCTCTAAGTCCTGCTACTTGACAAGGCGTACCAGAAAACAAAACGATTCTATCCGCTTTTAAATACTTGTCCACCTGTTTAAATGTATCACCCAAATCGCTTTGCACATACTTGGACATTCTCAATTTTTCTAAATCTGCTTCGTGTTCTATAGCTGTATGTTTAACCCTAAGTTCTTCATCATATGCCGCACCAAAAACTACGCCATTTTTTTCCAAAACATAATGAGCTATGACGCTAAACAGACCACCTGACGCACTTGCCTCACGCTGATTCTTATCGTTATTTATAGCAATATATGAATCAACTACTGAATTTTTCTTTTGCTTATTCGTGATAGGACATGTCCTTACACATTTTCCGCATTCCACGCACCGATTTCTATCAATAACTGGATATTTAAATCCTTCCTCATCAGCGCACATTGATATTGCTTCTTTTGGACAACAGACCATACAAGCTGTACAGCCTGAGCAGTGCTCTTTCTCAACTAATTTAATCATTCCTGTGTACCCTTTAAGCATATTATTGCTCTTTCAAAATACTCTCGTGAACTTTTTCTAAAATCATTTAGCCTCTTATTAACATCAGACCAGTCCACTTGATATGCGAGTGCTGCTTCCGGGGTAATTGAGTTTTCAAACAAGCGGTTGGACAAACCAACGATTGAAAGAATATTTTTTACTCTCGAATTCATAGAGCTTTTCTGGCTATCTGAGAATCTCATAAATGTAAAGAAGTTCTTATTATACATTATCGAGAAAATCGTTCCATGAAAAGAATCCGTACATACATATGTAGCATACCTAATAAAATTGACAAACTCTTTTGGCCCAACTTCTAAATAGTCAATATCGCCAAAGTCATCATCACTTTTAATATACTCATCAATGTGTTTAACTGCTAGGATTTTGCAGCCCGTTTTCTGTGCTAATTTTTTTGCAAACTCTCGTTGGCTTGGATTATTGCCAATAAAGTAGCAGAAAATATACTTTTCACTCACAAACGGACAATCTCCACTAAGCTCATCCCATCTCTTCCGGTCTGTCAGCACAGTAGGATCACAACAGACTTCAGCCTTTTTCCTCGTCAATTTTTCGACAATCTCTGCCCCCTGTTCCTCTCTAACAGAGATCATATTGAATCGAGACAGGTATTCTTTTGTCTTCTTTACTTGGCTCGCAGGTATCTCTGATACACCAAAGCTCGAAGCGTATGTTACTTTAGGGCGACGAGAATCCACCCAAGTTAATGTATAATAATCTCCACCAAGTAACATTGGATTCCATACCTGATCGCTTCCCAAAATGAAAGCATCAAATTTCTTTGTGTAATCAATAAGCTGTTTTCTGCCGCTTAAGCACGGTGTAAATACAAAATTATCTTTCAGAAAATTCGAAAAAGCTCTATTTCTTCCAGAAATAATCGGTTTTAATTTGGGATTAGTCTTTCCTTCAATTACACGCCAGACATCTTTCATCTTTGCCATGAGGAGCGGCAGATTAAATATTCTAAGAGCTTGCTTGACAACATTACGCTTTTTATAATAGATTAATTCATTATCAACCCCTGCTGCAAACAACTCCTGCTGCAAGGCATATGCTTGCAATATACTTCCATAGTTATAGTTTCTCACAGAAACTAGACCAACTTTTTTCATCTTTCCGCCCTCTAGCTTTCTTAATTCTCCAAATACTTCTTTATATAAAAATCTTCTAAATATTCCGCCACATCATGCACGTCATATCCCGCAGCTCGAATTTTATCGATTTCAGCTTTTCTCTCCTGTTTCGTTACTTCAAGAATTTTTTTTGCCCATTCATCTGCAGAATCATCCAACGACATATAGTGAAATTGATTTGTTACCGCAGCTTCTTTTGGAATAACATCAGAGCCGACTACTGGCAAACCAGAACACTGTGCTTCTATTGCAACAATACCAAGACCTTCAAAAAGTGACGGAAACACAAAACAGTCCATCGCCTGATACAAGCTTGCAATATCTTTTCTAACCCCTAGGAAAATAACACGTTCTTCCAAACCATACTCTTGAACTTGTTCCTTTATTCTTTCAAACGTTTCTCCAGCACCAATCAACAACAAAACAGCATTATTTTCCAGATCAGCAATTTTCTTAAAAACATCTATTAAAAACTTATGATTTTTCTGTTCACAGAACCTTCCTGCATGACCAATGACTATTTTATCCTCAATACCGAGTTCTTTTCTCAGTCGATTTCTTTCATCTTCATTGTAAGCAAAATTATTTACAATGATTGCATTCTTCAGAACAGTAAACTTTTTATTTGCAAACATAAACTCACCCGCTTTTTGTGAACAAGCAAAGTAATCTGTTGCAAATACTTTATATCGTTTCAAGAGAAGTCCCTTAATTTTTCCCTTGAGTGTATCTTCTGTTGCTGAATTATGACTGTGTGCAACGCGTACAGGAACTCCATTCCTTTTTGCAGCCTTAAAATAAAATTGTCCTAAACTTTCCATGTGTCCATGAACAATCTTATATTCTGGATGCGCCTTAAAAAACGCATCCAAATCTTTCAAATATTTTATAAAATTGTTGTCATCGCGTACTGACAACTTATATATTCTTCCGCCCAAACTCCTGATTTCGTCATCATAAAAGTAATTTCCAGTATAATGGACAAGAAAATCAAACTGGACTTTAGTTCTATCTATATTTCTATAGATATTCATAATTAATGTTTCAAGTCCTCCTGCCTGCATATTAGGCACAATATGTAAAACTCTTATTGGTTCCTTTTCCATAATTGTCCTCAATCTATTATTATCGTAATAGCTTCAAATAAACAGCTTTACGTAATGTATTTGGTAGAACACATACAAATGCCTGTCCCAAACCACTAATGCAAAAATCTGTCAGCGACATATATCCTTTTTTGTGCTGGTTCCATTTAAAGTTCAATACTGTTCTTGCGTATTTTAATCCACCGCGTCTTTTAAAGAAATCCTCACTTGTTCTAATATAGTATAAGTTCTCTTGAATATTATAGCTACGCACATTGTATTCCAGCACCATTCTAGCAAAAAGATCATAATCTTCATATAATGGAACAGAGTGATAGTTTCCACTTCTGATTACGGCACTTTTCTTGTACATTACTGTTGGATGCAGAATGGCACACCTACGACGCATAAATTTTGTGATTTCATTATGTGTTTCAGGCACTCGATGAACTGACACAATGTTGTCTTTTTCTCCGATAAATTCCGCCTCAAATGACCCAACCATCTCTAACTTTGAATCCTTTTCAAAGGCAGCAAGTTGTTTTTCACATCGAGTTTTTTCTGATACATCATCAGAATCCATTCTTGCAATCAGTTCATTTCTTGATGCGACTATGCCTTTTGCCAGTGCTGGTCCAAGTCCAAGATTCGTTTCATTTGAAATTATGGTAAACAAACCTGGATATTTTTGATTGTAATAGTCCACAACTGCATCCAGTTCCGTTGTTAATGGACCATCTTTAACAAGAATAAACTCATCAGGCGGAACCGTTTGATCGAGCATACTCTGAATGCTTAATTTTAAATACTCAGCCTTTTCTTTTATGTATACAGACATTAGAACTGTATATGGGGTATTTTTCATAGTTCTATCCTACCTTCTAGTTTATTCTGCTCACTTCAAATCAAAACTTGAAGGTATCCTTCAGTCCCAACCACTTCTGGTCCTTATCGCTCAGGTTCAGTGCAGTACCATCTTCCAGCGTGTAGCCCTCTGCACTTGCACTGCCCTTGTACTCACCTTTCAGTTCCGGCCACTCAATACCGATCTCCGGATCATTCCAAGCCATACCTCCCTCATCATTTGGATGCCAAAAGTCATTCACCTTATAACAGAACTCTGCCTCATCAGAAAGCACAAGGAAACCATGGGCGAATCCCTCAGGTATGAGGAACTGTTTCTTATTCTCAGCGGAAAGTCTTACACCATACCACTTACCATAAGTTTCCGAATTACTTCTAAGATCCACAGCCACATCGAACACTTCACCGCGCACAGCTCTTACAAGCTTACACTGCGGAAAGTTCTTCTGGAAATGAAGTCCTCTGAGAACCCCTTTGGTTGACATAGACTGGTTATCCTGTACAAACTTCACATCTATTCCAGCTTCCTTCATGTCTCTCTCATTATAAGTCTCCATGAAGTATCCTCTGCTGTCGCCATGAACTGCCGGCTCGATGACACACAGACCTTCTATACCACCTACATTCTTCTCAACCTTTATCTGTCCCATTGTATCTATACCTCTTATTTCTTTAATACTCTATTATGGAGCAGACGCATCTAAGACGCTTGCGCGTAGCGTCTGCGTAATCATCAGGACTCCTCCCTCTAACGAGGGTCCCTCCTCATGATAAATCTTTAATATATCTGCTAAGCGCATCCTGCCATGTTGGAAGTGGCGTAAACCCTGCCTCTACAAGTTTCTTCTTGTCAAGTCTGCTATTATAAGGCCTTGCAGCCTTTGAAAGGCCATACTCCTCTGTAGTAACAGGAGTCACCTTTGTGCTGTATCCAGCCTGTCTATATATCTCACATGTGAAATCATACCAACTGATATATCCGCCTTCATTGGTGGCATGATAGTAGCCATACTTCTCAGTCTCATTCATATCCACAAGAAGCCTTGCAAGATCCAGCGTATAAGTAGGTGTTCCTATCTGGTCACATACTACTCTTACCTCATCATGAGTCTTACCTACAGAGAGCATTGTCTTGATGAAGTTCTTTCCATTGAGACCGAACACCCAGGCTATTCTCACTATGAAGTATTTATCAAGCAATTCAGATACCGCAAGCTCACCCTCAAGCTTTGTCTGTCCATACACATTGAGAGGAGCATAGTCCTTACAGTCCGGCTCCCATGGTATATCTCCCTGACCATCAAACACATAATCCGTACTGGTATATGTCATCTTACAGTCAAGTGATTTACATACCTCTGCAATATTTCTTGTTCCGCCAGCATTGATGGCACGAACCTTGTCTATATTCTCTTCATCTTCTGCAGCATCCACCGCAGTCCACGCCGCACAGTGGATAACCGCATCTGGCTTGATCTCTGTTATTATCTTTTCTACAGCAGCCTTATCAGTGATGTCGAGCTGCACATAATCAGCCTTAGTCACTGGTGAACCGTCATCCACGCCACTATATTCCGGCTGTATGTCAGAACCAACGCCTTCATATCCACGCTTCAGAAGTTCATTCATCACGTCATGTCCCAGCTGACCGCCAACGCCTGTTACAAAGAATTTCATCCTCTTACCCCTTATCTATTGCTATACATCTTCTCATAGTAGTTCTGGTACTCGCCTGATATGATGGTCTCCCACCACTCACGATTGTCCAGATACCACTGTATTGTCTTCTTGATTCCGTCCTCGAACTTCGTCTCTGGAAGCCAGCCGAGTTCATTGTGGATCTTTGTAGGGTCTATGGCATATCTCATGTCATGTCCCTTTCTATCTCCCACATGAGTTATAAGGCTTTCTGGCTTGCCAAGCTCCTTACAGATGATCTTCACTATATCTATATTCTTCTTCTCGTTGTGTCCGCCTACATTGTAGACCTCTCCCACTCGTCCCTTGTGGATGATAAGGTCTATCGCCTTACAGTGATCCTCCACATAGAGCCAGTCACGCACGTTTAATCCCTCCCCATATACTGGAAGAGGCTTATCTGCCAAAGCATTGGCTATCATAAGCGGTATAAGCTTCTCTGGGAAGTGATACGGACCATAGTTATTCGAACATCTACTGATAGTAACAGGAAGTCCATACGTTCTGTGATAAGCAAGAACGAGCAAATCCGCACCAGCCTTGGAGCTGCTGTATGGTGAACTTGTATGTATAGGAGTCTCCTCTGTGAAGAAGAGATCCGGTCTGTCAAGTGGAAGGTCTCCATATACTTCATCGGTACTTACCTGATGATATCTCTGTATACCATACTTTCTACATGCATCCATCAATGTAGCTGTTCCTATGATATTTGTCTGAAGGAATATCTCAGGATTCTCTATGGATCTGTCCACATGGGACTCAGCAGCGAAGTTCACTACCATATCTGGATGTTCCTCTTCGAACAGCTTATATACACCCTCTCTATCACATATATCAAGCTTTACAAATCTGAAGTTTGAGTTATCCATAACCGGCTCAAGGGTTGACAAATTGCCAGCATATGTCAGCTTGTCGAGACATATGATTCTGTAGCCCGGGTACTTCTTAAGCATGTGGAATACGAAGTTGCTTCCTATAAATCCTGCTCCACCTGTTACTATAATTGTCATAATTCTCCTCCTCGCATTTGCCTCTTACTTCTTTTTCTATATTTGTATATCAGCAAATGTTCAATGTATCTATAATTATTAGTGTCTTTATTCTAATAAAGATGCTCTTGGTATTTACCATCTAATACATCCTTAAGGTACTGTCCATACTGGTTCTTCTTCAGCACCTCATATACCTCAAGAACTTCTTCCCTGCTGATCCATCCATTCAGGTATGCTATCTCCTCAAGGCACGCTATCTTCCTGTGCTGATGCTGCTCCACCGTCTTTACAAAGTTTGTTGCATCCACCAGACTCTCATGTGTTCCTGTATCAAGCCATGTGAATCCCTGTCCGAGAAGCTCAACATTCAGATCACCGTTCTCCAGATATATCCTGTTCAGATCAGTGATCTCCAGTTCGCCTCTTGCAGATGGCTTAAGCCCTTTAGCATACTCCACAACTCTATTGTCATAGAAGTACAGTCCGGTCACACAATAGTTGCTCTTCGGCTTCTCCGGCTTCTCCTCTATGGATATGGCCTTGCCGTTCTCATCAAACTCAACTATGCCAAACCTCTCCGGGTCGTCCACATAATACCCAAACACTGTTGCGCCCTTGCCACCTTCAGCATTTACCACTGCTGCATTGAGTCTCTTCTTGAGTCCGTGACCTGCGAATATGTTATCTCCCAGCACCATCGCCACACTGTCGTCTCCGATGAAATCCGCACCTATGATGAATGCCTGGGCAAGCCCATCAGGTGACGACTGTACTGCGTATGACAGTTCTATGCCGAACTGATGTCCATCGCCTAGAAGCTCTTCAAATCTCGGCGTATCAGCAGGAGTTGAGATGATAAGAATCTCCCTAATTCCCGCATTCATAAGTACAGACAGTGGATAGTATATCATCGGTTTATCATATATTGGCAGGAGCTGCTTGCTCGTCACCATAGTCAGTGGGTACAATCTTGTGCCGGAGCCTCCGGCGAGTATGATTCCTTTCATCCATCTTCCTCCTCTACTTTGATCCTTCCCTACCAAGCACTACCTTGATAGTCTTAAGCACAATCTTCAGATCCAGTCCAAACGACCAGTTCTCTATATACTCCGTATCCAGTCTCACGACCTCCTCGAAGTCCGTGATGTCGCTTCGGCCGCTCACCTGCCACATTCCGGTGATACCCGGTTTCGTAGCAAGACGGCTCTTGTGGTGCATCTCGTACTGCTCCACCTCAGAGATGAGAGGCGGCCTGGTTCCAACCAGTGACAGATCCCCTTTTAGCACATTGAAGAACTGTGGGAACTCGTCTATGGAGAAGTCCCTGATATACTGGCCGATTCCCTTCTTCTTGGTGCCGTCCGACAGGATCTTGTTGCCTATGACTCTCGGATCAAAGTCCATCTTGAACATCTTAGAATCGCTCATGGTGTTCTGCGCCATGAGTTCCTTCTTGCGCTCCTCAGCGTCCATGTACATGCTTCGGAACTTGTACATCTTGAATATCTTGCCATTAAGTCCCACTCTCTCCTGCTTGAAGAAGATCGGTCCTGGGGACTTGATGTATATGATAGGTCCTATAAATATGGTGAGGATGAGCGTGAATACGCTGCCCACCAGACCACCTATTATATCTGCCGTTCTCTTGAGCAGCATCTGCTTCGGTGTTGCGTAGTTCATCATGGTCGTGACCACGGTCTCACCATTTATCTTCTGGATGAGCTGCTTGTCGCCGTGGGTCTTCACGATGGATGATATACACATGTGAACCGTGATGCCGCCCTCGACAAATGCCTCTATCAGGGTGTTCGCATATCCGTATGCTCCGCGCACATCCACGTATATCTCGTCCACCCATGCGGTTCTCACATAGTCAACTGCGGTGTTGTAATCCGCCACCACCGGCACTCCCTGAATCTCCTGACCGACGAGATTGGCATCTATCACCATGACTCCTACTATATCAAACCCGGAGTAGTTCTTCTCCTTGAGGCCTGCCACCACTTCATCTGCTACATGTCTGGTGGTCATGACCAGGAGCTTCTTGCCCTTGCCATGCTCTGCATATTTCTCGAGATGCTTCTTCCACAGGCTCCTCACTGCAAATGTAGCATATACGTATATGGCCCACATGAGCAGTATAGTAGTTCTGGAATATATAGATGTATCCTTGAGGACAAACACATACAGAAGGAGCAGTGCAACGATCACGAAACCGTTCTTGAAGCTGGATATGAATTCCTTGAAGTATCCTCTTCTGATGACGCCCTCATATGTATTCAGAAATATCATGGCTACTATATCCGCCAGCTCCGTGATGATAGCCAGCGCGAGATAGTCTCTGTTCGCATACGGATTTACCATGCCGTGTCTGATCTGGAATGCCACAAGAAATGACAATTGAAGTACTATAAGATCCAGCAGCATGAAGTCAAAGTGCTTCAGCCAGCCTTTTGCGCCTTTCTGATACATAATTTTCTCTCCTCATCCTCTGTCGTCAGGGTCATATTTGTGCCCGCATGACCCGGTCTGTTGATTCATACATGAAATGACTCAGCCCGTGTGATTGTCGGCTGAACCTTTTCATCTGTAAACCATGTTACTCATTAAACGGTCTGTTATTTATCACCCACACTGGCGGCGCGGAACGTCCTGTGGCATGGACATTCGTTTTGCGCCACCGGCTAGGGCTTGGAACTATTTAACATAGCAGGTTGATTATTTAACCTTGTAAATAATTGACTTGCTGTATGCCTTGTAGTTCTTTGTTGCAGCAACCTTAACAGTGATTCTTACCTTTGTGCCCTTCTTGACACCCTTACCAACAGTAATCTTGCCATTCTTAACCTTGACCTTCTTATTGGCTGACTTGTAAGTAACCTTTGCCTTTGCCTTAACACCAGATACAGTGATCTTCTTCTTAGAAGCATTTACCTTAACCTTAACAGACTTCTGAGCAGCCTTGTTAATTGTGTAGTAAATTGTCTTTGTACCCTTGTAGTTGTTGATACCCTTTACGGTAATCTTATACTTGCCAGCGTTCTTAGCCCTAGTTACACCAGTAATCTTGTAATCAGTACCTCTCTTGAGAACTGTGTTACCATACTTAACTGTAACCTTGGTTGTCTGATTCTTAGCATTGTATGTCTTTGCAGCAGCAGTAGCCTTGTAGCTCTGCTGTGCGTTAACTGTGTACTTAACTGTTGTATCGCCTGAATAGTTACCTATTCCCTTGATCTTAACTGTGTATGTACCAGCCTTTGTTGCCTTAAGGCTTCCTGAAACGACTTTGAAATCCTTGTTCAGGGTAAGTGTCTTACCGTTAACAACAATTGTTGTTGTCTGGCTCTTTGCATTGTATGTAAGCGACTTTGCTGTAGCAGACTTAACGTTTACCTTAGTTGGTGATGATGTAGCTGCAAATGCAACTGTTGGCACCATCATTGCGATACATACAACTATAGCCAAAAGCTTCTTTAAATTCTTCACAATAAATTCCTCCTTCCCAAAAAGTTCTATTGTATTGAATATATGATAAAACGCCCTGCACGCCACTATACATGGCGTTATATCCAAAGTGAATTATTTTGACGGGGTGCTGTCGCTGGCGGCTGCAGCCTCTTTGCCGTAAGTGCCATAACCATAGCCGTACTGGCTATAGTATTTGCCATACTTGCCGTAGTATTTCTTGTATGCTCTCCCCGTTGTCTGGGCTCTGTTGAGTATGACTCCAAGCAGCGTACAACCTACCTGGTCAAGCTGCTGGAATGACTGTTTGATGAGACTTCTTGATGTCTCACCTGCTCTGACTACCAGAGCTGCGCCATCGCACAGTGATGCGATCTGAGCGGCATCCGCCACACTGCCAAGCGGTGGCGAGTCTATAATGACATACCTATATGTCTCTGCCAGCTTGTCAAGAAGCTCTGCAAATCTAGCATCCTCCAGAAGAGCCGATGGATTCTCCAGAAGGTTCATACAAGGTACGATGTATGCATTTTCTACCTGTGTTTCATAGATGACATCCTCCATCTCGGACTGTCCCGAAAGGAAATATCCAAGATCCGGAAGCTTGTCAGCATCCTTTATGTGATGTCTGTCCTTTATGACTGACTTACGAAGATCCACATCCACCAGCACTGCAGGGAATCCTGCCTCAGCGAGCATCTTCCACAGGTTGATCGCTACGCTGCTCTTGCCCTCATTTGGCATGCTGCTGGTTATGAGTATCTTTCTTGTGTTCTTGCCACAGAACTTTATGTTGATCCTGAGACGGTTCATCGCCTCCTCCACTGCATATGGGAGTTCCTGAAACTCTATGTTAAGCTTCTTCATGCTCTGACCCTCTCTTTCCTGTTGTGTTTCTTTCCAAATTCATCCTCTGTGTCGTCTGTCCTGAACTGGTCGCTCTCAGGTATTGTCGTGAGCGGTACTATTCCGAAATACTTCTCCATGTCGTCTGCTGAGTGGATCGTGTCATCCATCAGGTATCCCACAATGACGATCAGGCAGTAGATGAGTGCTCCAAGCAATGCACCTATGGCGGTGTACTTAAGGTAGCTTGGTCCGACTTTCTGGTCTGCTACCCTTGCAACCTGGGCTATGTTAGGTGCGCTTGTGCTCATGGTATCCGGGAGATACTCTATCGACACGTTTGCCAGTGTATTTGCAATGTCACATGCCTGCTGCTTGTCAGTGCTTGTGACCGTGATCTTCAGGACTCGTGTGTCTGAAGGATTCTCAAGGGTTATCATCTTGGCAAGCCCCTCTGAGTCCATGTCAAGGCCGAGCTTTTCGATGACCTGGTCGAGAACCGGATAGCTGAGTATCAGGTCTTCGTAATCCTTGGTCAGGGATGAACCGATGTTCAGATCCTGGAGATTTACTATGGAATCATCTGATGCTGATACCACATACAGCTTGGCTGTCGACTGGTATGTCGGCTTGATCAGGAAGTATGCAAATGCGTTGAACAGCACCGCACCGATCAGGAAGCACAGTATGATGTATGGGAGCTTCTCAAGAAGCGCCATTCCCATGTCCAGTAGATCGATTTCGGTTTCATCATCCTCTGTATTCTTGTATGTGTTCACTGCGGCTATATGTGTGGTCTCATCCTGCACAGCAGCCATTTTCTTGTTGGAATTCATATATTCCCTCCATCCGTTTTTTTGTATCTATATCCCCTGCATCAAATGTGTGATGCTAGTTATATTCCTTGTAAAACAGCTCTACGATCGCCCGCTGAAGGCTGTCCGCATCCGGCTCCACCTCGACAAATCCGAGATCATCTATGGTCTCTGTTCCAGCTATCGACACCGTTCCGGCATCCTTTTCCTTGAGAACAAGTAGCGCCAGCTTGGAGAACTTCTGTGAGCTGATGTCAGTCACCATGTAATCTCCCAGGGCGTCATATATGGTCAGTGGATATGTGTTATCCTCGCTGCACTTTGCCGCCAGGTTATCCTTGAGTCCTGCCTTGTACACCTCCTGACGCTTCATTCGCTGGGTGTTGGATTCATCTCCCACATCGAATCTGTCATGGATAAAATGTACTGCCTGCTCATCGGTCAGTGTGATGGTCTCTCCCTGCTTCATGGTCTTATCCACCTTGGAGAAATCATCCTCTATGGTAACCGTGACTCCGCCAGCCAGATTGTTGATGGTTCCTATGGCCCCCATATTCACCGCTGCGTATCCGTCTATCTTCTGGCCGCCAAGGAAGTTTGACACCGCCTTGACCACGTTCTCGCAGCTTATCTCCATTCCGTCACCATTCTCATGTGCCAGAGCAAGCTGTGCCGGGCTCGTTGCAACATAGGTTCCGTCGGGATCCAGTGTATCCTGCTCCACTATGGTATTTCTGTCTATGCTCAGCGTCTTGTATGTTCCATCTGTCAGGTCTCTGACCATCAGCATGACCACATCGCATCGGCCTGCCCCCTCATAATCGGTGACTTTCTGAACCTTGCCCATGTTGTCGATTCCCATAAAAAGATATGTTTCTATATTCTTCTTGGGAACGTATTTGACTCCGTCCACCTCGATCATGCCTTCGACCGCCTGTGTGCCCGATGCATTGTGTGATGCATTTCCTTTTGTCGGTCTGAGTGCTATCGCCAGTGCAATGCATACGACCAGTATGGCTGTGATCACAAGTCCAAGCTTCTTGTATATTCTCTTTTTTTCTGATAGTGTTCTGTTCCTGTATGACATATGTATCACCTCTTCGGAATGTAATGTGCTATCTCAGAACGTTCAGCATAAGCAGGTCTGTTCCCGCTGTAGGCCACTTCTTCTCGCACACAATAAGACCACACAGTATTATGAACAGCACAATACTGATGATTATCGCTGTCTTCTTAGACATGTTGTTGTCCTCCATCTATCTGTTTATCTTTTACATGTTTCGTTGTTATTGCTGATTATGGGTGTATCTGATGTTCTTTCAGGAGCTTTGTTCCGTAGCTGTCCATGTTCTCCAGGAATTCATGTCCCAGCTTCTTCTCCAACACCTCGCGGCCCAGCCACAAGTTTGGCACCCTGTGATGCATACCATGGCAGTCGCTTCCTATGATGTGTGCCTGTCCTTTCTTGAACATCTTGAGCATTTTGCCCTTCTGTCTGAAATCCAGAAGTGTCTCCGCATTCACCTGCACCGTAACTGGCAGTTCAAGGATCTGTCTCACATATGGCTTGTTGCCTGGTATCTGTAAGAATCGCTCTATATGAGCTAGTATGATATGGAAATGTCTCTTCTCAATTAAGTCTCGTACTTCCTGCACTACCGAATCACTCCATGTCACAAACGGCATCTCCAGCAACATGATATCAGTTCCTTCTACTTTTAGTGCGTCCGTTTTCTCCGCTCTGCTTATTCCTGCAAAGAACGCGACCTCTGCCCCCATTATAATCTGCGGTATGTCCGTATTCTCAGCCATGACTTTATCATATGCTTTCTGTCTTGAATCAATGAACCTCTCCACAGTATTTGAATCAGCATAAAAGTGCGGCGTCGCTATCATAGTATCCACGCCGTGCTCTTTGCACATCCAAAGCATGCCTATAGATGTCTCGACATTCCTGCTGCCGTCGTCTATACCCGGCAGTATGTGTGAATGAAAATCTATAACACCCATGTTTTCCTCCTGTTTTCTTTATAAAAAACTATAAATATTTATATAGGAAAATTCTTTATCCATGCCCACACCCTAATTTAACAGTTTCTTCACAATTTTTCAATTCCATTTGCGATTTAAAATCGACAAAAATCCTCGTTGATTTTTCACTTAACTATACAATTTGTATAAACCACTTTATTTTCTTAATCCAATTTCTTCCATAATAAAAAAATAAAAAAGCGGAATATGATATTTCATATCCCGCCGTGTCAATCTCTTCTTTATTCTATTATACATACATCTCCGAGCCGTTGCCCAGGCAGTATATTCCAAGCTGTCCGCCCTTGCCGCACCCGCAGTCGATGGCAACGTTGTTGTTCTTCTTAACGATCTTGCCCTCACCGCCGAGCTCTGTGGTTGGCACATGTCCAACGACGAGTGTTCTGTTCTTGTAATATGTCTTGTCCAGGTCTGCTGGCTCTGTGATGAAGTCCTCTGTGTCGTACTCATCCAGTTCCTTCTTCGGATCGAAGTTTCTTATTCCGGCGTGAACCAGCACAAATTTCTTTCTCGCCATCATCACTTCGAGGAACGCTTCCTCAGAAATCTCATCTATATACTCTATGACATCCTCACGCTCTTCATCGTCAAGCTGCAGGAACTCCTCCACCGCACCTGAGAGCTCTTCTCCAAGCATGGATGTTATCTTGTCTACCAGCATCTGTGGTGGCACCTCACCTGTGGACTGGATATGGTCATTCAGTGCCTTGAGTGCCTGTGTGATCTTGTACTCGTTCTCACCGACAACTGCGATGACATTATCTCTGCTCATCATATCCTGAAGTATCTTCATGGATCCGCCGCCTGCTCCGATTATATTGCCAAGGACATACAGGACATCCTCGCCCTCAAGGGTGCTGATGACAGCCTCCTCGTTCATGATGTCCTCTTCCTTTATATCGTCAAGGTTCTGAAACTTGAGTTTCTTGAGTGCTCTCTTGTATGCCTCATAATCCCCGTTAATTCCTGAAATAGCATAAAACATGTCTATCATCCTCCTAAGTCTTTTCCTTCTGCCGACTGTGAGCCTGTCCGTTCACATCCTGACTATTATAACATATTTTCCATATCCTGTAGATATGTATGCGTATTTTTTGAGGGATGTTTTTCGACGTTTTACAAGCGCCTGCCAAGCTCCCAGAATGCCACGGCACTGGCTGCAGCCACATTCAGGCTGTCCACTCCGTGATACATTGGTATCTTCACTGTGTAGTCGCTGGAATCTATGGTCTCTGTCTTGAGGCCTTCTCCCTCGGTTCCCAGTATTACTGCAAGTCTGTCGATCTGCTTCAGCTCCGGGTCGTGTATGTCTATCGTGTCATTTCTTAGCGCCATGGATGCCGTCCTGAAGCCCATACTGTGAAGTTGTTCCATCCCAAACTCCGGCCATATGCCATGATCTGCTTTATTGTGTGCAAGACCCAGGGTGTCAAATGTAATATATGTCCACGGTATCTGGAACACCGTTCCCATGCTGACCCTTGCCGCCCTCCTGTAGAACGGGTCACTGCAGCCCGGCGTGAGCAGTACAGCATCCATCCCGAGTGCCGCCGCACTTCTAAATATCGCTCCCACATTTGTCGGGTTCATCACTTCCTCAAGCACCGCTATTCTGGCGGCATGTTCACACACGCTCTCAACAGACGGCAGCTCTGCCCTCCTCATGGCGCACAGCATCCCCCTTGTCAGGGCAAATCCCGTGAGCTTCGTGAGGACATCAAATGGTGCTGTGTATATCGGTATATCTCCGCACCGCTTTATTATATCCGCGCACTGTCCTTCCACGTGCCTGTCTTCCAATAGAATGGACACTGGCTCGTAACCCGCATCCAGTGCCCTCTCTATGACCTTTGGACTCTCAGCTATGAACAGCCCGGAAGCCGGTTCATATATGTGCGCCAGTTGATTCTCTGACATGCGCGCATATATATCAAGCTCGGGTGCCGAAAGGTCGGTTATATTTATTATTCTCATATCTGTACCTTATCCAGTGCATTTTCAAGATCTGCTATTATGTCTTTTACATTCTCAATGCCCACCGACAGTCTCACAAGATCAGGACTTACTCCTGCCGCCAGAAGCTCCTCGTCATTCATCTGTCTGTGTGTAGCTGATGCAGGATGAAGAACGCATGTATGTGCATCCGCCACATGTGTTGCTATCATCGCAACCTTGAGTTCCTTCATGAAGGCCTCCGCAGCAGCTCTTCCTCCCTTGACGCCAAATGACACAACTCCACATGTGCCGTCCGGCATATACTTCTTAGCACGCTCGTAATACTTGCTGCTCTCAAGTCCAGGATAATTTACCCAGGCTATCTTATCGTGTGCCTCGAGGAACTTCGCAACCGCCAGTGCGTTCTCACAGTGACGTGGCATACGCACGTGAAGCGACTCCAGTCCAAGATTGAGCATGTACGAATTCATAGGTGCAGGTATCGGGCCGAGATCTCTCATAAGCTGTGCCACGATCTTGTTGATATATGCGCCGCCCTGGCCGAACTTCTCTGCGTATACCACTCCGTGATATGACTCATCAGGTGTGGTGAGTCCTGGGAACTTGTCTGCGTGTGCCATCCAGTCGAATTTGCCTGAATCCACGATCGCCCCACCCACGGTTGCATCATGTCCGTCCATGTACTTCGTGGTGGAGTGTGTGACTATGTCTGCGCCCCACTCTATAGGTCTGCAGTTGATCGGTGTGGCAAATGTGTTGTCCACGATGAGTGGTACTCCGTGTGCATGTGCCGCATTTGCAAATCTCTCTATATCGAATACTATGAGTGCCGGATTGGCTATGGTCTCGCCAAACACGGCCTTGGTGTTTGGTCTGAACGCTGCCTCAAGTTCCTCGTCCGAGCAGTCAGGATCCACAAATGTGAATTCCACACCCATTCTCTTCATGGTCACAGCAAAAAGGTTGAAGCTTCCTCCGTATATGGTGGATGATGCCACAACGTGATCTCCCACTCCGGCAATGTTGAATACCGAGAAGAATGTTGCTGCCTGTCCTGACGATGTGAGCACTGCTGCCGATCCCCCCTCCAGGGCACATATCTTGGCTGCCACATAGTCATTTGTCGGATTTGCAAGTCTGGTGTAGAAATAGCCGCTCTCCTCAAGGTCAAACAGCTTACCCATATCCTCGCTCGTGTCGTACTTGAACGTTGTGCTCTGTACGATCGGTATCATTCTTGACTCCCCATTCTTAGGCTGGTATCCAGCCTGTATACACATAGTCTCTCTTTCCATTATTCCTTTATACTCCTTTGAATTAATATCGCTCTACTACCTTGCGCTCTATATTCTCATTGTTCAGAACGAACATGTATCTTCCATTCACCAGACGTATGTCCTGCTCTGCCGCGGATATATCTATGTTCAGTGAATTCCTGACAACCACATTCAGATCTGCATTATTGCTGGACAGCATGCCTGTGCCGTCTCTGCTTCCAAGTGCGAAGCACGCCTCGCCCTGAACCGCCAGCCTTGAGTTGGCGTCCGTCATGCGTATGTCTGCTATTCCATGGTCAGATCCCATGGCTATACACGAATTGCCCTTAAGGTTCATGTCCACATGTGCTCTGCTTATATCTACGCTGCATCCATCTCCGTCCAGGGTTCCGACCGCCACGTATCTGTTGCCCGATCCTCTGAGCGATATGGATGTGTTCTTTATCGCGATATCTGCATGCTGGCTCACCGAGCCGATGGCGACTCCATTTGCAGCCTCATAGGTTATGTCTATGTCCGCCTGCAGGAGATTCAGATTCACCGGGGTGCTTATGCTTCCAATAGCAACTCCGTTCTCGCCGTTGATATACAGGTCGTATCGTCCCTTCTCTATACGTATATCTCCTCCGAGTCCGGCGCCTATTGCCACTCCGTTCACACCGTTTGTTTCTATATTAATGGCGCCCTCCTGCTTGAACTTCATGACTCCATGCTTTGAATTAATGTCATTGCCTATTCCGTAATAGCTGTTACCGTTGACGCGGATCATTATATCCCCATCTCCGATAAATGTCACTCTGGACGACTCCGGTATCTTTATTCCGCCATTCCTACAGAAATTCTTACCCTCAAGCATGATGTGCAGATCCGTATTCTCACCGCAGTCTATACAAGGCTTGTCACGGTCGCCCGAGAAGCTTACATTCTGCAGCACTATGGTTCCGGTGAAACCATCCTTTATCTTGAGTGTCATATCTGACTTGAAGCCCTGTGCGCCGACTATGCGAACATTGTTGTCGCCACCGGCTCTCTGTGCCACAACTATCTTCCTGATTCCCCGGGATGTGAGCTTCAGAAGTGATGCACTTCTCTCATGCTCCATGACAAATATGCTGCTGTTCTCAGCCACCTCTTCCTGTTGGTTGTACTGAACTATCTCATTCACAACCTGTGGGGATATGAGCTGTACCACCTCCGCGTTCGGATGGGCGGTATAGTATCCCTGAATGAGATCCGCACCGAGCTGGATGACGGTCTTCATCTCCTTCGTGGTCTCAACGCCCTCTGCCAGCGCCTTGATGTCGTTGGTCGAGGTGAATTCTATTATATCCTTGACGAAATGCTGTCTGTGTGGGTCTGCATCGATCCCTGTCAGAAGCATTCTGTCTATCTTCACATACTCAGGCATATACCTGAGAAGATTGTTTACATTTGAATAGCCTGAGCCGTAGTCGTCTATGGCGATCTCCATGCCATTTCCTCTGAGGAATGCCTTGAGATCATTCAGTTCCGCATCCGACAGCTCTGCTCCCTCGGTAAATTCTATGACGATGCCTGCACACTGGAGCGTCTTCACCTTTGAAATGAATTCATTTCTGTCCTGTGCGTTGAGCATATGCCCCGGCATGCTGTTGATAAATACCTTCTTGCCCCTGAACATCTCAGGATTCGATGCCACGATCTCCACGATGTTGAACAGTGTGAGTTTTTCCACATCGTACAGTCTGTTCAGTCTCTCTGCACTCTCCAGAAGCTCAGGGGGTGACATTCTCATAGGAACCAGTATCCTCATAAGTGCCTCGTATGCAAATATGCTTCCGTCACGGGCACTTACTATAGGCTGGAAATGATATGTAAGCATGTTGTTGTCCAGTATCATAGCTACTATCTCATCTCTCTCCAGATCCCTGTTCGTTATCGTCGCTTTGTTGCGTCCCTTGGCATTGTTCTGTTCTTTTATGCGGTTCTTCTGGTTGACCGCATCGTTGATGAGGGTCTCCAGCTCGGCAGATGACTTGACCAGAGCCTTCTTACATCCGTAATATATACCGAGCTCGTAATCGTCCTTTCCGCCACTGTTTGCCGCCTCAAGCTTCTTCTTGAGTTCCTCGGCTATATATTCTCCCCTTGAGATATCGCCACTCTTTGCCACTGTGGCTATGACGAACTCGTCATTTCCCATCCTCATGGATATCTCGTATGGGGTAAGTACCTCATTTATCGACTGGGCAACATAGCTTAGGACTCTGTCACCCTCTGTTCTTCCGTAATTGCTGTTTATCTGGCGTGTATTCTTCAGATCCACCGCCAACACAAGTATCTCAGACTTCTCTTCAGCGGCCTGGATTATCATGTCATTTGCCCTGCCTATGAAGCCTCTGTAGTTGTACATTCCGGTGAGACCGTCTCTTATCTGATCCGCCTCAAGCTTGTTTAGAAGTACATTGAGTCCCTGATGTCTTGCAAATGACTCCATGTCCCTGGCAACCGTCTTGATCCAGGATCTGTATACATCTTCGTACACCCTCGGCTCTGCACCGTAGTTCACCACTGCATAGCCAAAGCTTCTGTCCTGGAAGAACAATGGTGTAAATATGAACGCTGTAGGATAATCCCTGTCCTCGTACAGCTCCGGCAACAGCTTCGCAGACTCGAATACGTCGTCGTAGCGTATGTGTCTCTCTTCTTTTTCATCCGGGCCACACTTTATCAGTCTGTATACATGATCTGTGTAACCGTGGCGAAGTGCCTCATCGCCGGTCATGACCTCCGGATTTCTCCAGTAGTCGTTCAGGCACAGATGGAAGCTCTCAAATGGTCTTATCTGGTACACGTATTCCGACACGGTGTCGAAGAATGACTCCACGCTCGTCTGCGCCACAAGGTCATCCGCCATGTTGTTGAAGCAAGAGTAGAAGCCGGTCTCTGAGAGGTCTGTCTCCCATTTGTCTCTTCTGATCCTGACTGTCTCTCGTTCCCAGCCCTCACAGCCACAGGTTCCACCTATGTACAGCTCCACGTTGGACTTGAATTCCGGTACGTCATGTCCGTTAAGCTTTGCATCTATATATTTCATACAGTAGTGCCCGCAGTCATCCGCCGGTATGTCCGCAGATGTGATCGGAACAGGACTGTTTCTTCCGTCTTCTATGGAGTCATAGCCCACCACGGCTATGTCCTCGGGAACTCTTATTCCATATCTGTCAAATGCGGTGCACACTCCGATGGCCATACAGTCATTTGCACATACGATGGCATCCGGCAGATGCTCCTTATCCTTCACAAGCTCGTCCACCATGTAGTCGCCGCTGTCGTACCAGTATGTTCCATAATATATCATGTCGTCCGTAACCGGCAGGTTGTGCGCCTTCATGCTGTCTATGTAACCGGCGAGTCGCTGCTTGGAGTGTATGTGCTCTTTGAGTCCGCCCAGGAAATATATATTCTTGTGTCCGTGAACCTCTATAAGGTGATCCACGAGTTTTACTATAGGGGTATAATGATCCATCATGACCGTTGGGAATATGTTATTCTCTTTGTCGACTACCACTACCACACCATTTGCAAATTCTGACTGCAGGCGCTTCTCCAGCTTTTCTACGACTCCCGGAGTCTGTATGGTGTCCTGACACAATACCACAGCATCAAAAAGGTTAAAATTAATAAGGTTGTAGATGTTTGAATCGCCAACCTCCCTGTCTGCTGAATCCTGGTACTTCAAAAACATGGAAAATATGCAGACATCGTAATTCATATCATATGCCTGCTTCAGAAATCCCTGCATGAAGCGATTCTGTGTACTCTCTTCAACCTGTGCTGTTATAACGCATATTCTCTTCCTGTTGCTCATCTGATCATCCCCAACTGCATTTTTAAAACATTCTTTATGCAATTATATCATGTTTGCAGGCTAAAAAAAACCTTATTTATGCAATTTGACAAATGCCATAGTTTCTGTCTACATTTTTAGTCTATTTTTCACCTCAAGCGCCGTGCGAGTGGTTGCAAGGCCTCCACGCGCAGTCTCCTTCAGTGTATTTCCAGAAGTCCTGCCACTATGGCCTTTCTGGTACCATGCCCTTTGCTGGTCGTCAGAAATAACCCATACAGGCATATCTTAACTGCCTTATTTCAATCATAGACCACGAGTGCGGTTATTTGGATTTTATTATCTTAGTTTTTTGACTCGGATATACTGTCTTTTTTCTTTTTCTGCCCGAAAAAGCAGGAAAATTTTTTCGCAAACCCGCTTACTCTGCCTTGAGCACATAGAGTCTGGAATCATAGTCTCCGCAAGGCATATCCTCTCCGACTATCTCTCCCGCCGATGTGTCGCTGGTGATGAGTCCGAGGTTCATCAGCTCATCGCCATAGCATGATGGGCCTGCGATGACATTAACTGCAGAATCCTCTCCTTTGTCTCCTGACACTTTCTCATATATCAGCTTTCCATCCGGTGTCTTGCTCACTGTGAGCGCCTGTCCCCCGAGCACATTGCAGCTATATATCGCATCAGGATCAAGGCCGTGGAGCTTCATTCTGGTGAAGCATTTGTTCGGTGTGTAGAGTGTTCTGAACCACGCAACGATGGCGGTCTTCTTATCGTCTGATACGACCATCCAGCCGCACTCCTCATCGTCAAATGGACTTGCAAGCCTGTAGAATGTTCCGTACTGGATCACCTCACGGTATGCCTTCATGAACTTGACCTGCTTCTTGACCTCCTCTATCTCCTCGGCTGTGAGCTTGTTCAGATCCAGCTCATATCCAAATGTTCCAAAATATGCAGCATTTGCACGGGTCTTAAGCGGAGTCTCACGTCTTGTCTGATGATTTGGCACAACCGAAACGTGGCTTCCCATACTGCTGATCGGGTAACACATGGATGTTCCATACTGGATCTTGACTCTCTCTATGGCATCCGTGTCATCACTTGTCCAGCCCTGTGGCGCATAGTAGAGAATGCCCGGATCAAAACGTCCGCCGCCGCTGGCACATGATTCAAAGAGTACATGTGGAAATGTGCTTGTGAGTCTCTCATACAAATCGTACACACCAAGTATGTATCTGTGGAACACCTCGCCCTGTCTGTCAGCCGGAAGAACTGCACTATAGCACTCGGTGATACTTCTGTTCATATCCCACTTCACATATGACACCTTTGCCGTGCTGAGTATCTTTGCCATCATCTCATATATTCTGTCAACGACCTCTTTTCTGGAGAAATCCAGAACATACTGGAATCTTCCGTGTGAGTCATGTCTTCCCGGAACTGAAAGTATCCAGTCTGGGTGCTCTCTGTAGAGGTCTGAATCTTTATTTGTCATCTCCGGCTCGAACCACAGTCCGAACTTCAATCCTACCTTCTCTATATCCTCTGCAATTCCTGTGATTCCCTCCGGGAGTCTGTCTGGATTTGCAACCCAGTCTCCAAGACCTGCATGGTCTGTAGTTCTGGCTCCAAACCAGCCATCGTCAAGGACGAACAGCTCAACTCCACATTCTTTTGCCTTCTGTGCGATGGCTATGAGCTTCTCTCTGGTGAAATCAAAATATGTAGCCTCCCAGTTGTTGATGAGGATCGGCCTTGGCTTGTCTCTCCACTCGCCTCTTGCAAGTCTCTTCTGATACAGCTTGTGGAAGGTCTGGCTCATCTTGTTGAGTCCCTGATCTGAGTATACGATGACTGCCTCAGGAGTCTGGAAATGCTCACCTGCATCGAGCTTCCAGTCAAATGTATCCGGATTTATTCCGGCAAGAATGCGGGCTGTATTTCTCGTGTCAACCTCTGCCTGTATCTTAAAATTGCCGCTGTATACAAGGCTTATTCCAATCGCCTCTCCCTGGTTCTCGTCAGTTGTCTTTCTCTTCAATGCGATGAACGGATTGTGCTCATGGGATGAATGACCACGATTACTGCCTATCGACTGTACGCCCTGCTCGAGATCCCTTGTTATTATGTGGCGCTCCCTTGCCCATGCGCCTGAGAGCTGCATCCACTGATAATCAGGATCAGGAAGATCCAGGCACATACTGTAAGCAGTGGTGAGATGTACCGCCTCTGTGCCTTCATTTACATACTCCACACTCTTTGCTATGACTGGTCTGTCGCTCCATATCGTATAGAGCATTCTCGCCTTTATGCCTGTGAGTGAATCCTTCAATGTGACGATCAATGTCTCTGCCTCGTCATCATTCTCTGTGTATGTTGCCGGCAATGCCTCAAGCTTTGGCTTGCCCTCATTTACCTCATGTGATACATATACAAAATCTGATATCCTGCTGCCATTTGACTGAAGTACCTCAACCATCGGTGCTCTGTAGTCTGTGGTTCCGTACACAGGAAGCTCCTGCTTCACTGACTCAAGTGAGAACAGTCTGTCATCGTCATATACATACTGAAACATAGGTCTCTGGACAAGCTCCAACAGATGTGAGAAATCCTCTCTGTCCCTTATCGCCTTACCATAGTACAGATTTCCCAGATGTCCATTGGGGAGCACTGTCATGATGTAGCTTATCTCGCCATTTGTAAGGTGAAATGTCTTTGTTTCTTCGTGAAAAATAATACCCATAAGTGTGACTCCTTTTTCTCCATTTATTTGTCTGAGCAGACAACCTCCGTTACGCCTGCGCACTGCGCACCCTCTGCTCTAAAATCTCATGTCTGACTGCTTTTAATACAGTTATTTTAATATCTGGGAATTAGATTTTATATGGAAAAAAGTTGACCAAATATGGTACCGATAATGGTTAAGTTGGGTGATTATTCTGAACTGTGAATACGCTTTGAACATTAAGACATATCTTGCATTTAATGATCCATTCACTTTGTCTATAGATTTGAGCAAAGTATCCCAAAAGTATACAGACAATGAAAAAAGCCTGAATACTGATACCAGACCAACTGTAATTTTCAATCAGTCTCCACCAATATTCAGGCTTTTTCTGCCAGCTCCGGCCTACACCGCGTACACCACAGTCTCATAAGGTCTGAGCGTACCATCGTAATCCGCATAATTACCCATAAGCATATCCGCAGTCTCAGGAATTGCATAGCCCACATCCTCACCGGTCATGTTGACAACAACATATACCGATCTGTCTGTGCTTTCTGCATTTGCTCCAGTTCCACATACACACTCAATCTGAACCGGCTTGCGCCTGTACACTATGATTCCTGCATTATCCGTCTCCACATCCTCCAGGTCTCCGTAGATGAGAGTCTGTGTGTACTCCGAGTGATTTCTGAGCTGTATCATCGCCTTATAAAAGTTAAGCACAGAATCCTTATCAGCGCTCTCAAGCTCCACTGTCTGGAGGTCACACTGATTGTTGCATGCCAGCCATGGCTCATGCACTGAGAATCCGAAGTTCTTATCGCTGTTCCACTGCATCGGAAGTCTTGACTGGTCGCGGCTCCTGATATTTACAGATTCCATCGCCTCTGCCTCGCTGTATCCGGCTTCAATGCATCTCGCAAACTGTCCCTTGGAGTTGATATCGTCCAGCTCATCTATGTTATCAAAATGAGTGTTTATCATGCCAAGTTCCTGTCCCTGATATACAAACGGCGTACCCTTCAGGAAGAAGAACAGCGCGCCCAGCGCCTTTGCCATCTGTGTTCTGTATTCAGGAATATCACCGGCTGGGAAGTACTTGCCTATACTTCTAGGCTGATCGTGGTTTTCCAGGTAATTTGCTGCCCATCCGATCTTTTTCACAAGTCTCTGATTGGTGAACAGCTTGTCCTTGAATTCCTCTATCGTCCAGTCTCTCTGGTGCAGCCAGAGATCGCCCGGATTGATATCTATATCTGTGTAGCTAAAGTCAAATATCATGGAGAAATGTCCATCTCTCCCAATATATCTGTCCAAATCCTCATTTGGGACTCCAGGAGTCTCTGCGACAGTCACAAAGTCTCCTCTGCCATATGTGTTGAGTTTTAACTCGTGAAGGAACTCATCTATTCCCGGCCTGTTGAGGCAGCATTTTCCAACATCGCATCTGCCGTCCTCGCCGTCTGACGGCATAGGCGGGAATGAGAGGTCTTTCTTGATAAATGTGATGGCATCCATTCGGAATCCTGAAACTCCCTTGTCAAGCCACCAATTCATCATGTCGTAGAGCTCTTGTCTCATCTCCTTACATTCCCAGTTGAGATCCGGCTGCTCCTTCGCAAATGAATGGAAATACCAGCTGCCATCCTCAATCTGTGTCCATGTGCTTCCACCGAAGTTGGATCTGAGATCTGCAAGTCCATCTATGTTGTCCTTAAATATATAGTAATTTCTGTATTTGCTGTGTCTGTCCCGGCACGCCTCCTGGAACCATCTGTGCTGGTCTGATGTATGATTTATGACCATGTCCATAATGATCTTGATGCCATTTTCATTTGCGCATCTTATAAGTTCATCCGCATCCTCTATGGTTCCAAACTCAGGATTCACATCATAGTAATCCGATATGTCATATCCGTTGTCCTTCATAGGCGACTTGAAGAATGGACATATCCACACAGCGGTCACGCCAAGATTTTTGAGGTACGGCAATTTCTCAGTTATTCCCTTCAGATCTCCTATTCCATCTCCGTTGCTGTCATAGAAGCTTCTAGGGTATATCTGGTAAAATACCGCCTCTTTCCACCATTTTCTGTCCATATTTTATGTTTATCCTTTCACAGCTCCGGCTGAAATTCCCTCGATGATATTCTTCTGAAGTATGATGAATATGATCACGATAGGGATGATGCAGAGAAGTACTGCAGGGAAGATGAGCTCCCAAGGATTTCCGTACTGTCCTGACAGACTCTTTGCATAATATAAGCTCAGCGTGAGCGTCTTTTTGTCGTTATTTCCTATTACGAGGAATGGAAGAAGGTAATCGTTCCATATCCACACTGCATTTGTGATGACAACTGTCATGGTCGTCGGCTTTAAGAGCGGCATGACCACATATCTGTATATCTGGAATATATTTGCTCCATCGAGCATGGCTGCCTCCTCAAGTGACAGCGGGATACTCTTGATGAATCCTCTGTACAGCAGAACCGACATACTGATTCCAAAGCCTCCGTACATGAGGATCAGACCCGGTGTGTTCTTGAGTCCCAGCTTGTCCATCAGTGATACCAACGGGTACATAACTGACTGGAAAGGTATGAGCATGGCTGCTGTGTATGCGATGAATAGTATATTTGCCACCTTGGAATCTGTTCTGGCAATTGCCCATGCGGCAAATGAAGATATGACCACGATAAGTGCCACAGCCGCAACTGTTATGAGTACTGTCTGAAGCAGGCTGCTGCCGAGATTTATCTGCTCAGCTGCATTCTTCAGATAGTCCAGATTCCAAGACTTCGGGAGAGCTATTGGAGATGCTACTATCTCCTGCTGTCCCTTGAATGAATTGACGATCAGGAACCATATCGGGAATATGGTCACGATTGCCAATACAGCGAGTATAACCACTATGATTGCTCTTTTGATCTTGCCTTTTACTCCCATTATGATTCAATCTCCTTTCTCTTAGTGATCATTACCTGAGCTATAGATATAACTGCAATGATAACGAAGAATATAACTGCCTGTGCCTGCGCCTCTCCGTATGCCGGAGGAGAGCTCTCTCTTACTGTTTTCAGTATCATGTAGGATATCATGGTCGTTCCGAAATTGCCCTCTGTCAGTGAAACGTTGAGGTCAAGCATCTTGAAGCTGTTTGCCAGTGACATGAAGAGCACTATCGTAAATGAAGGCATGAGAAGCGGAAGTGTGATCTTCCTGAAGCTTGTCCAGCCCGTAGCCCCATCTATTCTGGCAGCCTCATAAATATCCTCTGAAATATTGTTGAGTCCGTTGAGGTAGATTATCAGGTAATAACCTGCAACCTGCCACACACCAACGATCGCATATGCCAGAAGTGCTTTCCACTGATTCTGAAGCATGTTGTTGAGCACCTCTACGTGTACCACACCGTCTGTTCCGAACAGCGTCTGTGAAAATACATTTTCAAATATGAAACGCCATACATAACCCATGGCGAGCATTCCAAGTACATATGGAAGGAACAGTACCGTTCTGAAAAGTCCCTTGCCCTTGGTAAGCTTCTTGATCATGAGTGCCAGAAGAAGACTGACAACATTCTGTGCTATTACTGCGAGTACAGCATATATGGCCGTGTATCCAAGTGACTGAAGGAAATCCTTCGACTTGAATATGCTTGTATAATTCTTAAGTCCCACCAGTGCATTCCACCAGTGCTCCCCACCTACGAAGTAGGAACCTCTCCACTCGGTGAAGGAGTAGATCACACCCTCTATAAAAGGAACTATGATAACCAGCAGAAACAACACTATAGAAGGCAGAACCATAAACCAGAATTTTCTCTTGTAAAATCTTTTCATAGTTTTTCCTTTCCTACATTGAACACCAGCCATACAAAATTTGCCTTCGGCAAATGGCTGGCGCTACATGTCAGGTTTTCATAGAAAACCTGACACATCCCATTTAGCACCGATTACTCTTTGATGCTGTCCTTCCACTTTGTCAGTGCATCTTCCACACCTGTTCTTATAGTGTTCTCATCCCACTGATCAGGATTTGTAAACAACTGCTCCTGAATAGTTGCACCGATGGTGTTGAGTCCCCATGACTCAGGGAAAGCATCGAAGTCATTGCCCATCACAAGGTCATTGCTCATATAGTATACAAGTGAATTGCTGAGCGGATTCTCAAGCTTCTCGCTCTCGTCTGCGTTGAATGGGACAAATGCGAATTTGTTGGTGATGTAATCTTTTCCTGTATCTGATGTGTAGAGCCATACAAGGAAGTCCTCAGCGGCTTTCTGCTCCTCTTCTGAATCCTTCTTGTTGATAACGTAATACTGTGAAACAAACTCAGGGATTGAGCTGTTCATCTTATCAACTGTAACGCCCTCAGCTGAGATGTCACTCTGCTCAAGGTTGACCTTCATTGGGAGCATCGTAAGTCTTGATGCCTTGTCTGCATCCACACCTGCGATGGTTCCGTATACCCAGTTACCCTGCTTGATGAACATTGCCTTACCCTCGGCAAATGTCTGAACTGCCTGATCATATCCTGTCACTGTTGAGTTAATGTACTCTGATCCACGCTCTACCTTGCCGCTTGGTCCTGCTGTGTAGCTTGAAAGCATGTCGAGCTCCTGAACCATCTTTACAAGTGGCTCCTCAAGCTTATCAACATCTTCCTTTGTAGCTGCTGCCGTTGCATTGTAGTTAGGGAATACTGCATTCAGTGCGTAGTTTGTATAGTGGTTTGCATATGTCCACTTCTCTGCGCCTGCGATTGCAAATACCCCGTTCATGTTCTCTGTTGTGGCTGTCTTGTCCTTTGCCGTGGTGTATGCATTGCCTGAAAGTGTAACCTTCTCACCACCCTTGCCGTTTATGTAATCATCGATTGCCTTGATCATGCCTGTGAACTCTTCATAATTGGCACTTCTGTAATCAGCGACAAATGCGTCTGCGCTGTCAAGTCCAAATACATCACATATCATCTGCGTATCTGCGATAAGTCCGTAACCCTCTACGTTGTAAGGGATTCCGCAGCTTGCTCCGCTCTCATCTGCGAGCTGCATGCTCTCTGGAATTGAATCGTAGATTGACTTTAACTCCTCATTCTTTACTGATGTTGATGGAAGTACAAATCCGCCCTCGTTCCACTCTGTGAACTGTGCCTGATTTATCGCGTACAGTGTAGGATAGTTCTTGGAATTCATCTCAGATCTGAGTGTCTCCATGGTCTCCTGTGTACCACATGTGTAAACCTTAACCTTAACTCCTGTCTCTGTCTCATAATCCTTGCACAGATCCTGGATACTGTCTGCGATCTCGGACTTTGTGTTGTAAATATACAGATCGTAATCCTTCTTTGCTGAACCACATCCTGTCATGGATGCAAGTCCCAGCATCATAGCTGCTGAAAGTGCACATGCTACTAATTTCTTTGCTCTCATAACCTTTTCTCCTTTTCTTGCTTTGAATTTTCCCTCTTGTTAATTCTCGCTATCATTCATATTGTTCCGATAAAACACATTTCATAAGCGCTTAAATGAAACATGTTTCATTTGCATTAAGATTATCATATGAAACATGTTTCGTCAATAGGGAATTTATAGATTTTTGTATTTTGTGCTCTTAGCAAGTTTCTTATGTTTTGTACCCGCATAAAAAAGAAGTTCATGATTTTTGAGTGGCACCTCATTTTCTCTTCATGAACTTCTTTTCGTAATCATACTATAAAGTTGTATCGCCTTTTTCTACGCTCACCGGAAGTAGTATAAGATTTCCGTCTATATGTGTGTTTCTCTCTTTTGCGCTGTCGATCTGATCTGCGGTTGCACTTTCAACCTGTCCTTCGGCATCATCTTCCTCCCCCGGTCCGTCGATCATCTCCATAAGCTGGCGTACTGCCTCCTGGGCGATCTCCTTGTACGGCTGATGTATCGATGTGAGCCTTGTCGTGCTGGCGTTGGTTATGTACGTTCCGTCATATGCCACGATCGCCAGGTCATCAGGAATCTTTTTGCCTATGGCAAGTGCCGCCTTGAGGAATGCTATCGCTGGCATGTCTGCGGCAAATACACCGTCCACATCCGGGTACTCCTCCAGTATGCATTTTGCCATCTCAAAATATCCATGAAAATCAAAGTCGTTCCACTGTATTGGAACTCGTCTGGATTTTATCCCATTCTCGGCAAGGACTCTATCTAGTTCCTCATGGCACTCAAATGACATGATATTCTTATCCACCTTGATTCCTGATATGTGGATGACATATTTGCATCCACTGTTTATAAATTCCTGGGCAGCAAGCTGTCCGCCCATCTTGTGATCCGACACTACGACAGGAAATTTGCTGCCAACCTTATAATCCAGCATGACCATCGGCTTATCTATCTTCTGGTATTCCTTCGCCGTACATGCCGACGTTCCGCATATGATCCCATCCACGATGTTGGACTTTAACAGCTTAAAACATTCCTTCTCCCTCTGCTTGTCATCGGATGTGGAAAAAAGCATAAACTTGTATTTCTTCTCATAAAGTATCTTTTCTATCTCCGATGCCAGTGATGAGAACCATGGGTGCTGGATATTTGGAACCAACATCGCAATGGAGTTTGATCTGCCCTTGAACATGCCTCGCGCAAGCTCATTTGGAACATAATCCAGTTTCTTCATCGCATCTTCTATCTTCTTCTGAGTCTCAGGTTCAACATTTGCCGTGCCGTTGATAAGTCTCGACACCGTGCAGATGGCGACCCCCGCCTCCTTCGCAACGTCTCTTATACTTGCCATATATAAATATACTCTCCTTATGAATTTCAGACTGTAGTCCATGAAACTTGTTTCATAAGAAGAGTATACCATAATACTTTCCGTAATGTAAATTGTGTAATATGACGATAATCAGCTCAAAAGCTCCTCTATCATAGCTCCGTCAAATGTCACGCTCTGAACGTGATTTACCTCGATCTGGTAAAGCGCATGTGCAACTATGTGCTCTGCAGCCTGCTCTATATCTCTGATTCCGGTCACGCCGTCGCACTTCTTGATGACAGCATCCACGCCGTCTGGAAGGATGATGCACTCGCTCCCTTCAAGTCCGATGCGCTTGAGCACCTTCGGCAGAACAAATTTGTTGAATATCTCCTTCTTCTCATCCGGGGTGTAATCCGGTATGTCTATAACAGCAAATCTCGACATGATCGGCTTGCTGATGTTCTCCTTGTCATTTGCCGTTGCTATAGGATACACGCCATTTGTCGGGATCATGCACTCCATGTAGTTGTCGGTGAATCCCAGGTTATCCAGGAGTGTCAGCAGTACATCGGCAGGATTGCCGTTGCCCTTGCCGGAATTTGCCTTGTCCAGCTCGTTGATGATGAATACGAGGTTAGATTCTCCAGCCTGTGAAAATGCCTCCATGATGATTCCCGGCTTGGCATTGGAATATACTCTTGAACTTCCTGTAAGCTGTTCCGGATCGTTGATGGAACTCATGTCAAGGGTCGTCCATGGAAGTCTGAGTATTCTCGCAACCGCATAGGCTATCTGTGACTTTCCTGTTCCGGCAGGTCCGCAGAGCAAAAGTCCGTATGCAGGAAGTGTATGTGTACGGTTGATCTGGATGATTGTCTCGATGATCCTCTGCTTTACCTTCTCCATTCCGTAGAGTTCCTCGTCCAGTATCCTTCTGGCCTCTTCCGGATCTATCGCCTCAAAGTAATTGCTCTTCCATCTGATGTTCATCGCCATGGAAAGTGCTCTCTGGGCGTGGCGTCTCTCCTCCGGTGATACCTCGCTGGATCTCGCAACCGCAAGATTTCTTCTCGCCCACAGTCTTATATTGTCAGGGAGCGTTCTTCCGGCACAGTGCATGAAATCAATGATACTCTGCATGCTTGTGAGTTTCATGTCGTCGCCAAGTGCCTCCTCCTCTTCTTCCTCCTCGGATTTCTCCTCTTCTGAAGGGGCATCACTTGCAAGAAGTCGCTCTATCATGAACTGGAGGAATCCGTCATTTGCCGACAGCTTTGCCCCGCCGCCGAACTCGGTCTCCCTTATCTTATATACTGCATAGCCTTCCGGTCTGTTCTCTCCTGACAGACGGACGTTGATATGATTTTCGCCGAGCCATTTGAGAAGGCTTACAAATCTCGCATCTATCTTCAATATGTCGGCAGACTGAACTCCGTCCACCTCGTCAAATTCAAATGCTGTCCTTTTGATCGGATTTGTGAACTTTCCGCCGGAGTGGTGCGCCCACTTCCTGGTCGAGTTCTCCAGGAGCATTATCGGTTTCTCTGCTGTGGCTGTTCTTTCCGATGACTGAAATGTCTCATATGTAACTATGTTCTTATTCTTGTTGTCACTTCCGCTGAAATCAAATACTGGCATATTTTCCTCCCTGTTTAACGATGTTTTATTGCAAGTTTAATCATGCCTTGCAATTATAAAACATCATATTTAATGTTCGTCAAACACCCGCATCCATCTTTCCCGTTTAAGCCTTGTGGTGAACAGGATTCCTCTGAAACAGAGCTCCACGCACATGGCGATCCATACACCGTAGAGACCGACTCTAGGTGCAAGTATGGCTGCAAGCGGTATCCGCACACACCACATACTTGCAAAGTTCATGCAGCTAGGAACCAAAGTGTCCCCGGCTCCCCTGAGTGCTCCCGATGCAACTATGGATGCGGCATAAAATGGTTCGGCAAATGCCTCTATCCTCAGCACTGCCGCCCCAAGATTTCTTATCTCTTCGTTCGGTGTCAGCACACCTATCATGGACGGAGCTGCTATGTACATAAGGACTCCGCCAATGGTCATAACCGACACACCTAATCCCATTGTAATCCATGCCATTCTTCTGGACAACTGTTTTTGTCCTGCTCCCACGCATTGTCCCACAAGTGTGGTTGATGCCGCCTGTACTCCGTACCCCGGCATGTAACAGAAGCTCTCCGCAGTAACCGCAAATGAGTTGGCTGCGATGGCTATCGTTCCAAGCGGTGACACGATCTTTGTGGACATGACATACGCTGAGCACATGACCATCTGCTCAAGACCCACAGGTGCTCCAATCTTCACCGCCTTGGCAAGGGTATCCCTGTGAAATCTTAAACGTTCTCCCTTTCTTAAATGGAGTGTCCTGTTCTTCCAAAGAAGTGCAGTGACCATGATGGCACAGGTAACTGCTTCAGCAGTGATGGTTCCAAGTGCCGCCCCAGCAACGCCAAGTCCAAGTCCCGGCATGGTAAATGTCAGTCCATTCATCGAGGTTTCAGACTGCACAAGTGTTGACAAATGGGAACCAAAGGCTCCTGCCTGAACCGTTCCTGCCATCTGAGAACCAGCCAGCCTTACGCTGGATAAAAACGGAATACTTAAATTTACAATTCTTGTCGGAAATATAAAGAACAAATTAAAAATCACATCCATCACACAGCACATGACATTAAGTATACCTGGGAGTCTCATATTTCCGGAGCTCTGGTGCATACCGCCCGCTATGCTGTTCATCTGCAGAGCAGGAAGTCCCAGCATATACACAAGGAAATACTGGCTTGCCATCTTCTGTATAGCAGCTTCACCGCCGAGCCAGCTCGGAAGCGGTGTGCTTATCACTGCTGCAATGAGTGCGAGTATGACGCTTATGCACAGGGCTATTATGAGTCCCTGTTTCATGATATTTCTGGCAGATTTATCCTCACCGGCCCCCACAGCCTGGGCTATCTGCACAGTAAATCCTGTAGTCACCGCAATGCATAGCCCGCCAAACAGCCATGTCGTGGACGAAACAAGTCCGATGGCTCCCGATGCATTTGCACCAAGACGCCCCACCATGGATGCATCGATGTACTGCATGACAATGGACGAGATCTGGGCAAGGATCGCCGGGATGCTGAGCCTGACCGTAAGTCCTATCTGCTGGGATGCGGTCATCGACTTTCCAGATATCATGTCCTTCAGCAAGTTTTCACTGCTACTCATCTATATCTCCTTTTTTAGCCGCATTGTCTATGTTTACCATCTCTGCGTTCATTTTTCTGAATGCCGTGGTTCCCTCGGCAAGTCTCTTCATGCCCTCTTCCACGATCGACCTTGGACATGCGATGTTAAGTCTGATAAATGCCTTTCCGTTCTTACCATATGAAAGTCCCGGCGACATATAGAGTCCGGTGTTCTTCCTGATAAATGCTGAAAGCTGTTTTGCGTTGTCAGTTATCTTACTGCAGTCAAGCCAGAGAAGGTATGTTGCCTCCGAGTACACCACCTTCATGTCAGGGATATTCTCAGATACAAATTTTCTCACATACTGCTTGTTCTCATACAGATACTGCCTGAGACTGTCCAGCCACTCGCCGCCATTTGTAAATGCTGCTATCGCCGCATCCACCGCAAATGCATTTGGCTCGGCTACTTCATCTGTGTTCAGACCTCTCCACATCTTGTGTCTCAGGAATTTATCCGGAACCACAATTGCTGCGGTCTGTATTCCAGCTATGTTGAAGGTCTTTGTCGGCGCAATACAGGTCACGCTTATATCCCTGCATGTGTCAGATGCCGTGGCAAATGGCACATACTCCTTTCCAGGATCGGTGAGATCGCAGTGTATCTCATCCGAGATGACCGTCACACCATACTTTGCGCATAGCTCTCCCACATGGGCAAGTGTCTCCTTATCCCAGATTTTTCCCGCAGGATTCTGCGGATTGCAGAGTATCATGAGGCTGGTCTGTGGATCTGCAAGCTTTGCCTCAAGATCCTCAAAGTCCATGGCATATCCCTCGCCGTCATATTTCAGAGGGCTTTCCAATATATTTCGCCCATTGTTGTATATAGAATTAAAGAAAATATTGTAGACAGGGGTCTGCACTACAACATTCTCTGCGGGTGTGGTGAGCTTTCTCACCGCCGTTGATATGGCTGGGATGACTCCGGAGCAGAACACCAGCCAATCCCTATCTATCGCAAATCCGTGTCTGTTGCCCCACCAGTTCACGTAGGCATCTGCCCACTCGTCCGGGATGATGGAATATCCGAATATTCCGTGCTCCACCCGGGCTGCCAGTGCCTCCCTGATGCATGGAGCCGTCTGAAAGTCCATGTCTGCCACCCACATTGGCAGTTCGTTTTCCGGCACGTCCCACTTCAGGGAGCCTGTGCCGCGTCTGTCTATAACCTTGTCAAAATCAAACTTCATGTTTGTCCCTCCACTTCATGGAGAGATTCCGCGGCTGCTGTGGCAAACGGCTGGCACATATAGAGTGCTCCATCACGTTCGTCTTCCCTCGCCTTGCTTTGCTTCTATCTGCACTGCGCTCTGCAAGCGATAAGGGCGTTGCTTGCGCCGCTCCGGCAAGAAGCAGCAATGCTCAGTCGACTTCACTACCGATTGAGCACTCTATATGTGCCAACTCGTTTCACCACAGCAGCCGCGGAATCTCATTTACGTTATGATATGCCACCATGTATTTATCATCATTCTACGTAAAAATTATTATATTTCTCTTATTTATATTATCATATGCTGTCACACGTAGGGGTGATGTTTTGCCGTGAATCCCTGTGCTTTAATTTAGTCCTGTACTATTATTTTTGTCTTTGACGGATCTACTTTGTCTTTTTCTATTATCAGGTTGTCAATGTGCTGGGCTTTGATGGTTCCTGATGTTGGGTTCATGACACTGTCTATCTTGCTGCAGATATCGGCATCCACTGTTGAATATTCAAATGCAAGTGTTGTGTTGATGAGCTTGCAGTTCTTCATCACAAGGTTGTCGATGTAGCACATGCCCTGAAGGCTCTCGATGGTGCAGTTCACCAGGGTGAGGTTCTTTGCGTTCCAGCCAAGATACTCGCCCGATATGAATGAATCATATACGGTCACGTTCTCGGTATTCCAGAATGCATCCTTTGAAAGCAGATTGGAGTTTCTTATCTCTACATTCCTGCATCCGTCAAATGAATAGTTGCCGTCAAGCTTCAGGTCGTCTATCTTCATATTATTGCTGTTCATGGCAAAATAGTCGCCCTTTGCTGTCACGTGGTTCATTGTCACGTCATCGCAACTCCACAGTGTCTCCTCCGCATTGGTGAATGTCACATCCGTAAGCTCCAGCCCTTTACATCTGCGGAAGTTCTTTGGCGCCTGGATGAGTGCACGCCTCACCGCGATATTATCAGTGTACCAGACTCCGGCTCTCGCCATCTCAAACCAGTGGCAATCCTCCGCAACAATGTTCTTGCTGTACCACAGCGGATACTTCCATTTGAACATGCTGCCGTACAGATTTATGCCGCAGCTCTCCTTAAGCGGAGACTCGCCGTCGTCAAATATCGTATCATATATATCGAGATTTTTTCCCATGAAAAGAGCTCTCTCACCTGTCAGAAACTCCTGTCTTATGATTTTCTTTTCTTCTTTCTTATCCATCTCGTTCATCTTCCTTTTGTATATTCTCTATTATATTATTGGTCTATTATCACCATGTTATCACTTCTGGCAAATGCGAATATGACTGAGCTTATGACCACCATGAGTGGCAGTGCATACAGTAATATATTTATTACCTGAAATTTGCTATATTAACAGACTTATCCTCTTAAATTAAGGGATTCTCAACCAGTCTTCTTTATATTATAATCTACACATACAAGTCCGGCATGTAAATAGGGATCTCATGTCTGACATTTGGGGGAAACAACAATTTCAGGGGGTACATTATGATTTTAACATCGGGGGATTCTATCAGTATTTTTTTCAGACTATTACCTTATACGACTTACATTATTCCAATAGCATCATTCATCATAGCTGTGGTCATCGGCCTTTCCATACGGGGTAAGGCATGCCGTATCGAGCGGGACTATACCAGAACATCCGCCGATATCACATCTGTCAGAAGATTCAGTAAAAGAACCCATATCAACTATGAATACCGCGACCAGTCCGGAGTATTGCACAATGGTTTTCTTTCCGTCCGCGGTATAACAAATTACAACTCCATGTCGTCCATCGCAATATATTACAACCCGAATAATCCATCCGTATCTTATACGGAAAGAACTATGAACAGTGACAAAAATGCACCATTCATCTATGGTGGTGCGGTTCTGCTTGGAACTCTGGTATTTTTATGGAGAAGGCGCTGATTTCTCAGCGTCCTTTTTTATTACCTCCTGATGAGATCCTTTGCCACCTCACCGGCTATTATAAGCCCTGCGACTGATGGCACAAATGCCACGCTGCCCGGGATGTCTCTGCGCTCTGTACATTTGTGTTCTGCACCCGGAGGACAAATGCAGTTGTTTCTGCAGCTTATCGCCATATCTTCGATCGGCCTTGTCGGAATCTCTTCCGAGTATACGACCTTGAGTTTCTTGACGCCCCTCTTCTTCAGCTCTCTTCTCATGACCTTCGCAAGCGGACACACCTTTGTCTTGTATATATCTGCAACCTTGAACTGGCTTCCGTCAAGCTTGTTTCCCGCACCCATGCTGCTGATGATCGGGATATTCTTCTCCTTGCACTTCATGACAAGAGCGATCTTGGCTGTCACGGTGTCCACCGCGTCGACTACGTAGTCGTAGCTGTCCCAAGGGAAGTCATCCGCATTTTCCGGAAGGAAGAAACATTTGTGTACCTCAACCTCCACATTTGGATTGATGTCAAGCATCCTGTCCCTCATAACATCGGTCTTATACTTTCCAACTGTGCTCCTTGTCGCTATGATCTGTCTGTTGAGATTTGTCAGACACACCTTGTCGTCATCTATCAGGTCAAATGCTCCGACACCGCTCCTGACCAGTGCCTCGCATACATAACCGCCAACTCCGCCTATTCCAAATACCGCTACCTTAGAGCCTGCCAGCTTGTCCATGGCTTCCTTGCCAAATAGCAGCTCCGTTCTCGAAAACTGTGTTAACATCTCTTATTCTCCTAATATGATATATATCCCACTACAACTATATACAAAATAAGTTTTTTTTCAACTGAAATCTTATTGCCCCTCCGGGGACGGAGGTACCTGTCCCCTCCGTCCCTGATTTATATTGAGTACATGTATCCGATCCGGTCACTGTACTCCCGAGTGAGATCGGCGATGGTTTTGTTGTCAAGGACATTGTTGATGGCAGATTCAAGGTCATCCCACACCTCTCCAATGACATCGTTCATGACCATGTTGGTGTCGCCATCCTCATCAACCCTGTTATCTATCGGTGATATCCTGCCCTCTATCGCCCTTAGCACCATCCCAACCGTGATCTCCTCCGCCGGCATGTTCAGACGGTAACCACCCCTCGGTCCTCTCACGCTTCTTAAATATCCTGCCTTTAGCAGAGAAGATGTAACCTGCTCAAGATATTTGTCAGACAATCCACATCTTCTGGCTACAGCTTTGACAGTAACCGTGCTGCCGCTATTTATAGATATATCTACCATGAGTCTCAGTGCATATTGTCCCTTTGATGATATTAACATTTTTCTGCCTCCTGTTCATTGTTATATTTTGCCTATAGAATTACTATGAATTAGTTTTATTTTTTTTGGCAGGGAGAAAACAGGTATGCATTTACATTCCATGCTTTATCTCCATGCCAATTGCTTCCCAATTATTCTATTTATTTTTTTGAGTATGTTTCTATATCGTTAATCATATATGCCGATCAGCTGTTTCAGTTGTCCTTATTTTTTAACCCATTCAGGTATTCCTCAACATAATGGATAACTGCTGCACCATCTCCAACTGCTGTCGCCACCTGGCGCACTGCCTTGGTCCTCACATCTCCCGCGGCAAATATTCCCGGTGTGCTGGTCTGTCCGGTCTCGCCCGCTGCAACATAACCAGCGTCATCAAGCTCCACAACGTCACCGAGGAAGTCTGTGATAGGGCTTGTTCCTATGGCAATGAATACACCGGCTACCGGAAGCGTAAAATCGCGATTGGCCTGTCCGCCCACTGTTTTTGGTGTATTCACAGCAACCTTGAGATTCAGCTTGCCCGGCGTTCCGCCTATCTCTGTCACCTGTGCAAATGAATGAAATTCTATATTCTCTGTTTCAAGCACACGCGCTCCAAGTATTTTCTCGCCTCTGAACTCATCTCTTCTGTGGATCAGATGCACCTTACTGCACATCTTTGACAGATACAGGGCATCCTCAAGAGCTATATTGCCACCGCCCACAACTGCAACTTCTTTGTTCCTAAAGAACGCTCCGTCACATGTGGCACAGTATGAAACTCCCGCACCTGTGAATTCTTCTTCTCCAGGAACGCCAAGTTTTCTGTGCTTTGCGCCTGTGGCTATCAGAATCGCCTTTGTCTCTATGCTGCTGCCATCCTCCAGGCTGACCTTTTTGTGATCGCCGTGATCCTCGATGGCTGTCACCTCTCTGTCATCAAACTCCACGCCCAATGTATCTGCGTGTTCTTTGAACTTCATACCCATGTCAAAGCCGCTTATGCCCGGCAGTCCGAGGTAATTGTCCACCTGCTCTGTATTCACGATCTGCCCGCCGGAGAATGCTTCCTTCTCCAGTACCACCACGTCCATCATCGCCCTCTTGGCGTAGACTGCGGCGGACAGACCCGCAGGGCCGCTGCCCACAATAACCAAATCTCTCATATTTCCTCCTTGTTTTTCAAAGGGCCGTCTTTATGTGTTCGTGGTGCTCCCGGCTACGCACGACTCTGTCACCTTGTCTTAGCTCCTGACTACATTCGCTCCCGCCCCCTATAAGGGCAGGGGGGCTCCCGCTCAGCAAGGAGCGACAAGCTTCCGTCGTCTATGTGCTACCCGCCTGGGAGCATCACGAACACATAAAGACTTACACTTTGAAAACCGTTACTTTTATTGTGTTTTTCAAAACTACTTTTTAATACTTGTCTTATTATTCTTGCAATATAAAAATTTAAAGATACTTCTAATGAGACGTCGTCTGGCTTATTTAAGTCCCTTTAATTCTCTTTATATGCCTTTATTAATTCACAGGTTTTGGATACGTCTTCCTTGCTGTGTGCGTAGGACACGAACATTGCCTCGAACTGTGATGGTGCAAGGTAGATTCCGTTGTCCAGCATGTATGAGAAATACTTTGCATACCTTGCGGTGTCGCTGGATATTGACGTGTCCATATCCACTACTTCCTGATCTGTGAAGAATACGCTCATCAGTGAGCCTATCTGGTTGACATGAACTGTGCCGCCAAATGTGCTTCTGACTGTGTCGGCTATCTGCCTTGTGCTCTTTTCTATCGCCGGATATATTGTATCCTTTTCCTTCTGGAGTATGCGGAGCGTTGTGAGTCCGGCTGTCATGGCTATCGGATTGCCCGACAGAGTTCCCGCCTGGTATACTCCGCCAAGTGGTGTCACCATGCTCATGACATCGCGGCGTCCGCCGTATGCTCCCACCGGCATTCCGCCTCCGACTATCTTGCCAAGTGTTGTGAGATCAGGCTTTACCCCGAAGTATTCCTGGGCACCGCCAAGGCTGAGTCTGAAACCTGTGATGACCTCATCAAATATAAGAAGTGCGCCGTACTCATTTGTTATGTCCCTGAGGAACTGAAGGAATCCATCATGCGGTGGGACAACTCCCATATTTGCGGCAACCGGCTCGACCACGATTGCGGCAATGTCTTTGCCCTCCGCCTCAAATAACTTCTTTACGCTGTCCTCGTTGTTATACTCTGCTATGAGTGTATGCTGTGTATACGACTTTGGAACTCCCAGGCTGTCCGGAACTGACTGTGTGAGTGCCGCCGAGCCTGCCTTGACCAGAAGTCCATCACTGTGTCCGTGATAGCAGCCGCGGAACTTTACAATCTTGTCTCTGCCTGTAAATCCCCTCGCCACTCTGAGGGCACTCATCACCGCCTCTGTTCCCGAGTTGACCATTCGTGTCAGCTCCATTGACGGCATGAGCTCATTTATCAGCTCTGCGATCTCGAGCTCTTTCCTTGTCGGTGCGCCGAATGTAAGTCCGTCATCACAAGCCGCCTTCACCGCATCTATGACTCTGTCATCGGCATGCCCCAGAATTCCCGGGCCCCAGGAACAAACATAATCCACGTAGGAATTGCCATCCTCGTCAAATATATGTGAACCTTTTGCTTTCTTCATAAATACAGGTGTCCGTCCCACCGAGCCAAATGCCCTGACCGGTGAATTGACGCCGCCCGGAATTACCTTCTGTGATTTTTCAAATAGATCCTGTGAATTTGTCATTGCCATTCTTCTTTCTATAATTTATCGTCCTGTGTGACTTTTTTCTTTGTTTCCTTTTGTTTTTCGTAAAGCTATGTTATTTTAACCGTTTAGATACAATATTGTATCTTTTTCTATTTTATATTCCAAATAGATAAAAACGTCTCGTTATACATAGCAACTATTGTCCTACTCAGCTCTATCTTCTTTTAAGTGTTGATGTCGCATTCTCCTCATCTTTGGAAACGCCTCTCTCTCCTCCGTCGAGTGGGGCAGATCGTCGGAATCATTCCGAAATATGACTCCGTCATATTGATTCCGACTCAAGCCAGTGTGCCACGTCTATGGCGTGATAGGTTATGATGATCCCTGCTCCGGCACGTTTCATGGCTGTCATGTTTTCCATAACGATCCTCTTCTCGTCTATCCAGCCATTTGCCGCAGCTGCCTTGACCATGGAGTACTCGCCGCTGACATTGTACACCGCTATCGGATAGTCCGTGTGGTTTCTCACATCCTTGACTACATCCAGATAAGCAAGTGCCGGCTTGACCATGATTATGTCTGCTCCCTCGGCGATATCCGCCTCGCACTCTCTCAGAGCCTCCCTGCCATTTGCGGGATCCATCTGGTATGTCCTTCTGTCTCCAAACTGTGGTGCAGAATGTGCCGCATCGCGAAATGGTGCATAGTAACCAGATGCAAATTTCGCACTGTAACCCATGATCAGTACATCCGTCAGCCCGTTGTCGTCAAGTGCCTTTCTGATGTATGCGGTGTGTCCATCCATCATATCCGACGGAGCCACCATGTCTGCGCCAGCCTTTGCAAGTGATACAGCCATCTTGCCCAGATATGGAAGAGTCTCATCGTTGAGTATCTTGCCGTCATGGATAATTCCGCAGTGACCGTGTGATGTGTACTCGCACAGACAAATGTCCGCTATGACTATCATATCCGGATACAGCTCTTTTATCCTCCTGACTGCTTTCTGCATGATTCCCTGATCGTCGTACGCGCTGCTACCCACCTCATCCTTGTGAGCCGGTATGCCGAACAGGAGAACCGCGCTGATTCCGGCGTCCGCCACTCTGCGAAGCTCCTCCTCAAATGTGTCGAGTGAATACTGGTATATTCCCGGCATGGAGTCTACCGGATTCTTGATCCCTGTGCCCTCCGCCACAAACATCGGATATACAAGATCCTCCTTGTTAACCCTGTTCTCTCTAACCATATTTCTGATGGCCTCGCTTCCGCGAAGTCTTCTGAGTCTTATCATGTTACTGCCTCTTTTCTCTAAAATAATAATCACCGATGGCTGATATAAGGTGCTCGATATCACCAACCTCTGGAACTATATCCGCATGATAACCAGCCTTCTCCAAAGCCTTCTCGGTCACATTTCCAAGTGCCGCTATGCGGATATTCTTCATTATATCATGTATTTTAAAACTGCCGTCTGTATTGTCCGTATGATCCCCACATGAATCTATATCATTCAACAAATGAGCCACACCGCAGTTTTTTTTCTCTGCATCAAGAACATCTAGAAATCCTCTGACACCTGACGCGCTGACAAATGTGATCACATCCAGATCCTTCAGATACTGTATGCTCTCCATCCTGCGTCCAACCACATCATAAACTGGGATCTCCTCATATACCACACCGCCCTGATCAAGTATGTCAAGCATTGTCTCGCTGCCCTGAACGGCTCTCGGAAGGAGAAGTTTCTCTCCGTCATTCATCACATTTGCAAGTCCCATAGCAAGAGCACTTGTGGTGTACTCGTCCGGCACATAATCCGCTATATATCCCTCAACCTTAAGTGCGTCCCTTGTTCCGGCGCCGACCACCGCAAGTTTCAGATGGGCCAGTTTTCTGACATCTATATTCCATTCTCTGAGCCATTTGAAAAACAAGGTTATGGTGTTCTGACTGGTAAATGCCAGCCAGCTGTAATCTTCTATATGTTCCAGAGCCACTCGCAGCCTGTTCTTCTCCTCTGTCTGCTCCACACTCATATCCACTATGCTGTAGGACTGACCGCCAAGTGCATCTATTGCAACTCTCATCTTCTCGCGAAGCTTTGGCGTTCCAATAAGTCCAACGTGGACATTCTGAAGCGGTCCTCTGTTTGGTGCTGTAAAATCCAACGCTGCATTTTCACCCACAACTATGATCGCAGGAGATTCAAGCTTTGCCTCGTTCACCTTGTCCGCAATTGTCTGTATATCGCCGCGGACTATCCTCTGTCCAGGCATGGTTCCCTTGGAAATGACCGTGACCGGAGTATGTTCCTCCGCCCCAGTCTGAACAAGTCTCTCCATGATCTGTGGCAGTCTGTTCAGCCCCATCAGGAACACGCTTGTCCCTTCCTGATTTCTGATGTAGTCGTAGTCATCTAAACCACCTTCATCAGATCTGTGTATGTCTGCCCGCTTGTGTCCTGTTATCACGTGAAAGCTTCTGCTCGTTCCGCGGTGGGTCACCGGTATGCCGCACACCTCCGGAACCGCCACGGCGGACGTTATTCCCGGTATCACCTGAAATGGGATCCCCGCTTCTAAAAGTGCGGTCACTTCCTCGCCGCCTCTTCCAAATACAAATGGATCGCCGCCTTTGAGGCGCACCACCATGTTGCCTTTGCGGCCTTCCTCAACAAGTATCTCGTTTATCTCAGGCTGCTTCTTGTAGTGGCTGCCCGCCTGTTTGCCGACGTATATCCTGCGGCAGTCCGGCTTCACCATCTCCAGAAGCTGGTAGGTGCCAAGCCTGTCATATATGATTGTATCGCATTGTTTTATGAATTCCAGGCCCTTCACCGTGATTAGTCCCGGATCGCCGGGGCCTGCGCCTATCAAATATACCATTTTTTTGCTCTCCATTCGCCGTGTGAGTTGGATGGGTGTCTCTCGGCTACGCACAGCTCAGTCACCTTGTCTTGCTCCTATTTGCACTCACTCCCGCCTCCGATAAGGGCGTTTGAGGCTCCCGTTCGGCAAGGAGCGACAAGCTTCCATCGCTTATGTGCTACCCGCCGTAGAGACACCCATCCAACTCACACGGCTTACGCATCGAAAAAATTTACTTCTTTACTTTTCTTTTATCTTCAATACATACTACTTCAAAACAATCTACATTTTATGTTTTTATTTATCTTTTAAATATACTGTTGCAAAACAACTTACTCTACTTTATTAAATTCTCTACCAGCTGTTCCCATTCTGCGGTGTTTCCTTCTACCGTCTTTCTGTGTATCTGGATTTCTTCATCTTTCTCTTTGTCCGATGAAGCCGCATCTGCTTTCATCAGGCTTAGCTTCATGTGGTCGCCATGAAGTTCTGAGTACACGCCTATCGGTTCGTGACAACCGGCGTTCAGGCGATTCAGAACTGCGCGCTCGCATGTGAGCTGTGCGTATGCCTCTGTGTCATTTATCGCTCTGACCATATCGTATACCTCGCCAGAGGTTCGTGTCTCTATGGCTATGATTCCCTGACATGCTGCCGGAAGCATGGACTCTGTGCTGATGTATCTGAATGTAAGTTCGTCCTTGTGCACTTCAAAGCATTCTGTGCTGTCATTGCCTTTGTCTTCAATAACTCCCAGTCGCTCAAGACCTGCCGCCGCAAGAATGATAGCATCATACTCGCCATCCTCAAGCTTCTGTATGCGGGTGCCGACATTTCCTCTCAGGTTCTTGCACACCGCATTTGGATACATGTCTCTTATCTGGTACTGTCTTCTCAGGCTGCTGGTTCCCACCACGAAACTGTCATTTCTGCCAAATGACCTGCCACTCTTATATATAAAAACGTCCTGCGGACATGCCCTCGGAAGTGTGCCCGCTATCGTAAGACCTTCCATGATCTCCATCGGCATATCCTTGGCACTGTGTACCGCTATGTCTATGTCACCTTTAAGTATAGCTTCCTCGAACTCCTCGACAAATACCGCTTTGCCTCCGAATTCCAGAAGCGCTCTGCTGGTGTCCCGATCCCCCCGGGTACTCATTGTAATCATCTGAAAATCAACCTGGGAAAATCTCTCATTGAGTGCCTTTATCACCAATTCAGTCTGAGCAAGAGCAAGCTTGCTGCCGCGGGTTCCAACTTTTACTGTTTTTTTCTGTCCTCCGCTTTCGCAATCCAAATCGTCACTATTGAATCCATCTGCCATGTCATTCTCCGCAAATTTACGAATATTCGGTTTATTTTTACCATGTCCATTCTCAACTCTCATCTAACAGACTCCTAACCATTTGCTGAAACGCTTTCTTTCGCTCTTCCTCGCCGTCTATCTGTGCTTTGATCTGCTCGCGGAGCTCACCCATACGCTCTGCTATATCGCCATAACTCCTACCTAAATGGCTCTCTATATTTCTCTTGATCGTGCCCGCAAGCACTGGACTCTGTCCACCGGTGGAAACGCTTATAACAACCTCTTTATCCTTTATGATCGCTGGAAAATAAAATCCGCAATCTGCCTTCACATCAACCACATTTACAAGTATTCGCTGCTGCCTGCAAAGCTCCGCCATTTCGTGGTTGACCTTCTCATCGTCCGTCGCCATTATGACGACAAATGCACCGTCAATATCCTGCGGCTGCACGCACCTTTTTACAAGTGTTAGGCATCCAGAATAATCTGCAAAATTCTCTACAGAACCACGATCATCGCTTGTCGCTGCACAGTATTTGTCTGGCGTATTCACCTGCTCCGCCAGTTCTAAAAGCTCCGGGCAGAACTCCGGTGACACCACCGTGACCACCGCGCCAAATTCCAGCATGCTGCACACCTTTCTGTATGCAACAGTTCCGCCTCCTGCGATCAGGCATCTCTCATTATTCAATTCTATCATAAATGGAAAATACGACATCACTACCTCTAATTTCTATTATTTAGTCTCTATTAAAAAGCACAAAAAGTTGTTCCAATTATCTGACATAACCATCATCAGCCGATGATACTGCATAACCTCAGGCAAACAAGCAATATTCAGTTCTCACATCCGGCAGTCACAATACTGTCCAGCATTTTCTCAAATGCCTCATACTCAAGCTGTCCTTTGAGTTTATATACCATCTTTGCACCATCTATAGTCTTAAGCTTCGCCATCACGTCCCTGTGCTCCCTGTTGAACCTCGAAAATGCTATGTTCTTCATAATCTCGTCAACCTGTGATATGAGCCACGGCTCCATCTCTGTGATTGTTTTTGCCCTGCTTTCATTGTTCTCTCTGGAGAGTGTTCTGATATAGTCTATGTCACGCAGCACACATCCGTCCACATCTGAGACCGCAGGATCAATGTCCTTTGGCATTGCCAAATCAAGGAGCAATCTCCGCTTCGGCTGCATTTTCACAGCCTCCGCCAGCTCATCCCTGACAAATGTATAATGCGGGCTTGCTGTCGCACTGATGATGACATCCGCCCAGGCTGCCAGCTCATATCTTCTGCTGTAGTCCTCTATCCTGATCTGCTGATGTCTGTCAAATATGCTATCTGCACTATGGTGACTTCTGCTTGTGCCTGTTATCTCTATATCTGGCGCAAGATCTGCAATATCCTTGACAACTATGCTGCCTATCTTGCCTGTGGCTCCTACGACTAGGATATGCCCGGTATTTGCCTTTTCAGCATCCACACTCTCAACTTGACTGCTGCTTACCACATCACTTCGAACATCTCTGCACGTGTTTTCAATGCCGCCATTTCTTGTAAAATTCACTGCCTCCCGTGCTGACAAGGTTCCGACGGATACCGGAAGTCTCGTAGTGTCACTCTCCGTCGCCACCGCCTTTGCCGCCGCAAGTGCTCCCTGAAATGCTATATTCAGCTCGCCGTCACAGGCTCCAAGCTTCTTTGCCACAAGATATGCGCTCTTCACCTGATGTATGATCTCCACCTCGCCGAGCACCATGGAATCCATACCACACGCCACTCTGCACAGATGTAACATACACTGGAATCCCTCATAATTCATGCTATATCTTCTTATGAGGCTGACAGGGACATCCCTATCATTAGCCAGAAGCATTTCTACCTGTTCAAGCAGGCCACCTCGCCCACCGGAAGCTTCACCGCTGCTCATTTTCCCTGTTATAGCAGACCCACATGGCTCACATTTATCCGTAAAGTATATTTCCATCCTGTTGCAGGTCGACAACACGACACATCCACCCACCGCAGCCTTTAGCCGCTCGGTGAACTGTCTCTGTCCTTTTGTCGAAAATGCAAAGCTCTCCCTGACATCGGCCGGTGTATTCTTATGATTTATACTTATGCAAAACATATCTTCAGTAACTCCAAATGAAAATTTATGACAAGCCCACGTAAAGAACAAGGGCGGGTATCAAAGCCCGCCCTGTTCTTTCAAATGCCTGCTATCTATCATGATTCTATAACAAGCTCCTCTATCGTCACATTCTTTTCCTCATCTATGTTGAAGGCTTTGAGTACCGGATTGTCTATCTCCATGAGGGAGAGGATCAGATAATTCACCTTGGAATCATATGCAAGCCTCTTATCCTCCTCCGAAGGTCTGGATGGAGACTCTGGATGGGAATGGAAGTTGCCAAGAAGCTCGTATCCATTTGCACGCATATCCTTAACTGCCGCAAGCTGCTCTCTCGGGTCCATGGAAAAATGCTCGTTGCTGGCGTCAATATTTGTCAGGAGATACACCTTCCTGATGTACTTCTTGTCTCCCTCTCTGACACCGCCGATCAGACCACAGGACTCATTTGGAAGGCCTTCCTTGCAGTGTGCAAGTATCTTCTCGTAATCAGACTTTGTCATGTACAACATCTTACTTCATATCCTCCTTATTATCAACTGTAACAGGATCTGTGCTTGAGGATGCATTGTTTGTTGTATGCCCGCCCCCGACTGACAATACCATATCCGGGGTCGCTCTCGCTTAACTTGGTCTGCAGCGGTACTAAGGTGCTGCTTAAAGCACCACCTAAGTACCGGCGACCGCGTATTCCCCTGATATGGTATATGTCATCAGGGGCGACATAATAACAACCGTACAGGCATTCCTCAAGCACAGATACCTGCCTTGATCTTCTACTTACCATCACACTCTACCTGCTCGTAGTCGATGAGCTTGGTGATGGTTGGATTTGGTCCACATACAGCACATCCACAGCCCTTCTTGTGAGGGAGCTTTACTGTGTGGAATTCCATCTTAAGTGCGTCAAATGTAAGGAGTCTTCCTGTCAGAAGATCGCCAACTCCAATGAGATACTTAATTGCCTCCATAGCCTGAAGACTTCCGATAACACCGCCCATTGCTCCGATGACTCCGGCCTGCTTACATGTAGGAACCGCATCCTTTGGAGGTGGATCCTTGAATACACATCTGTAACATGGTCCCTCATCTGGAACATATGTCATAAGCTGACCCTTGAATCTGATGATTCCTGCATGTGAAAATGGCTTCTTAGCCATAACACAGGCATCGTTGATAAGGAATTTTGCAGGGAAGTTGTCTGTTCCATCGATGATGAAATCATAGTCCTTGATGAGATCCATGATGTTCTCTGATGTCACGAACTCTCTGTATGTGATCACATTTACATCAGGGTTCATGGCGTTCATGGTCTCCTTTGCGGATTTGACCTTTGCCTTGCCCACATCTGCTGTTCCGTGAATGATCTGCCTCTGAAGATTTGACAGATCTACCTCATCGGCATCAACGATACCGATCGTACCAACTCCGGCTGCTGCCAGGTACATAGCGGCTGGTGCTCCAAGTCCACCTGCGCCTATGATCAGCACCTTGCCATTTAACAATTTCTTCTGTCCCTTCACGCCAACTTCCTGAAGGATGATGTGACGTGAGTAACGTTCCATCTGTTCGTTTGTGAATGCCATTAGAAGCTGCCACCTCCCATGAAGTAGAGGAACTCTACTGTATCGCCGTCCTTGAGCTCTGTTGTTGCAAATGCATCTGAGTCAACAAACTCATCATTGACTGTTACTGTGACATAGTCCGGATTCTCAACGTTCTCTGACACGATAATCTGAGCTATTGTTGTCTTCTCTGCTATCTCTTTCTTCTTTCCTGCTATTGTGACTGTCATTTTTCTTTCCTCCTGACGATTCATTTGCCTGTCCGGCGTTGCCGGACTGACATAAAATGTGATTATATACTTTATAATTTTAATTATATAGTTTCATTCTTCTGTACACCGGAAGTAATTGACTACAGTCAAATACTCCATTGTGTCACTTTACCAACGAATTTCTACAATAATTTGCCAACTTCCTCCTCCAGCGCATTTCTCTTCACAAGGCCACGGATGCGGGAAACCTCCTCGCCTCCCTTGAAGAAGAGTATAGTTGGTGACGCCATGACTGCGTACTTCTCAGCAAGCTCTGCGTCGAAGTTTACATTTACCTTGTATACATTTACCTTGTCCTCGTAGTCATCCTCGATGCCACCAAGGATAGGTGAGAGCTGCTTGCATGGTATGCAGCTGTCCGAATAGAATTCCACGATGGCCGGGAGCTCCGACTGAAGAACCTTCGCATCGAAATCCTCTGCACTGACTCTTACTGCCATTCATTTTCTCCTTTCCTGATCAATCCTCCAATTTTTTAACTATAAGATCATAAGTGCCATTCTCGTTGTCGATGAGCTTCAGGATCTGCTGTCCTTCCTCCTTGAAGCTTCTTGGTACGTTCTGTACAGGCTCGCCGTCGTTCATGGTAACCGCAAGCACCTGTCCTATCTCAAGCTCCTCCATGGCTACCTTCGCCTTGACAAATGTCATCGGGCACACCACATCAGTTATATCTACTCTGTCATTGATTTCATAATCAGCCATTGTAAGCCTCCTTTAATACTTCTTTGAATTTGTCTAAGCCCACGCGCTCCAGGGTGAACTGGAAACGCTCGCTTGGCTTTGCATTGTCTGCAAAGAACTGTATTGCTGCATCTGTGATACGGAAAAGCTGCTCCTCAGATGTAACAACCGGAAGTAACTCCTCGCCGCGGTGGATCGTGTTACCAAATAATCCTCCGAATGAGACAAGGTATCCTGTCTCGCCCTTCCATGCATCTGTAGGACATGCCTTTGCGCATCGACCGCAATAGTTACATTTGTCTGTGTCGAGGATGATCTTGCCGTCCTCCATGGTGATCGCGCCCTCACGGCACGCCTTGACGCACACGCCACACATGATGCATGATGGCTCATCCCACTCTACTACCATTGCGCCCTTGATTCCCACATCGTTCTCCTCTGCCTTCAGACAGTTGTTCTGGCATCCTGTGACACCGAACTTGAACTTGTGGGGAAGCTCCCTTGCGTAATATCTCGCATCAAGCTTCTTTGCTATATCATAAGTGTCTATATTGCCGCTCGGACAGATCTGATTTCCCTGGCACGCTGTGACTGTTCTTACTCTTGGGCCACACACACCCGGCTTACAGCCTCCCTTTGCCAGTTCTTCCTTTACCTCTTCCACATCGTCAAGCTTAACAAATGGGATCTCGACGCTCTGTCTCGATGTGAGATGTACATGTCCATCTCCGTATTTCTCGGCAACCTCTGCTATCTTCTTGAGATTCTCTGCGGTAAGATTTCCTCCCACCACCTGAAGTCTCAGAGAAAAGTTATTCTTCTGTTTCTGTCTCATGAATCCGCCCTTTTTCAGAGCTGCGTAATCTACTGCCATATGTAGTTCCTCCAAATCATTTGTGTATTAGTCGGCAAGGGCTTTCTGGAAATCTTCTATGAGATCCTCCACATCCTCGATTCCGACACTAATACGAATCATATCATCATATACGTTGGCGTCAAGCTTCTCCTGCTCTGTGCTGTGCGCATTCAGTGTTGATTCAGGATGCACGATGAGCGTCTTTGTGTCTCCTATGTTCGACACTATCTGCGGTATTGTGAGCTTGTTCATCACCGCAAATGCCTTCTCCTTGCTGCCGACTCTGATGGTGATTATGGCACCATAACCACCGTGGAGCTGTTCATTTGCGATATCATACCAAGGACTGGATTCAAGTCCCGGATAGTTGACCTTTACACCCTCCTGACTTTCCAGAAACTGAGCAAGGGCAAGTGCATTGTGTGAGCATCGCTCCATTCGAAGCCCCAATGTCTCCATGCCCAGCATATTGTAAAATGCCGTCTGCGGAGCTATGCAGGCTCCTGTATTTCTAAAAAGTCCGTTTCTGAGCTTTGCTATGTAGGCGAACTTTCCGAACATCTTGTACTGCTGCAGAAGCGGATAACGCTCTGCGTCCCATTTGAAATTGCCGCTGTCAGTGATAACTCCGCTTATGGCATCGCTGTTGCCATTGATGTACTTGGATGTGGAATTGATGACTATGTCCGCTCCAAGTGTAAGCGGTGTGACCAGATATGCAGTTGCCACTGTATTGTCTATTAGGAGCGGAAGCCTGTGTGAATGTGCCAGCTCCGAAAGCGCCTTTATATCCACCACATCAAGCTTCGGATTGCCGATGGTCTCAGCAAATATCACTCTGGTGTTCTCATTTATCGCTGCCTCGACCGCATCCTTATCCGATATCTCCACAAATGTCGTCTTGATCCCAAATGCCTCCAGATCGTGGAACAGATCTATCGTTCCCCCGTAGAGTCCTGTGCTGGACACTATCTCTCCGCCAGCTCCTACTATATTTAAGAGTGCATTTGTGAGTGCCGCCATTCCAGAAGAACACGCTACCGAACCCACTCCCTTTTCAAGATTCGTCATCCGCTCCTCAAATGCAGCTATCGTCGGGTTGTTGATCCTTGTGTAAGAATACCCCGTCGCCTTGTTGTGGAAGAGCTTCTCATGCTGCTCCGCCGAAGGCTGATAGAATGCACTGGATTGATAGATCGGTGTAAGTGTGGCGCCTGTATTCTCATCACCAAGCTTTGCGCTGTGTAATAATGCTGTATTAAATCTCATGATTTTCTATGCCTCACTAAATAATAAATCCTATAATTCCTACGAACATGATAGGATTATAGCTCTTATACCCTACTATGTCAATAGGAATTATAAAATAAGCTATGCACAAGGTGAAAAAATATCTCCTGATCGGGAGCTTGCTCACGATCAGGAGATATTTTTTTGTCTTGTATATGGCGCATGCCATTCCACGAGCCGCATTAGCAGCGAGGGGAGCATGGCTTATTTTATAATTTCGTCCGTCTTCCACGGCGCATGCCATCCTCAGGGCCGCGTTAGCGGCGAGGGGCGCATTGCTTATTTTATAATTCCGTACGGTATACACGGCACATGCCATTTCTCTGGCAGCTTCCCCATACGTTTTCACTCATTTCTTATTTGCAATTTTCTTATACAGCATCTTCCTCACATAGAAATAACATACTATCTGCATAGCAAGGGTTATGATCCAGGACGCCGGATATGAGATGAACAGAACCGCCAGGGATCTGTGTCTCGGGAAAATCCAGTATATCCACACGATTCGGGTTCCCACCGTTCCTATGATCGAGAGGAGCATCGGAACTCCGGAATGTCCCATCCCACGAAGCGCCCCCGGGAACAAGTCCATAAATCCGCACAGGAAATATGTGACTGTCGTATACAGCAGAATCTCCATTCCGCACTTTATAACCGCGTCGCTGCTCGTATATATATGCAGCAGCTGCGGTCCAAAGAAATACGCTCCATTGCCCAGAACCATCATTGCCGCAAATGACAATATCAGGCAGTCGATCAGAACTCTCTCCATACGTTTCCATTTGCCGACACCGTAGTTCTGGCTCGTAAAACTCATGCACGCCTGCGTTACAGCATTCACCGTCACATACAGAAAGCCAAATATATTATTTGCCGACGTGTAGCCCGCCATGGCAACCGAGCCAAACGAGTTGACTGACGACTGCAGCAGTACATTTGAGAAGTTGATGACCGTGCTCTGGATTCCAGCCGGAACTCCGACCGAAAAGATCTGCTTTACATATGCACCCTTGATGGTAAGCTTTGAAAATCTAAGCTGATAGCTCGTTTCTGACCTGCACAGGCAGCGGAGGACGAGTACGCAGGATATCAGCTGTGAGATGACTGTTCCGATTGCGACCCCCGCAACTCCAAGCTTGAAAATGATCACAAAACACAGGTTAAGGCCTGTATTTGCAATTCCGGATATAACCAGAAAAAGGAGTGGTCTTTTGGTATCTCCCACCGCCCTGAGTATGGCAGCGCCGTAATTGTACAGCATGAAAAATGGCATTCCCAGGAAATATATCCTCATATATAAAGAAGAAAGTCCGATGACATCCCCCGGAGTATCCATAAGCTCAAGCGCCGGTTTTGCGCAAATCCACCCGACAAAGGCCATAATAATACCGCTGACCAGCGCCAGCGCGATCGCGGTATGTACTGTCTCTGACATTTCTTTATCTTTTCCTGCGGCATAAAGCCTTGCCGCAAGCACATTTGCCCCAAGGGATATCCCTATGAACAAATTGGTGAATACATTGATAAGTGCTGTGGTTGAACCGACCGCCGCCAGCGACTCGTTACCACTGAACTTCCCTACAACAATGATATCCACCGCATTGAACATCAGCTGCAGAATACCCGAGAGCATAAGCGGGAGCGAAAATGAGATCAGCTTATCCATGATCGTCCCGTTGCACATATCAATTTCATATTTATTTTGTTTTAATGTAGAACTCATTTCTTTCCTCACCAACTAATAGCATATATGTTCTGATAAATCACACACAGCAATGCTTATGTTCGCTCTTCTGCCTGTACATATATTCATCAGCCCGCTTCATGGCGGTCTCCCAGTCGCAGCACCTCGTACCATTGGTGCCTAGTCCCATGAACAATTTTAACACAGAGTATGTTGGGGCACAATGGAGGATGTGAAGCAAACAAAACAAGAGCAAAACATATTCCCTCGTCTACTATACAAATAGTAAAATCACCTTCCATTTCCCCCTTATTTTTCCACTCACAGCGTCACTCTGCGCTTTATAAACGCATTTGCCAAAACCTATTGACACAGCGATTTGAATGGTCTAAAGTGTGCCTACCGGCCGGATAAAATACTAAGGAGGAACACTCTTGCCAACAACAAGAAAACTTTATGACAGCATCTTCAAGAAGATTCTCACGCTGTCCTCGAAAGCTGTGATCAACATGATTAACGGCCTGTTCAACATGTTTTACGATCCGGAAAACTCAACAGTATCTTATCACTGGACTGAAAATGTTCACGATAATCAGAATTCTATGACCACAACTCTGGCCGACACCATACTCGTAATCAACAATTCCGATGCATATCATATGGAAGCGCAGATGAAAAAGGATGATTCTATTGTATTCCGTGTATTTTCATATGGAGCGGGATATGCAGATCAGACTAAGAAGATACTGCAGGACGAAGAGGGCTGTCAGGTATATCGAATTCATTTTCCTGAACCCTGTGTGATATATCTGAGCAATGTACCAAAATCAGTACCTGATACATATTCGTTGCAGGTGGGATTCGGGCATACCCAGAACATAACCTATAACGTCCCTGTTACAAAACTCACGTCCTGCTCCGTAAAGGAAATAAACGACAGGAAAATGATCATCCTGATTCCATTCTACATTCTGAAACTCCGCGAAAAGCTGAGGAATAAGAAAGCACGTACACCAGAGAATATAGCCTCATTGAAAAGCCTCATCAAAACAGATATAATGGGTAGCATAGACAAGAACGTGGAGCTTGGGAATATAACAGCTGAGGATGGAGCACAACTATACAGATTTACTCAGATGCTTTATACTCGCCTATATTCCCAGTTTGAAGAGACCGAGGAGGTTACGGATATGGTGGAACAGTCGATTATTACATTTGTGGATGTTTTTCAGGAAGAGAAAGCCAGGATGGAAAAACGTATGGCTGAGATGGATAAGGAGATTGCCGACAAAGACAAGAAGCTCGCCGACAAGGACAACGAGCTTGCCGAATTAAGGGCAGAAATAGCCAGACTTAAAGGTTCTGACAAATAAATATTTCATATTACTACTTTCTATACAAAAGCGAAGGACGAAGGCATAAAACACCTCCGTCCTTCGCTTTATTATTATATTACTACGTGATCTTTTTTAGATGTAGTTTCCATCGTGAACCTGGGCCGCGTCGTATACAGACTCCTTGCGGATCTCATCTGCTATCTCGTCTGCGTCAAGCTCGCCGTCAGCATTCCAGTCGCCACTGTAGATCTCGGCGCCTTCTACCTTGATTCCTGCGATCTGCTGCTCGCTTGCGAAGAGAAGTACGATGATTCCGGCATGATGAAGATGCTTTAATACAGCATTTACATCCTCGCGGATATCTGGAGCGTACAGGTATGTATGACGTCCGTCGATGCTGAGCTTCTTCTCTACCGACTCAACGAAATCTCTTGTGACATTGCCTGCTGCAAATGGAACTATGACAGCCTTCTGTCCCTTGATCGCTGCACGCACATTTCTGTCTATGCGTCCCTCGTAAAGTCCGGTCTCCTCAGTGTGAACCTCCTCGACAACACCGCAGGCACTTGTCATGTCTGTTACACGATCAATGAGTATGAGTTCTCCGAGAGTCTTATGCTTCTTGAACTCGTCAACCACGATCCTGTCGGCAAATGCGATCCTGCATACTGCGATACCATTCTTGGAAAGGGTGTCCGCTGATTTCTGCTCGCCTGTATTTACATCTATGGTGTAATCGATATGTGTAACTGTACCAGGGATCATTTTTGTTCCGAGCTTCACGAAGAAGTTCTTGCCATTGTACAGCTCATCGTCATCCATCCAGAGAAGTGTTGCGGTGATCGAAGATGCAACCTTTGCGCCTGAATCAACTGTGAGCACACATCCTCTTGACACATCAACCTCACGGTCAAGCTGTATTGTTACAGGCTGTCCCTTCTGTGCTGAGTCCACTGTGTCAAATCCCACATGGATGCTCTTGACCTTTGCGGTCTCGTTGCTTGGGAGTGTGTTGATCTCGTCTCCGACGTGGATCTCACCATCCTCGATCTGACCCTGGAAACCTCTGAATGTGTGGTCAGGACGGCACACTCTCTGAACAGGCATATAGAATCCTGCCTCTGTGTTATCCTCTGCGATATCTATATCCTCAAGGTATGTAAGGAGTGCTGGACCCTCATACCAAGGTATGTTCTCCGACTTCTTTGTCACATTGTCACCCTCTGTCGCTGACACAGGGATGATAGTGATATTTGGCAGACTGAGCTCTGATGACAGCTCATTTATCTGCTCAACTATCTCGTTGAAACGCTTCTCATCGTATCCGACAAGATCCATCTTATTTACTGCAAATACAAAGTATCTGATTCCCATCAGCGCGCAGATCCTTGCGTGTCTTCTGGTCTGCACCAGCACGCCCTGCTTTGCATCGATGAGGATGACTGCCAGGTCGGCAAATGATGCTCCAACCGCCATATTTCTTGTGTACTCCTCATGACCCGGTGTATCCGCCACGATGAAACTTCTCTTGTCTGTTGTAAAATATCTGTATGCAACATCGATGGTGATACCCTGTTCACGCTCTGCCATCAGTCCGTCCAGAAGAAGTGAATAGTCGATGGCACCGCCGCGGCTTCCTACCTTGGAATCAAGCTCCAGAGCCTTCTCCTGATCTGCATATAAAAGCTTTGAATCGTATAATATATGTCCTATAAGTGTTGACTTTCCGTCATCTACACTTCCGCATGTTATAAATTTAAGTAATCCGCTCATCTTAGAAGTACCCCTCCCTCTTTCTACGCTCCATGCTGCCTGCTGCCTCGTTGTCAATAACTCTGGTGGTTCTCTCTGAGGATACCGCACTGAGCGTCTCCTCGATGATCTCAGGGAGTGTGTCCGCTGTGGACTCCACGCCGCCTGTCAGTGGATAACATCCGAGAGTTCTGAAACGAACACTCTTCATCTCTATCTTCTCACCAGGTCTGAGTTTCATTCTGTCATCATCGACCATGATGATATTGCCGTCACGGTATACAACAGGTCTCTCCTTTGCAAAGTACAGCGATGGGATCTCTATGTTCTCACGCTCTATGTACTCCCATATATCAGCCTCTGTCCAGTTGGAAAGTGGGAATACTCTGACCTCCTCGCCCTTCTGGATCTTGGTGTTGAACAGCTTCCACATCTCCGGTCTCTGGTTCTTTGGATCCCAGGCATGCTGTGCATTTCTGAATGAGAGAATTCTCTCCTTCGCACGGGACTTCTCCTCATCTCTGCGTCCGCCGCCAAATGCTGCTGTGAAACCGTATTTGTCAAGAGCCTGCTTGAGCGCCTGTGTCTTCATGATATCTGTGTATGCTGAGCCGTGGTCAAATGGGTTGATGCCCTTCTTGACACCCTCCTCGTTGATGTACTCGATCATGTCAAGTCCGTATTTCTTCGCTGTCTTGTCTCTGAACTCGATCATTTCCTTGAACTTCCATGTTGTATTTACATGCAAGAATGGAAATGGCGGCTTCTCAGGATAGAATGCCTTGAGTGCCAGATGAAGCATTACCGAGCTGTCCTTTCCTATGGAATAAAGCATAACCGGCTTCTCACACTCCGCAGCAACTTCGCGGATGATGTATATCGCCTCTGCCTCCAGTTCGTCAAGATGTGATAATGTACCCATATCTATACCAACCTTTCTTCTTTTTAATATTTATTAGCTTCCTTCTTGTCTATCACTATCTGGTCTGTTGTGCCATCCATCTTTCGGATATTCCACAGAAGCAGATCTCCCTTGTTCTCCACCGACATCCGGCTTCCCATTCCGCCGATGTCAGCTCCGAGATATAATGAGATGGCGTCAAATGCACACTCCTTGATACAGGATGAGCACCCCCAGCAATCCTTAGGGTATTTCATGAATATCTGTCCATCCTCATCTCTCTTTATGAGGGAACCCGGGCAGACATTTGCACATTTGCCACAGTTTTTGCAAAGCTCTTTATTTATCACTATGCTCATATGCATCCCCCTTTCCTTGGAACATCAGCCCATTTGAAGTCGCCTCCGGCGAGGGGCTGACGCTGCATGCCATATTCCCTGCGGGAACCTGGCACAAATTAACCAGCTCTCTGTGTATCATCTTAAGCTCGCCGTCCACCATCTTTGAGTTGACAAATATCTCCCAGTCTTTACTCTTCTCCGGGTAGTCCAGGTTCTCAGCAAAGCTATGCCATCTCGTCTCCTTCCTGTCCTTCAGGTGTGCGATTACAGAGAGTGCAACTGTGAGCCTCTCCTTCACCTCATACACAAACATGAGCTCGTGCATGTCGTGGGCACTTATGTGCCATACCAGCTTCTGGAGCTGTTCTATCTTCTCCTTTGCCAGCTCAAGCTGTTTCTCATTGAACTGGTAATGGGTGGATATTCCTCCGGCGTAGTTGTCCATGACCTTCTGCATGGCCTCCTCTATCGCCTCGTATGTGAACATCTTCTCATCGGTATCGAGGAAATGATCATACTCTTCTATCTTTCTGTCAAATGCAGTCTCCTCGTCAAGCTCAGGATCAAGGTATCCCTCGTCAAGCTGCTTTACCATGGCAATGGCTGCTATCTCTCCCTCAACCATCGCTCCGGTCACATACTTCTGTGGACATCCGCCCGCCACATCTCCGGCTGCGAACAGCCCGCGTATTGTGGACTCTCTGTCGTTGTCCACCCAGTAACCGCTTGCGGTGTGGCCGCCGACTATATAAGGCTCTGTGCCCTCTATCTCCACATTCTGCTCACTCGGATTCTTGCCGGACTCAAGCCATTTGAGAGTCTGGCTCGGAGCCATGTTGAGGTATGCCCTCTTCAGTGAGTCATCCTGCTCTGGGGTGATGCCCTCGGTTCTCAGATAGCATGGACCTCTGCCTTCTATATTCTCCCTCACCGTTCCGTACACTCTCTGGGATGTGGTGAGTCCGTATTTGTTCTCGTATATCTCGCCGAGTGAATTGACCTGCTTGGCACCGACACCCTGGGCTATGGTTCCCGTAGGTGCTATTGTGTCCTTACATCTGAGTGCTATAAATCTCATCTCAAATGTGGTCATCTCCGCTCCGGCATTTATTCCCATTGCGTATCCCGCTCCGGTGTTGAACGGCGGATACCACATCTTATGTCTCGAAAATCCCGGATTGTTCGGTCTGTAAAGTCCCGCCGCACCACCTGTAGCACAGAGCACTTTCTTTGCTCTAATCTCGTAGGCTGTATTATCCTCTATGGAGAATCCAAATGCCCCGAGGATCTGATTGTCCTCCACAATATAGTCCGTGATGTTGACTCTGTTCAGTATCTGACAGTTGTCAAGCTCCTCCACCGCCTTTGCCAGCAGCGGCTTCATGTTCTCACCATTTATCTTGATATTTCTGTTGCCCCTTGCAACATACTCTCCATTCTCATCCTTGAGGATAACCAGCCCCAGCTTCTCCATCTTGTCTGTGACACGGTTCAGCCCCTGTGACATTGAAAGCAGAAGATCTTCTCTGACAATTCCGTCAGCATCTGTCCTGCAGTAATCCACATAGTCCTCAGGCTTTCTGCCCTTCACTATGTATGCGTTGATGGCGTTCACCCCCGCCGCCAGACATCCACTTCTCTTTATGTTCGCCTTCTCGGCGATGATGATGGAATAATCAGAATGTTCTCTGACGGTCAGCGCTGCATAGCAGCCCGCCGTACCACCACCGATTATCAAAATGTCCGTATGAAGTATTTTCCTGTTTGCAATACCCATATTTTCTCTCCAATCACTTTTATAATTAGATGTAGAATACATCGTTATCCTGCATTGCCTTGTTCTCCAGCAGATATGTCTGATTCTCATCAAATACATACAGCCTGTAGATGAGAACGTGGACCTGCTCCCCCGGCTTTACGACATCCTTCTCCATGGATCTCTCGGCGACGATCTCCACTCCATTGACATCCACCGTGACGTCCAGATGGCTTCCGCGGAACAGCACATCCTTGACTATCCCCGACTCCGCCGCACTCTGGTACTGATCCAGCCTGCCGCTCTTGGATATCTTGACGAACTCCGGTCTGATGACCGCCCTGTCCGCTCCCGGCACCCTGTCAAAACCCTTGAGTTTCTCGTAGTCCTCCACAACAGTTGACCTTCCGATGAACTGTGCCACAAACGGTGTGGACGGCGTCTTGTATATCTCCATCGGCGATCCCATCTGCTCTATCTGTCCGTGGTTGGTGATGATGATCTCATCCGCAACCTCCACAGCCTCATCCTGATCGTGAGTGACAAATATGCTCGTTATGCCAAGCTTTTCAACCATCTCCTTGAGCCAGGTTCTAAGCTCCGTCCTGACCTTTGCATCTATCGCGGCAAATGGCTCATCCAGCAGCAACACCTGTGGATTCGGTGCCAGCGCCCTGGCAAATGCTACCCTCTGTCTCTGTCCGCCTGAGAGCTGGTTCGGATATCTCTTCTCCATACCTGACAGCCCTGTAAGCTCCAGAAGCTCCATAACTCTCTTCTTGATCTCTTTCTTTGGAACCTTCATGAGTTCAAGTCCAAATGCCACATTGTCAAATACCGTCATGTAACGGAACAGTGCATAATTCTGGAATACAAATCCTATTCCTCTCTTCGCAGCTGGTATATCATTTACACGCCTGCCGTCTATGTATATGTCACCGGAATTTGGATTTTCAAGTCCGGCTATCATTCGGAGAAGTGTCGTTTTTCCGCTTCCCGACGGTCCCAGAAGCGCCACCAGCTTGCCCTTCTCCACACCAAAGCTGACATTGTTGGACGCCAGGAAATCTCCATATTTCTTATATATATTTTTCATCTCGACGTACATGTCGTCAGCCTCCTTTTTGTTCTCTTATTCTTCCGCACCTGATCTATCTCTCGAAACTCCTGCAAGCCATCCCATATGCAGACTATCTCACTTCGCCCTTATCGGATATCGCCCTTTTTCGGGTATCGCCCCCTCGCCTCCGCTCAGCGGCAGGTCGTCACGCGCATGAGAGTTATGAACTTCGTTCATAAGCGCGTTTCCTCTTCGCTCTGTACTCAAGCAGATTTCTCAGAAACAATATGATGACCGCTATGATCACCAGTATGGATGATACTGCAAATGCCGCTGTGATGGATTCCTCCGTTCCCGACATGTACAGCGCATCGATCTCAAGTGGAAGTGTAAATGTCCCGCCCCTTGTCTTGGACAGTGCATTTACCGCACCGAACTCGCCGAGTGCTCTGGCGGTACAGAGAATTATTCCGTATATGAGTCCCCATTTCATCTGGGGAAGTGTTATCCTTCTGAATATCGTGAAGCCCTTCGCCCCCATGAGCGCCGCAGCCTCCTCCTCATCCTTGCCCTGGGCGTTCAGCACCGGGATAAGCTCCCTTGACACAAATGGGAATGTCACGAATATGGTAGCAAGCACAACGCCCGGAACTGCAAAAGTTATCCTGATATTTGTTCCCAGCATATCATTGATCCATCTGATCGCCGGATACGTCCATCCGAGTCTTCCAAATGTCATGAGGTAGGCAAGACCTACGATGACAGGTGATATGGAAAACGGAATGTCTATCAGTGTCGCCAGCACCTGCTTGCCTTTGAAGGAGAACTTCGTCAGCAGCCATGCCGCACATATTCCGAAAAATGTGTTTACCACCACAGCTATGACTGTGGCAATAAGTGTGACTCCAAGCGCGCTTATCACGTACTCTGTCGTGATGGACTGCAGGTAGAACTTAAAGCCCTCCTTCAGCGCACTTGTTATCACCGATATAAGTGGAACCACCAGCATGAGCACTATGAAAAGCACCGTCACGGTTATCAGTATTATCTTTGTCCTGCGCTTGCCGCGCTGCAGCTTTTCCTGTTCGCTCATTGTGTTTCCTCCTTTTTCTAAATTAAAGTAAGTTAGTCCTTCTGGACTGTCTCAGCTGTACTATGTTGATCGCGAACAACAGTACAAATGATATTACCAGCATCACCAGTGCTATGGCTGTTGCGCTGGCATAGTCTATGTAGCTGAGCTTCTGCATGATCACGTATGATATGACCTGCGTCTGCTCCTTTGCGCTGTTGCCCGATATGTAGATGACACTGCCGTACTCTCCGATCCCTCTGGCAAATGCCAATCCAAATCCTGTAAGCAGTGCCGGCCTGAGCTCCGGAAGAATAACCTTGAAGAATGTTCTTCTCGGTGTGGCTCCCAGCATGTAGGCCGCCTCCTCGTACTGGTTGTCCATCTTCTCAAGTATCGGCTGCACCGCCCTTATGACAAATGGTATCCCCACAAATACAAGGGCGATGGTAAGTCCGATCTTTGTGTATGCAACATCTATTCCAAGAGCCGCAAGCGGCTTTCCAAGGAATCCGTCCTCACTGTACAGTCTCGACAGCGTTATACCTGCAACCGCCGTTGGCAGACAGAATGGAAGTTCTATGAATCCGTCCAGTATCTTCTTGCCGGGGAAATCGTACTTTACCAGTGTCCACGCTATTATCAGACCAAACACCGTGTTGACTATCGCCGCTATGAACGAACAGCCGATGCTGGTCTTAAATGCATTCAGCACATTCTTCTTCAGAAGCAGATGCCAGAATTCACCCGGTGAGAGCTTCAGCGATGACACCAGCACCGATGCCAGCGGGATCAGAACTATCAGCGACAGCATTGCAATGACTATTCCAAGCGTCAGATGATATCCCGGGATAACTCTGGTCTTCTTTGCGTTATTAAGTTTATCCTTCTTGCCATTTTCCTCTGCTGCCATCTCGTCTTCCAATCCATTTTAATAATCATATATCTCGTCAAACTTTGCACCGTCATCGAAGAAATCCTCATAGGCTTTGTCCCAGCCTCCGAAATCATCTATGGTCCACTGCTTGATGTCCAGATCAAATACGTCTGCATACTCTGCAAGTATCTTCTCATTTGTCGGGCGATAGCCGCTCTCAGCCTCAAGCCTCTGAGCGTCATCGCTGTACAGGTACTTCAGATACTCTGTGCTGACCGACTCTGTTCCATTGTGCTTTGCGTTGTCATCGACAACCGCCACACTCGGCTGAGCCAGTATACTCACCGACGGATTAACTATCTCGTAATCCTCCGGGTATTCCCTCAGGGTTGCTATCGCCTCATTCTCCCAGGCAATCAGTACATCACCCTTGCCATTCTCCACAAATGTGGTCGTCGAACCTCTGGCTCCCGAATCCATGACCGACACATTCTGATAAAGCTTCTTCATAAACTGCCATATATCAGCTTCATCGCTGTATGTAGTTCTGGCATAGGCAAGAGCCGCAAGGAAATTCCAACAGGCTCCGCCGCTACTCTTCGGATCAGGTGTTATGACTTCCACATCGTCCTTCACCAGATCGTCCCAGTCCTTTATATCCTTAGCATTTCCCTTTCTCACCAGGAACACGATAGTAGATGTGTAGGGTGCTGAATCCTTGTCAAATTCATCTATCCAGCCCGGATCTATCAGACCATTTGCCGATATGAGGTCAATGTCATGCTCAAGTGCCAGTGTGACAACATCTGCATTACAGCCCTCCACCACCGACCTCGCCTGTGAACCGGAGCCTCCATGAGACTGGATGACCTTGATGTCCTGTCCGTACTGCTCTTTGTAATACTGTTCGAACATGTCATTGTATCGCTCATACAGCTCCCTCGTCGGGTCATACGAAACATTTGTAATTGTGATAACATCATCCTTCTTCCCGCCACAGCCGGCAGCACCTATCGCCAGCACCGCCGCCATGGACAGAAGCAATACTCTTTTCCCAAGTCTCATATCTTTTCTCTTTCTCATAAATAGGTCAATTCATCCAATGAGCAATAATTGCTGCAACGATATTAACTTCTGCTATACAGTTTTGACATCATCCAAGGAGGGACATTCGAAGTCGCCGGTCCTTAGGTGGCGCCTTAGGCGGCACCTTAGTACCGCTGCAGACTGAGTCGAGCGAAAGCGCTCCCGACTGGATATGTCAAATACTGTATACCGTTCACAACCTTTAGGCAATTATTGCGGTCTACAGGTTAAACAGTGATGTTGAGAGGTATCTCTCTCCTGTATCCGGGAAAAGAACCACAATAGTCTTGCCCTCGTACTCAGGTCTCTTTGCAAGCTCAGTTGCCGCATAGAGTGCAGCACCTGCAGATATTCCAACCAGCACACCGTCTGTCTTTGCTATTTTTCTTGATGTGTCAAATGCATCATCGTTCTGGATCCTGATGATCTCATCCACGATGCTCAGATCCATAACGCCAGGTACGAATCCTGCTCCGATTCCCTGAATCTTGTGTGGGCCAGGTGCACCGCCTGAGAGAACAGGTGAATCAGCAGGCTCAACTGCTATCAGCTTGACATTCGGGTTGTGCTCCTTAAGTCCGCTTCCTGTTCCTGTGGCTGTTCCGCCTGTTCCTACTGCTGATACAAATGCATCAACCTTTCCGTCTGTATCTCTCCAGATCTCCTCCGCCGTTGTCTTCTTGTGGATAGCTGGATTTGCCTTGTTCTCAAACTGCTGTGGGATGAATGCATTGCCGTACTGCTCTTTGAGCTCATTTGCCTTGGCGATGGCTCCCTTCATTCCCTCTCTGCCCGGTGTTAACACGATCTCAGCACCGAGAGCTGACACGATCTTTCTACGCTCAACGCTCATGGTGTCCGGCATGGTGAGTATCAGGTGAAGGCCCTTTGCTGCTGATACAAATGCAAGTCCGATTCCTGTATTGCCTGATGTAGGCTCGATGATGACTGTCTCCTGATTGATGAGGCCATCCTTTATTCCCTGCTCGATCATGGCTGCTGCCACACGATCCTTCACTGAGCCAAGCGGGTTGAAATACTCAAGCTTTGCAACGATGTGTGCCTTGAGTCCAAGCTCCTTCTCATAATTTGTGAGCTCCAGAAGTGGAGTGTTTCCTATAAGTTCTGTCAACTGTGATGCTATCTTTGCCATGGTTCTTGTTTCCTTTCTTTTTTTACTTTTTTCAAGTCTCTATGGTCTTTCTTGATTCTTTACTATCTTTATATACTGTACATTATTTTCTATATAATTCTTTTAACAGGCCATCTGATAAATCTTTTCCTCTATCGCTCCCGCCAGAGCCGCATGGCCTTCCGGATTCATGTGCTCCTGATCTGCCTCGCTGCTGTCCGCCACAGATGACGCCGCCAGAAATTCTACACCAAACTCGTCGGCTATCTTTTTATAGACATCTGTGAGCTTCCTTGACACCTCAACGGATTCCGGTGAGAACTCAGGATCAAATTCATCCTTCCACACCTGCTCGCCTAAGTGTATCGGCGATACGAGAAGTATCCTGCTGTCTGCTGAATACTGCCTCGCCTGAATGAGCAGTCTCCGTATTCCCTTGCCTATCACATCCGGTGATGCCGAGAACACCGTCTTACAGTCATTTGTTCCAAGCATGATTACTATATTCTCCGGTTTGTGTGTCTCCAGCAGAGTTGGGAACAGCGACACGCCCTTTCTTCCCTGTCTCAGTGGATCCTCGAACACTGTTGTTCTTCCACAGAGGCCTTCCTCTATGATCCTTATATCTTTATTTGCCAGCTTCTGCTGCAATATACTGGTCCATCTGATTCCCCAGGGAAATCTCTCCCCATTCTCAGGATTGTATCCCCATGTATTGGAATCTCCAAAGCACAACACCTGTTGCATGTGTCCACCTCCTGTCTATTGAACCTCGCTCTGTTCAATGGATTTCATCATCAATCCACATATATCCTATCTGATATGTAGTAATTATCTATCAACATGTTGGAGTATACAACTTATTTCCTACTATGTCAATAGGGATTATGTGCTTTTATTGTTTAAAAAAAGAGTGAAGATGTAAAAAATATCATCTCCACTCCTTTATAAAGCACATATCCAGCCGTTAATCCTCTGCATTAGGATCACAATCTCTTACATACACATCAACCGAACTACCGCTTACTTTTATGTAATATGACTTTCCAGCTTCACAGTTATAGCTCATGTAAAAATCTTTTTTATTTGTTGTCTTGCTATGCTCTGCATCGTCCACTTCCATGAGCAGATTTTTGTTCTCATCATATAAGTATCCCTTTGGATCACCGTATGAAACAGAATAAAAATAATATGTTCCTGTTTTCTTTGGCACATACCTGTAATACATTCCAACTTCTGCATATACATCGTTAAAATTGCCAAAGTCAATAGCAAATTCATTCACATCCGCAGTTAACGTGGTCGTCTTACTGGTCACTTTTGCTGATATCACACCACGCTTACCTGAACCTTCCGCTGTCAGCTCATATGTTCCAGGAACAAGATACACATATCCGTTCCAGCCACATATTCTACCATATTCATCTGTCCATCTGCCCAGATCGTCAACCGTGCACTTTTCATTGTTAGATTTGACCGCAATCTTTGTTACATCCGCCGCAAGATCCACTTTATTCTCCCCAACGCCAAATGTACGATTGCCGATATAAGTCACATCGTCCCCAATTTTAATTTTCACATCATATGTTCCAGGAATAATTGACATATAATATTGTCCATTACGATCTACTGTAGCAAATTCACTGTTAAGTTCGTATTGGACTGAATTATCTTTGTTTATGATAATAACACTTGCCCCATCCAGTATATTGCCATTTTTATCTCTGACATACCCCATAAGAGTTGATCCAAGTATAGTTTTTATCACACAACCAACTATGGTACTTATTTTTTCGTTGTTGGCATCTGTTATTTTTACTTTGAGATTATATGTACCTTCTTCTTCTAATTTACCGGTTATTTTTCCTTTTGAATCAATGCTGAGATTATAACTTTCTCCGACAAAACTGTATGTATAACTTCCGGAACCGCCAGCCACAGCTGCAATACTATTGTTGATCCTACAGATATGGCTGTTACGTCCCATAATTTTAAATACTGGTTCATAATTTCCTGCAATCGTTGTCTGGCTGTATATATTCCATGAAATTTCATAAGTGTCCACATTTCCCAGTTCATCGACTGCTTTAACAGTTGTCACAGTCGTTCCCGCCTTAGTCGGTTTTCCACTGAAATAAACCTTATTGGCATCTCCTGGATCCACCTTGTATTTCACGCCGGCAGGGAGGCCCACTACATTGATCACACATATGCCCTTATAACCTTCAATGCTATTTACATCCAGAGTCTTATTCATACCAACATTCTGCTCACACTTATAGGATACATAAATCGTTCTATTATTCACGTCTCCAGAATAATATGTCTCAATTTTAGAATTACCTGTACCCGTAAGTCCCTTTATATATATGCAGATTCTTGCCTTTCTTGACAATGTATAGCCTCTTCTCAGTGCAATCGTATAGTTCTTATTGTCTTTTGTTGTAACACTGTCAAATGGAATATTGTAATTATAATTACCATTCATCACTGTACTCGCCTTGATTGAAAAACTTGAGGACGTCAGTTTCTGTTCAGATGACAGCGTAAGTTTAACTGTACGAGGGTTACTCATCATTGCCGATACAATTGTGACTGGTTTTTCGACCGTTATTTTGTATGTCGCCTTCTTACCTGTGCCATCTGTAGCCTTTGCTGTTATCACTGCTGTTCCTGCAGCAACCGCATATACTTTTCCTTCAGAATTTACCATGGCTACCTTATCATTTGAAGAACTCCATGCACATTTCTTATTGGTTGCATCTGACGGCTTTATAACTGGGCTGAGCTGCATCGTTTTGCCTACATACAGCCTTCCACTTATTTTGCTGAATTTTAATGATGTTATCGGTGCCTTTACTGTTACCTTGCAGACTGCTTTCTTTCCTGAACCGTCAGCAGCCACTGCTGTGATAGTCACTGTTCCGCCTTTTACCGCTGTGACCCTGCCTGTAGCACTTACCTTTGCGATCTTGGAATTGCTACTCTTCCAGATAACCTTCTTATTGCTGGTTGTGTTAGGTCCTACTGTCGCCTTTATCACTGCCGACCTGCCCTTCTTGATCGTCAGCGCAGATTTGTTCACCTTGACTCTTGTGGCCGGCTGTCCGACTGTGACCTTCACCACCTTCTTGATCTTCGCATTTGACTTGAGAGAGATCGTGATATTTGCACTTCCCTTTTTCACTGCTTTAATCTTTCCCGCAGAAGACACTGTCACTATCTTTTTATTGCTCGTTGAGAATTTGAGATTGCCTGAAGTCGTATTTGTCCTCAGAGTAAATGTTTTCCCTGCCTTGAGTGTTAGTGTATTACTTGGAAGATTTTTCACCGTAATACTACTGATGGTTGTTGTGGTCGCTGCTTTTGCCGGAATGCTGACACCTGTAAATGTCAGCGCAAACACAAGGATCAGCGCAACGAGAGCCATAAACCTGTTCCCTTTTTCATAAATTTCCTCCTTTTTTATGTAACATTCCCTTTTATTACACCATATCATATATTAAAAATTATATACTATGCTTGTCAATCTCGCACATGCTATTGAGCATTACTCATATCCACATAAAAAGACGTACGGGTATCCACTTAATTTCCAGGATACTCTGTGGTTATATATACCATACTGCTGTTTCGTGTAACATTAATATAGTAGACTTTTCCTGCTTCACAGTTATATGACATATAGAAATCGTGGTCATTTCCTGTGCTGATATGCTCCTGCTTGTCATCATCATTAATTGTAAGCACTTCTCCATCTGCATCATAAAGATGTCCATATGGATTATTACTCGATCCAGAGCTTGAATAGATATAGTATGCTGCCGTCATCTTTGGAACAAATCTATAGTATGTTCCCACTGATGCATTTATAGAGGTTCTATCACCAATCTCCTCATAGTCTGTCTTAATATCTGCTACAACATATGAAGTCTTGCTGTTTATCGTTGCGGTTATAGTTCCGGCTAAAGCAACCCCGCGACCTGTAAGTCTGTAAGTACCAGGCGCCAGATAAACGTATGCACCAGCTCCAACGCTGTTGCCATCCTCGTCATACCATGTGCCGATATTCTCTATATTATATCCGTTATCCTTTGATCTAACGGATATCTTTTTTACATCCGACGAATAATTTCTTCCCGAAATGTTTCCGGTAAACCGCTGTGAATATATGTATGTTGTGTCCGAACCCGAATATATAGCTATATCATATGTCCCAGGAACAATATCTACAGAATACGATCCATCTCTTTTTACATCAGAATAACAGTAATATGTATACTCTGTGGATTTGTCCCTATTCGTAAATATAATATATGCATTTGACAATACTTCTCCTGCCACATCCCTGATATATCCCGATACTGTAATTCCCTGTGCAACATTTATCACACAGTCTACAGTTGTGCTGACTCCGGCATTATCGGAATCCGTTATCCTGACTTTTATATTATAAGTACCAGCCTTATTGATGTAACCCTCCAATTTACCATTACTATAAATATCAAGACCATAAGTATTGCCAACTATATCATAGATATAATTTCCTGAGCCACCAGCTACAGAATTTATATCAGCAGCTACATGCACAGCCGCTCCACTTTCACCACGAGTGCGATAATACCTTGGGCTGTAATAAGCTGATATCACGGAGCTGTTGTATACACACCATGTTACGATAGTTGTCATTGTATTACCATACTCATCAACTGCTGTAATTGTCGTGACTGATGTGCCAGACTTGGTTATTTTCCCTGTGAAAGTAATACAGTTGGAACGCATTCCACCTATTGTATACCTCATTCCAGCCGGAACGTCCTTTACAGAAACCTTGAGGTAGCCACTGCCAGATAAATTAACGTCTGTATTCACATTCGCATTCTGCTCAATTGCTCTGGCTTCATAATATGTCTTATTATACTTTCCGTCAGAATAATATGTCTCCACCTTACCGGTTCCTGTTCCTGTAAGTCCACTTACGTACACACATATTCTGTCCGAAGATGAAAGCCTGTTCTCCTTGTTTAACCTGATCGTGTATTTTTTATTGTCTCCTGTAGACACACTTTCAATCGGAATGCTCTTGTTGTATATGCCGCCATTTAATGTGGTCTTTACTTTAACAGCAAAATTTGATGCTGTCAGCTTCTGTGCAGATGACAATGTAACATTTATTGTCTGCCTGTTATCCACCTGCGCCGAAGCAATCTTCACAGCATTTAGAACTGACAGCTTATATTTTACTGTCTTTTTTGTTCCGTCTGTAGTTGTTGCTGTAATCACTGTGGTTCCAGCGCCAACAGCCACAACGAGTCCGGATGAACTTACCATAGCGACCTTATCATTCGAAGACTTCCAGGTACACTTTTTGTTTGTTGCATCTGCCGGTGCAATGACTGGGTTTAACTGTTCTGTTTTTCCCACATACATCTTACCGCTGCCCTTTTTGAACTTTATAGAAGTTACATACGCCTTGACTGATACCTTACAACTTGCCTTCTTGCCGGAACCATCTGCAGCTACTGCTGTGATGACTGCTGAACCGCCTCCGGCTGCTGTTATCCGTCCTCTGGAATTAACCTTAGCAACCTTTATATTGCTGCTCTTCCATACGACCTTCTTATTGCTTGCCTTGCTTGTTCCAACAGAAGCCTTTACCACAGCACTTTTTCCTTTTACCAGCGTCAGCTTGCTTTTAGTAAGCTTTACACTCGTGACAGGCTGTCCTGCAGTTACCGTAATAACCTTCTTTACCTTAGGATCAGCCTTCAGCGACATTGTAATCTTAGCTGTCCCATTTTTTACATTTCCTGCTTTGATCACTCCCGCAGTTGTCACGGTTGCTATCCTTCTGTTGCTGGTTACGAATTTCAGCTCTTTCGCCGCCACATTTGTCTTAAGAGCAAATGACTTTCCCGCCTTGAGCGTAAGTGTGCCGGCTGGCAGATTGCTCACAGTGATGCTCTTTACAACCGTGTTTTTTGCCGTAGCCGCCGTTGTAGCTGCCAGCGCAGTTCCCGGAACATTCATACCTGAAAATATCAGTGCAAATGCAAGAATGACCGCCACAGCCTTCATGATTTTTCTGTACCCTTTCATAACACTCCTCCTGATTTAATAAAAAATCCGCTATACTTCATAAAATCAGTATAGCGGACTTTATTTTATTAATCTACCATCAAATACTATCAATGAGTTTTTCGCTGTCATCACACATTCTGTATCCCACGCCCAGCTCATTGATGATAAAACTCTTCTTGCCCGGCTTCACTCCGAACTTCTTTCTTATATTCGCCATATTGACCTGAAGTCTCTTGGTGCTTCCCATGTCATTGTAGCCCCAGACCTCCTTGACTATAAAACTGTATGTAAGCATCTTGCCCGGATGTCTGGACAGAAGATCGACTATGTTGTACTCAGTCTGAGTCAGCTTGATCTCCTCATCCCCTATGAACACTCGTCTGGCCTCATAGTCTATGAGCAAATCCCCAGTCTGGAATTTCCCTGTCGGCAGTTCACTGTCATGTGCCTGGTAAAGCACTGTGCGGAGTGCAGATCTGACCCTGGCAACCAGCTCCTCCGAGCCAAATGGCTTGGTCACATAATCATTTGCCCCGAGATTTAACGCCTCAACTTTATCCTTCTCATCTGATCTAGCAGACAGGACTATGACCGGTGTAAAATCCGTCTTCCTTATCTCTGTGAGGAACGATATACCATCCTTATCCGGGAGTCCGAGATCAAGTATAACTATGTCAGGCCTATGAGACGCATACATCATAAGTCCACTCCCGCAGGATGTGGCTATGATCGTCTGATAACCATTTGCCTGCATCAGGGTATCCAGCAGGTTGTTGATATTTTGTTCATCTTCTATTATCAAGACTTTGTATTTGTTATTGCTCATCCGTAACCTCCTCTATCTTCAGTGTAAACCTGAATACTGCACCACCTTCCGCGGAATTGTATGCACTTATATCTCCTCCATGTGCTTTTATGATGGTCGCACATACCGACAGACCTATTCCGGCATTTCTTCTCGGCCTGCAGTCCGCGGACACCTCATCAGAGCTGTCCCCCAGAAGGCTTCCATCAAACAGGTGTTTCAACCTATCCTCCGGTATTCCATCGCCATCATCCTGTACCTCAAACACAACCCTGTCGCCATCGCATTTCACATTCAATGCCAGATTCTTCATTCCCTCTGCATGCTGTACTGCATTCTCAAGGATATTGATGATAACCTGCTCTATGAGAATTGCATCCATTGGTATGATGACCAGCTCATCGGGCAGATCGACTTCTACCTCCTGATCAGGATATCTCTTTGCAAATTTGATAAGCACCGAATCTATCAGCTCATCCAGGGCTATCGGGGTCTTTATGAGATTAATGTCTCCGTCCAGCCTCGTTACGGACAGCAGATTCTCAACCATACGATAAAGCCACTGGGAATCCTGTTGTATTCCCCTGAGCATCTTCTCCTTCTGCTCATCCGTAAATTCGCTGCCACTCTCTATAAGTGCCGAGCTGGCCCCGTAAATGGTGGTAAGCGGAGTTCGAAAATCATGCGACACTGCACGCAGCAGGTTCGCCCTCATTTTCTCCATCTCACTTTCTTTCTTGAGCATTTCCTGATACTTTATCTTGCTTGTAAAACCACAGGTAATAAACGCTATGGCTATCATAATTATCGCCGATGTGATATTTTCAGGAATAAGAAAATCTATCTTGAAATACGGAAATGTAAATGCAAAATTCACTATTATCACGCTGACTACAGATGCCAGTATTCCATACACATATCCGTCAGTGAACACCGATATCAAAAATACCGAAAACACCATGACGGCCGGTATCAATATGTCTGTAGTAAATGTTGTCTTTATTATCAGACACAATCCAACCCCTATGGCTATCATCACCAGCATCAACAGCACATTTTTTATAATGTCCTTACATTTACACCCCTTATTTTTTTTGCTTTTTTGTATATTTATTTTTTTCATATGTATCAATCCCTTTTGGATTATTTTAAAGAAAGCGCCACCAGTACACCTTATGTCACAAACGACATAGATCTTACCAGCGGCGCCCGCTTTCACACATTCAAGTGAAGTATATCATGCCTATAGTTAAGATGCAGATAAAGAATATCTACGATATGTGGAGCAGGCGCATTCCGATGCGTTTCGCGCAGCGCCCGCATTATCATAAGGAATCCACCCTTATGATATATTCTTCAGTGCTTCTTCAAGGGTGTGCCATCCGAGGACCGCACACTTTACTCTGGCCGGCATGTGCGCTATATCCTTGAGCGCTGATGCCTCCTCAAGCTGGTCTATCTCCTCGTCTGTAGCCTCTCCCTGTATCATCTTCAGAAAGAGCTGTCCAAGCTTCAAGGCCTCCTCCTTGGTCTTTCCTATGATCATTCCAAGCATTATATCTGCCGATGCCTGTGATATGGCACATCCGTCTCCCACAAATGATCCGTCCTCGATGACTCCGTTCTCAACCTTGAGCTTGAGCCATATGTCATCACCGCAGTTTGGATTAACACCCTCCAGAACTACATTTGCTGCTGGAAGATCATATTTGAATTCAGGACGCATATTGTGCTCTGTAAGGATCTCATTATAAAAATTCCTGTTTTGAATATTATTCTGCATATCCCATTCTCCTTCTCACATTTGCGACACTCTCCACAAATGCATCTACCTCTTCATCTGTATTGTAGAACATAAAACTTGCCCTTGTCGTGTTGTACACGCCAAGGTGTACAAGCAGTGGCTGTGCGCAGTGATGTCCAGCCCTCACATCTATTCCATCCGCAGCCATGATCTCGCTGACATCATGCGGATGTACATTGTCTATGGTGAACGCCACTATTCCGGTGTGGTTCTCCGGCTTATCTGAACCGATGACATGTACGTGAGGAAGCTTTGCAAGTCCCTCCATGGCACGGGTCGTGAGCTCCAGCTCTCTCTTTTCTATATAGTCAAATCCAATCTCTTTGATGTAGCCTATAGCAGCCGCAAGTCCCGCAGCTCCAGCCGCATTTACCGTACCAGCCTCAAACTTGTGAGGCAATTCCGCATATACAGCGCCATCCCTTGAAACTGAATCTATCATCTCTCCACCTGACATGAATGGAGGCATCGCGTCAAGCAGTTCCTGTTTTCCGTATAACACTCCTATTCCCATAGGTCCCATCAGCTTGTGGCCTGAGAATGCAAAGAAATCAGCGCCAAGCTCATGCACATCTATAGCCATATGCGGTGTACTCTGTGCGCCATCGACAACGACAACCGCGCCAAAGCTGTGTGCTCTGTCAGCCATCTTTCTGACCGGATTCACACATCCGAGGACATTTGACACATGTCCGACAGCAAGCAGCTTTGTGTGCTCGTTGATTCCCGCATTGATGGTCTCGTCAGTCAGCGTTCCATCCTTCTCACAGTCGAGATATCTGAGAGTTGCGCCTGTAACTCTGGCTGCCATCTGCCATGGAAGCATGTTGCTGTGGTGCTCCATGATGGTGACTGCTATCTCGTCACCAGCCTTAAGGTTATTCAGCGCGTAGCTGTATGCCACAAGGTTAAGGCTCTCTGTGGTATTCCTGGTGAAGATTATCTCCTTCTCAGAGTCAGCGTGAATGAAGTCCCTGACTACCTTTCTGGCACTCTCATACTTCTCTGTCGCCTCAAGGCTGAGCGGATAAAATCCTCTCAGGGGATTCGCATTGCTCTTCTCGTAGAACTCTCTCTCAGCGTCTATGACAACCTGTGGCTTCTGTGCTGTGGCCGCATTGTCTATATAAGCTGTGTCATTGTTTCTCAACAGAGGAAAATCCTCTCTATAATTCCTGTCTGTCATATTCCATTACCTCCGCAAGCTGCTTCTCCACCAGCTTCTCTGTGTTCTCGTCCTGGATCTTGCGGTAGAGGACCTCCATCTTGCCCTTGGTCATCATGTCCTCGGCTGTCTCCATGTCGATTCCCCTTGACGCGAAGTAGAATAAAGTATCCTCGTCAAGCTCACCGATGGTCGCTCCATGTGAACCCTCCACATTCTCCTCTGCACAGAGGATGAGCGGAATAGTCTTGTTCACCACATCATCGCCGAGCAGCAGTACATTCTCAGTCTCAGCGCCCTTCGAATCCGATGAACCTGTCTTGAAATCTATCGAACCTCTGAATATCTTCTCCGCAGCATCCTTAAGTGTTCCATCCACCTGTATGTTGCAGTTGGTCTTCTTGCCTATATGATTCACGACAAGATTTATATCTATCACCTGTTTTTTCTGTCCCAGATAACCTATATCCATGTTGGTTGAAGCACGCTTACCAATGAGCTCAGTTCTCACACCGTTGTACAGATTGCCCTTGCCGATAAATATCTGAAGCACATCTAGCTGCCCATTCTCCGCACACTCACTTCCCACGTCGTTGAGTATGGTCGTGTTCTCATCCTGCATGAATATCTGTACAAGACGTATGTGTGCATCCTTCTCTATATTAAAGCGTGTACGGAATGCCAGGCTGCCACCCTCTGCATTCTCGCCAAATGTCTCTATGACTGTCATGTCTGAACCTGCATCTGCCTGCACGTAAGCATAACCGCTGCTGCCATTTGCCCCGGTTCCATTTATCAGCACGTGTACTGTCTGCCCTTTATTGGTCTCGTCCGCAACGAGTACACTTCCTGCTGCCCGCTGTGCGAAGAGTACGTCCGCATCTCTTCCTGCACCAGTCTCTATTCCATCGAAATCAGAAGCCTGCTTATCAGCTTTCTTGCCACCATCTATCTTCACACTGCATCCCGCCATGTCCGGATTCCAGTTAAGTGCTGTGTCGTTCATGCGAAGCCAGTACCATGTCTTTGCCGGGAGCTTGTTGATCTTCATCTCGTTATTGTTCTCCATGTCACCGCACCTCCTTAACCTATGCTGCCCTTCATCTCAAGACGGATGAGGTTGTTCATCTCAAGAGCATACTCAAGCGGCAGCTCCTTCGATACATTGTCTGCAAATCCACTGACGATACATGCTCTCGCGTCTTCTTCACTCATTCCTCTGGACATCAGGTAGAACACAGCCTCGTCACTGATGCTTCCTATCTGTGCCTCATGTCCCACATTTACCTTCTTGGTTCTGATATCCATGGCCGGTATGGTGTCCGAACGTGATATCGAATCAAGCATAAGTGACTGGCAGGAAACTGCTGCCTTGGAGTTCTCAGCCTCCTTTGTCACTACAACTGATGAACGGAATGTGCTTATACCCCCGTCCTTGGAGATAGACTTTGTGTTGATATATGAGCTTGTGTCAGGTGCCGCATGAACTACCTTCGCTCCTGTGTCAAGGTTCTGTCCCTTACCGGCAAATGTAACTCCGGTGAACTCCATCCTGGCGCCCTTGCCCTTGAGCACGCTCATCGGGTAAAGGTATGACACATGTGATCCAAATGAACCCGATACCCACTCGATGGTTCCACCCTCTTCAACTCGAGCTCTCTTGGTGTTCAGGTTGTACATGTTCTTGGACCAGTTCTCTATGGTTGAATATCTGAGCTTTGCGTTCTTGCCGACAAACAACTCCACACAGCCTGCGTGAAGGTTCGCCACATTGTACTTCGGTGCTGAACAGCCCTCTATAAAGTGGAGGTCCGCTCCCTCATCTACTATGATGAGTGTGTGCTCAAACTGACCCGCGCCCGCTGCATTAAGTCTGAAGTATGACTGAAGCGGGATCTCAACCTTTACTCCAGGTGGCACATATACAAATGAACCGCCTGACCACACAGCTCCGTGAAGTGCTGCAAATTTGTGATCATGAGGGGTGACAAGCTTCATGAAATGCTTCTGCACCATGTCTGCATACTCACCTGTGAGTGCACTCTCCATATCAGTGTACACAACTCCCATGTCCGCAACCTCCTGGCGGACATTGTGATATACGAGTTCTGAATCGTACTGTGCACCAACTCCCGCAAGGGATTTTCTCTCAGCCTGAGGGATTCCAAGTCTCTCAAATGTATCCTTGATATCCTCAGGAACTTCATCCCAGCTGCCCTTCATCTTGGTATTTGGTCTTACGTAAGTAACTATATTGTCAATATCCAGTCCCTCGATGGATGGACCCCAGTCAGGCACCTGCATATTGTTGTATATCTGTAAAGACTCAAGTCTGAAATTCTGCATCCATGCCGGATCATGTTTCTCCTTTGAAAGCTGCTCAACTATCTCAGGTGTGAGACCAGCTTTAAGCTTATAGGCATCTTTGTCATCATACTTGAAGTCATATATATTTCTGTCTATGTCCTCTACATATGTCTTTTCCTTCATCTTCTATATCCTTTCATACTCTGCAAATCCAGACTCGTTGATCTTGTCCACAAGTGATGCGTCACCAGTCTCTATGATCTTGCCCTCAACCATGACATGTGTGTAGTCAACGGTGAGTGACTCAAGGATCTTGGTGCTGTGTGTGATGATAAGCAGACTTCCCTTGCAGTTCTTCTGGTATTCCTCGATACCTGCTGATACTGTACGGACTGCATCAACGTCAAGTCCTGAATCTGTCTCGTCAAGGATTGCCAGTGATGGCTTGAGCATCAGAAGCTGAAGTATCTCTGCCTTCTTCTTCTCACCACCTGAAAATCCCACATTCAGGTCTCTCTCCGCATAAGATGGATCCATCTGAAGGATCTCCATGGTTCTCTCAAGCTCCTTCTTGAAATCCCAGAGACGGATTCTCTTGCCGGTCTTCTGCTCAAGGGCATTTCTTATAAATGAGCTGAGTGTCACACCAGGCACCTCTAGAGGATTCTGGAATGAGAGGAATATTCCTGCCTTTGCACGCTCATTGACAGCCTCTTCTGTGATGTTCTTACCATCAAACCATATCTCGCCCTCTCTGACTGTATATCTAGGATTGCCCATAAGTGCATATCCAAGGGTTGACTTTCCGGTTCCATTAGGTCCCATAAGTACATGTGTCTCACCCTTGCCGATCTCCAGGTTCACACCGTGAAGGATCTGTTTATCCTCAACATCAACATGTAAATTCTTAACTTCCAATAATTTTTTATCTGACATCAGTCTGCCTCCTTTTATACCAAGCCCGGCAATTGCTTTATCACTTCTATATCCGGCGATTCAATTGTCCCGCTTTAATTATCTTTTTGCTTGTATCAAATTACTCTGCTCATTCCACATTTCTGGCTATATCCGCCAGTGTCTTACCCTGGAAATAATCCTGTATCAACTCCGCCAGTCCCTGCCATATCGGCAAAGTGTAGCACTGTCCGGATCTGTCACAGGTCATTGCGCTGTTCTTCATGCATGCCACCGGAGCAAGTCCACCTTCCGTGAGTTCAAGTATCTCCCACAGTGTATATTCCTCAGGGGCTTTTTTGAGTCTGTAGCCGCCACCATGTCCACTGGCTGCCTCTATCAGATTTGCCTTGGACAGCATGCGCATTATACTCTCCAGATACTTCTGGGACAGTTCCTCTTTCTGAACTATTTCTTTTAACGGAATGAATCTGCCGTCGTGGTTTATGGCAAGGTCTGCCATGACCCTCAGGGCATATTCTCCCTTTGAAGAAATCACCATATCTGTAAATCCTCCTTACATATGAGTGTGATCACATTCCAGCCGCAAATACACGGTCATTCCAGTCATCACCCTCATCCGCCATTTTTTGGCGTAATAAGTCAATATCTGACTCGCAAAAATAGGATATTCCCATTTACCTACTATGTCAATAGGTTAATACACAAAAAATAATAGAAGGTGCGGCAGCCTTCCATTATTTTCCATTATTTTGTCTATTTCAAGCATTTTATATAATTTATCCGTGCAGCAGTCTACTCATGATATGTTATTATCAGCCCGTCTTTTCCCATATAATAGCTGCACAGCCCGCTTGCAGGTACGACGCTCACATCCGTGTCGAGCCATTCAGCCTTGATAAGATGCCCCAGCTTTTCTGCTTCCTCCTCATTCATACAGTGGCTTATGACCAGCTCTCCCCCTGCAAATCCCGTCTCCCGGAGAGTATCTATCAGCTTATCATATGTCTTCTTCATACCTCTGAATTTGTGTCTGAGTTCAATTCGTCCACCAGGTGATGCCACACCTATTGCGGATATATTGAATCTATGAGCCGCATAACCCACAAGCTTATTTAATCTGCCCGCCTTTATCAGGTTGTCCAGACTCCCCAAGGCAAACATTACCTGCGTCTCCCTCACTGCTTTGTCGGCAGCACTTACTATGGCATCAAATGAATCACCTTCATGAATACCTTCATATATTATATTTGTCAGCTGTTCCGGGAGCCCCCCGGCACCACATGTGTTTATCACCGCAATATTCCTGTCCGGATATTTCTCAAGCGCCATATGTCTTGCAGCTATGGCACTGTTGTAACTTCCCGATAATGCAGCTGACAACGTAAATGCAATAACATTTTCCGCATCCCCCCACGCCTCAAGCCACGCATGGGGTGAAGGGCAGCTAGTTCTTCCGCCTGACCGGCAATTTGCAATATGTTCAAGCATCTTCTCTATATCTATACCCGGTTCGTCTATATAATCTGTGTTATCAACAGATATTGTAAACGGAACCTCAGCATGATCTATATCTATATCTATTCCAGCCAGTCCATCCGGTCCATCCGGCACGAGCAGACTGCAGCCGGAATCTGAAACCAGCTTCCATCCATGATCATTTCTTTTCATCTCAACAACACCTCCATGCGCAATATACATCACACAAGTATTATTAGATATTTTTTCTGTATTTATACATTTTAGACATTTTTTCTGGGAGCATAGATTTTATAAAAAAAGGTATGATCAAGCTGCACTCAACGCAACCTGATCATACCTTTTATTTATTATATAAATTATCAATTCTTAACCTTAACAACGTCCTTCTTCCTGTACTTCTTCACCTCATACAGTTTCTCATCAGCCATGGTCATGGCATTCTGAAGACCTTTCTTGTTATATTCTACGATCTGACAGTTTCCAAGCGATACACTCACTTTATAAGGCTTATCACAGTGCTCATTAAACTTCTCAAATGAACTGTATACTTCCTCAGCAAATGCATCTGCAGCGTCAGAGTCCTTAAGGCCGAGTACAAGACAGCAATACTCGTCGCCGCCTATTCTGCCTACGATTCCATTATCGCCTACAGATTTGATCAGAATATCTCCTATGGTTTTAAGAGAGAAATCACCCTCATCATGTCCATATCTGTCATTGATGATCTTGAGACTGTTCATATCAGCGTAGAATACCGTAGCCGTCCTTTTCTGCTCCTCACATTCCTTGAGCAGCTGTAATGATCTGTCAAAGAAACCTCGTCTGTTCATGATTCCTGTAAGGGGATCCTGTTTTGACAGATTGTCAAGCATAATGTTGTTTTTTTGCAGGATCGCCATACTCTCCTCAAGGCGCTTCATGATCTCCTCGTTCGTCTTGAGCAGATTGATCATCTTGACAGCAGCTGAGACCTGGTTTCCAAGAAACTCCCCATTCACCAGAACTCCTTCCGTGAGATCACACAGAAGAACTCCATAGAGTATTTCGTTGGAATACAGCGGCAAGAGTACATATATTCCAGCTCCTTCCACACCGAGGCTCTCAAAATCATAGAGATTTGATGATGACACCTTCTGGTTCACAGTGATCACACTGCTGACCTTCTCTTTAAGATCCTTAGTCTTGAGATATAACTGGTCAGGCAGTTCAAATGGCTCACCGATCAGATGTATTATTGGCTCTTTATATAAGAATATAAATGCATTCTCTATGTCCAGCCAGTCCATGGTGCCAAGAATCTCTCCATAACTTCTGTCGTTGCCTCTGTCAAAGCTCAAGACCTTCTGGATAAATGTTTTCATCTTGAACTGAGTCTTATTCCGCTCTTCCCACTGCTCTGAGAGCATATGGTTCATTGAGAGATATCCCTCAATGACATTCTTACTACGTTTTCTTGATCCGCCTTTTTTACAGAATGAATCTCTTCTGATAAACTCAGTAGGAAGTATCTTACTCTCAACCTGCTTGCCATCAATAAGCCTGACCATAAGATTTACAGCCTCTGAGCCAAGTTTTCCCGCGTCTGCACGCACAGTCGAGAGCGTCGGATATATCTGTGTAGCCCACTCAATATCATCGTAACCCATGACTGATATATCTCTTCCCGGCAGAATGCCCCTCGCCTTAAGTTCTTCATAAAAACCAGATGCACAGGAATCATTCACACAGAACACTCCCTGCATGTCCGGATTCCTGTCCAGAATATCTCTGAAAACCTCTTTTGATTCCGATGTAAGATTGCCCTCCACATAAAGTCCCGGATCAAACTCTATTCCATGAGCCTCAAGCACCTCAATGTAGGTTCTCCTTCTCTCCTTTGCATCATAATTGGAGTCCGGACCGCCTATCATGCCTATTCTTGTATAACCAAGTTCCTCGATCATGTAATTGAGTCCTTCTCTTATGCCTGCTCCATTGTCATATCTGACACAAATCTGATCCGGCTCATCTGCAGCCACTATCACGCACGGCATCTGCAGATATCTTTTCATAAATTCGCTGATACGCTCCTTGGTTGCAAAGCAGCCAATACAACTCGATGCAACAATAACGCCGTCAAGATTCTCCTTTGTAGCATAGGAAAACAGTGTCTGATACTGATATTCATAATATATATCTGACGTTTCTGGGTATTCCCGGTCAAGAAACTTACCCGGAATAACAACTATATTGACATCAAGCGTCTTTGCTCTCTCTATAACCCCATGACAAAGCAGCCTCGTAAAATCATCCGTGATTCCACCTACCAGAACACCTATCGTCTTTCTCTTCATAACTATCCCCCTTGACATTCTCTTCCAAAGGCAGGATCTTACTTGCTGACTGTGGATGCTACGATCTCCATATTACCCTCAAACACTGGGTTGCTGTATCCGTTTGGCAGGATAAAGTGATCACCCTTCTTTATAGTGTTTCCATCCACTGTTCCACTTCCAGAGGTTACAGACATGATAAGGAATGGCTTGTCGCCCACATTCAGCTCTGCCTTTCCCTCAACATCCAGCTTGTATACTGTGTAATACTTACAGCTTATAAGCTCACAGAGTTCATTTGCCTTATCTGCCTTGACACTTATAACGCTGTCCTCAACCGGCTTTGCAGGAACTGTTATAACATCTATGCTCTGCTTTACGTGAAGATCTCTAGGCTTTCCATTGCTCAGTCTGTCATAATCATAAACTCTGTATGTGATGTCACTGTTCTGCTGTGTCTCAAGAAGTGTAATTCCACCCTTGATCGCGTGTACTGTACCAGGATCTATCTGAATGAAATCCCCCTTCTTAACAGGGATCTCTCTGATAAACTCCTTCCATTTCTTACCTTCGATCATATCACATAATTCTTCCTTTGTCCTTGCATTATGACCGATTACAAGTGTTGAATCTTCCTTGCAGTCAAGAATATACCAGCACTCCATCTTGCCAAATGAACCATTCTCATGTTCTGCTGCGTATGCATCGTCCGGATGCACCTGAATACTCAGATCATCTTTTGCATCGATTATCTTTATAAGCAGTGGGAATCTGACACCGTCTATGCCGCCAAACAGCTCTCTGTGGCTGTCCCATAAGTCGGCAAGCGTCTGACCTGCAAACTCGCCATTTTTCACTGTACAGTTGCCATTCTCATGTGCCGCAACTCCCCAGCACTCGCCTATATCATCGCCCTCAACATCATATCCGTATTCTTCTCTGAGCTTTGTACCGCCCCAGATATTGTGCGTAAACACGGGATTTAAAAAAAGTATTTCCTTGTTCATTGTCATTTTCCTCCTTTTGACGTACGGCAATTGTGTGCATATCCGTACGGTGTACACATCCGACTTGTCTGGCTCGGAACGCTCCCGCTCGTTTCGCCCTGCAGCGGATACTAAGATGCCGCTAACGCGCCATCTAAGTACCGGCGGGCTCAAATGTCCGAACCATGACAATGTCGAATATGTACACCTGTTACTGATTACACCATTCCCCAATTGCCTGTTCTATATAAGACGTTGAAGGAATCATATTTTTACATTGACTATGACTTCTTCACTCGTCATTTCCATGATAATGTATGCCACTGTTATTTTATTGCATCTGTTGCCTTTTTCTATACATCAGAGTCCTTTTCCCGGCTTATTAGATCCAAAATCTGTCATATGATTGCCAAAGCTCTCAGAACCAAATTCAGCCCGGCTTACTGCCAGGCTGTCATAGTCTAAAAGTTTTGGCAATCACCTGCCATTACATTTCTTTTTAGAGGGGCCCCGAAGGCGGCGGGCACCGCCTTGGGAAATGAGAAAAAAATAATACAATTGCCGCGTATGAGTAGGGGCTCATAGCGATCTATAACTAACTATCTTCTACCGATCTCGGTATCAGAAGTTGTTACCACACTGTGTGACTTGATATAATCTACGATCTCATCAAGCTTTGTGAACGCAAGGCCAACATAGCTGTCAGCTGCACCGTAGTAAATGGCGATCTTTCCAGACTCGCTGTCGTGAATAGTAGCACATGGGAAGCATACATTAGGAACAAATCCACGCTCCTCGTACCACTCTTCCGGTGTGAGAAGGAAGTTCTCACACCGATACTTAACGATCGATGGGTTGTCGATATCAAGGATTGCTCCACCGATTGAGTATACATAACCGTTACATGTTCCCGCTACTCCATGGTAGAATAACAGCCATCCTTCAGAAGTCTCAATAGGGGCTGCACCGCCGCCAATCTTGAGTGACTCCCACCACTCGCTGCTCTTGCCCATGACATGTCTGTGCTTACCCCAGTAAACCATATCAGGACTCTCACTTACGAATATATCACCAAATGGTGTGTGTCCACTGTCACTTGGGCGTGACAGCATCACGAAATTACCGTTGATCTTTCTTGGGAAGAGAACTGCATTTCTGTTAAATGGAAGGAATGGGTTCTCGATTCTCACAAATGTCTTGAGATCCTTTGACTTTGCGATGCCTATCGCTGCACCATAGAAATCCTGGCACCAGATTGCATAATATGTATCCTCTACCTTTACAAGTCTTGGATCATATGCGTATATAGGCATGAACTCTTCACCGTTCTCATCAACAAACTTGATCTTCTCCTCGCTGATATTCCAGTGGATAGCATCCTCGCTCTCTCCGAGGTAGATGTATGGAATTCCATTCACCTGCTCACCTCTGAATACTCCAACAAACTTTCCATCAAATGGAACTACTGCACTATTGAATATTCTTGCAACACCCTTTGCCGGATTTCTTCCTATTATAGGATTCTCTGTATATCTCCAGATTGGAGCGTCATGATTGTCATTTGCCGGTCTGTCCTGCCATGGCACGTTTGGCACAGGCTCGCTGAACATTTTTACTTCTGACATAAGTACCTCTTTCTTCCGGCATCTTAGCCGGATTTTTTATTTTATTATCACGTTATATGGTATCTGCACAGGCAAAGGGCATACTAACCAACGTGCTGTTTCATCTGGCAGCCCATATATTATACTTTCTTACTTGTCTGTATTCTTAAGAAACTCCAGGTTCTTCTTGATAAGCTCACATCTCTGTGCTACGCACTCTACACTTCTTCCCGGATCAGATGGTGTGTTGAATACATAATCGATAAGTCTGTCAACTGTTGTTGTTGCAACATGCATTCTTGTATCGCTTGATGCGTAGTAGATGAACACTTCGTTGTTCTCGTTTACGATGGCGCCATTTGTGAATACAACGTTGGATACATCGCCGACTCTCTCCTCACCACGAGGTCCGATGAGCATTCCTGATGGCTCAGCGATAACCTTTGAAGGATCATTGAGGTCTGTTGCAAATGCGTAGAGTACATATCTAAGACCGGCAGCTGTGTTTCTCACACCATGTGCGATGTGGATCCAGCCCTTGTCTGTCTTTATAGGAGGTGCACCTGCACCGTTCTTTGCCTCTGTTATAGTGTGGTACTTACGAAGACTTGTCATCTTCTCCTCGTCTATAACCGCATGCTCTATATCATCACAGAGACCGAATCCTATTCCGCTGCCGCTTCCTGTCTCGATGAAATCATCCATTGGACGTGTATAGAATGCGTACTTGCCATCCACAAATTCAGGGTGAAGTACAACATTTCTCTGCTGTGGGGAACGAAGAGTCTTGAGGTTGTCAAGGCGCTCCCAGTGCTTTAAATCCTTTGTTCTCACGATACCTGCTGCTGCAACTGCTGCTGAGAGGTCATTTACAGTTGTATCCTTGCTCTCTGAACAGAACACACCGTAGATCCATCCATCCTCGTGCTGTGTCAGTCTCATATCATATACATTTGTTTCCTCAAGACATACATCATCCAGAAGGATTGGATAATCCCAGAAACGGAATCCATCGATACCGTTGTCACTCTCAGCTACGCCGAAGAATGACTTTCTGTCATTTCCCTCTATTCTTGCGACAAGATAATACTTGCCGTTCAGGTAGATAGCACCTGAGTTCATGACAGCGTTAACTCCGAGACGCTCAATGAAGTATGGATTTGTCTCAGGGTTTAAGTCATATCTCCATGTGAGAGGTATCATCTCTCTTGTGAGTACAGGGTACTCATATCTGTCATAGATTCCATTATAGAAATCTGTCTTCTTATTCTTTCTCTCAAGAAGCTTGTTCAGTTTGTCAAGCTCTACATAATATTTCTCATTCATCATTTAGGCATTCTCCTTATAATTTGAAAGCAATTGAACGCTATCTACTTGCCGTCAGCGAGTCTGCTCATAATCTCAAGGCACATTCTGCCGTTGTGGTATGGGCACTTCCATGGCTCAACTATAGGACGTCCGACTCTCGGTGTTCCATCTGCATTCAGATCCCAGAACCACTCTGATCCCGGTCTCTTGTCGATAAAATATTCCTTTATGTACTCCCAGACTTTCTCGGCAGCCTCGTAATACTTCTTATCACCCGACTTTTGATAAGCATTTATAAATCCTACTATTGATTCCGCCTGAACCCACCATACTCTTACCGTGTATGGCACGCCCTTTTCACATTCTGTCAGAACTGAATGTCCATCGAAAGCAAGCTCATATATCTGCTCTGCAAGGATATCTGTTATCTTTGTAATCTTCTCTGTGTACTCTGCCTCTCCAAGCACCTCGGTCGCCCTATCCAGGAGCCATGATGTCTCAATGTCATGTCCGTATGAGTACAGATCGATCAGAGAGTTATAATCCTTATCAAAGAACACTTCCTGTCTCTTAAGCTCCGGATTGTATACCTTATCAGCAAATACATCGAGCAGCCATTTCAGGCGCTCCTTTACCTTGGAATCCTTGGATACCTTATAAAGTTCTGTGTAAGCCTCAAGTGCATGGAGCAGTGTGTTCATTGTTCTCTCTGCGAGAACACCATTCTCAGAAAGCTTATCATTTGACTCTGGCTTGAACTCTCTTGTAAATGCCTCGAGATAGCCACCTTCGTCAGTACATTTCTCTTCTATTGTATGGAAAAGCTGCAGGGCCAGGTCCAAAGCTTCCGAATCGCCGGAAGCTTCGTAATAGGCGGATAAGGCATATATACTAAATGCCTGATTGTATGTGTGTTTTGTCGTATCTTTGGGTGAACCATCGTAATTCATGGACCAATATATTCCGCCATATTCCCTGTCTATACAATATTCTTTCAGAAATTCATATCCATGAGCAGCCTCATCTAGAAGCTTCGGGTCCTTGAGTGCCTTATACGCACTTGCGAAGAACCAGGTAATTCTACTGTTAAGAATACAACCCTTCTCAGCCTTTTTATCAAGGTTGAGGTCATAATCCATATACCCATAAAATCCGCCGTACTCATCATCCCTCAGGGCCTCCCAGAATGGGATGATAGCATCTATTAATTCTTTTTGAATTTCATTTCTCATATTCATGAACTCTCTTCTTCTAATAAATTATTAACCCTTTACAGCACCCTGTGTAATACCACTGTAGATCTGTTTCTGACAGCAGATGAATACTATAAGTGCCGGTATGATCGATATGATAACACCTGCACATATCAGGTTGTACTGGCTGCCCATAGGTCCTACGAACTTGTAAAGTGAGATAGCCATTGTCTTGATCTCCGGGCTTATGAGGTAAAGGTTTGCAGCGTAGTACTCGTTATAGATTACAACGCCTTTCAGTATACAAGCAGTAACGATAGCCGGCTTGAGAAGTGGAAGTATGATCTTCCAGTAGATGGTCCAGTATGATGCACCATCCACGATAGCTGACTCGTCAAGAGATACTGATATGTTCTCCATAAACTGTATAAAGATGTAGATCGAGATAACATCTGTACCACAGCTCATGATAATGTAACCATATAAGTGATCTATGAATCTCAGATCACCCATGATGTTGTAGACTGTAACCTGCATAGCAACTGCAGGGAGCAATGATGCCACAAGGAAAAGTGTTCTGATAAAGCCGTTTCCCGGGAACTTGAATCTGTTAAGCACATATGCAAGCTGTGTTCCTATTACAACTGACACGATAAGTACGCATACCACGACTATTACTGAGTTGAGGAATGCACGTCCCATGTTGGCAGTCGTGAATGCCTTTACAAAGTTGCTGAAGTTCAGAAAGCTTTCAGGAAGTTCCATTACTGAAGTAGCCTTATACTCATCTGTTGTCTTGAAAGCTGTTGTAACACATGATATAAGAGGTACAACCGCACACAGTGAGAAGAATATGAGTACAAAGTACTTGAGGAAACCTCTTACATAATATCCAACGGTTCGTTTTTCTTTTATTGGTGCTATGCCTGGCACATCTGTCTTTCCTCTTGCCATGTTACTTGCCCCCCTTCGCAGAAGCAGCCATCTGCTTCACGTATTTCTTGGTATCTCTCTCCTGTTTCTTGCGAAGCTTCTTTGCCTTATAACTCTCATCATCTGAGCTTGAATCCTTGAAGATGTACTCAAAGAACAGCTTCTGAAGCGCAGCACATATAAGTATGATAAGGAGAAGTACAACGGCCATTGCTGAAGCAAGACCGACCTTCTGGCTTGTATGTGCTATCTTGTTCATAATGATGAAGTAAGTACCTGTTCCGTTTGCACCTGTTGTGATAACGAAAGGCTGCTCGAAAGCACTGAGTGATCCTGTTATCGCTAAAATTACATTTAATGTAACGATTGTCTTGATACTTGGCAGTATGATATATCTAAACTGCTGGAATTTATTTGCACCATCAAGCTCTGCCGCCTCATAAAGTTCTGCATCTACCGACATGATAGCTCCAATGAAGAGAACCATCATCTGTCCAAGGTATCTCCAGACCGAGGTTGAAACCAGTGTCCAGTTGTTGACACTCTGGTCTTTGAGCCAGTATGGAAGGTTGTCTAAGCTAAATCCACACAACTGAAGGATTGAGTCAAACACGAATCCTCTTGTGAAGAAGAATTTGAAAATGAAACCTACAGCGATACCACTGATAAGATAAGGGAAGAAAATAAATCCCTTGAAAAGGTTACCACCTTTTACTTTGAAACTCAGAAGAGTTGCAAGGAAAAGTGCAAGCACTAACTGTACAAGTGCTCCTACGATGTAATACAAACTGAGCTTTAATGCACCGAAACAGTCTTTTCTTGTGAATACATCGATATAATTTGCTAATCCTACGAATTCTCTCTTTTCTACAGGCGTCGTATATTTCATCTTGTAGAAACTAAATTTAACCATCTCTCCGAATGGTATATATGTAAATACTAATAGCAAAAGCAATGGGATAATTGCGAAGGCTGCGCATATTATAACCTGCTGCCCCTTCCTGCTTGACGCCCATTTACCAAAGCCGGATTGTTTTTTGTTAGCCATACTCATTCCACCGCCTTTTTATAATCATGAGCTACACTGCTGGTAGCCTGTCATCAAATACTCGTTTGATGACATTTTTCTCAAAATAAACCGGGGCGGGCAACCCCCGCCCCGGTCTGTAGCTTATTCTTACTTATTTATATTGAAATCTTTATTACTTCTCAGTAACTTCGATTCCTAATGACTCCTGAGCATCTGACCACTTCTGGTTCCACTCAGCCATGATATCGTCGAATGACATGTCGCCGTTTGCAGCATGCTCGATGATGGCCTGGATCTTGTCGTTACCACCATTGCTTACGTTAAGCTCTGACTCTGAATTGAGCTGATTGAGGTAATCCTCCTCGCCCTCAAGAGCTGGCTCGTCTGCAACGAAGTCAACACCATCGAATGAGATCTTTGACTCTGAACCAGGAACAATTGCAAGTGAATCCTCGTTGTAAGCATATCCTGACTTCTCTGTCATCCACTTAACAAATACAAGAGCTGCCTGTTTCTCATCATCTGAAGCGTTTACGTTGATACCGAAGCAGTAATCTGCACCTGATGAAGCGTACTGCTTACCATTTACTGAGATAGGGAAAGGAATGTATCCTATATCGTCTGCGTTAGGTCCGCCTGCTTCCATCTGTGGGTATGCCCATGAACCAAGTACCATACATCCGATCTCGCCGTTGTTGATCATTCCCTTACATGACTCCCAATCTGTTGTTGAGTAATCATCCTCTGTAAGTCCCTGTGATACTGCATCGTAAAGGATCTTATATACTGCATAAGCATGTGTATCGTCGCCATAGTTCTTGAATGGATCCTTTGTATGGGCTAACTTCTGGTTCTTGTATGTAGCATCGCCTGTTGCTGTGATCGCGATATAATCATCCCATGCTCCCATTGTCCAGCCTGCTGCATAGTTTGTGTAAAGTGGAATACAATCCGGATTCTTATCCTTGATTGCCTTGAGTGCCGCAATGAACTCCTCTGGTGTCTTAGGTACGTCTGTCACACCTGCATCAGCAAATACCTTCTTGTTGTATACGATACCCTGTGTTGTAGCTGCAAGAGGTACACCATATACCTGACCCTGATACAGCCATCTGTTTGAGTAATTTACAAGACTGCTCATTGTATCATAATCGCCATATGACATGAAATATGTTGAAAGGTCTGCCATGTCAACTGCTGGGATACACATTACTGTCTCGTAGTTTCCTGACTGAAGATGTGTAAGAGCATCTTCTGCATAGTTTGTATCTGTGATAACATCAACCTTGATATTTGGGTACTCCTTGTTGAAGTCCTCAAGATACTGCTTCCAGTTCTTTCCGCCGTAGTCATCTGAGTCCATATCAGTTCTGTTGTTGTAGAACTTGATCTCCGCTGAAAGATCTGTGAAGTCTGTTCCTAACTGGATGTCTGCATATGACTTGATTCCCTCAGCATCAGCTGTTGTGTCATCTGCTGAATCACTTCCTGCTGCCTCTGTGGCAGCCTTTGTTGCCTCTGTTGTGTCCTTGTTATCGCTGTCTGAGCCTCCACAACCTGCAAGTGATGCTGCCATAAGACCAGCCATTGCGATACATGCAATACGCTTTGATTTCATAGTTTTGTCCTCCTTAAAACCTTCTTTGTTTTTAACTTTATATTAAGTATACATTAATTTACTTTTTAGTCATCACTCAATTTTGTTTTTAATCACAGTATTTTGTACTTTTCGTTAATTTTACCATTATCATTATTTTTTTTCAATATCACATAGGCATTTTATCTATATATTTTTATCTTTAATTAGTATTTTATTGTTTTTTTAGCTAATTAACCACTAATTTATATCGCTTTTAGCTTGTGATGATTGTTTAATAATTGTATTATTATGGATAGGAGGTGGTTTACATGTTAGCTAAAGAATTAATTTCCTGCACTGTACTGTCAGGTTACAATATTCAGAAAGATATTGAGAACGCAAGATTCCACAGCACGTTCTTTACATATGAAGAATCAATGATTAACGATGGCCTGATTCATCTTCTGGCCAACGGCGATATTTCTTTTGCTTATTCATGCAGTTATACCTTCTCTTTCATTCCGTGTTACCATTTCTTCTATATATATGAAGGAACTCTTACAGTAACATCGGGCAACAGCAAATCATCATATTCCAAGAATACAGCCGCGCTTTTTGAGGCAGGATCAGAAATAACATACGCCACGAACGGCAAGTGTCGTTTCTACGATGCATTCATCCTCGGAGCTCCGCTTCGCCTGTATCACGAGTTTCTCCCCGAATCCATATATTATAAAAAGGACTCTGCCGGAGCCTCTGTACTCTGGAGTCATCTTTCACTGATAAGCAGACTCCAGGGGGAGTTGTCTGCCACCGATATTTTCAGAATTTCCAAATGGTTCAATGATATTCTGACCGAATTATGTGTATTTATTGAAAACTCATCCAAGAAGATGGATTGTGTGCCTTCTTATCTTTTATCGGTAAAGAATCAGATGGATACAAACTACGCCGAACCGATGTCGCTTGATGACCTCGAGGCAACTTACAGGATCAGCAGATACAGGATATGCAGAGAATTTTCATTTCACTTCGGTGAATCACCTATGCGTTATCTCAACAGTCGCAGGATCGATGCTGCCAAAAGGCTCCTTCTCACAACAGATCTGTCCGTCCACGAGGTCGGATCCCAGGTTGGAATCGAGAACACAAACCATTTTATAAATCTGTTCAAAAAAGACACCGGTACAACTCCGCTGTCTTTCAAGCAGGCTGCACCGGTGTCTATTTCCGATTTGCATTACAATTGATATGTAGTTTTATTATCGTTCTATTCTGGCAACGCTATCCTTTACCACGATTCGTCCATCCACGACAAATATGCCATCAGTATATTTTTCGTTGGATATCTTTTTTATAATCTTATGCATGGTTCTCTCTGCCATCTCCTGCATATTGATCTCGTATGTGGTCACGCCTATATCGCAGCTTCCAGGATACATGTAATTATCAAACCCCACAACGGACACATCCTCAGGAACTCTGTAGCCCGCAGCATTGAGTATCTTTATGAGCGTAGCTGCCGCAAGATCACAGTTGCACACAAACGCTGTAGGCATATTCTTTGGAAGTTTAAAACAGTTCTCCTCGTCAAACTGACCCGTCTTCACATCTCTGTCCGGAATAACCCAGTCTTCTCTGAGCGGAATATCATGCTCCAACAAAGACTTTATATAGCCCAAATATCTGTCAGTTATACTGTTCGTTGAACCTATCGTGCCAACATATGCAATATCTCTATGTCCCATATCATACAGATAATTAGTCAGCATATAGCTTCCATAGAAACTGTTTGCTATAACCGTGTCTATCGGTCTCGAATTGTCATAGTAATCCACATATTCTACAGGAACCTTGGCTGTCTTCTCCAGCTTTTCCAGGTATTCCTTACCCATGGAACCTACAACAACTATTCCATCAACCTTGTCATCCTCCAAGAGCATAGGCATCTCAGCGTTCAATACACTATCTCTGGAAACAAACTCCAGCATAGTAAAGCAGCCTCTTGCCACCGCCTTTTTGTTAAGCACCTGATATAACTGCCAATAGAACGACGGATACTTTCCAAGGTATATCTCTTGAATGAGAACACCAATATTATACTTTTTCTTTGCCGTCTTCTTTCTGATCTCAGATGGTGACTGGTATCCCATCTCATCTGCCAACTGTTTGATCTGTGCTCTGAGTTCCTCGCTGACACCCTTCTGATCTGAAAGTGCCTTTGAGACCGTCACGGTACTCACGCCAACAATGGCAGCTATGTCTCCCAATTTTACTGATTTTGCCATAACTAGTCCTTCTCACTTTATTTTTTCACGTGGTTAAATAACTTAATTTTTATTTTATTTTTAGGTTAAACTATTGTCAAGTACAAAGTGATACAGTCTGCTCATATAATCTCCACGCATAGTTTCAATGAGCATTCCGGCATTCATGAGGAGATCTCCCCCATACACTTTCTCCGTTCCGTCAAGTCTGTAATCTGCAGCCACGTCAAGCCCTAAAAGTTTTATCTTTCTACTGTGTACGTTAGGTCTTCCAAGCACCTGAACGTAAGTCACCAACGCCTCACTCTTATCCTTTGCAACAACCATCCAGCAATCATACAGTCCATTTTCCCTGTACGATGCAACCCTATAATAATCACCCTCCCTTACAAGATCATTATATTTATGATACATAGACACCTGCTCAGGGATCATCGCACGTTCTTCTTCACTTATTTTTGTGATATCGAGTTCATAGCCAAATGTTCCCGCCAGAGCCACATGTGCCCTGGTCATAAAAGGTGTACTCCTTCCAACTGTGTGATTAGGGCAATCCGACACATGGGCGCCCATGGTCGAAAGCGGATATATCAGTTCCGTTCCCTCCTGTATAGAAAGTCTCTCTATGGCATCCGTGTCATCGGAGCACCATATCTGCGGACTGTAGTAAAGCATGCCAGGGTCGAATCTTGCACCACCGCCCGAGCAGTTCTCAAGCAAAAGATCTGGGAAATCGTTAACAAGGCGCTCTTGCAGCTCATATACTCCAAGCACATACCTGTGAGCCAATTCTCCCTGCCTGTCTCCGGTGAATTCTACGCTGCCGATATCCGTGAGCTGTCTGTTCATATCCCACTTAACATACTCAATATTTGCTGATGAGATCACGTTATGCACACATTCATACACGTAGTCTCTAACTTCTTTTCTCGAGAGATCAAGCACGTACTGATTTCGCGATAATGTAGCCGTTCTCTCCGGAACCGCAAACGCCCAGTCGGGATGCTTTCTGTAAAGTTCAGAATCAGGGGAAATCATTTCAGGCTCCATCCATATTCCAAATTTCAGTCCCAGCTTATTCACCTCATCGACAAGATGTTTCAAACCGCCCTTGATCTTGTTTTCATTTACAAACCAGTCTCCAAGACTTGTGGCATCATCATTTCTATGTCCAAACCAGCCATCATCCATGACCAGCATCTCTATTCCATGTTCTGCCGCACTCTTTGCTATCGCAAGGAGCTTATCGGTATCAAAGTCAAAATATGTAGCCTCCCAGTTGTTGATGAGGACAGGTCTCTTCTGGTGAAGATATCTGCTCCTTATCATGTGGCATCTGTAAAAATCATGAAGATTTCTAGTCATCTGTCCAAGTCCATCATGGCTGTATGTAAGCACAACCTCAGGCGCTGTAAACGTCTCTCCAGGCGTGAGCCACCACTCAAAACCCTCTGAATGTATGCCCATGACTGCGCGTATGGAATCAAACTGTGATTTCTCTATCTGTGCGATGAAGTTACCCGAGTACACAAAATGCATTCCATATACATCACCCGTAGTCTGATCTGTACCCTTTGTCATCCATGCCATAAACGGATGGTCCTGGTGGGATGACTCACCGCGGAGAGAGCTTACACTCTGCTTGCCATAAGCTATCGGGCGTCTCTCGATCTGTCTCTCCCTAGCCCATGAGCCATGAAGAGTGAGCATCTCAAAATCCTCGTCATCCATGTCTATACATGCAGAATATACCTTTGTGAGCCTGATATTCCTATCACCTGCATTTTTCACGCTCACACTTCTGGTTATAACATCCTCATCCTCAAACACAGAATATATCAGGTCAACATCAATGCCACATCCCCCATCCATCATATGGACAACGAGAGTCTGAACCTCCTCTTCTCCCGCAAATGATGCCGGAAGGCCACTAATCCCCGGCTTTCCATTTACAATATCGTAATCCACAAATTTCAGATCAACGGTTCTGCTGCCATTTGCGGTCTTTACTGCAATACAACTCTCCCTGTAGTCTCCTATTCCATTTCCGGAATACTCTGTCGGAAATGTGTCCATAAATGAACATCTCTCCCTGTTATTCTTGGACGGAACAAAAGGAGCCTCACACGTTCTCAAAAACTGATCACATTTCTGCGGACGGATCTTCTGTCCATAATATATATGTCCGACAAACCCCTCTTCATCGGCGATTCCGATACGATAACTCGTGTTTCTCGTATCAAGTTCAAATATTCTGTTTGCCTCATCATATCTTATGCTCATATGTATCTATAGTCTCCTCGTTTTATTTATGGGTATCACTCTCTGCTTATGTATTCAAGAAATTCAAGTGCAAGATCCATATTCTTGGCATTCTCGCCAAATCCCACTGCAGCATCCATTTCATACCAGCCGGTATCCTTCACCCAGGAATTATCACCGATCTTTATTCCGACAGGTATCTTCTCACCCGTTTCAATAACCGTTGCATACACAAACGAATCTTTATACTTTTCTTTCAGTTCATCAGTCAGTACCTTATCAAGATCCTGCATATATCCGAACTCTCCAAAACTCATGACAAGGTCTGTGTCGGCAAAGAACACGTCCACCGCATTCGCCATAAATTTGTTCTGTATAAGCTGTAGACTATCCTGACTCATGGCATCATTCGGATCAGTTGACACGCCGATCCCTGTACTTATACTGACATATTCCTTCTCCGCATCAAGACCATTTTCACTTAGGAATTCCTCATAATACGCCTTGTCGTTCGCCGCGGATTCCTGTTGTGTAGTGTTGACCGCAAGGATGTTGAGTGCCGCAGATTCCGCCGTAAAATGTTTTACGACAAGGAATACAACTATGCCCACAACAACAAGTGCAAATAGAGCCTTCGGAGCATAATACTCCAGTATGTATTCCTTTTTCTGCTGTTTGTTCATAAGGCTGAGTTTCTGTTTCTCAGACATATGCTCATCCACATCCAAGACACTCTCCGGCTCTCGTTTCTCTTTTTCATCGGTTTTCTCATCGATGATATGTCCAGCGATACTTTTTATATTTTTCTTTTCTATTTCTCTCTCTTTTTTTATTTCTTTTTCTATTTCTATTTCTTTTTCTGGCATATAATCTCCTATACTACTCCTATACGCGTTTGCCACACACTGCCGTTACTTTATACATTGTAGCATTTTTTAGTTAATTTTTAAACAGGTTTTTAGCATTTTTAACTATATTTTACTTTTACAAAAGGGACCTCAGCCTCAAAGCCGAGATCCCTCTTGTTCAGCGCATTGGCTGGAAAGTGCATTCGTATGTTAATTTTTGTAGTATATGGAAGGAATGTTTTTATTTTTCGGCAGTAAATTCTGCCATACTTTGTGATTGTTTATTTAACAAGCTCCTGCACACATGCTTTCATCTCGTCTATCTTTGACATGGCATTTTTTAGGCTGTTTTCATTCACGCCAAAGTAGAATTTGATCTTTGGTTCATTTCCGGAAGGCCTAACCGCGAACCACGCATTATTTTCCAGCTCATAGTACAGCACGTTCGACTTTGGAAGGCCCATATTCTCCTCCTCGCCATCAAGCGGCTTGCGGATTCCGCTCACATAGTCCCTCATGCCGATAACCTTGATACCTGCAAAGGTCGTAAGTGGATGGTTTCTGAAGTTCTCCATCATCTCCTTAATCTGTGCTGCACCATCTACACCCTTTAGAGTTATCCCAAACGCACCTTCAAAGTAATAGCCATATTTGCGGTAAACCTCTTCCATGGCATTACAGATGGTTTCTCCCTGCAGCTTATAAAATGCTGCTATTTCACATAAAATGACAACGGCTGCGCAGGCGTCCTTGTCACGAGTGTAGTCTCCTACCAAACATCCAAAGCTCTCCTCCATTCCGAAGATGAACTTGTATGTGTTGTTCTTCTCAAAGAGAAGTATCTGCTCACCTATGTACTTGAATCCGGTGAGTGTCTCTATATATTTCAGTTTGTAATTCTCTGCTATCGCCTTTGTAAGATTGGTGCTGACAACCGTGTTACAGATAGCTCCGTTTGCCGGCAGCTTGCCGACTGCCTTCTGCTCGCGGCATACATATTCTGCTATCAGGGCACCTGTCATATTGGCATTGAATCGGACATATGGATATGCCGGATCATCTGCAAATTCCGTGTCCTTCCAGATTCCCGTGCTGTCCTTGACGTATATTCCAAGTCTGTCTGCATCAGGATCTGTGGCCATGATAACGTCCGCATCAACCTTCTTTGCCAGTTCTATTCCCATGGCAAATGCTGATGGTTCCTCCGGATTTGGTGACTTGACTGTGCTGAAGTCTCCGTCAGGAACAGTCTGTTCTTCTACAACATATACATGCTTGAAGCCAAGTCTCTTGAGCACTTCTCTTACAGGTACATTTCCTGTTCCATGAAGCGGTGTGTATACTATCTTGATATCGTCTGCAACCTTCGGAATGATGTCGCCGTGGATGGTCTGCTTTATGAGCGCCTGATAATAGTTCTCATCAACACTTGCAGGAACCATACAGAACAGACCGTCTGCAACCGCCTTGTCCTTGTCCATGGTCTTGACATCCTCGTATCTCTCTACATCCGCCACATGCTTCAGGATATCCTGATCCTGAGGGGATACGATCTGGCTGCCGTCCTCCCAGTACACCTTATAGCCGTTGTACTCAGGTGGATTGTGGCTTGCTGTTACCACGATTCCGGCTATACATCCAAGCTCTCTCACTGCAAATGACAGTTCAGGTGTAGGGCGGAGTGCATCAAACACATAAGTCTTTATGCCATTTGCATTGAGACACAGAGCTGATGCCTCTGTGAACTCTGCTGACATATTTCGGCAGTCATGTGCAATAACAACACCTCTCCCCGCAGCATCTGCGCCGACCTCAAGTATGTAATCTGCAAGTCCCTGTGTTGCCTTTGTAACTGTATATATATTCATTCTGTTGGTTCCGGCACCCATGATTCCGCGCATTCCGCCGGTTCCAAATTTCAGATTCTTGTAGAATCTGTCCTGGATCTCTTTGTCATCATCTGCGATACTTCTAAGCTCTTCCTTGGTCTTCTCATCAAAGCAGTCTGACTCAAGCCAGAACTTGTATTCGTCCATGTAACCCATCTTTTTTACCTCCATCTTGTAATTATTTTTAGTCGCTACCGCGATCTTCGAATCTATTTTCTGCTGACATTTATTTGCCAGCCATTTCGTTTCTTACCAATCATCCCGTTTTATGAGAACATCGCCATCACATTTGCTGCAAGCTCGTCAAGCTGCTCTGCCGCATCCTCCTGTGAGTTTCCCTTTACCCCGAGATAGAACTTGATCTTCGGCTCTGTACCTGAAGGTCTCACAAGGAACCATGCGCCATCCGCAAGCTGATAATATATCATGTTGGACTTTGGAAGCACCGCCGCCTCGGACTTGCCTGTCGCTGCGTCTGTCTCTGTTCCAAGCTTGTAGTCGTAGATTTTCTCCACGCTGTAAGTTCCGACCTTCTGCACCGGATTATCTCTCAGCGTCTGTATCATTGACTGTATCTTTGCAGCACCCTCACGTCCGTCAAACTTCATGGTCTGAACCTTCTCTTTGTAGTAACCATATTCCTGCCACAATTCAACCATTCTGTCCCACAGAGTCATGCCACGGTTCTTGTAGTATGCCGCAGCCTCACAGAGAAGCATCAGCGTTCCAACCGAGTCCTTATCCCTTGCATATGTACCAGGCAGACATCCAAATGTATCTTCAAGCCCGAACACATAATTGTGTTCACCTGTCTGCTCATAAGCCCTCATTCTCGATGCTATATTCTTAAATCCGATCAGGTTGTTGCAGTCACAGAAGGTGTTGTACTTCTTACATATCTCCTTGACCATATTGGTGATTACAACCGTTGTGACTATCGCCGGATTATCTGGGAGTCTGCCACTCTGGGCTCTCTGCATCAGCACGTAATCACATAGGATCGCACCGAACATATTTCCTGTAAATTCTTTATACTCATTATTCTTGCTGTCATATCCATACATTCCGAGTCTGTCAGCATCAGGGTCTGTGACAAGAATCAGCTCGCCGCCGACCTTCTTCGCCAGCTCAAGACTCAGGGCATACGCCTCTGCGCCCTCAGGATTTGGAGATTTCACAGTTGGGAAATTGCCATCCTGAACAGCCTGCTCCTCAACGACATGTACATCCTTGAAACCCAGCTCGCTTAGAACTCTTGTAACAGGCTTAAGGCCTGTTCCGTGAAGCGGAGAATATACGATCTTCAGATCTCCTGCCTTCTGAATCTCCTCCGGATTCATGACAAGCTTGTGAAGCTCTCCTATATATGCGTCATCGATCTCCTGACCGATCACATTCAACAGTCCTGCATCTATTGCAGCGTCCTTGTCCATAGTCTTAACCATGGAGAAATCTTCTATATTGTTGACCTCTGCAATGATCTCCTTATCCTGAGGAGATACGATCTGGGCTCCATCATCCCAGTAAACCTTATATCCGTTGTATTCCTTTGGATTGTGGCTTGCCGTTATATTCACGCCGATATTGCAGTGCAGATGTCTCACTGCAAATGAAAGCTCCGGTGTCGGGCGGAGCGCATCAAACAGATACACCTTCACGCCATTTGCACACAGGCAGAGAGCAGTTTCAAGCGCATACAGCGAAGCATTGTTTCTGTTGTCAAATGCTATAGCTGCCGACGGCTCTGATATTCCGATCTTCGCCAGGTAGTTAGCAATTCCCTGTGTTGCCATGCGAACCGTGTAAATGTTCATGCGGTTCGTTCCCGCTCCCATCACGCCTCGAAGTCCACCTGTTCCAAACTCAAGGTTTGTGTAAAATCTATCTTCAATCTCCGCTTCATTATCCTTTATGTTTACGAGCTCCTGCTTCGTAACATCATCTACCTGATCGCTGCCAAGCCACATCTCGTATCTCTGCTTTGCGTCCATCTTCTACCCCTTTCCTGACCTCACAGGCCACACAGATTTTTCCTTTTTATCTATCCACAATTTATCTTCCGTTCATTTTATTAGGCTATTTTTAGCTAATTTATTGTTATTTGTATAATATATTAAGCAGTTTTTAAATTCAATATTTAATCTTGCAATTTATATCACTTTGTTGCGCAGATGTATATTGCAGCCGTTTTATTATGGTGGTATTAACTAAAAGAATTATATTTTTTTGCAATTGACTTGTAATATAACCGACCTTTTTTATTCCTTTACAGAGGCCATTTGTGATCTGCTCAAGATCAACCTGAGCGTTGTAGCCGGATTTGTGTACAGCAAGATCACGGAGGCACAGAAGGATCAGAAGGAGCTTGTAGTTCAGGTGGCATCCAGGGATCTGAAGAGCCGAATGCCGGAGTATGAACTGATCAGGATCATCGGTATACTGATCGATAATGCGCTTGAATCGACCGCCCCATTTGGCACTGCATATCTGTACCTGGACAGCAGGCAGAACCAGATAGAAATAAGAACAAGAAACAAGGGTTCCGTCAAAACCAACGAATTCCGCCAGAATATGTTCTCACCGGGATATACCACCAAAACCGGAGACAGACATGGCCATGGTTACGGTCTCTACAACCTGAAAAAACTGACCGACAAGTACAATGGTAAAATATATCTCGACACGGTAAATACCGACCAGGGAGACTACATACAGTTCGACGTCATCGTATAATGACAGCAAAGCGCCGTCCGGTCACCAGACCAGACGGCGCTTTTTTGTATTTGCTATATATTATACTTATGCTACTCTGCCAGCTTGTTGAGCTTCTCAACAAGTGCTGTCTGGAGAGCTTCAAGCTTTGCATCTGCATCATCAAGGCTTGTTCCCTTGATTCCGTAGTACAGCTTAATCTTTGGCTCTGTTCCTGATGGACGTACACATGCCCATGCGCCATCCTCAAGGTCGTAGTAGAGAACGTTGGACTGTGGAAGTCCTGACTCTGTGACCTCTCCGGTGGCAAGATCTGTGATCGTGTTCTTCTCGTAATCACGAACCTTGAGAACCTTGAGTGTATCGATCTGAGTAAGTGACTCAGCTCTGAGTGAGGACATGATCTTGCGGATCTTCTCTGCTCCTGTAACACCCTTGAGCGTTATTGTGTAGAGGCCTTCCTTGTAATATCCGTACTTCTCATAGAGATCAAGCATGTGATCCCACAGAGTGATTCCCTGGCTCTTGCAGTATGCTGCAGCCTCGCAGAGACACATAACTGCAACCGGAGCATCCTTGTCTCTTGCGTATGTTCCAACGAGACATCCGTAGCTCTCCTCCATACCCATTACGAAATTGTATGAATTATTCTGCTCGAAGAACTTGATCTGCTCACCGATGAACTTGAAGCCTGTTAGAACCTCGATGAGGTTGACATTGTAATCTGCAGCCAGTGGATCAGCCATATTTGTGGTTACAATAGTCTTGACCATGGCCGGATTCTTTGGCATGAGACCGCATTTTGTTCTCTCTCTGAACTGGTATTCAGCGATTATAAGTCCTGACATATTTCCTGTAAACGGCATATACTTGCCTGTCTTTGTATCGAGTGCGTATATTCCAAGACGGTCTGCATCAGGATCTGTAGCGAGAACTATGTCCGCATTCTTCTCCTTTGCCAGCTTGAGGGCAAGCTCAAATGCCTTTGGATCCTCTGGGTTTGGATACTCAAGCGTTGTGAACTCAGGGTCTGGAAGCTCCTGCTCAGGAACAATGTATACGTTTTTGAAACCAAGCTCGGACAGGACTCTCTTTACAGGTACAAGACCGGTTCCGTGGAACGGTGTGTATACGATCTTGATGTTCTCTGACTGCTCCTTGATGATCTCAGGATGAATGATCTGCTTCTTGAGTTCCTCCATATACGCGTCATCTATCTCGGCACCTATGATAGTGAGAAGGCCCTTGTCAAGTGCCTCCTGCTTATCCATGGTCTTTACTGTATGGAAATCTGTTACAGCCTTAACCTCTGCGATGATCTCTCTGTCCTTTGGAGCTGTGATCTGCGCGCCATCCTCCCAGTATACCTTGTAACCGTTGTACTCTGGTGGATTATGGCTGGCTGTTATAACTATACCTGCTGTACATCCAAGCTTTCTGACTGCATATGAAAGCTCAGGTGTAGGTCTGAGTGACTCAAAGAGATATGACTTGATTCCATTTGCACACAGGCAGAGAGCTGCTTCTGCTGCAAACTCTGGAGAATACTTTCTTGAATCGTATGCTATTGCCACGCCCTTGTCCTGCGCATTCTGCTTCACAATGAAGTTTGCAAGCCCCTGTGTAGCCTTGCGGACGGTGTAGAAGTTCATTCTGTTGGTTCCCGCGCCTATCACACCTCTGAGTCCACCAGTTCCAAATACAAGATCACGATAGAATCTGTCCTCGATCTCAGCCTCATCATCAGCTATGGCTGCAAGCTCCTTCTTGGTGTCCTCATCGAAATAATCATCTGTCATCCAAAAATCATATGTGTCTCTGTAACTCATCTTTCTACTTCTCCTTCTTTTTTCTCATTTAGCATGCCCTTTTATGAACGTTCTGCTGTTTGAGCAATCACTGCTCAGCGCTTCCTATTTTCTCAGGAATTCTAGTGGATCTCCCTCAGCCAGAAAATGTGTCATGAGGTATGCTCCTCTGAGCGACACCTGTTCCTCTGACAGGATTCTTCTGACCTCACCTCGGTCTGCGAGTATGACCTGTATATCCTCTGTGCTCTCCTTGCTGTCGAGATTTGGTGTTCCTGTAACTGTTCCAAATACAGCACTGCTCATCTCATCCGTAAATCCCGGGCCCATATAAAATGGCCTTCTGTAGAGTTTTTCTCCGCCCTCATATACATCAAGGGTAAGCCCTGTCTCTTCCTTCATCTCCCTGACTGCTGCCTGCGCCGGAGTCTCATCTCCGTCCACCAGTCCTGCAGGAAGTTCATATATATACGCATCGAGTGGGTATCTGTACTGCCTTATGAGCACCAGCTTCGGCTCATCTTCCAGCTTAACTCCGTATATAACTATTCCTTCCGGTTTTATATCGTGGGTCTTTATCTTGATGTCGTTCTCTTTATTCCTTGAAGCAAAGTAATAATTGAAGTCTTTTCCAGCCGTGTCAACCGCATCTATATGATAGAGGTTGAGGAACGGATTGTCTGTGAGTTTTTGTACACCTTTGTATTTCTCTTTCACTTCATCACATCCCTTCTGTGTATTTTAATGTATTCAGCCGACCATACATTCGCAAAACCGCACGGTTCCCGTGCTCTTTCGCTGCTGCGCAGCTATTTTGCTCATTGTATGGGGCGGTGACTCTATTCGAGTCACCACAGGATAAGAACACCTGATTCTTACATGCAAGCATGTCGAATCCGCTGTTCTTATCCTGCACGGCTGAATATTTACCTTTATTCAAAATTAGCATAGTTTTTACAATATATCAAATTCTTTTTTAAGTAATTTTATCATTTTTTAGCTATTTTTAATGTTTTTTAGTATATTTGCGTCATTTTGCCATATTTTTCTATGTGATTCCTGGTTTTGATGCAACTATGTGCCTCCTGATTCTCTGTCGATACCAGTTGATATTCTGCATCTCTCAACCTGCAGTAATAAAATGTCTGTCCAGCCTCCTCTGTGTAGGTTTCAAATACTCCCGTAACGATCACCTCACTCTGGTCCGCCGGGTAATCGCCTGGATATACTGCACCTCCACCAAGTTCAAATTCAAGTCCCTGACTGCAGCATGCCAAAGCGTCGGCTATGAGACAATAATTATAATATTTGTCGGTTATTGGATAATATGATGCATAATACTTTCCTTCTATCCTTATCGTCTTGCCCTCATATTCCTCAGGTTTTGACATCATCTGATATACAGTTGCATATATAAGATCTTTTCCCATAAGAGTGAGGTCCACATCCACACCCTCAGACTTGTATTGCGCTATAACTGAGCTGTCTCCATTCACGACCTGCCCATATGTTGGTTCTGATGTCGCCTCAGTTACAGATGCGGATTCTGTCTCTGTCGTGGTTTGCATCTCTGTTGTGATCGTCGTCTCTGTTGTGGCTCCCACTGACGACTTACTTTCCTCATCACCATCGCCTGTTTTCTGATTAAGCACCTTATCCACTGCATTCTGTGTGTTCAAACGACTGCCCGCAGTCTGAGATGCTCCACCACAGCCTGTGACAGTCAGCAACATACTCAGCACCAATATTGACATAATCAATCGCTTAAATCTGTGTCTGCATCCATGCATTCTTCTATTTCTATTCATATACATATTCTTATCTCCTCATCACTTTCCCTGCTATACTGTTAAATGCAAATATAACCATATCGCATGCAACGATCGTAGATCCTACCGGTGTTGAAAATAATATAGATACCAGCATGCCGGTCAAAGTTCCCACAACTGACAATACAGCCGAATATAATACCACCGACCTGAAACTATACATAACTCTCATTGCCGAAAGTGCAGGGAATACCAGAAGCGCCGTGATGAGCAGGGAGCCCACCAGATTCATTGCAAGCACTATTTGCTTATGTGTGATAAAGAAGTAATAGAAGTGTAAAAAATTTTGCCTTTCCTATCCGATACTCAGCTCTGGTATCGGATAGGGCGGGCGGTTATTCGGGCAAGTCCACCTTGCCAACAAAAGAATAATAAATCTCAATGTCCTGCCTACGGGTCTTGTTCTCGTCATAGCTGCACTCATGCACAACGATTTTCTCTACAAACTCCCGCAACAGAGTAGGGGTAAGTTCTTCAAAGCTGGTATGCCGCCGGACAACATTCATAAACTTTTCTGCGTTCACGGTGGCTTCCTGTGCTTTGGAAAGCTCCGCTTGGATAGCAGCGGCTCTTTCTTTCAGCTCCCGTTGTTCTGCTTCATAGTCTGCCGACAGCTCTGTGAAACGCTCGTCTGATATGCGCCCGGTCACGCTGTCCTCATACAGCCGCTTGAAGATAGCGGATAACTCGGCTATGCGTTTCTCGGTGGCTTCCAGCTCCTTTTTCTTGGCGGCGTTCCTGCGCTTGCCCCCGTCCTCGTTCTGCTCAATCAAGAGCTTCATAAACCGAGCTTCATGCTTTGCCGCATAGCTTGTCACTTTCCGCAGATTGGAGAGTACGCCAGCGGTCAAGAGGTCGGTGCGGATAAAGTGCGCCGTACAGTCATGGGTGCGTTTCTTGTAGTTGCCGCAGATATAACAGTCCTGCTTGCGCTTGTCCGTCTGGTATCGCTGCTGATACATGACACTGCCGCAGTCCGCACAGAACAGTATGCCGGAGAACAAGCCCACTTCATCATAGCGGTTGGGGCGTTTGCGCTGCTTGCGAAGTTCCTGCACCCGTTCCCATGTCTGGGTGTCTATGATAGGCTCGTGGTGGTTCTCGAAAATCACTTGCTTTTCCGGGGGATTTTCTACACTGTGCTTGACTTTGTAAGAAAGTTTTTCTGTCTTGAAATTTACCAGACAGCCTGTGTATTCCTGGTTTTCAAGGATATGCACAACGGTATTGGTCGCCCACTTGCACTCATAGCCGGGGTGGTAGCGGCGGGTGCTGCCCGTCCTACGGTATTCCAGCGTCCCCGGCGTGAGGATTTGCTGCTCTGTGAGCATACGGGCTATCTTAGTCGGACCGTTCCCGGCAAGGCAGAGGTTGTATATCTGCTTGACTACGGGTGCAGCTTCCTCGTCAATAATGAAATTTTCGTCCTCGTCCATGAGGTAGCCATACACAGGCTTGCTTGTGATGGGCTTGCCACTCATGCCTTTTGAGCGTTTTACTGCTTTGATTTTCTTGCTCGTATCTCTCACCAGCCATTCGTTAAAGATATTCCGCAGCGGGGCAAAGTCATTGTCGCCTTGTGCGCTGTCCACTCCGTCATTGATAGCGATAAAGCGGACACCTTTCTGTGGGAAAATCATTTCCGTGTACATTCCCACTTGCAGGTAGTTTCGCCCTAACCTCGACATATCCTTTACGATAACTGTCCCGACTTTTCCGGCTTCAATGTCCGCAAGCATGGCTTGAAAACCGGGTCTTTGAAAGTTCGCACCAGAATAACCGTCGTCCGTGTACCAGCGCAGATTGGAAAAGCCGTTCTGCTTTGCATAGGTTTCAAGGATACGCTTCTGATTGGAAATGGAATTGCTCTCGCCTTGCAGCTCGTCCTCATGGGAAAGTCTTGGGTAAAGGGCGGTAATTGGTTGTTGGTTGGTCTGTCTTAACATAAAATCCTCCGTTTCCGACAGCCAGCCCCACTATTCCGTACCTTGATTGTACCACATGGGGCGGCTGTCTGTATAGCGGCAAAAGCGTCAAATCTGCTTCTTTATGGTCGGTCAAATCGCTGTTTTTTGTGTAGCAGCTTCCGCTTCCAGCACTTTCATCATCTTGTCGGCTGCGGTGTCGGTTGCGCCCTGCTTGAAGAAGCCGGAAACGGTAAGGACGGAGTTGCCCATGCGGATTTCCGTTACACAGTCCGGGCGGCGGTCTGTTTTGGTGGTGCTTGTCTGTTTGGTTTCTGTCATAGGCTCTCCTTTCGCTGCTTCATCAGTTGCTTTAAGCGTTCCAGCTTTTCCTGTGCGGTTTCCTTTCGGAAGTTGCTGCCCGTGAAGCGGACAGGGGCGCACATGGAAGTCAGCCTGTCATAGATACGGGCGTGGGGCGTGTCCTGCGGATGCTGCAATTCCTCCAGCGTGAGGTTGGTCGTGGCGATCAGCGGCTTGCCGCTTCGGTAACGGCTGTCAATCACGCTGTAAACCTGTTCCAGCCCGTATTCTGTCCCTCGCTCCATACCGAAATCATCAAGTATCAGCAGAGGGTAGCTGCAAAGGCGGGAAATATATTCGTTCCTGCCCTCAAAGCTGGCGGCAAGGTCATTGAGTATCGTTGCAAAGTTTGTCATGCGAACGGCAACCTCTTTTTCCATAAGGGCGTTGGCGATACAGGCGGCAAGGTAGCTTTTTCCCGTCCCCACGCCGCCCCAAAACAGGTAGCCGATATTTTCAGCCTGCATGGTTTCCCAGTTCTCCACATAAAAGCGGGCGGTTTCGGTCTGCGGGTTTCTGCCGTTGTCATGCTCAAATGTCCAGTTCCGCATAGCAGGGTCGGTAAAGCCCCGGCGTTTCAAGTCCTCCACTGTTTCAAGGTGCTTCTGTCTGCTTTCGGCGGCTTCCCGTTTTTCACGGGCTGCCCGCTGGCAGTCGCACTCTGCCGGGTGTCGGTCATGCCCTAACCATTGGGCGGTTTCTTTTGGAAAGTAGGCTTCTTTTGGCGTATGGCACTTGCCGCAGTATAAAAGCCCGTCCTCGCCTGTGTAGTCCTCCGCTTCGGCGGTAGTGGTTGTAATGTCCGTAATCATAGCTTCAATCTCGTTTTTCATAAGCTCTCGCCCTCCTTGCATGAGTAATCGGGTATGCCCTGTTTCGGGGCAGCCTTGCCTTTGGCAGTGTCCTCCTGCGCCCACTTGTAAATGGTGGCTACATGGCTGTGGTACTGCTTCCCGGTGGAAGCGATATGGCAGGAAAGCCGGTCAATATAATACTCCCACTTGTCGGGCAGCTCTGTTTTCAGCCCGGAAAGCTCTGTATCGGTCAGTATCACATTGTTGTATCTGCCATAAGCGGCGGGGGTGGGGGGTCCCGTTTCTCCCTCTCTCTCTTTTTCTATCTCTATCTCTTTCTCTAACTCTATCTCTATCTCTGGTGGACGAATGTCGGACAAATGTCCGCCTTTTGTCCGGGGCGGTAAAAGTGCCTTGTTTTCCAGCCTTGCAGCCCGTTTTCGCTCGGCTTCGGTAGAGGACTGTCCTATCATCAGCTCAATGTCGGTCATATAGAAAGCCCCGCTGTCAAGCTGCTCCACAAGCCCCAACTGCCGGAAAATCTCTAAAGCCCTCTCAACCGTCCCTATCTGGTGGCGGGTCAGTGTCGCTATCATCTGCGCTGTGTAGGGGATATACTCGTCAAGCTGCAACTTCCCGCCGTTTTTCAGCGATTTTAAGTACAGCTTCAAGAGGATATTGGAATATAAAATCCCGTCTTTCATATCTTCCAGCAGCACAATGGAGTCGCTGTCAAAAAAGTTCTCTTTCAGCTTGAGGTAGTAATATTTGCGGTTATCTGCCATTGGCGGTGTCCTCCCTGTGTTTCCATCTCTTAGAGAAATACCGGGGGCAGAGGACGATAATCGCCCGGAAGCTCTGCTTGCAGCCGTGTGTGCAGCCCCGGCAAAGGTCATTGTAGGTAATACGGTTTCGGTAGTTGAGGAAAAAGCTCCATTCCAACCGCCGCTTTTTGCTCATGCGTGGCATTTCTCGCTCCTTTCTGCCGTTTCCGCTGGTATAAGCGGATAGGTCGGTAAAAATGTAGTTTCTCGGTGTCATTTTCGGGGATTTCCTGCGCTGTGCGCCCTGTTTTGAGGTCGGGGAGTATTGCGGATAGGGGTAAGGGCATATCCCTGTTTTTGTTTGGTTTCGGTATCATTTCGGGGCGGTTTTTAACGCTCCTGTTCATGCTTTTTCTGTCGGCTCGGCTCGCCGTGGTGCATTTGGGAAAGATTGCTTTTCATGGTCTGCAATTCCCGGACACGCTCTTTATTTGCCCGGTACTCGTTGTAAAGGGCGTTCTTCTCGGCGGTAAGCTGCTCGATTTCAGCCTGCAACGATTTATAGGTGGGCAGCTTGGTAATGCCTTTTTGCCGAAAATATCTTACGGCTGCGTCTGCTATGATAAAGTCGCTTTCATGCTTTTCCCGGTAGGCTTTGCGTGCCTTATCGGTTTTCTGCTTTTTCAATCCGTCACGCACATCTCTTGTCTTGGCATAGGCAAGCACCTGTTTCTGCAAGTCCTTTTTCTCACGGATAGCCGTTTCAATGGGCTTCAGCTTGGCGGTGCTGCTGTGTAAATCCGCATTGGCAGACACAAGGGCTGCGTCCAGTTCATCCGGGGTAAAGCCGTATTGCTCCATAGCGGCAACGGTAGCCGCCATCTGTTTGAGATTATGGACAGCCGCCCAACGGTCATAGCCGATACCTTTTCCCTCGGCTCGCTTCGCCGCACGGTCAACCATTCTCTGAATGTTGCCTGCCGGGGCGATTTTCTGCGTTTTTCCTCGCTCTGTGCGGTTTGTTTCAGCGGTATGGTATTCGGGTATGGGTGCGGTCTTTTCGGCGGCTCTGTGGGCGTTCTGCTCCAAAAGGGCAAGAACGGCGGCACGGTCAAAATCATCTCCCAGTTTTCGGGCAGTAATGGGTTTCGTTCTGTCCGGGGTAAGGTAGGACAACCGCCCTCGGCTCTCTTTGACGATCACACCCTGCCGCAGAAGTAAAGCGGAAAACTCGTCAAAGGTAGTAGCTTCGCTCATGGCGTTCCGTATGGTCTGCCGTAGCTTCGCCTTGTCGGTTTCAAACTTGGTCTGCTTTACAGGCTGCCCCTCGGCTGCAAGGGTGGCATTTTCCTTGTCAAGTTTGGCTTGTCCTTTCTTCTGCGCCCAATACTCACGCTCGGTAATGCGGTTTTTACTGCCATGGAGCAGGTCGATTTGATAGAGATTTTCCCGGTGGCACATCTCCATGACCTCGGCTTTGAAGTATTCCATAGCAGCGTCCGTGCAGCGATGTTTGCACCCGGCACGGGTATCTGCCGGTCTGTCCATGTAGGGCAGCAAGGGTACTTCCTCAATACGCAGAGAATTGATAACGATATGAACATGGATATTGCCGCTGTGGTTGTGTCCGTCCGGGTGGGTGCAGACAATGGCTTGGTGTCCGGGGAAATGCTCGGCACAAAATTCCTCGCCCAATGCTTGCGCCCGGTCTACGGTCAAGCCGTTGTCCACCGCATCCCGTGGGTCAAAGCTGATAATGTAGTGGTGGTTTTTTACATCTTCCCGCTTCTGGTTCTTCCCATAGCGGAGATTGGAGCGCATACAGGCAACGGCAAAATCCTCGTCGCCGCAGTTCAGCGTGGCTATTCGATAGTCCTCCCTGAGCATGAGCCGCCCGTTTTCATCAAGGGTGGGCTTCATGGTAAACTCGTCATGTTCAAAGGTGAGGTACTGCTCGGCTGCACCGTAGTCCGCATTTTTAGAGCTGATATGCTTGAATGTTGCCAACAGCGTCACCTACCTTTCGCAAGACTTCAAACTTCAAGGCGGCAAGGTCGGAAATGGTGGCTCGCACTTCAACGGACAGCGTATTGTAGGGCGTTCCGTATTCGTTGAGGGCACGGGCGATCTGATTAAGGTTGCCGCCGATTTTTCCGTATTCGGCTATCAACTTTCCAACAGCGGACAGCAGTTCATCATTGACCGGGGAAACGGTAACGATGGGGCGAATGGTCGCCCGTGTAATGGCTTGCCGGATAAATTCGGATTGGCTCATGTCATAGTGTTTCAGCCGCTCGGTAAAGTCGGCGTATTCTTCCTCGGTCATGCGGGTTTTGACCACATGGCAGCGGTGGGGTGTGTTGTATTTTTTCTTCAAGCGTTGACCTCCTTTCTCGCCCGACAGGGCGCATGAGCAGGGTTTGGGGAAGGCACTCCCCAACAAGATTTACCAAAGGGGGCAAAACCGCAGATATGCGGATTTTGGCACCGTGGTAGAATCTTGCTCTAAAAAACTACCGCTTTCCTCGGCGGCTCTGGTTTGCGGATATACTGGCTTGCTCCACCAATATAGCGATTGCGGCGGCGTGTTCTGCCCGCTGTTCACCACTACAACGGTGAAAAGGGGGCGTTTTGGCAAACGCACGGAAAATTTTTTGTTTTCCCTGTCTGCTCCCTACAACAATCCGGCGGTGTGGTTTGCCAAAGATTTTTGAAAATGGGCGCAAAAAAAGCAGCAAACCTTTTTCAAGATTTACTGCTTATATGCCGCTGTGATGGGCGGCGGTATTAAATTGTCAGCCGTTTTTCAAATGGAATTTATCTGCAATCGCTTTCTTTTCGCTTTCCAATCCCTTTTCTGTAATCTTCCATAATCCTAACGCAATGATCTGCTATCTTTTGCATTCCGAGTTCTTCAAAAAAAGCAATTTGTATTTTCATCAGTTCTTCGCAAACAGCCAACTTCTGCTCATCCATATTGCTAATAGCAAGCCATGGGAACGCTTTATATTTCTTAGTGTCACCAATGAGAAAATTGTACCCTATCAACTCATTTTCACGGAAAACGAAATAGAATTGTGGACCTGAACCCGGAACTGACTTTTCCATAATTTGTTGCATGGTTTTCACACCGCCGTATGCAGGAAAAAAACCTATTCGCTCAAGAGCATTTAATATGTCAAGCCTTTTATCTGTGGGTATGTCTCTATAATTGATAATCTGTTCCATTTGCTCCACCCCCATTAAAGTTTAATTTGTCAGGCTCTAATTATACAACTTTTCTGCTTAGCGGTCAAAGCGGAACTTCAACAGGCTTTCTATCAGCCGCCCGACGATATGTTCCTGCATATCTGTGTTGATCTGTCCGTCCATTTTCGCACAAGAGCGGATATATCCGGCATAATGGGATAGGACGGCGGCAACAGCTTCCGGGTCGCCCTCGCTTGCCTTAACGATTGTTTCATAGGGAAGTAGCTGGTTCATAGGACAAGCCCTCCAACTCTGCCCGTAGCCGCCGTAAAATCATCTGAATACGCCGCCCGGTTGTGTTGCCAGCCCGTCCATATCTCCGTCCAATCTCCCTATGCGTCAATCGTTGGAAGTAGTACAAGAAAATGATTTCCTGTTCCATCTGTGATAGTGCGGACAGGGCTGCGGCAAGCTCTGGACTTTCCAAAAGCACCATCTGACCACAGACGAAAAGCGGATAGCTGGTCATGCCGGATTGCTCCGCAAAGTATTTATCTGTGGTACTGAATGGATAGTGTTTTTCTTCTATCAGATATTCAAGCGAGATTTCCCGCTTGCGGCGGCTCCGTATGCTCCGGGCTGCGTCTATGGCAGCGTGGCGAATAACAGTCTTGCAAAAGGCATCGTGTGTATGCCGGATATGTTCTTGATACTTTTCGTGTTCGGTCATGGAAAATCCCCCTTTCTGAATAATGGCAGAGGGCGGCAGCATCTTGTGCTGTCGCCCTCTTGATTACCGAACAGCAAAGACGGGCGGGGCTGTCAACGGCGGCGCATTTGCGCCGTTCATCTTGACCGTTGACAGGCTCGGCTGGGTTTGCTATCTGCTCACGGCAATTCACTCTCATTGATAGGAATTGCTTCAAGGTCCGTATTCAAATTGTTCCAATAAGAGCCAATATCCGCACTTGTGAAATACTTAAAACCGCCTGCTTCTGACTTCAATTCGCCGTTTTTAACTCCATAGCAGGCGTAAATCAAATCGTAGCTTGTTCCATCTGAGAGGTTAAATCTAAAGCTGGTCACATCTGCTCCGGCAGTTTCCTCAGTTGTTTTGTCTTTTAAGGATAAGTCCTTGAACTTATCATACAGGGTCTTTATATCATTTTCAGCAACAACTACTTTCTTTTCTGCTGATGCAGGCACTCCGTCATAGTGGTACATTTCAACGCTTTCGACATCTTCAACCTCAAATGGGAAGTCGATTTTGACAGGCTCATAAGCAATGTTTATAGGTAACAGAAAGAGAGCTGTAAAAATTGCAATGGTACAAAGAGCGATGGAAACGAGAACAGCAATCGTTATCTTTTTCCTGCCCCTCTGCTTTTCTTTTGCCTCATGGCGCATAATAACGCTTTCGCTTTCTTCGTGAAGAACATCTTCGCTCGTGTGAGAAAGCAATTTCTGATAAATTGCGTTACAATCAGCACAGGCGTTCAAATGCTCTTTTACCATCTCTGCGCTTGCTTCGCTGCAAGCACCGTCAACATACAGCGGAAGAATATCTCGAACAATATCGCATTGTTTACTCATGCTTTTCATCCATCCTTTCTTGAATTTTTAGCTTTGCACGATGATAAGTAACTCTCGCCCATGATTCTGTTTTTCCAAAAATTGCAGCGATTTGTGAAAAAGATAGTTCCCCGAATACGCGAAGCTGAAAGACTTCTTTGTATGGTTCTTCCAAACGGTGAAGAACGAGGTGTATGCGGAACGCCATGTCAGAATCTGCAACTGAGTTCTCAACATTTTCATTTGATGGCAAGTCATTGATTTCACTCACATCAGCTACTCGCTGACGGCTTCGCATTTCATCATGGTAAAGATTTTTTGCTATGGAGCAGAGCCATGTCAATTCATCTGACTTACCTTTGAATTGTGATGTTGTAGAAACAGCCTTATAGAATGTGTTCTGCGTGATTTCCTCTGCTATCTCACGATTTTTGGCAAGAGAAATAGTATACGAGTATACCTGTAAATAGTAGGCTTTATAGAGCTTTTCATAGTCCATACTTGTCATCACCTCCTTCAGCTTCATAGGTTAGACGGAGAAATCGGAATTTCGTTACAAAGAAGTTTGAAATTTTTATACCTTTACGCTACTCTTGCTTTCTGCGGACTGTTGGTAGACGCACATTAACGGCAAGCAAAGAGATTGCTGTGTCAGCTTGATATGTTCAAATGCTAATTAAGTATAGCATACAGCTATGAATTTTTCTATTGCGTTCCCCTGACTTCGGAATAGTGGCAGGGCTGGCTATCCATGTCTTGTGCTTCTCTACCGTACATGAGCATTATCACAGCGATTATCACCGCCAGCGCCAGATTATATGCCCCTGCATTTTTCCCGATTGCCCTGGTAAAACTCTCGTCAAATGTGACTGCAAATATCCTGTTGTAGAACAAACAGAAAAACGCTATTACACATATTGACATAACTATACACAGCCACACTTCTCCCATTGTCAATGTAAGTATTGAGGTTGAACCAAACAACGTAGAGCACACATCCCCCGATACATTTGCTGACGTGGAAAATACATTCATTATCAGATAACCTACGGCTAAAGCACCGACAGACATCATGGCTATCGCGGCATCTCCCTTAAGCTTCGCATTTTGTCCCGACATAAGTATGAGAATTGCAGCAGCCACAGTCACCGGCATCACTATTATCGTGTTGTTTGTCAGTTTCAGGACAGATCCTACCGCCATTGCTCCAAATGCAACATGCGAAAGTCCATCGCCGATAAATGAAAATCTTTTCAAAACCAATGTTGCACCGAAAAGTGACGAACACAATGCTATAAGAATACCAACCACAAGAGCATACTTAACAAATGGATACTGCATATAGTAAATTAACTTATCAACAAGCTGCACTCTGTCCACCACCTTTCTCATATTCTACCGAAATGATGTTCCAATATCTGCTGTTCTTATATTCCTCTCTGCTGCCCCAGAACGAGCCCTCATGATTCATATGAAGCACATGTCTGGCGCAATCTATTGCCCTCAGATCATGTGATATCATGATCACTGCCACACCATTTTCATTTAACTGCTGTATCATCTGATAGAACTGTGCCGTTGCGACAGGATCAAGGCCAGTTACCGGTTCATCAAGCAGAAGAAGATTCTCAGTTGCACACAGGGCTCTCGCCAGAAGGACGCGCTGCTGCTGTCCTCCCGACAAATGCCTGTAACATTTCCTGCGTATATCCCATATTCCAAGTCGTTCAAGTTGAGATTGTGCAAGCTGCTTTTCCTTTCTGCCATAAAAAGGACGTGCTCCGCACTTAGGCAGCGTTCCCGACAAAGCCACCTCCCATACAGTCGCAGGGAAATCCTTCTGCACAGGTGTCTGCTGCGGCAGATAGCCTATATCACGCGATGTCAAACCATCGCCAAACTTTATCTCTCCTGAAACCGGTTTCAACAGGCCAAGCAGAGTTTTTACCAAGGTACTCTTTCCCGCTCCGTTCTCTCCAACTATACAGAGATAGTCTCCCTTGTCTATACTGAAATTAAGGCCTGACGCAACTGCACGTCCATCATATCCCACTGCCAGGTCTTTGCACGTTATATATGACATTTGTTTTCTCCTATAAATCTAAATTTGTTTTATTGTTCAGCAATTAATTCAATGCCTGAGAAAGTACGTTCAAGTTATCTTCCATCACGTTCAGATACGTCTCACCATCAGCTACAGTCTTTGCAGTCACAGACTGCATCGAATTCATCGTCAGGATCTCCTGATTTTTCGAATCTGTTGTCTTCTTTATCGACTCTGCTATACTGTGATCCGCACCCTCTATCGTCAGAATAACCGGAAGCTTTAACTCATCCACCTTCTGCGCAAGGAATGTTATTGTCTCAAAACCTGCCTCCGACTCAGCACTGCATCCCACAAATGCAGCATAGTAAGTAAGCCCATAATCATCCGCCATATATCGGAAAGGGAATCTGTCGCCAAACAGAATTGCCTGACGTTTTCCCTTAGAAACTGTTAGTTCGTACCTTCCATCAAGATCATTGAGTTCATCAACGTACTTACCTGCATTCGCCATGTAATCAGATTTATTATCTGGATCAAGCGCCTGGATATTATCCGCCAACACATTCGTCAACGCCACTGCGTTCTTGAGTGAAAGCCATACATGTTCATCATACTCCGGGCCTTCCTCTCCTTCCTCTTCTTCCTCTTCTTCCTCTGCCTGCATGCCTGGAACAACCTCTTCCTCTTTGACTGCAGTTCCCAAAGCGTCAAGCATATTTACAACCTTCATATCCTTATTAGTCGCTTCTTTCAGGGCACTATCCACCCAGCCATCAGACTCACCGCCAACATACACAAACATATCTGCGTCAGCTATCTTTGCTATATCCTCTGCAGTTGGCTGATAACTGTGAAGATCCATCCCCTGATCGAGCAGCATAGTAAGCTGAAACTTGTCGGAATCACCGCCTATAATATTGCGGATCCAGTCATACTGAGGAAAAGTCGTACATACAATGCTGTACGCCGCAGCATTTGCCGTATTTTCAGGCACACTGCCCCCTTTCTGATCAGAATCTGCTGCCGTCATTGATGCTCCGCAGCCACAAAATGCTGAAACAGTAAGTACCGATGCCATAACAAGGCCAAATATTCTATTTTTCATAATGATCAATAAACCTCCGAATTGATTGATAAAATTGACAGGCATATTTTGATGCCTATAATTGGGTAAATTTAATAAACTGCCTCTAGATCAAAAAACACCAATAATAAGTATTCGCCCTTATCTTTAGATGTATTTCCAGACGCAATTCTCAGTCAATATCCGTACTTTAAATCAATTCAGCAATTCCACCTTCAGGGAAACGAGCGTATCGGTACAATACTCGTGGGTATACACCAATACAACTCCAAGTGTGAACACACTTAAGAACGCCAGGAACACTGGCGTAGTTGACATTGTCTTTATATTTGAAAGGAACTGTGCAGCCTGCTGCAAATGCATACATATAGGACATTCCTGCCCCGTACAGTCATGCTCCACATTGCGCGCAATATAGCCGTAAGAGAAAAGTACTCCCGATACAAATAACACTATAAGAATCCATGACATTATTCTCTTTTTACTCATTCTGCACACCTCCTTTTCATTGTAGGAATTTGGGGATATATAGTTTTCGTTGTGACCGTAACGATACAATCCCATCTGTAACAATCACGTTTAGTTTAGACTACAGCGACTCCACAACGTCTCTGACAATCTTTGCAAATACCACATATCGACGATCTGTCACAGTCGATCATAAATCCATACCTCTCCTGAACTCCTTTAGCTATGTGATTCATGGTATCGCGGTCAATATGTATGACTCTTCCGCACTTAACACACTGCATATGAAGGTGTTCGTGACAACTATGATCAGCCTTTTCCATTCTATACATACTTGAACCACCATCAGCACTCTGATACTTTATCAATTTGTCCTGGGTAACCATGCGGTCAAGATTGCGATATACAGTTGTTGTATTCGCATCTATGCCATTCTCATCCAAATACACACTTACATCAGCCGCGCAAAACCCTCTGTCCTGCCTCTCTGCAGCAAATGCCTCTATAGCCTGACTTATTCTCGTTTTATACTCCCTCGCCATAATATTCCTCTTTTTCGAATTTGCAAGTCATTTGCATTTTACTGTATCATAAAGGGCTTTTAACTTTATGTCAACACTTTTTTATCACTTTTCCATCACTACTATCTTGTTTGATATATTGCTGACAAATGGTATTTTGCCAATGACTTTATATACCGGTATGAACTCAGCCATTCCTTCTACAAGACTGTGCTGTTCTATGTATCTGTATTTCGGTATGATCTCCGCCAGCTTCTTTCCATTTGACACGCCCCAGGAAAACCTGGCATAGCTTCCATGGATGGATTTCTCCTTGATATGCTTTGCCATGAACGGAGCCATAGTCTCTACGAGCACCGTAGCATGAGTAAATTTCCTGTCTATTATGTCGAATATTTTCTTCACATCAGCTTCTGTGAGATACATCGTAAGCCCCTCTATGATGACCAGCACAGGTTCACCGGCATACTCTACCATGTCAGCCCATTTGCCGTCCATGGCGGATTCCGCTATCTGGTACACCGGTCCGTCCTCCTGCAGGAACTTTGCCCTTACAGTCATGGTCTCCGGGAGATCAATGTTGTACCAACCTTTATATTTACCCTCATTTCTATAGCAACGGGTATCAAGACCACTGGCGATATTCACAACCACAGCACCCTTATGCTTTTTCAGGTATTCTGATACAAGCTTATCAAGAACTATAGTTCGCGCTATAACTCCGCTTCCCATTGCCAGATCCTTGTCCGCCAGTGAAAAGTCATAATCCAGGCTGTCAACTATCTCTATGGCCTTGCCATCGTATATGACATGATCCGGCTTTCTTGATTCTTTCGCCCTGGCATAGAGTGTCTGGAGCATCGTCTCCGGGACTCCGGTTATGTCTACCTTTGATCTGCTTACTGTATTGTTCTGTGTACTAACCATTTTCTCATTTCCTCCTGCTTTTTAATTGTGTAAACACATGAGAGGCGCTGCGCGCGGCGTTTGCGTGCTTCACAACATGTCGTCAAGCGCAGCTTGATGACCTGCGCGCACATCAGTGCGCTTCCTCTGCCGGAATCCTCCCACTTACGTGGGCCCCTCCTTATGAAATATAACATTTGTCTTGTTTTGTTATGTTCATAAAAATAAGAGGTTCATCATCGATGAACCTCTTTCTTTAAACTCTCTATCAACTTTTCTGTACCGCCTGTGGCATGAATGCCAATCTTTTCTGTCAGATACATTTTCTTCTCCACATCTACATCCTCGTTCAGTATCGCCATGGCTCCTTCAAGCCGCATCTTAGCCAGCACGCGAACCAAAGTCTCATCCGGCTCGCATCCAAGCTGTGACCTGTAATATGCCGCAAATGAATGTCTCATGAACTCCTCAACCCTCTGGTGATAATTCTCATAGCAGCTGCCGTCAGCGCCATGCATGATGATCATTACCTCTTCCCTGTGTGCCAGAAGGAATTGCATCATAATCTTATCTGCATCTACGCCCGTGGCGGGGTTCTCAATCTCCCCCTTCATAAGTTCTCCAAGCATGGCTTCATATTGGTTCACAAGCGGTTCAAGTATCGCCTTAAACAGAGCCTCCTTGCTCTCAAATGAAAAGTAGAAAGCTCCGGTGGTAACTCCAGCACTCTTGCATATCTTTCTGAGGCTTGCCCTCTGGTAACCATTTTCAAGGAATTCCTCTTTGCCGGCTTTTTTAAGTTTTTCTATCGTTTCACTACGCTTGTCGTTTTCCATAACACATGTTATGTTAGCATAAACTAACTAGTCTGGCAACATATTTTTGAAAGTTATCTCTATTTGCCATCCAGGTATCTTCGCACCGTCTCAAGGCCGCCGAGTGGCACGCAGAACTTCTGGTCATGGTTCTTACATGCCTCATAGGTTTCATCCAGATCAAACCAGCTCACGCCGTCCAGCTCTTCCTTCTGGATCGTCAGGTCTGCTATGTCCACCGTTTTCTGATACACGAACACAAATGCCACCTCATTGTCCCTGAACATTTTGCCGTGAAATTCCTTCTCATACCGGATCCTGAATGTTCCCGCGAAATCAAGATCTGCGGCCTCAGCTTTGATGCCAAGCTCCTCTCCGAGTTCCCTGAGTGCCGACTCCATCGGTTCATCGCCTGCCTGTATATGTCCGGCAGAGGAAGTGTCATACCTTCCGGGAAAAGAATCCTTATCCATCGACCTCTTCTGCAGAAGAACCTTATACCTTCCATTCTCTTGCTTCGCTATCCAGATATGGGCAGTCCTGTGACATATGCCTTTTGCATGTGCCTCGCTCCTCTCCACTGTGTCTCCGGTAGGGTTGCCCTGTTCGTCGCATATATCAAAAAGTTCCATTATTTTGTACCGTCCTTCTATTCCTACACCACCAGCCTCGCCTTCGCCCTGCCGGTTCTGTCCTTTTCCACCACGATCTGCTTGTCAATCTTCTCCTTGAGTTCAGTCACGTGCGATATTATTCCCACCAGCTTGCGTCCCTCGGTCACGCTGACCAGCGCTTTGTATGCCTGTGGCAGAGTCTTTTCTGTATCAAGAGATCCAAAGCCCTCATCCACAAACATTGTATCTATCTGTATGCCGCCAGCCGAAGCCTGCACCTCATCGGAGAGTCCAAGTGCAAGGGAGAGTGATGCCATAAATGACTCGCCCCCAGAAAGAGACTTAACGTCTCGTCTGCTGCCGTTGTAATGATCCACAACACAGAGGTCAAGGCCGATCTGGCTTCTCTTGTCACTGCTGTCCGTCACACGCCCCAGCTCATACTGACCATCTGACATCTTCAGGAATCTCAGATTTGCACGCTGAATTATCCTGTCAAAATACGACATCTGTATATACGCCTCAAGGTTTATCTTGTTCTTGCCGGATACATTTCCTGAGGCAGTGTCATAGAGCGACTTCACGCTTACATATTTCTTTTCTTTTGCCGAAAGCTCATCGGACTTTCTGCTTATATTCGCCATCGCCGTTTCATTTGCACGGATGCGGCTGTTTCCATCCTGCATGAGAAGCCTGATCCTTCCCAGTTCATCTCTCACTGCGGTTTTATCTTCCTCAAGCTTAGCAAGTTCGAGCCTCTCTGCTGATTCCAGCGTGTCTGTCAGAGCCTTTATCTGCCCCTCCAGCGTCTTAATATCCTGGATCACAGCATTATATCTCTTCTCAGCGGCGTCAAATGAATTCTGCAGTTTCTTTGCTCTGCCAAGAATCTCGTTCATCTTCGTTTCCGCCTCACTCCGATTCCTGAATCTGAGCCCCGCGGCCAGTTCTGTCGCCTGTTCTCTGTCTGAAACAACCTTTGCCGTGAGCGCCGATATATTTCTCTCAAGCTCCGCCAGCTTCACCTGCATCCCGGCAAATGCTTCTTCCTCCTGAGGAAGTTTTGCAGCAAGCTCATCCCTTCTGCTGACCCTTTTGCGTTCTGCCTCGATCTGTCTGTCTGTATCGGCAATCTTCTCATTGTAATATCCTATATTCTTCTCAACCTTTTCCGGCAGACCGTCTATATCCTCCGGATCGTCAAATTTCCTTCCAGCCTGCTCAATAATGCTGTTTCTGATCTCCATGACGCTGGCAAGCTTTACCTTTGCATCCGTAGCACTGGCATTTGCCCTGTCGCGGGCTTTGTCAGCATCCTTCTTCGCACCATCTAACTGCGCATCTGTCGGAGCCTCCTTTGGCAGCGATGCAAGGAGTTTGTGCTCCGTCGCACCGCACACAGGGCACGCCTGTCCCTCCTTCAGATCCTTTGCAAGGATTCCCGCCTGGGCATTCCTGTAGAGCGTGCTCATATGCTCATACAAATCCTGTTTTCTGGTATACATATCATTATCAAACAGATACTGCTTCTGTACTTTGTCCACCGCCTGTTTTCTTCTGCTGTATTCCATGAGCAGTCTGCTTATGTCATTCAGATAGTCAACAGCGTCAGCCATCTTCTCCCTCAATGCCGTGATTGCAACTATTTTCTCCCCCGCATCCGCAAGCTGTGTCTGCTCCTGCCTCAGCTTTTCTATGCTCTTCTGTTTGTCTGTCACAAGCATTCTGCCCTTCTCTGCCTGTTCATTTTGCCTTTGCAGGAGCTGTTCCTCATCTACAATATTTTTTCGCTTCTCGTCCAGTTTCTCATAGTTTGGAAGCTCATTATTTATAACTGCTGCCTGCATTTGGAGCTCTTCCGTCTCTGGGAGCGCTTCCTTTGTCCTGTTTAACTCTGCCTCAGCAGTAGTTCTGTCATTCTGTACATTTGCAAGCTCCAAATGTGTCTTTTCTAGCTGCACTCTGGCTTTCTCTGTCTGCTGTGCCTTGCCTATCAGCGTGTCAAGTTCCCCGACCCGGGTCTCAAGTGTACCGATCTGCTTTTCATATGAATCTGTTCTTGCCTTCTCCGTTACAATAAGCTTTCCGATGAGTGTGATCACCTCATCAATTGGCATCTGGCCGTCCTTTGCTTTCTGGACACTGATCCCCAGCGGGTCATCCTCTCCGAAGACTATCCCGGATATATACTGCTCTATACTCTTCTTCATATCGTCCCGTTCACTCTGAAGCTTTCTCGTCTCATCCTGAAGACGCTTCTGCAGAACAAAATACCTTGATGTGTGAAAAAGCTTGCTGAATATCTTCTGTCTGTCCCCGGACTCCGCCACCAACAGTTTCTTGAACTCACCCTGGGCAAGCATGGATATCTGCGAAAACTGCTCTCTGTCCACACCCAACAATTCCTGAAGATATGAATTTACCTTCGTTCTGTTGGAGATGACCGAGTCATCCGGCAGATACAGTTCTGCAGCCGCATCCTGCAGGGTAGTTCCCTCACCTTTTTTCTTACGTCTCTCATAGGAAGGATTTCTTTTAACTCTGTAAGTCTTCCCCATATGATCAAATGTCAGTTCAACGTAGGTATCTGTGTCCACATCGGCATACGTTGATCTCATCATCCTCGCATCACGGCTCGCTCCGCTCGGCTCATCATACAGCGCATAACAGATGGCATCGAATATCGTGGTCTTTCCCGCACCTGTATCCCCAGTCACAAGATACAAGCCTTCAGCCCCAAGCTGGGCCATGTCAAGCATCTGGACTCCCGCATATGGCCCAAATGCCGACATCGTAAGATTTATGGGTCTCATCACCAGGCCTCCTTTCACAATGTATCGCCCCTCTCGCCTCCGCGAGCGGGGCAGGTCGTCGGAGCGCATTTGAGTTATTCGCTTCGCTCATAAGCGCTCCTCCTTCCATATAGAGTCTATAATATCCTGAACAAAACTCCTCTGTTCATCGCTCATTTCCTTGTTGTTCTGCTTCTCATACAACTCTCCAAACAGATCTATAGGCTTTTTCCCTTCAAGCACAGCGCCATCGTCTATCGTCTGTGTCACACGGGTTCGGGTGTTGTCGTATCCAAGCTTCATCACATTTGGATAGACCGTTCTGAGTTTTCCCAAAGCATCCGGCACGTCATCCTCGTCCGTGAGAACCACATACAGATAATCATCCACAGCCGTCCCCTCATAGTTTCGCCTGTCCATCAGCTCGTCAAATGTTCCCTTTACCTCGCGCAGCTCATGCATCGGAACAAGCGGAACAGTCCTTATCTCTATTTTCTTGTTCTCAGGGATGTCAACAACTGTCACCGATTTGGTGTGGTTAGCCTCCGAAAGTGAATACTTAAGCGGTGTTCCACAGTATCTGACAGTCTCCCTGCCCACCTTCTGCGGCCCATGTATATGCCCCAGCGCCACATAGTCAAATGAGTCAAATACCGACACATCCACATTGTCCAGACCGCCCACATTCTCCTCCGACTCCGAGCGCACAGCCCCGGTCACGAACTGGTGGGCCACAAGGATATTTGTAACCTTCTCATCAACATCCATGTGCTCCACCGCCACACGGCAGGCATCCGTGTAATCCTTTATATAATCCGCCTCATCAGGGAATACCGCTCTGACCATTGCCGGCTTCACAAATGGCAGCATGTATATGTTCGCCATCTGTCCTTTTCCATCCTCCAGCTTATATGGTCTGACCAGCCCATCTCCCATCATGGCTATCTGTGCCGAATCATATACCGGCGATATATGGATTCCACTGAGATCAATCAGACTTGATGCAAATGCCAGCTTGGCCGCCGAATCATGGTTGCCGCTGATGATATATACTTGCAGCTTTCTCTTTGCAAGCGAAGTCAGGAAGCTGTCCAGCAGTTTCACCGCCTCCTCGCTCGGCACAGACTTATCATATACATCCCCGGCTATGATGACTCCATCCGGCTGCTCATCATCGATGATGCCCAATATTTCTTTTAATATATACTCCTGATCCTCCAACATAGAAAATTCATTTACACGCTTTCCTATGTGAAGATCAGATAAATGGATCAAACGCATATGTACTTCCCCTTTCTTACTCTCCCGGCTTTTTCCCATATTGATTGGCACTTAGTCCTACAATTATTCATCTTTTGCCTTTTTTAAATGTTTTTTTAATTGTTCTTTCAACAAAAATACAGGCAGGTATGTAAGACTAAAATCAAGCAACGCAGTCAGCATCAGCCATTTATTCGGTGAGAAATAACCTGCTATCAAAAAGAATACAAAAGCTGCTCCAGGCACTCCTGAAACATGATGTCCCAGTTTCCTACTTTCAAGAGGTGCCCCAATGTAGGTAATGATCCAGCACAACACTCCTATCATCCAAAAGACACCATCTATTACCCACATTACAATTGGATAATGTTCATACAAGCTACTCATATGTCCCCCCCTTTAAGCAAAACATTCGTTGAAATGATTATAACATCACCGACAATATATCCCAATTATGTTTATCTTAATTTCGTTGATTTCGGTTTCTCCGCTACATGAAATACCATATTCGTCATATACTATGTAATATAGCACTAGTTTTCATCGGAGAACGCTCTATGGCAACTACTAACAAACTCAATTTTTTTCGTTTTTTCTTCATATCGATCCTCGGAGTGCTGCTGCATTTCACCTACGAGTGGTCAAATGACAATCCCGCTGTCGGACTATTCTCGGCAGTGAACGAGTCAACCTGGGAACACCTGAAACTTATATTCTTTCCAATGCTCCTGCTGACAATGATGGAATTTCTCTGGGCTCATATAAAAGATAAGCCCCTGCCGGAACATTATCTTCCAGCAAGGACTGTCGGTATCCTGTCAGGTATGGCATTCATTGTGGTTGGTTTCTACACTCTAAACGGTGTACTGGGCAGGAATTATGAATTTCTGAATATCGCACTTTATTTTGCTGGGGTTGTATATGCATTGCGCACCGAAAACAGATTAGAATCCAGGCAAATGTGCATAAACGACTACGTTTCCATGACTATCCTGGCAATTCTCGCGGTTGCATTCTTTGCATTTACCAACTATCCGCCTGAACTGGGGATATTTGCGGTTCCTACAACAGATTAACCACACACATCAGAAGCACCACCTGCATTACAAGTATAAGTGGCACTCCAACCGAGAAATAATTCTTCCTTATCTTGTGCCTGAACACCACCATTCCAAGCAGAGCACCGATACTTCCACCGGCAAATGCCATGCCGAGCAGGACAGCTATAGGTATCCTGTATCCGCCCTTGACCGCTCTATATTTGTCAATTCCGAACATGACAAATGTTACAACACTCATTGCCGCAACGAACCAAAGTGTCCATCTGTATTCCACAAACACATTCCAGAATGCAAAGTTCCATTTGCCCGCAGGTCTAAGCTTCCAAGTCATGAACACCGCAAGCTCTATCACACACACGCACACTGTGAACACTCTCAGCATCATATTCGTCTTGGATGCAGTCCTGTCACACAACGCAAATGCTATTATCATGCCAGGGGCACCACCGGCAATGGCTATGATCCCCAGCAGAACACTGAGCGCCTTATGGCTTGTTCTCCTGCGTCTCGCAGCCGTCACTCCATCAAGGACAGCTCCTAGTATATTTATACATATCAGATATATGATCAACTTATCCATTATATATACCCACCTTGTCTACTGACATTGTATACATAGTTCCACTCTCCTATATACTTCTACTGATCTGCGATGAGCACCTGCGGCTGAACCTTTCTGATGTTCCCCGCTCTGATAAATGCTACCACAGAGAATAACACGCTCATAAATACCAATGGTATAACCAGTGATATCACGCTTGTACTTAAATTAAAACTGTATATTCCAAATGATTCAAATCCTGCCTTGAAGAACGGCTTGCTGACGATAAGTGCCAGAACTATACCAAGCAGCGAACCCACAACTGCCGTCACGATAAAGCGGACCGCAAGCTGGCATCTGAGTCTGAAGGATGTAAATCCAAGTGCCTTGTATATTCCGATATCCTTCTGCTCACGCATGAGAACCTTGCCACACACGATTATGACCGTGACTATCACGAATACAGCCCCTAACATATATGTGAGCAATGTGAGTCCCTGTATTGCAATGTTGACTGTACCCGCCACTTCTTCAAAATCATCCTTTGCTGAATGTATTGAATACGTGATGCCCTGATTATCGCCATATCTCTTATCTATCTCCTGGATTATCGCATCACATTCATCAGTATTGTCAAGATCATAACATATTCCTTTGCCGCTCCATTCCTCCTCATCTGAACTGCTTTTGGCAGCTCCACTGACACCAGACTCACTTACGGTCTCTTCGCTGGCAAACTTACTATATGCAGCCTTACTAATTGCAAAGTTCTTGCCCATATCATTTGCCGAATCGTATATGCCGGAGATCACCATCTTCCTTGCCACGCCGCCGCGCTTGACTGTGACTGTGTCACCTACGTTCATGTGAAATCCATCAGCCACATACTGGGTTATCAGCACTTCATTGTCATATGTGCAGGTTCTTCCCTTTCTTATCGTGTTGATCATATCAGGGTCCTCCACTATATAACAATACATCTGCACATCATCGAACAGAAGGTACTCGCTGGACATTTGATATTTTCTATACGCTGTGTGTTCTGATATAACATTCTCTATATCCTTCTGCGTATCCTCATCGACAAACGAAGCAGTCAGGTCATACTTCGTGACTAAAAACATATCCGCCAGCATATTCTGTGAATTAAACCAGCGCATCATATCATTCATAAGTATCATGAACATGGCAAGTATAGCAGTCACTATGATGGCTGCGGCATACTGTTTCTTCTCAGATATAAACTGTCTGTATGCAAGACTCACACCAAGTTTCTTGCCTGAGACCGGAAGCTTCAGAACGCTTGAGAAATGCACACTGTCCCGTCCACCTCTTATCGCCTTTATAGGTGTGGCCTCGGATATTCTCCTTGTCTTCAACATGATAAATGCTGCTACCAGAAGCAGTATCGCCAATATGACACACAGCACAAGTCCTACATTAATATCAGACGGAACTTCAAGTCCTGAAGAAGATCTTGTGGCACTATTTATAATTTTTAGTATCGGAATGGCCAGTGGTATTCCAGCAAACAGTCCAGCCGCCACAGTGCACATATACCCGGCAAGCAACGCCAGCTTCACCGATGCATTTGTCATTCCGACCGCTTTGAGTATTCCTATGTTAACAAAATCCATGTCTATGCTGCTGCCGATGTTGTGTCCTAGAACTATCATAGCCGCCACCAGAAGCAGCACAACAAATATAAGCAGCACCGCGGAGAATACCTTTGTCATAAGAAGCATGTAGTTTCCCGCCTGCTCCTTTGATAAAGTTATCCAGCAATATGACGCGAAATCACTCACATTATTCAGTTCTCTCTCAAACTCCATCTCCGTGAGGTCCAGGCCCGGCTTTTTATCTATTATGATAAGCTTTGACAATTCAAAGGATCTCTTGTCATCTTCCAGTCCGCTTCTATTATCTTCCGCAGCCTTTGCCTTGAGATCCGCAAAATCCTCATCTGAGATCAATATCGTCTTTATTCCCATGACCGAAGATCCCATATATGGATCCTCGAAAAATGACGCAACTTTGAAGGTATAAGAACCGTTATCATTGCCCAGCTCGACTGTATCACCAATCTTGCAGTCATACATACTTATGAAACTGAACGGCACACTTACCTCACCTTTTTCAAGCCGGCGATCTGTCATTTTGTTATCCACATCATACTGATCATATGTGAGCACGCTGTCTGTATCATTCAAAACGAAGCTGCTGTTTCCGCCTTTTCCATTGCAGTCCTTAAGCAGCAGATATACAACATCTGCTGCTTTCACTTCCTGCACCGCATCACATTTGCCAATATTCTTTATTATCTTGTCTGCACTTGTTCCATAGGCATCCAGCCTGTTCTCCCCGTAAAGTGCGGCAAGCATACCTCCATAACCAACCTCTTCCATAGCTTCCGAATCATGCCTTATGGAATTCGTGTAGTAAGAAAGCACTGAACAGAATGCCAGAGAAATGATAAGCATAAGCACGAACACACTTATATGCACGCCCTTGTTTCTTCTCATATTTCCTCGAAGCACCATCATGATATATCTCATCCCGGCACCTCCTACCACTGCATGGAACCAAGCCATGCATCTATCTGGCTCTCACGGCTCTTGCGATCTTCTTCAATATATTGTGACAGCTTCAGCTCACCTATGATCCTTCCGTCCTCTATGTAGATGATCCTGTTCGCCCTGATAGCAGCCCTCACATCGTGGGTAACCATGAGTATGCTCTGTCCCTCCACGTTGAGCTCGGTGAGAAGATCCAGCACATCCTGGGTATTTCTGCGGTTTAATGCGCCTGTCGGCTCATCCGCGAAAAGGATACCCGGACTGTTGATGACCGCTCTGGCAATAGCGCCCCTCTGTGCCTCTCCGCCGGACACCTGTGCAGGAAGTCGGTCAGCAGCACTTTCTATATTCATCTTTTTTATGAGTTCATCAGCCCTGTTTTCAGTCTCTTTTGTTCTCGTATCCTTATTCATATAACCCGGCACAAGTATGTTCTCTCTAATGCTGAGGTTACTAACAAGATGTATCTGCTGAAACACAAATCCAAACTCATACACTCTGAGTTCTGCCATGCGCTTCTCATTGTATTCTGTTATATCCTCGCCATCATATATGACCTTTCCCGAAGTCGGTCTGTCCATCCCGGACAGACTGTAAAGCAGTGTGGATTTTCCCGAGCCTGACGCTCCCATGATGACTGTAAAATCTCCCTTATAGATATCCAGATCCATATTGTTGAGCACATGATTCTGCACGCCCTCACTGGAAAAGCTTTTGCAAAGGTCTCTTGCCTGAAGAATTATATCTGCCATTTTTCTCTCCTTTTTATAGTTGTAGCACGGGGGCATTCAGACATCCTCTACAGATCTTCACCTCGCCACCGTGCTACAACCATATCACCCTATTTATTAACAAGTCCTTAACAAACCTTTCTTGCTGCAAAATATAACACTGCCTCCAGGCCATCAGCATGATTTACAAGTTCCACATCTCCGCCCATTCTGTCCATGAGATAATGGACAATAAATAGTCCAAGGCCCGCTCCAGGTTCATCACCGGAGTTTTCCCCTCGATAAAACTTCTCATATATGAACGGCATGTCCTTATCCGGGATTCCTGTTCCATGATCCTTTATGGACAGCCTGTATACCATATCAGCGCCGCTCACATGGACATTCCTTGGAAGTTTTTCGGGCGATATACATTCCGTAACAATACTTATCTCTGTGTCTCTGGCATACTTAGCGGCATTTGACAGTATATTTTCTATCACCTGAACCACTCTTCCCGAATCTGAATGCTCAAGCACTGCCTCGGTTATATCTCCATTCACCACGATATCCATTCCGAGACCTATATCTGACAGGACCTGTTCCAGCAGAGGTTTTATCTCAACCTTATCACTCTTCACCACCAGTCTGTCCAGATCATGCAAGGAATGAATAAACATGTCATTCGTTATGGACGTAACCTCATCACATTTCTTCATGATGACCGACGCATACCTCTCCCTGCGCTCCTGGGTGGCATCCATATTCATGACCAATGCCTCCGCATATCCTCTTATGGATGCGATCGGAGTCTTTATATCATGTGACAGCGTGGCTATAACTGTCTTGTTGTTCTCTATCGCTTCCTGCTCTCTACGCCTTGCATGCACTATCTCCGTTCTCATATGGTCAAATGCCCACGTGAAGCTTCCGAACATATTTACCCGTCTGTACTTAAGTTTGGTGTCCATATCCCCTGCTGCCAGATGTGATGCATAATCCTCCAGCTCATCAAATGGCCTGAGAACACACACGTATATGTACAGGAATAATACAATCACAACACACAGGACAACAATATAAATGATCAATATATTTCTAAGTCCTGACTTGCCGGTATCTAGCTTTTGTTCCCTGAGTTCATTCATTACAGCGTCAAGCTTTTCGTCAGCATCTGTGGATCCCGAATCATACAGTTGTTTCACTTCATTCAGTTCCACTATATACTGCCCATATTCATCATCTTTTATCCGCCGTGTCTCGTCCTGCTTCTCCCTGTAGAACAGCCAGCCAAAAACTATGGTTATGGCGCACATGAACACGATCAGCATTTTTATTATATTGTTTCTTACTGAATGTCGTTTCATATAAACTCCCTATAGCTGCCAAGTGGACATCCACATTACAAGCTCATATTATCCTCACTGTCTTTGTCTATTCATTATCTCCCAGCACATATCCCGTTCCCCATACCGTACGGATAAGCTGCGGATGTGACGGATCTGTCTCAAGCTTTTCTCTGAGCCACCTCACATGCACCGCAACCGTGGATGGCTCCACATCACTGTACAGCCCCCACACGGCACTCATGATCTGTTCCTTTGTCAATACCCTGCCTCTGTTCTCCGCCATGTATACAAGCAGGTCAAATTCCTTCGGCTTCATATCCACATTACTTTTGTTTCTGCTCACAGTCCGTGCGTGCCTGTTGATCTCTATCTCGTTCCCGTCTGTGTTCAGGGTCAACATCTCAGACTTATTGTCATCAACACCATAAGTTCTCCTGAGTATCGAACGGATACGAGACATAAGCTCTTTCAGTGAATACGGCTTTGCGATATAGTCATCTCCACCCATATCAAGGCCATTCACCTTGTCATCCTCACTCGTCCTTGCACTTGCAAATATGATTGGCACCTGCGAAGTATGCCTGAGTTCTTTACAGAATGAGAAACCTGTACCATCGGGAAGATTGATATCCAGAAGTATGAGATCACATTTGTTATCTGTCAGCACTTCATATGCATCGTCTATGCTGGCTGCGTACAGAAAAGCATAGCCGTTGTCCTCCAGCATATCCTGTATCAGCATAGACAGATCAGCGTCATCATCCACTATAAGTATTGTTCTCTTGTCTGTATGCTTTTCTGTCATCCTATACCCTCCAATATCTTCACTGTAGACAATTCATATTATATGACTCTAAACTGCCCACATATCGTCTGTAATATCATCCACAAGCATTGCATACAGCCAACTATTTTTCTTTATTCACCAGCATGTCATATGTAACACCATACTTCTCCGCTATGTCACTGGCATATGATTTACCAGCAGGTGGCGCTATCTCGATCTTGTAAGATCTTTGTGAGCCCTCGTTGTGTACGATCAGCGAATATACCTTGCCCTCTGTACGCCCTTCATTCATCTCATCCACATCAAAGCCCAGCTTATGCATATGCGTGTTGTATATCGTTCTCGTTCCCTTTGTCAGAATAGCTCTCACGGAATCCCTGGCTATATAATAGCCCTCCTCAAATGATGTGGTTGAAAATGTCTCATTGAGAAGTATGAGACTGCGATCATTCGCACCGTCAAATATCTCCCTGAATCTCTTGCACTCCTCACCAAGTCTTCCAAGATCCAGGGTCTTGTCTTCGTCAGCAGGGAAATGTGTAAATACGCAGTCCACTGGAGCAAATTCAAATTCATCACCTGGGATATATATACCACCCTGAGCCAGTACAAAAAGCTGACCTATCGTCTGTGTTATGGTCGTCTTTCCACCCCTATTTGCTCCTGTCAGAATATACACTCTGTGCTCGCTATCAAAGTCCAGATCATTGGTCACTATGTGATCCGACTCCTCCGTATCAAATGCTGCAAGCTTGATATTGTATACGCCACGAGCCTTCATATAATATCTGCTCTTGGAATTGGCTTCCTTAGATGTACCTGCGTCCGGCTGATATGCAGAGTTCACAACCTTTGCCTTGGAAAATGCTGCGCCGCGTTTCTGCAGTTTTTCTATGTACTCAGCCCATCTTATATAGTAAGTGAGCTCAGGTATGAGATCCGTCATATCAGTTATGGTAATCGACACGTACTTATTTAACGTCTCCCTCATCCTCTTGACAATTCTTGTTATGAGCTTGGTGAATACCCTGTCTGTATACCGCGTAATATCTTTGGATTTGTCAGAATCAGGAATACCAACCATTCCTGCCGCCAAGTTATTTGCACCTCCAGTTACCACTCTTCCCTGAAGTTCCTGCTGAAATTTGGATAATGCTTCATTTACCGCATCTAACGGCTGAAATCTGAAGTCACTCTTAGCGTCGAGGTTGTCACTTATCTTATCTCTGGACATCAAATGACCGTAGAAATTGCTCAGCACACCGCCCCTCGTAAATTGCTTACTATTTACAGATATCAAGCCAACGCCATCAGCCTCATATCTGCTGTTCAGATTAATTCCTATAGTTATACTTCGAACCTCACCACTCACCTTTTTCAGCTCTGATATGTCCTTCTTCAGCTCACTGAAACCGTTGTCCTCATATATATTCTGAACATACTCCTTAAGACCTGTAAATCCCTCTGAATGCAAGTTTTTATCCTTCAGGCAGGAATATAACGAATCTACGCATTCTATATAATCGTCTATCTCATCAAGTCTGTGCATAAGATCCCATATACCTGAATTCTCATCATAATCGCGTTTAAAGCTGCCGTAATCCTTGAGAAAGCTTATCTTCCCAAGAATCTCCATCATGTCGTCTCTGAGTTTTTTATTTCCAATTATGTCGTCAAACACACCACCTCTGTACTTTGTAACAGATGGATCTGCATATATCCGTGACATAACTCCCATTATATAATTCTGTTCAGACTCATTTGCCGACAGTTGTCTGCATATCATATCAAGCCCAAGGTCATGCATGACCACAGGGCTCAGTACCCTAAATGAATACTCACCATCCGGTACCAGAAGACTGTATTTTCCTGTTGTATTTTTCCCCATATCTACACCTTTCAAGTAATGCCTAAAGCCTGTCAATCCAGCTCATACCATATATCTTCCGCCAAGCTCAATTCTAATTTCTGCCTATCACCTTCATATACGCTGAAACCATCTCCACGACACCGTCCACGCCGAGCTTCGCCTCATCAAGGCACAGGTCATAATGTCCTGAATATCCCCAGTTCTCTCCTGAGTAATAGTCATGATAGCTTCTTCGCTTGGCATCAGTCTCCTCCACAATACTCTTTGCCTTTGATTCTGATATGCCATGCTTGTCCATTATCCTCTTTATTCTGCTGTCTTTATCTCCGCACAGGAATATTCTCACTGCATCGTTCCTGTTCTTGAATGCAAAGTCCGAGGCTCTTCCCACTACAACGCCATCCTGTCCGTCAAGCAATCTCTCAAGTACCTCCTCCGGGGTCTTTCTTCTCTTCACGACAAAGTCATCTGACACCGACTGCATCATAGAATCTATAGCCTTCTCTCCAAAGAAAAACGGATATTTGTCATACACACCCTTCTCCTTTGCCAGCCTTATTATCTCTTTCTTTGTGTAACAGGCTATACCATATTTTGAGGCAAGTCTTGCTGCCACCTCATCGCCGTCACATCCACACTCTCTGCCTATTGTAATTATCATTCTGTGCACCTCCACTCGTCATTCTTATATAATAGAAATGTCTCATCTCTATAACTCATCAAACAATACACCCCCATTATATTACAATATAGCTGCAGCTGCATCCTATAACTTGCAATATCTACCTCTTTAGAATCCCCGTTCCATACATACGAAATGCTTATCAAAAAGATCACACTCTCCAACCGTTTCAAAACCAATCTTGGCGTATGTCGAAAGCGCCACCACATGTCCTTCTCTGACAAGTATATGAACGCCCTTCATGCCTCTGCTTTTCAGGACATCACAGGCATAGTTCATCATAGTCTTCGCAATTCCCTGTCCCTGCATATCCTTCCTGACGCACAGCCTTGAAAGTTCTCCCGATGGAGCCAGATCTGCTCTCCAGCACGTAAGTGCCTCAACAGCATCGTCGTGATCTATGGATATTGTGGCCACAATCTCTTCTTTGTCATTCTTCATAACAAACAGATCCTCATTCTTCAGGTCAAATGCTATGGTATTCTCGTCAGGATAATTCTCGCTCCACTCACATGGTCCGCCTATCATGGCGTGATAGAGTGAGAGCAGTTCTTCTTTGTCTTTTGGTGTTGCATTTATTATCTTCATATGTCTGATCCTCTTTCTAAAAATGATTACAACAAATCAAGCAGTTCTTTATTGTATATACTATCATCCAGTTCTGGTTCATTCCAATCTGACGCACACATCTCTGAGAATCTTAGAACTGCATTAGCTATCTTAAAATCATCCTCATCTGTACTAAGCAATAGTTTTAACATCGTATATATTTTATTACAAACATCAATATTAATTGCTTTCATACAACTATCCGGTATACCTCTAAAATAGTCTTCCCCTTCGCATTCCCCCGCATGTACATCCTCTATCTTTCCATTTCTGTATACAGCCACACTTAATGCTTTTGCCAACCTTTTCAACACAATATCTCGTATAATTCCTTTTCTTTCAATAAATTTTATTTCTTCATCCGTTTTTAATTTCTTAATCTCGTTTACTACTTCTTTTTCATACAAACTGTATATAGTTTCAAATACCATTATCTTCATACCTCATTATTGTCAATCTATTGTTAATCATAAAGTAATCTATCACTTTCTTTTTAAACGTATCGATTTCGGTCCCTTTAAGATGAATAATATTTTTCTCACTCCACTATTCCCTCACCGTATCCTGTGAAAAAATACTCCTTAAGCAGAGTTATTATCACCTTCTGGCTCTCCCTGCTATGTGTGATTGCATAGTATCTTCTGCCAAACTTCGCTTTCCGCTCTTCCTCACGAATTCCAATCTCCGCCCCTTTTGAGGTAACCCGCTTCGTCTTGCTGCCATCATCCATGTCCAGTTCTTCAATGTAGCCATTTTGCTGTAGCAGACCATTGATAAATGCCGCTGTCAGCTTTTTCATGCCTGTGATTCCCTGTTTCTGATTCAGTTCATTTATACGATTCGCCAGCTCAGAAACAATACATTCATCGACGATCTCCACATCATCAAGCATGTTCGGATCAATATAGAACTCTTTCTTCCTGACTGTTTTCTCTTTTCTGCGCTGCTTTTCCGATTCCACACCTTGTGTCCCTAAGTCACCAGAATTGTCAGAATCCAAAGCTTCCGCTTTCATGCTCTCCACATATTCCGTATGTGCAAGGCAGAATTCGTCTATAATCTCTGCAAATGTCTCTCCATAACTCTCCGTCTTCTGCACTCCCATACCATATACGTTCTTCATATCCTCACTGTTTCTCGGCAACTTAATGCACATATCCTTGAGAGTCTTATCCGAACAAATGATAAATGGCGGCACATTCTGCTTCCTTGCGAGCTCCAGGCGTCCAGCCCGGAGAAGTTCAAACAGTTCCATTCCCTCATCTGTCAGATCAGCCATCACCGCCATCTTTTTCACAGCACGTTTGTCTGTTATGTATGACTGCTCAGTCTCTTCCTCCGTCACAACACAATTACTGCATTTGTCACATGTGCAAGGGCTTTCATCTCCAAAATACCTCAGTATATACTGTCTCAGGCACTGATCCGTTTCACAATAACGTATCATTTGATTCAGCTTCCGCTGGTCATTTGCCCGCAGTTCATCATCGTCTATGCCTGCATTTGCAGAACTGACCTTATGTTCCAGCAAACGCTTGTTTATCATGATATCCTGCTTTGAGAAGAACAGTACGCACTCCGCTTCCTCACCATCACGTCCGGCTCTTCCAGCCTCCTGATAGTAATACTCAAGGCTCTGCGGCATATTATAATGAAGCACATACCTCACATTTGACTTATCAATACCCATGCCAAATGCATTTGTCGCCACCATCACACTGAGCCTGTCATATGTAAAATCCTCCTGACTCCTCTTGCGCTCCTCCATCGATAATCCGGCATGATACCGACCTGCAGATATTCCATGTGCCACCAACAATTCGTGTACCTTCTCCACATTCTTCTTGGTAGCACAATATATGATCCCGCTCTCTCCCTCATGTCTCTTGACATAGTTCAATACACTGTTGTCCGTATCACGTCCGCCTTTCCTGTTCACAACCTTGAAGAACAGATTCGGTCTGTCAAATCCTGTGACAATCGTGACAGGAGATTCAAGTCTAAGATTCTGGACGATATCCCGCCTTACTATATCTGTTGCTGTAGCGGTAAACGCACTCACAACAGGGCGCACTGGCAGCTTATCTATAAAATCCGCTATTTCCAGATAGCTTGGTCTGAAATCCTGTCCCCACTGGGATATGCAATGAGCCTCATCAACTGTCACCATTGCAAGACTTGCCTTGCCGGCAAAATCCAGAAACTGCGCAGTGCCAAGTCTCTCCGGGGTAACATACATGAGTGTATATCTGCCCTGTCCGGCATATTCCAAAGCTTTTCTGATCTGTCCTTCTGTCAATGTACTATTGATATACGCAGCGTGAACTCCCGCCTGGTTCAGTGCCTTAACCTGATCTACCATAAGTGATATTAGCGGTGAGATAACTATCGTCACTCCCCTCCCGGCGGATTCCATCATCAAAGCCGGCAATTGATAACAAAGCGACTTACCTGCTCCGGTTGGCATAATTCCAAGCACATCCCTTCCTGCAAGTATTCCATCTATAAGCTCCTGCTGTCCTGATCTCAGACTGTCATATCCAAAATAGTGTTTTAATGTCTCCTGTAAATTCAATCTATATCCTTCCTCAATATAACTGTTGACTTTTCCTGTAGCATGTTTTATTCTTATTCCATTAAGAAATGGGTTTTCTACTGAGTAAGGTCATCTGACTGGAAAAGGTTGCCCGTTTCTTTTTTTATATTCATAATATCGTATAAATATTTTTTTCCATCCTCACTATGCCTTATAATCATTGCCACATGATAAACATTATATCTTATTACTTCTCTACGCTCACTGTACACAGGCAAAGCAAAGCGGGATTCATACCTATACCAGCCATATTTTGCATCCTTTTCATGCTTTTTCTTTGAATTTTTTGTATGCCGTTTTTCTGTTGCAATTTCAATAAGCTCTGGTATTCCCTGGGCAGCGTTCGCTTTTGCCTTAGCATTTGCCCCTTTCAATACTCTGGTATATTCTGAATGTGCATACTCATCAGGCAAATCAGCCCCTATATAAATCTCATCTTCCGTATCTGAAATCCAATAAAATTCTCCAACAAATCTTTTTAAATATGCTTCCACATCGTTCCACTTTATTGATTGCTTACCCATAAAAATAATATCATTGATAAACACAATATTATTCCCATCCACATCCTGTATAACGGCAACATTTCTCTGTGGTGTCCCGGTCGCTTTTCTCTCTGTCTTGTCAATAAGCTCCATATATCTGAGCATATGCTTTCTCACATAATTATCCGATCTGCGATAACACTCAATGAGATATTTCTCATCAGCACTATAATCGACGCTGCTGTTCTCAGCCCCGTCTTCTCCAAGAAGCTCTGCCAATGACATGTCAAGTGCCTTACAGATAACAACCAGCTTGTCCGCCTGTGGATTGATCTTCTTCTTTTTCCAGTCATTTATCGTGCTGGTTGAAATCCCCGTTCGCCTCGAAAGCTCTGACTGGCTCATACTCAGTTCGTCAAGCCTTGCAAATATCTTCTCATATACCTTCAAAATATGTCCCCCTGCTTCTTCCGACTTTTCGGACATTGTATCATATATTCACCCTTGCTGCAATATCTACAGCAAGATCGGACCTGTATGTGAATCTTACGGTCGCACCGTGCTGGTAATCGGCGGGGAAAAAGCTCTAGCTGCCGCCTACCAAAAGATAGCTGCGGCTGTCGCCAAGACGAAACTTACTATAATTGGAAAGGAACTGTTCGGAGCAGACTGTACCTACGACAATGTGGAGCGTCTTCGCGCACTCCCTGTCTATCAGCAGGCCGACATGGTATTTGGAGTCGGTGGCGGCAAGGCACTGGACACAGTCAAATGCCTGTGCATAACTGACGACAAACCCGTATTTACATTTCCAACCATCGCATCCAACTGCTCTGCCTGTACATCGGTATCCATCATGTACAATCCGGATGGCACATTTTTGAAGCCGCACTTCTTTATAAGACCGGCCATGCATGCGTTCATAGACACCGAGATAATCGCCAAGGCGCCAAGCTGCTATATGTGGGCCGGCATAGGTGACACCTATGCGAAATACTACGAATCGACCATATCCTCCAGGGATGAACGCCTGGAACATTTCACATCGATTGGAGTTGCCGTAAGCCGTATGTGCCGGGATCCACTGCTGTCCTACGGGCCCAAAGCATTTGCCGATCATCAGAAAGGGCTGTGCACGTATGACGTTGAACAGGTCATCCTCTCCATAGTGGTGACCACCGGCATTGCCTCTATCTTCCTCACAAAGGACTGCACCCCGGACTACAACAGCGGTCTGGCCCACGCCATATTCTATGCGCTGACCAATTACCCTGTCATAGAGAAAAATCATCTTCACGGTGAAGTTGTAGGATTTGGCGTCCTGATCGCACTTATTGTTGATGGACAAATGGATGAATTCGAGAAAGTATACGAGCTCAACAAAGCCATACATCTCCCGGTATGCCTGAATGACATAGAGATCACGGAAGAAGAGTGGGAAGAAACCATGAATCGCATACCGGATATGTCCGATGTGGCACATTATCCATACAAGGTGACAAGAGATATGCTGGTCAAGGCTATGAACGAACTTGATATGAGGAACAAAGAATAAGCTGATATTCAATGACAGGAGAATCACATAATGGAGAAATCAACGCAGTCGAAAAGTAAATATTCCATAATATTAGGAGTTGCCTTTGTGTGGTTCACCACCCACTTTGGCGGCGGCTTCGCATCAGGCGCCCAGATATACAGCTACTATGTACGCTATGGAGTCTGGTGTCTCATCACGCCAGCCATCGCCATGATCTACAATGCGGTATTCTTCGCATACTGCCTGTATTTTGCAAGAAAACACGAAGTCTATGACTACCGTTCATACAACAATGCCCTCTATGGCAGATTTGCCCCTGTATTCTCAAATCTCTTCGAAGTGCTGTACATCTGTGTCATGTGTGTCGCACCTGCAGTGGCATTTGCTACAGGCGGCGCGACCTTGAGCACTCTGACAGGTCTGCCATATCTTGTCTGTACACTCGTCATAGGCGTATTTATATTCATAGTTGCCATATTCGGAACTGACCTGGTGCGCAGAGTTGCATCCGTTTTATCCATATGCATCATCGTCGGACTGCTCATCGTGTACATTCCGAATATCATCGCGAGCTCACATGAGATCAGCCAGACCGCATCGACCATGAACTCCGACGCATTTCCTCTTGGCAAGGCACTTTACTCCGCATTCCTGTACGGGACTTTCCAGCTTGCAAATGTAGCTGTATTCGTGCAGCATGCCAGATCATTTGACAAACCGAAGGACGCGGTAAAAAGCATGGGAATAGGATGCGTGATAAATATAATCATGATGACCGTTGTCGTTCTTGGAATAATGACTGTGGCATCAAATCCTGACATGGCAAAACAGAGTGTGCCTACTCTGTTCATGGTTCAAAGCGGCGTGGGCAGTCGATTCCTGACACCGCTCATCTCCGTTCTTATAATACTAGGTGCCGTGTCCACTGCGGTGAATATGGTAGCCGCAATGGTCGCAAGAATTTGCAATAAAAAACCTGCTAAACCTGCCATCAGTCCTGCTGCAGGCTCAGCCCGAATAACCCGCAAAGAGATCATAGCTGCGCTGATCTGCTGCCTTGCCGACTTTGGAATTGCGCAGTTCGGCCTGCTGACACTCATCCAGAAGGCTTACAGTTTCCTAGCCTATCTGGCAATTCCTGTTATTCTGATTCCTTATGTAGTCAGGATGATATGGGAAAGGACTAAGAAATAGCCTCCAGAAAAAGCATTGCTTCAATCGCCGGTGTCTTTGATGCATATTCGACATTCTCTATGCCATTGGTAAGCAACAGCCGTTCCCAAAGCTTAGGATAATTGGAGAAATCAAATGTATTGTCATCCAGTATCACGTATTCATCTATCTCAGGATGCTCCGCCAGATGGCTCTGGATACCCTCACCTCTGCCAACCCAGACATCGGTTGTCTTTCCAGACAGGCTTAGTCCAAATTTGCCCAGCATAGATACAAGATATGAGAAGTCATCCCCGTCTTCTCTCATAAGCTTCCAATCAGAAGTCAGAACGATTGCTGCATCGCCAAACTGTTTTAACGCCTTTTTCAGCAGCCTCACTCTGGACTCGTCTATCCCGGTTCTTCCACTCGGCGCTCCCACAACTGTCGTCCGGGTATTCAATACACCATCTATGTCCAGAAACAATGCAAAACTCATATGGCTTCTCCTTTCTTGTGAATGCCAGCACATATATAATGCGCTGGCATTTACCATTTATAAATCTCCCTTATCAAGATCAACTTATATCATATACACTTCTAAGCCTCAGCTTATCCACACTTCCACTTATAACCTTTACAGTCTTTGAATCTGCATTCAGGTCAAAATAATTATCCGACAGGATCAGATCCTCATTCTGGTTCAGGATCTCCACACTCTTCGCATAAGCATCCGCACTGACTGTGATATAGTCGCCATCCACTGTCGCCTGCAAATGAGGCTCCTCGTAGCAGAAATATTTCGGATATGAGAATATGACAGTCCCCTCTGATATTACCTGTCCTTTCATACTTGCCTGATAGCTCACATACTGGTGGTAAATGTCGATACCAGGAAGTTCAACCTTGTCAAGCCATACGCTCGTCAGCGCTGGCGCAGTGATCTCTTCCTCGTGGGATTCAAGAACACGAGCTGACGCGTCCCTCAACTGCCAGGACACAAGTATTTTCTCTGTGTTCATGGTTTCATTTGCCACACAGAGGCGTATGGACTTCGGGAATTCAAATGGGAGTCTCACCAGCTCCTGTCCGCTTCCAAGCATGCCCTCCTCTTCACAGGAGATCATGATCGGAGCAAAGAAACGTCTTGCATAGTAGTGAAGTGCCTTTAAGCGCTGGCAGTAATCCACACTGGACCAGGATGCAACCGGCCAGCAGTCGTTGAACTGCCAGTACACTGCTCCCATGCACCTGTCATCATTTCTGTTTCTTCGAAAATGCTCGACGCCATACCTGATAGCATCCGCCTGCAGAAGCTGCGATGCGTAGATAACCGTCTCGAAATCAGATGGATATCTATATGTCTGTTGCATATAATTCATTATCTTTCCATTTGCCGAGCCATTTCTCTGATGCCGCTCCATAATGTATGAAAAGATATTCATATCACGCTCATCATCCGTAAATGTCTCAACAGTCTTCTTTGAAGGAAATGACTGGAAACCGAATTCGGAAAGATATCTGAAGCAAAACTTTCTGTACTCAGAAAATGGCTTATCACCATGCCACACAGCCCAATAATGCACATCTCCGCGGTTCTCGTCTCTCGGATCATCAAATGAACCACCTGAGGACGGGCTCGCTGGCCAATAAAATACCTGTGGAGCATACTGCTTCATGATCTGCGGGAGAATTCGCTCGTACATAATAATATAGTCCCGAACCTCGCTGTCCTTGCTCACCCATTTTCTCTCCTTAACAAACTGCTCCATCTCATTATTGCCACACATAAGTCCGAGTGACGCATGATGACGGATCCTCTTTAAGTTGTCAATAAATTCCGCGGTGATATTTGCCTCAAATTCTGGTGTGAGATCGTAGACAGCACACGCAAACATGAAATCCTGCCACACCACAAGTCCCATCTCATCACACATATCATAGAACCAATCGTCAGGATAATATCCACCGCCCCACACTCTTATAGAATTGAAGTTCGCAAATACCGCCTTCTCAAGCAGAGTCCTTGTAGTCTCAGGTGTCACACGTCCAAGAAGATGATCCTCCGGAATGTAATCGGCACCCATGGCAAATATATTTACGTCGTTTACGCAGGTGGCAAAGCTCTCACCCCATTTGTCCTTTGTGCGGTCCATGGTTATTGTCCGCAGGCCGATCTTTCTCGTCCAGTTGTCAACCACCGTACCATCATCTTTCACAAGGTCAACGGAAACAGTATAAAGGTTCTGCTCACCATACCCACGAGGCCACCAGAGCTGTGGGTTGTCTATATGTATATTCTTCGTGATATCTTCATTTAATATTCTATTTATAATTTCGTTTCCAACCGGATCTACTACTCTAACGTTTGCACTCAGCTGTCCCGTCTCTGATCCAGAACCAATATACTTCCGGGCAAATTCTATCTCCGGCTTTATATCAAGTTCCACTGAGTCCTGATCATGATGCTGCAGGATTTCAACAGAATCTATCCGTGCGGTATCAATTCCAAGCAAGCTGACCGGCCGCCATATTCCTGCATCTGGAAGGTGAGCGCCCCAGTCCCAGCCAAACATGCAGTGAGCTTTTCTGATATGTACAAATCCGTTCATGGCATCCTCGGTTCCCCGTGTTGGAGCCTTCGCAAATGCATCTGCGATGAACTTTGTCGGCGAATAAAAATATACACTTAATATATTATCCGACTGCTTCAGGGTATCCTTTACCGAATACTCCCATGTCCTGTGCATATTGTCGGCGTGTCCAAGCTTCACACCATTTAGCGTGATATCCGCAATGGTGTCCAGCCCTTCAAACCGAAGGATAACCTCATCCGATCCCAGCAGCTCATCATCACACGAAAAGCTGGTGCGGTACTCATAATCGTAATCCATCAGCTTCAGTGCTTCTATCTCATTGTCCTTCCAGAATGGATCTTCCATCTTGCCCGCCTGCAGCAGATCCCCATACACCGATCCCGGCACTGTCGCAATGATCCAATCGTCATCGCCTACGCGATGCATTTCCCAACTGTTGTTTACATCAATTTTTTTCATTTTTTCTCCACGGGGACGTTCCTACTACAGCATCTTCTCTGTCCACTCTTTTTCTTTAAATCCAGTCAGCATGAAACCTTCAGCAACGACAAGCGGTCTCTTCACCAACATGCCATTTGTCGCAAGAAGCTGCAACTGCTCATCCTCGCTCATGTCCGGAAGCTTGTCCTTCAGTTTCATCTCCTTATACAGCATGCCGCTCGTATTGAAGAATCTCTTGAGCGGAAGTCCACTCCTACCATACCATTTCTTAAGCTCATCATATGTAGGATTATCATCCACAATGTGGCGCTCCGTGTATTCGATCTTATTCTCGTCCAGCCATTTCTTTGCCTTCTGGCAGGTTGAACACTTTGGGTAACATATAAATTCCATGATTATCCTCCTTTTCTATTTAGCTTATTGATGCAAGCCTCAATTTCATCATATCAAGTTACTTAGTGATTTTCTCTCCAATATTTCTGACAAATGTCACACATCCCCATGTCATTTACTCTAAGTGGGAAAAAATACTTCTTTATGTTTCTTGAAAATACAGTGTTATATTCTCCATTGCCATCTCTCGAAGTAATCTTTTCTGGCATATCAGGGTTATAACCCATTGTGCCACAGCAAATGCAGGTATTCATCCATTTTGTCATCTTAGGGTATTGTTTCAGGTAGTTTAGGGCTTCGGTTTTTCTGTCCATGGAGTCTCCTTATCTTCTTTATCCTTTTTAGGCAATGCTAAATACTGCATTGGCTATATTACAGCCTCATTTTCTTTATGCTCATTTACAGAAAGATTCTCCATCAAATTTTCACCAATTTTGTAGGTGGGTAACTTATCGATTGCCATTTGAACCTGAAATTCATTTAGTTCGATCTCAACATCATGAATGTTTCCGCTTTTTGGCAGTCTGACATGAATAACTGCAAAATGCTGAAACTCCTCCGTATTATAAATTCCATCCTCATACTTCTTAAGGCGTACTATTTTTCTTGATATTCCTTCCACCAGCCGATAATCTACTGCATATATTTTTTCTCTGTGAATCCATGTAAATGTGTAGTTCCAAATGCTAATGCATTTGTTTTATAGAAAAGCATCTGACTTTTTAAATATGACGCTTCAAGCTCCTCATAATCAATATCGCCCTTCAGCCACTTCCGTACCGGCATTCCTATATACAGTGAAAACTCTAGCCAAAATAGGAATCCGAACAGACAAAATCCTATGATAGCCATATAATAACGCCCTAAAGGAATAAGACACAATGTACAAAACATCAGGAACAATAGCAATATCATATTAACAAGATATTCCCGTCTTTGAAATCTTTTTAATAAATCCAGTTTCATGCTTTGATATTTAGGTTTCTCAAATGTGTGCTCATTGAGATAGGCTACATATTTCTCATGCCACTCAGGGCTTTCAAAATAACTGCCATTCATATATTGTGCTTTCATCTCACGAGCTTTCGTATCTGCTTTACTTTCCTTGCAATACGCATAGAGCAAATATGCAATGAGCATCGGACAAGCAATGCATGCCGCACATTTTCCAGCCATATCTCCTATGACAAAAAACAGAAATAGTCCCAGAAGAACTGTAAAAACAATATACACAACCAATGATTTCTTTGTCATAGCGAATGGAAATTTGTCATTTTTTCTCATATAATTCTATTTTCTCCAACTACGAACTCATTTCACAACAATGGATACAACTATTCGCGTACACATTATCCGTCAGAACCACCTAAATACCGCATAAACTCAAGGTTTCTTGCTTAGCAAGCAGACGGTCTTCACATGAAAAGACAGCACTCTATGAATTACCGATTTGTGTCTGGAAGTTACTCATCCGAACCCATCCACATCATCACTGGTTTCATGCTACTTCTTCGCATTCTCTTCCAATTCCAACATGTACTTATCAAAATCAGACATGAACAGCCTATCCTGAATAACACGATATTTTTCAAATTCAGTTTCAGCTTTTGCCTTGGCAATCTCAGCAGTGATTTTGCCTGCATCCTGAAGAACATCTCTGTCGTCGGCCATCAAGAATAAATCCAAACGCTTTGCCCAATCCTCCATCGTCATTGGAATATGACGTTCCGCCCGATCCTCTGCCAAATCCAGATAAGCAGATACAATACGCTCTAATGAACGCATTTCCTTCTCTGAAAGATAATTCTTCGCAACACTCACATCACTTTTTACAATCTTGCCTTCCGGCGCTGCTGCCCAAGTAGTTAATCCCATGTGTGGCTTATCTGCATCAGCCCGCTCATAAATCAACTCTGCTGCTGTATGTCCGTGAACTGCATAATGCATCTTGTTTTGAACCTTTGCAAAGAACTGCTTTGTTGTTTTTGCTGTTCGGTCATAATCAAGAGCTGTAGCATAGATGTCCGTTATTTTCTGATAAAATCTCCGCTCAGAGAGACGGATCTCACGAATCTGCTCAAGCAGGCGGTCAAAGTATTCTACTGTAAGCACAGAGCCACCATTTTTCAGACGTTCGTCATCCATGACCCAGCCTTTAATAGTGTAGTCTTTCACGATACCATTGGCCCACTTGCGGAACTGCACCGCTCGCTCATTATTAACCTTGAATCCGACCGCAATAATCATTTGAAGATTATAATGCTTTGTATCACGAGTCACCTGACGGGGACCTTCCGTTTGAACTATCCGGAAATTCCGGATAGTTGAATCTTCCTCAAGCTCTGAGTCGGAATAAATCTTCTTAATATGCTCATTGATTGTACGAACATCCACATCATACAATGTGGCCATCATCTTCTGTGTCAGCCATATATTCTCATCCTCATAGCGCATCTCAATACTGTCCTGCTGACCACCGATAGAGGCAACATAGGTTAAATATTCTGCTGCACTGGAACGGATGGTTATTTCATCCTTTTTCTTTTTCAAATAAGAGGTCTCCTTTTGCAAATACTTATTTATTTCTCCAATATTTCTGACAAATGGCGCACATCCCCATGTCATTTACTCTCAGTGGAGAAAAATACTTCTTTATGTTTCTTGAAAATACAGTGTTATATTCCCCATTGCCATCTCTCGAATTAATCTTGTCTGGCATATCCGGGTTATAACCCATTGAGCCACAGCAAATGCATATATTCATCCATTTCGCCATCTTGGGGTATTGTTTCAGGTAGTTTAGGACTTCTGTTTTTCTGTCCACTTGGTCTCATTAGTAATCTTTCTTCTTATTCTCATCAACTATAATCCAACGTCCGCTTTCCTTCTATTGCTCCATGCCTCGTGGTTGTTGCAATTTTTGCAACAACCACTTTTTCATCTAATTTACCTGTTTCAAATATTTTTTCAAATGTCTGCTTATTCCGGACTTATCCACCCCAAATATCTCAGACATCTCAATCATCATCTCAGGAGGAAGGTTTGGATTATCGAGAAGTTTACTGCAATCAGCTTGCACTTGTTTTACAAAAGCATAAAACTGTTTTCTACTATCTGCAGCCTGATCCATTTCTTTGTTTGCTACACCGTAATACTCCTTAATACTTGCATCATCACTACTTACAATTGTATCAAGCATCTCCTTGTATTCAGTTAATGAAGATTTCATTAATCCAACAAATTCAGGAAACTATGCAAGCACTTCTTTAGCCACTTCAGGACGAAGTTCGCCTATCTTTGATGCAAAACTAATCACATCACCTTTTGATATATTCTTAAAATCAGTTCTCTGCATCATATCAAGAACATCCTTTTCCATTGGTGTATATTCCATGTTTCTACCTCCTAGTGTGCTGTCTGTATTCCCTTATTTGTATCCAATTCAAAACCAACCTGCCAAAATCCCATATCAATCATCTTCATCTGTGGATACGGCATACCTTCAATTTTCATTTTCTCTCTAACTGGTTCAAATCGAGCAGAATTTTTTTCGTAAAAATCGACAAGCTGCATAATGGATTTCAAGTTGTAATTACCGATTGCAACCTTCTGATTTTTAATGCCTGCTATAAAATATCTATCGTATGCAGGAACGCAACCAAGAGTTCCCATAAGTATTTTAGTGATTAGTGTAAAGGACAATTGATTTTTTAATTTTTGCTCTTTTACTTCTCGTCTGATTTTATCGTAATACTGCCCTAAAAACGAATTTATATCTAGAAGTAATTGTTGATTGCTTTTTTCTCTAAAGCTAACGCACTCAATTCCAGCCAGCACATCATACTTCTCACTTAACAGTTCTTTCACTACCGGAATATGTACTTTATAATCCTTTTGCAATAAAAAGGATGAACCACGATACATTCCCCAACTAGCCAAATAAAAGGCCAATTGCAAACTCAAATAATCATAATCAATCTCTTGGCTCCCTCGTGCTTTTATGAAATGTGAATAGCAGTGTTCCCAAGAACGATATCGACCATTCTCATCACCCTTCAAATCATTATAAAATTCTGTTGATGATTTAATAATCAAATCCACAGTATCCATGCTACTCACCGCCTATTCGTTACTTGTTTTTATCTGTTCTCCATCCGGGAAGATAAATGATTGCTCAAAGGTAACCTCCATCACATCAGCTATCTGTTTCAACTCCTCAAGAGTAACTGTATCTCGTTTCAGTTTCTTACCAAAGTTCTGTGGAGTCTGACCTATCCGTCTGGCAAGTTCTGAAACGCTTATATTCTTTTTATTACATAATTCTTTAATCATATCGGATGTCTTCATCGTTATCCTCCATGTCTAAAACGCACCTCAACTTGTTACATTATAAACCATTTGGTTGACAAATTCAATTCTGCCACAGTCCCACTCTGTAAATTTTCTATGAATGACAAAAACACCCTGCATTGCTGCAAGGTGCTGATGATTATAAACTATTCTTCAATTTAATAATTTTTTCTTCAATTTCACGGATCACTTTAATAAAATCCACATCATCTTTTCCTGTAGGGTCATCTAGTCCCCAGTTATCATCAAAAGGTCTGCCGATAAAAGGACATCCAACATTACATCCCATTGAAATTGCGATGTCTACATCTGGGATATCTGTAATTAACTTGCTGTATTGACCATTTGTTTCCATATCAATTCCATAGAGTTTTTTCATTATACGAACAGCATCCTGATTGATTTGTGGCTTTGTTTCTGTCCCGGCAGAATAGCTTTCAAACACATCAGATGCTAGACGTTTTCCAAGTGCCTCGGCAATCTGACTTCTACAGGAATTGTGAACACAGATAAGCAGCCTTGGAATCCAACCATCTCACCACGTTCCATTTTCATCTTCAATCCTTTTCTAACATAAGCAGAAGTATTTTCAACTTCCTGCTGTGCTACAGAACTTAGAATCGTCAATAAAAATTCTCCATCCTTCAGACTATGTATTTTTTCCACCTCAAAGTATACATCTATATTTCTCTCTTTTAGCATTCTGACATACTTTAATGTAAGGAGGCATACTACCAAAAGCACGATCAGGAACTCAACGCTTTCCAAGATGCGAAATTCGCACTAGAAAGCCGAAATGTTGACCTATCCTCTGTCACAGCAAGTAATATTAAATTACTACAAAAGCGGCTGGAGCAAGCCGAACAGGAGCAGCTGAGTCTCCGTGAACAGATTCTAAATATCTCCGTCATTTTCTTTTGAAATGATGGAGATATTTTTATTATGACGGAGATTGTAGAACAGAAAATTGTATCAGGTTGCAAAAATCTTTTCTGAGATCAAGTAAAGAAAAAGAGCATATGGAATTGATTGAATCCATACACTCTATGATTAATAATCTACATATTTAATTTACAGCATCAAAATATCCAATGATTCCTATATCTCCGTCTTTCTTCATAGGAGACCACAATGTATGCAGTTTCAGACTATACATCTGGCTATCATTTTCCACCTTCGCTTTTATCTGCACAGAGTATTGATATCCAAAAGTGTTAAATTTTGAATCATCTACAATGAGTATTTTTTGTTTCTTGTCCTTCTTATTTCTCTTTAGTGATTATTGATCAATAAATTGGGCTTCCTCCCTCCCAAGTTTTATATTTCTTATGGTTTTCTTCAGCAACTTCATATCAACTGGTTTTGAAATATGAGCATTCATTCCAGCAGCGAGAGAGTGCTGCATATCCTCTGAAAATGCATTGGCAGTCATGGCAATAATCGGGATCGTCTTTGCCTGTTCATGTGAACTTCTACGGATTGCCTCCGTTGCCTCATAACCATTCATAACAGGCATTTGTACATCCATCAAGATCATATCGTACTCACCGGGCACGGACTGTTCAAATGCTTCCAAAACTCTTTTGCCATTTTCACAAATAGTACACTCTGCACCTTCAAGCTTTAATAATTCCATTAGGATTTCTGCATTCAACTCATTATCCTCTGCACAAAGGATGCGCATTCCATCCAGAATATCACTATCTGTCTCATGCATATAATAAAAAGGTTACTATCTTTCCATGCCAGTCTGCACCATGTACTTTTCCTGTCTTTCGTATCACAAGACATCCACTGACTACCATATACAACTCCTTACCTGCCATTATCACGATTAAAAGAAGCACATGCGGAAAACGAGTAAACAGAAAGCAATAAGATTTCACCAGCTAACAGAGGATTTTTCTTTACACAATAACTCCATATAATTACCGGAATCAGACAAAGCCGAAAAAAGAAAGAAGATAAGGAACCGTAATAATTCTATTCAAATTTTCTTCCTGATTCACTTCACTCTGCATGTACGGTCACCTCACTTTCCTTTTTTTTAGACATAAACCAATAAAATATAACACAAAATGCTAAAGCAAACACAACACCAAAAACATTTTGAATCACTCTAAGACTAACCGCTCCTTGTAGTCCATAAGTCTCTGTAGCAATGGCTAAAGCACCAAATGTGTTAAATACTGCCTGCCAGCCATATTTTGCTGAAAATCCTACACCGATTCCACCAAGAATTCCTATATATGCATAGATTGACGAAGGAAGCAGAAAATATAATACTGTAAAACATATAACACCTGCAATATTTCCGACAATCCTTTTACGGACTCTGTAGTGCATATCTTCCATAAACGGCAAAATCACGGACATGGCCGCAATACCAGCCCACATTGCACGTGGCATATTACAAAGTTCTGCAATGCAAAGGACAATCGGTACGCATAAAATCTGACATATCTGCCATTTTGTTCTGGAAGAAGTGATATCAAATTCTTGTATCAGATCTTTCAGATTTCTTTTATAAGTTCTGTTTTTATGATTTCGATAAAATACGAAGCAGGTAAGTGCTGCACCTAAAGCCATTCCGACTAATCGCATCTGATAGCTTTTTCCCGTAACATCATAACCATATAGCAGCAGATACCCAAGACCCAATGTAGATTGATTAAACATGAATGGATTATGGCATCCGAACAGAATCAACACAGCCAGTGCCGCAATATTTAACAGCATTCCCAATACCGGTGAAAACTGATTTGCTAAATGCGGACATACAGTCATAATTACAAAGAACAAAGCCAAAAGCATCGTAGATTGTCCGGTGCGGATCCCCAGATCCGCATTTCTAAACACCATGAGACATAATAAGACTACTACACCTACAATGCTGTTCTCATTTCCAAATAGGATGCTGAAAATACTAACAAAGAAAAAACAAAATGCCATTGTAACAGCTATCTTCACCAGATATACCCACATATGATATAATTTTTCTTTTAGTGTTTCACTCTTTTTCAACAGGTTTTTAGAACCTGCCTGATTTAACTGCAACTCCTGATAAAATGTCATATAAATTCTCCCATCTTCTAATTTATCTTAAAACTATATAATCTCATCTTTCTGCTTTGGCAGCTCTATAACAAATCTGCATCCACCATATTCACGGTTTTCTGCTTTGATTGTTCCTCCGGCACTATCTACAATCCGTTTTACAAGTGCAAGACCTAGGCCATTTCCTTCTGCTTTATGAGATCCATCTACCTGATAGAACTTGTCAAATATTCTGGATTTTACATCATCCTCTATTCCTGGTCCTTCATCTTCCAGAATGAACTTAACAGAATCCTGTTCTTGTTTCAGAAACATCGTAATTGTCCCCTTTGAAGGGCTGAACTTAATCGCATTATCCAAAAGATTTATCCAGATATGCATAAAAAGTTCTTCATTCCCAGTATATTTAACTTCCTCCAATTCTACCTGAAAACCAATTTCTTTTTCTGTCCATTTTGTTTCCAATGAAAGAAATGCCTGGCGAATCTGTTCATCCAGACGATATTCTGTTTTTTTCATTGGTATATTCTGATTCTCTAACTTGGATAACAGCAAAATATTACCAACCAATCCGGAAAGTCTTTGGGTGTTAAATAAGATTTTTTCTACATATTCCTCTTGATCCGGAGACAGTTCTTCTCCCTGAAGCAGCATTGTATATCCTTCAATGGCATTAATCGGGGTCTTAAACTCATGAGAAACATTAGATACAAAATCCATCTGCAGCACCTCTGTTGCACGAAGTTCTTTTGTCATAACGTTAAAACTTTGATAAGATTCTCCAACTTCTGCTATACGGCTGTTAGTTTCCAAATGCTGTTCAAAATCTCCCTGAGAAACTTCCTTCATTGCTTTACTAAGTCTGGTAATTGGTTCCAGCAACTTTGCATTAATAAAGGAAGTAATCAGCCCTGCAATCAATGTATTGAAAATCAAAAGCCAACCAAGCACAGGTATGCTGCCTGGCAGATAAAAAAAATGATTCAAAAAAGCAAATAATAATGCAGATATGACTGTTGAAAATACAAGTGCCAGCCAGATTGCACCAGTCAGACAGGATCGGATCCGCAATCCTTTTTCTTTCTTTTGTTCCATTATTTTTTCACCACCTTGTATCCAATTCCACGCATTGTTACGATTTCAAAATCAGGGTTATCTTTAAAACGCTCTCTGATTCTTCCTATATGTACCTCTATCGTATGTGGGTCTGCCTCCGTCTCGTATCCCCATACTTCATCCATCAACTGTTGTTTTGTAAATGTTCTGCCTGGCGAAGCTGCAAGCTTATATAAAAGCAGGAATTCTTTTTTAGGCAAAACAAGACTTTCCTTATCAGTTGTAACCGTCATTGCATCATAATCAAACTCTGTTGAACCGATCACAATTTTGTGTTCATTCAGTATCTGTGCACGGCGAAGCAGTGCTCCGACTCTTAAAACCATTTCATTCACATTTACCGGTTTTACCATATAATCGTCACTTCCTGAAAGAAATCCCTGGCGCATATCATCAAAGGAACCTTTCGCAGTGATCATAAGTACCGGTATCTGATATCCTGCTGAACGGAGTTCCGACACCAGTTCATAACCATCCATAACCGGCATCATAATATCGGAAATGATCAGATCAATATACTCTTTATCCAATACTTCTAATGCCTGTGCTCCATCCGATGCACTTTTGACCTGATATCCATTCTTCTCAAGCACTTTTTGGAATAGCTGGCTTAATTCTTTATCATCTTCTACAATTAATATTTGAAACACGATCTTCTTCCTCCTTTATCAGAACAGATATCTTGCCCATCCAAGCAGATGCTGTACCAAAAGTACGTTTCTCTGACGCTTCTTTGTCAATTCAATTGGCTCTACATGATACGGATCACGATAGGTTCCATCTTCCAATACCTGTCGGGACACTCTTTCATATTCCATCATGCCCTCTTCCAACTGTTTATTAATATCTTTACTGCGTATTACAAGCATCAGTTCCGTATCCAGATATGCACTCCTCATGTCCATATTAAAGGAACCGATTACAGACAGATCATCGTCAATCAGAATACTTTTTCCGTGGTATGAATAACCGCCTTCATATTCCCAGATATTAATTCCTGTACTTAAGATTCTATTTCTGTTTTTCGCATAATCGGCAGACCCAAATGGATTCCTATTATTCGCAACTGAATTTGTCATAATAGAAAAATCTGAAACGTTCTCTGCAATCTCCTCCAATGTATTATACATCATATCATTACAGATAATATATGGCGTGTGGATCTTCACACGATTTTTTGCATTTTTCATCAATTCTCCCAACTGATACCACACTACTGGTTCTTTGGAACCTGTGTGAATAGGATTTGACACTAATGTAATCTTTTCTGTCTCAAAAGTTTCGTCCGTATAATCGGTCTCGCAGATTCTTTCCTTATTCTCCTCAAAATATTTCTGATAGCTGTTCTGCAGCTCTAAAACTGCGTTCTTTACAGATTTTCTATTTGCCAGTTTTTTATTGTTATGAAAATAACCACTGTCTTCCTGATTCCATATGGTTTCAAAATACTCTGACAACTGGTTAACTGAATTTTCTTTCTCAGGTTCATCGCAAACCACTAACACGTCTCTGTCATAGTTCTTATGTCCCGGAAAATCACCCAGGAAATAATTGTGTGTATTTCTTCCCCCAAGAATATATCTCTTTCCATCTGCAATCAAATATTTATCATGCATTCTACCCATCATTTTCCACGGTTTCAATGGATTGGCCTTATTATACAGTTTAATTTCAACATTCTCATGGGAAGATAGTCCATAGAAATACGGATTTCCTTCCATATCAATCCAGCTCTCCATTCCATCTACTAACAGACGAATATGTACACCTCTGTCTGCCGCATCATGCAGTGCTCCTAAAATCAATTTTCCACTTTCATCGGATTGAAATGCAAAAGTAGAAAAAATAATTTCCTTTTTTGCATTCTTGATCAAACGCACTCTTTGTAAAAGCGCTTCTGGATTCTTTTCTATGATTACTGCCCGTTCTGTATTTTCACTGCATTCGTTCCATGACCCATTTTTTGTTTCTTTTTTGGTTGTATTGGACACTTCCGGCTGCTTTTTATATGCAACGCAGATTCCGAGCAATTCATAAAAAGCCACACATAAAAAAATTGCCAGTATAACAAGAAGGATTTTACATATTTTATGCTTTATCATTGTACATCACCTGATTCCTTTTTATTTCATACTTATACAATACAAAGTCAATCTCAATTTAACCTCAACAAAATTTATTTTTCATGCAGTAATCAGATCTATGCTGACAGTCACAATCGCCTTTCCTGTCTGGAACGACTCCTGCGTCAATTCATCGACCATTGTTCTGTCCTCCCGAT